>JBBIUE010000149.1:0-3968 GCA_037440405.1 Pirellula sp. | reverse complement strand
TCGTTTCATGTCCAGACCAGTTTTTTACCCTCGCACCGGGCTGTGAACGGTTACGTCTCGCTGAATGTGCTGAAAACTTGACGTTGGAAGAGACTTGGGCTCTGTTGGGTAGCGCATCCATTGCTCGACAAGCCGAGGTATTTCCGTTCTTTTCACCCGAACTTGAGCTCAAGTTGTTGCAGGGTGGCAGCAAGGAACGCATGTCGCAATTGCTTCAAGAAATGTCGCCCGATGATCGAGTTGATTTGCTCAAACGCTGCGACGAAGAGACGGTCGAAGAACTTTTGCCACTGTTGGCCAAGGCTGATCGTGAGGACATTTGTCGGTTGCTGAACTATCCAGAGCACCAAGCCGGCTCCGTGATGACGACGGATTATGCCACGCTTACGCGTGAGCTTACCGTTGAGCAAGCACTCGATCTGGTACGAAAGGTTGCACCGGACAAAGAGACTATCTATTACCTTTACGTCGTAGACGATCATCGACATCTCATAGGGTTTGTTTCCTTGCGGGAGTTGATCCTTGCTAAACCTAGTCAGACCATCTCGCAGATCATGACGGAGGATGTCGTTCGCGTTCGCGCCGACGAAGATCAAGAGTCGGTAGCAAGAACTCTGGCAAAGTACGATTTCCTTGCGATCCCTGTTGTTGATGATTTGAACCGAATAGTAGGTATTATCACTCATGATGATGTGTTAGACGTCCTGCAAGCGGAAGCCACAGAGGATGCTCTCAATATGGGGGCTGTCGGTAAGCTTCCAGACAGCTATCTTGAGGCACCTTTTGTGCGTATTTGGCGGACCAGGGCCGCTTGGCTGTCCTGCCTGTTTCTTGCAGAACTCTTTACGTTCACTGCGTTAGCAAGTTACGAGCATGCGATCGAGTCGATTGTGGCACTTAGCCTTTTTGTGCCACTTTGCATCTCCACTGGCGGCAACTCAGGCTCGCAAGCGGCTACTCTGATAACCCGCGCAATGGCTCTGGGTGAAATCACACCAGGTAAATGGGCGCAGGTTTTACGGCATGAGTTGATGATGGTTATCGCACTGGGACTAACACTGGGAATGATTGGATTTGTTCGAGCCAGCTTGACACCCGAGTCAGTGCTTGGAGAAGCCGACCGTTGGATGCTAGCAATTACAATCGCTCAGTCGGTAGCAGGCATATGTTTGTGGGGCACCATCGTGGGATCGATGCTTCCTCTCGTTTTTCAGAAACTGGGGTTCGATCCCGGCTACGCTTCCAGTCCATTTGTCGCCACCTTTGTCGATGTCACGGGAATCGTCATTTACTTTTCGATCGCAAAAATCTGGCTCTTTTAAGGAACTGTGAATGACCCATGACGCCCCCCATCGCACTCATCGCAGTGGATGGCTCCGAGCGTCGTTGCTAGGCGCGATGGATGGTGCTGTTAGCATTTCCAGCTTGATAGTTGGAGTTGCTGCCGCAGAGACAAGTAAAGGAAGCATTCTAATTGCCGGAGTCGCTGGTCTAGTTGCTGGCGCGATGTCAATGGCTGCCGGAGAATACGTATCTGTACAGTCTCAGTTGGACACGGAGCGAGCCGATTTGACATTAGAGCAGAGGGCTCTCGATGAAAACTATGATTTGGAAATCGAGGAACTGGCCGCCATCTACCGTGATCGAGGCTTGGACCAACCACTTGCGACCGAGGTGGCTCGGCAATTGATGGCGCACAACGCCCTGGAAGCCCACGCCAGAGACGAGATTGGTATCACCAGCGAGCTATCCGCTCGGCCTCTTCAGGCCTCCATGGCATCCGCCGCCACCTTTGCTGTCAGTGGAGCCCTACCTTTGGTTGGCATGATCGCTGTTCCCATTTCGTGGATTTTGTGGGCAGTTCCGCTGCTTACCGTTGGGATTCTAGCGGCCCTCGGTGCCGCCGCTGCAAAGACGGGCGGGGCATCCTTAGCTCGCGGTGCGCTTCGCGTCTGCGTTTGGGGGTCGGCAGCCATGCTGTTTACAGCTATCATTGGGCACCTGTTTGGCATTGCGATATGATGCCAATAGGATTTTGTACCCTCCCAGTTTCACGATGGCCAGACATGTTCTCGATATTCAGAATTACAACCTTGCTATGAAACACTTTTGGTTAACCTTCGCTTTTATTTGCACCTGTTCTCTTACACAAGTAGCCTTTCCCCAGGACACTCCTGCTTTCACAATCGTAGCGTGGAACGTCGAAAGCAATCGGCCCAACCAACCACCCGTCAGCGACTCGACAGTCATCGCCGGTCAACTCAAGGAGTTGATGACGTCCGATGCAACGAAGTCGCAAATTGTCGTACTGAGTGAATTGGAGCCCAAAGACATTTTTCGCTACACGTCTGCGGTGAGTGAGGGACTTGGCCACGACGTTGACTTTGTTTCCTCAGGCAGCGGAGGATTCGAGGACACCGATTCTTTAGCTGTGATCATCGATCGTACTCGCTTTGAAATCGTCTCAGCGATCGAATTACACCGATGGGGTAGCCAGAGAGGTAATTTCGCTGTCGATGACGCAAAGTCTTCTGATTTTGGAGCACTCCGCTCCCGTTCTCCATTGGCCGTTAAACTTAAAGACCTGAGCAACTCCCGGCAGTTTTGGATTATCGCTAACCATTTGGCACGCGGTGAATCCGATTTACGCATCGATCAAGCCAAAATGCTTGTCGAATGGGCAAAGTCAATTAATGAACCGATGATTTCCGCTGGCGACCACAATTTTGACTTCGACTTCCACACGCAACATGGCAATGAAGCCTTTGAAGCCATGACCAAAGAAAATGTTTGGCAATGGATCAAGCCAGATCCACTCGTAGACTCAAATTGGTCTCAGGACAGAAGAGTTCGCGATCGCGCGGTGGATCGCTATCCTGATTCGATACTTGATTTCATCTTCGTTGCCAATCAGGCGAAAACGTGGATCGGCGAGTCTGATGTTATTGTGCGAGAAGGGGACTTCCCAGACGACGATAAAACCAGCGATCACCGACCAATCATTGGAAGATTTCAGCCACAATAGTTTGGAGCATTACCGATGACGACATGTCAACACGGCAATCGTAGTGTTGGCAAGGCTCGCATTGGTCGCGATGGCTCAAGTCTAGCACTGAAGGCTGTCACAAGCATCCAGATATTGTCGAAAGTCGTGTTCTTGAAAGAGTGAAAAAGGTGGCGCATCCTACTGAAACTTCAACCCCTCAGCCACCCGAAGTGGGCACTAGGATACGCCGGGCACCAGACTAATACAGACCGAACAATTGTGCCGGTGCAGAGCTCAGTTCGACCAGAAGAGCCCGTTGGATGAACTCGTCCGAGAGGGAGCGAGGCAGATGCTAGAAACGCGACAAATGCGGAGGTCGAAGCTTTCTTCGCCTCGCACGAACATCGCTGGTACGTCTTGCACTTGTGCATTCGTGCTGAGCAAACTTTCGACGCGAGGCGTCCAACTGTCAACGAGAGAAGAACGGGAAAATTCGCCGAACAACGGCGGATGCCGGAAGTCGATCGCGTTTCAAGGGCAGAATTGATAGCCGCATGACTTAGGAAAACGGAGCTAACCACCCTGCGAGATACGAGGCTCCGTAGGGACGACTTGTTTAGATTCATTTACTACAGTTTGAATTCATTGCGGAATTTTCGGCGAAAGCATCATCTTTTCAAGGATCGGAGTCCCCAAGAAAGACTTCCAGAAGAAAAAAGACGGCCAAAACCGGTGCAAAGAGGCCAAGATGAAATCCGAGGAAGACAATGGCCGCTGTACGAGCTTGCCCTAGCCACCAATAATATCCTGCTGTCCCTGACGCCGGGACTAGTAACAGTAGCCAAAGCTTAAAGCACCTTTTGGTGGCTGCGATCCACCGATTAGGATGTCGCAATGGAACTGCTCCTTTGGCCGTCGGTTAATTCGACAAGGGTGTAATCTCTCTGGTGCGCTCGAAGTAAGGGGAATTTGGGCTGGGAAT
>JBBIUE010000148.1:0-4126 GCA_037440405.1 Pirellula sp. | reverse complement strand
AATATGCGGATGATTCCTGGCCTACTGAGGGATGCTCCGCGCCGTAGTTCTAACCTACAGCGGTTTTACCCAAATATTCCTAAAGCGAATTGGGTCATTGTGGTCTTGTAAAAACAGAGGGCCTGCGTCAGGTCCTTCCTGAGGCAGTGGTCCGCCGGGCGTGCTGGTGGGTAGTTCGCGATCTTTGTGAATGATTGTTCCATTGTATTTGACTGTAATTCGAGCATTGCTGAGCTTCTTACCCGAGTCATCAAACTTAGCCGCTTGAAACTGGATGTCATAAGTCTGCCAACTCAAGGGCGGGTAGCACATATTCTGCCAGCTCTCAATTTGAATGGCCGGGAGATTCCCGAATTGAGTGGCCGGAAGTGAGCGTATAAAAAGGGGATGACATGTGTATCATCCCCTTAGTTTGAGTTTAGAAGATTGTGTCACTCAGTACGGTTCGGTTCTCGCGGGAGTAGACATTCAAGCTGGCCAACCGCTTCCAAGAATTCGATGCGGTGGACATCGATCGTAAAATCGATCGGGTTCCAGTTCTTCTCGCATCGAAAACACCTCGCGAGATTCGTCCGCCGATTGACATCGGTCTGAGATTCGCCGCAATCCGGACAGACGAAGATCAGCTTGCCGTCCCTGTGTTTGTGGGGCCAACTCATGTAGCGGAAGAGCTGGCCAAAGTCGATTTCGTTCCGCAACCGCCTTAGATAATCTCGGGTCAGAATCGTTCGTTCTCTCATCTTTGACCTTTCTAATTCCAATGAAGTTCCTGAGAGGCCTGGCGGAACATGGCTTCGTCGATCCGTAGGGTTCGTCGCGAAGTGGCATGCAACATGCAAGCGATCGCCGCGTTATTGATGCCTCGCGGGTTACCGCCTGTAAACTCATGGATCTGATCCTTCACCCCTTCGTCGAAGATCTTCGGATCACCGCCGTGATGGCCAACCTGGAACTCGATGTACTGTCGTGTCTGGTCTTTCGTGAACGGTCGAAGTTGATATCGCACGCTGATCCGATTGACGATGTCGGCATACTCACTGCGTTTCAACGTCTGACGGATATGGTCTTGACCGACCAGCAGAATCTTCAGTGGTGGCCCCAATTCGATGGCCGAAGAGACCAGCAACCTCAAGTCGACCAACGCTTCGCCGCTGAGCAAGTGCGCTTCGTCGATGATCAGCAGCAGCGCTGCTTCGACTCGTCGGGCTCGATCTAGGATCTGGCTATAGAGTTTATCCTTGCCTCGCTTGGGAACTTCTCCCAATTGCCCTAGAACCAATTTCAACAAGCCGTTGGCTGGTAAGTGAGCCAGATGACAATAGATGGTTTGACAGAACTGCGGTGACTGTTCTCCAATAAAGCGTTTGAGTAGTGCCGATTTGCCGAGTCCGCTCGCGCCGGTTACCAAGCCGAGCAAGCCACTTTGTACTAGGTGTTGCAAGCGTGAGAGCCCTTCCTCCATACGGACATCGCTCCATAGCGATTCCCGAGGAGCGTGTTCCGAGAAGGGCTGACTGCGAAGCTTAAAATGTTCCAAGTAAGACATGATCGAATTTTGCTACCTTTCTTGATCGGAGGCAATTTGCTGGAGATACAACAGCGTCGAGACGAATCCGCCTCCGGTGGCCTGCTCGAAGGCTCTTCGCACTTGCCAAGAGCGAACCTGTGGATTGTTGCGATGAAAGACTTCCAAGGCGTTGAGTTCATCCGGTGTCAAGCTTGAAAGCCCCGAGCGGCCCAAGTGATGGCTGAACTGCTGTGCCAATTGTGGAAGCGTCAGTCGGTCATGTTCCATAGCCGATTTGTAGTCGATGCCGTCCTGGCGAGCTTGCGCGTTCAATTGCTCGTTGTCGTGTAGCAACGTACGGATGTAGGGCGAGTCAAGCATCGGTTTCAATCGAACTTGCTCATCAGGAGGATGCGCACCATGCTGACGCTGATACCGCTTGCCAACTCCGAGATAGACTCCTTGAAGGCTATAGAGCGTGACTTCGTCAGGCTGCTCGGGGTCGATGCGAAATGGATTGAACTGAACCTCGACCATCATCCCACGAAGCTTTCGATCGACTTGATACAGACGGTTGTTGATCGAAACGTCGGAGTGGGTGCGATCGACGCGCCGCTCCTCACGACGGTAGAAGAACGATTCGACTGAGGTGATCGAAACATGCCGAACAAGACGTTGCTCGGTAAAGTAACATGCATGGGGAGTTTGGTCGGTCGCACCGTGGACTTGGCGATGATAGGCCGACTGGAGCCAAGACTCGAAGGCTTGATTGAGCTGTGTATAGCTGAGCGTGGACGAGGCTTCGACTTCTGCACCAAATTGGCTTTGTACGGTCTGGAAGAATCGCTCAATCAGTCCGCCAGGTTCGGGCTCGCGTGGTGGCCGGTGTAGCTTGGCGATTTGAAGCTTTGCACAAGCAATGCTCAAACCGTTGGAATGATAGATTTTGCCGTTGTCAGCGTAGAGTTCGCGAGGCGAACCATGCCTGGCCCAAGCTCGCAAGAGCGAGTCGACAAGAACATCCACGTTCTCTCGCATGTAATAGCGAGCGTCGACCACATAACGCGAATGGGAATCGATCCAGGCCGAAAGATAGGTTTGGCAAGATTTCCCTTCATGGAGAACGATCGGTCCATGCGAGAAGTCCCCCATCCAAAGAGCGTTCGGGAGCTGGCGGGTCCATCGGCATCGAACCTTCTCTTGGTCAACTCCCAGGCGTTTGCGAGTCGCACCTCGCAGATTCAAGTGACGATAGAGAGTTGAGGTAGCCAGGCCAGATCCAAATTCGCTTTTGAGAATCTGATTGATGACTCGATCACTTCGCCGAGGTTGCTCACGTTTAAGCTGCTCGGCTCGGTCGATCTTGGCTTGAATGGAACGACGAGCCTGGCCAAGATCGGATCGCCGCTGTGGCTTGAGCCGCTCAATACCACTCTCACGTAACTGCTGGTACCAGCGTCTGAGCGTCCGCCGAGAGATCTTCGATCGCTTACCGCTGGGGAGAAGATGCTCTTGATTGGCAAGTTTTTGAAAATAGTTTCCACGTTCCGCCTCAGAAACTTCACCGGTCAGAAGCGGACTGAGGAGCGAAGCCCGGAAGGCAGTCCAGGCCAAGTCGTTTTGATCCATAAAGATTTCCACGCTGCGAAAGAGAAGATCGACCTCCAAAATGGGTCGCAGCGGATTTTTAAGTTATGGCGAGCGACAACCTGTTGCGAAGCGTGGGAAAAAGGGTTCGTTTTTGAAGCGAGCATCCCATCGACTTCGCAGATAAAGTAAACGCCTCGCGATAGAGAGACTTTGCAGGCGTTCCTCGGAGTGAGCCTTGCGTGGATCGACCGGTCCATCGAAACGATGAACCGTTGACGACGGATCATCTTTCAGGAACAGATCGCAACCGGTGGCAAGCGAAACGGTCATCGCTCCTAGAAACGTCAGCCAGCGATAAAGTGTCGTATGAGATAGGGCTGGGGCTTTCGGGTGATCTCGATCGACGATCGGCTTCCCTCGAGAAGCGACAATCGCTCTCAGAGACAACTGCGAATTGTCGAGGTAGTGGCTTGCAAGCTGCAACAATTGAGTGGAAGCGTAGCGTTTATAGGGTAGGACGAAAGTCGGGATAATCGGTAAAGGTGAACTTGCACTTCTTGCACTGCCATCGGACCAATAGAATCGGCTGATGCATCACGACCGTTTGCAGAGTCGTCACACAGTTGCTAATGAACCGCAAGTTGCGTCTCCTTATGTCTTTACGACGATAGGAGTCGGTGGCGTGACAAGCTTTGCAACAAGACGGAGGCCGTGCATTCGCTACATCTAGATTATGCGAGACGATTTGAGCTTGGATCGAAGTATCGAGACTGAGAATGACGATGATCAGGGCAGCCGTAAGAGCGAAAGCCAACGGTACTTTGGGGGAAGCGTGGTATTGCTGCGAAACAATAGGGCCACGCTTCCTTTTTTCGTATCCATTGGCGGTGTGCACCCGCGCAACAAAGGGCGGGGTTCTATGAATCATGCGCTATGGGCGGGATTCGGGCGGGATTGATCCAAAAACTTCTTGCCAATCTATTCGAGAATTCTACCCTATCTCCCGGCCATTCAAATTGAGAGCTGGCA
>JBBIUE010000147.1:0-4661 GCA_037440405.1 Pirellula sp. | reverse complement strand
CAGAAAGAGCGCGGCGTGGAGCTGCCTAACGGAGTCCTTACCGATCGATTCGAAGATGTGATTGACGATCCCGATATCCGAGTCGTCGCTCTTTTGGTGGGAGGGCTCGAACCGGCCCGAACATTCGCCCGACGTCTTTTGCAAGCTGGCAAAGATGTGGTTACTGCGAACAAGGCGTTGCTGGCCGAACACGGTGGGGAGTTATTTGATCTAGCAAGACAACTTGGGAGGTGCATCGCATTCGAGGCGTCGGTTGCTGGTGGCGTACCGATCATTACCAACATTAGCCAATGCTTCTCGGCCAATCAGATCCAATCGCTGAGAGGAATTTTGAACGGGACCAGCAACTTTATCCTAACACAAATGGAGGAGCATGGCTGGACGTATGACGCGGCGTTGAGTCGTGCCCAGGAGCTGGGTTATGCGGAAGCCGATCCTTCGATGGATGTCGATGGTAGCGATGCTGCTCAGAAACTGGCTATCCTCGCTCACCTCGCCTTCGGCGCTCGCGTCCACTGGAAGGAGATTCCGCGCACCGGCATTTCCGAGATTGAGTTGGATGACTTGCATTACGCAGCGCAGCTTGGGTATCGCATCAAGTTGCTCGCTCACGCTCAACTTTCAGAGCATGGATTGGAGCTTAGCGTGGCACCGACCCTGATTCGCAGGGGAACACCGCTGGCCGAGGTACGTCGGAATTACAACGCCATCACCGTTGTCGGCGATGCGGTTGGCGATATTTTCTTCCATGGCCAAGGAGCGGGGCAAATGCCGACCGCTTCCGCCGTCGTCGCCGATATGATCGATACTTCGGTCGGCAGGGCGCCCATCACGTTTCGAACTTTGGAGTTGTTCTCCCAGCGTCAGCCAACCGTTCATCTGCGAGACAGCGATCAGCTTCCTGGTAGATACTACATGCGATTCCAAGTCCTCGACGAACCCGGCGTTCTCTCTCAGATCACAGGAGCACTCGGACGCTCTCGCATCTCCATCGCTTCGATCATCCAGCACGAAGCCGAAGAAGATGAAGGAAATCGCATGGTTCCTCTGGTGATCATGACTCATGACGCGCCGGAAGGGGCTGCGCGAACGGCGATCGCTGATATCGAGCGACTTGATTCCGTTCGAGGATCCTGCGTGCGAATGCGTGTTGTCTAGACGCCAGATCGATTGGGCCCGCAATTCTTCGAGCGAACTGGACTTGGAATTCCAATCCGTCCGGTCATAATCTTGAAGCGATGAACAGAAGGCTTGGATCTGAATTTCGAAACATGGCAAAGGAACTTCCCGGATGAAAATGGCGATCATCATTCCCGATGGATGTGCTGATGATCCGTTGCCGCAATTGGGAGGCCGAACTCCGCTTCAGGCTGCTCGGACCCCCGGAATGGATGAAATCGCTCGACTAGGAATAATTGGTCGGACGGACAATGTTCCGCGACATTTCCCCGCCGGGAGTGAGGTCGCCAATATGACCCTATTCGGGTATAACCCGAACATCTACTTTACGGGGCGGGCGCCCATCGAAGCAGCCGCTCAGGGAATTCAGCTCGGCCCCAATGACTGGGCCATTCGCTGCAATTTGGTGACCGTCGAAAATCAGGTCATGGTCGATTTCACCGCCGATCATATATCGACCGCTGATGCATCGGAGCTCTTGGCATACGCCCAGTCGCAAATGCATAGCGACGAATTCCAATTTGTTCCTGGGGTGAGTTACCGAAATCTGTTGCTTTATCGACCAGAATCGGGTTCCGTTCCTCTGTTCAGCACGGAAACGAGGACGCGTGCACCGCACGATTTGACCGACTTGAGTGTTGCGGACGATTATCCTCGCGGTCCGGGCAGCGATGTTCTCAGTGAAATCATGCGCGACAGCGGTCGTTGGTTCGCATCTCATGCGATCAACACTCGTCGAAAGAGCGAAGGGAAGAGACCAGCGACGCATGTCTGGTTATGGGGATTAGGTCGCAGCCCCTCCCTTCCCGCCTTTTATGATCGATTTGGAATGCGCGGAGCGATGATCACAGCGGTCGATTTGCTTCGAGGGATCGCGGCTCTGATCGGTTGGGACAGGATTGAAGTGGACGGTGCGACCGGTTACTTGGACACGAACTACGCTGGCAAAGGCGAGGCAGCGATTGAGACTCTTCAATCTCACGATATCGTTTGCGTTCATGTCGAAGCAACCGATGAAGCGAGTCACGAGGGTCGGACCGACGAAAAGATTCTTGCCTTGGAACGGATCGACGAGCACATCGTTCGACCGGTGCATGAGGCATTGAGGAAGTATGGCGATTATCGAATCCTGGTGCTTCCCGATCATCGGACTCCCGTTTCGACAAAGAAGCACTCGCATGGATTGGTTCCGTTCGCTTGCTGCGGAAGTGGCATCACTGCCGGCGCTGCCACGACCTATGACGAAATTTCAGCCCAACAGTCGCCGATCGAATTCTCCAATGGCTGGGAGATGATGTCCGCGTTCGTTCACGGTGGCTTTAGCACTCGAAGTTGAGGTACAGTAGCTCAAGAATGATGCCCTTAATTGTTCAAAAGTTTGGTGGAACGAGCGTTGCGGACCCTGAGAAAATTCTCGCGGCGGCTCGAAAAGCGATTCGAGCTCAGCAAGAAGGAAATCGCGTGGTTGTGGTCGTAAGTGCCATGGGGCACAATACGGATGAGCTGATATCGCTCGCCCATCGCGTCAACGACAATCCACCCGCTCGCGAGATGGATATGCTTCTCAGTACTGGTGAGCAAGTCAGCGTCGCTCTCATGGCGATGGCTGTCGATGCTTTGGGAGCAAAAGCGATTTCGCTGACAGGCGCCCAGATCGGGATCCACACGGACAGCTCCTACACCAAAGCCCGTATCCGACGCATATCGACGCAGCGAATCATGAAGCTTCTCGATGATGGGAACATCGTCATTGCGGCTGGATTTCAAGGGATCGATGAGCATTTCAACATCACGACGCTCGGACGTGGTGGCAGCGATACGACGGCAGTTGCCTTGGCCGCTGTGTTGGATGCTGACGCATGCGAAATTCACACCGACGTGGATGGTGTCTACACAACTGATCCCCGGCTGCTTCCTGAAGCTCGGCAAATGTTTCAAATCAGTTATGACGAGATGCTCGAACTTGCAAGTTTGGGTGCCAGTGTCATGCACAATCGTTCGATCGAGTTTGCCAAGAAATTTGGCGTGCCTATCCGCGTTCGCAGCAGCTTCTCCGACGCTCCAGGGACCATGATCGTCGATGATTCCGAATCCCCGACCGCAGCCGTTTGTGGAGCGGCCCTGACTCGAGATGAAGCTCGCATTACGGTGCAGGGTGTTCCCGATCGACCAGGCTGTAGTTATGAGATTTTCAAACGCCTTGCTGATCGCAAGATCACGGTCGATATGATCGTTCAGAATATCGGTCAAGAGAATCGTGCCGATATTTCGTTCACCGTCCCACGCGATGAGTTGAAGTCCGCCAGCAAAGCAGTTGAGGAAGCGGTGAAGGTTGTTGGAGCCATTGGTCTCACCAGCGACGATTCCGTTTCCAAAGTTTCCGTTGTCGGAATGGGGATGGCGACGCAAACCGGAATCGCCGAAAAGATGTTCCACGCCCTGGCTTCAAACAACATCAACATCCAGATGATTACGACGAGCGAAATCAAGATTAGTGTCTTGGTCAGTCGGGGTGAATCGCAGCTCGCCCTCCGTTCCGTGCATCAAGCATTTGGATTGCACTTGGCACCGTCCGATGCCAGAACCTACACCATTGGTCGAGACGCTCACAAGCGCCATGCCGATGTACGCGACGTGGTTGAGCGACTCCAACTCGAAGACATGGAACAGCTCGTGCTAAACGATATCACGTTGACCAAGGATCAAGCTTGCATCACGTTGCTTGGCGTACCGGATCAGCCTGGATTGGCTTCCGATGTTTTTCAAACGGTTGCTGCTGCGGGTGTCTTTGTGGATATGATTGTGCAGAGCTGTGACGGCTTTCAGGGCGAAACGAGCATCAGTTTCACGGTTCCCCAAGAGCAATTGGACAAATGCATGACGGTGCTCAAGGGGCTCCAGTACAAATTCCGACACATCACCGGCAGTAGCAGCATTGCTAAGCTTTCGGTCAGCGGAATTGGATTGCGGAGCCATACCAGTGTCGCCATCGCACTCTTTCAGGCTTTGGCTGAGAAAGGAATCAACGTCATTATGATCAACACGAGCGAACTCCAAGTCAACGTTGTCATCGATGGTGACAAAGGAGATTTGGGTCTGAAAGCTCTGCAGGATGCCTTTCAAGAGTCGCTGCGTTAGTCCTCATTTTTCAAATCTTAACCGTTCAAGCTTCATAAGGTTTGCGCTCCGACTTCCACTTTTCAAAAAAATACAGATCATAAACGAGCTAGGTCTTGAGACAACCGTGTGGTGGCGAGACCGTCCAGATCGGCGAATGAGCTGCCCAAATTCTCAGTACGTCGGAGAAAGATTTTGCGAGGAAGCAGTCATGGGAGGACTTGGGAGTTTCCATGGATTGCTTGATCCGATCGCGATCGTATGTAGGTTTGTTCATGAACTTTATCCAGTGGCTTGCCAAAGCAAATCGAAGGGGTGTAATCTCTCTGGTGCGCCTGCTACGCAGCTAGTTTTGCATGGATGGC
>JBBIUE010000146.1:0-4720 GCA_037440405.1 Pirellula sp. | reverse complement strand
ATCCGTTTCCAAATTCCATTCGTCAATCCTCAATGCGTACCATCGGCAAGCGCCATCGAGAACGAATCCCCCGTCCGCGAGCTTCTTTGAAGGCCAATTATTGGCGCGACCCAATACTGCAAGCGATAACAGCAGCGCGTCATCGACGACATGAAAGACTCCTGCATTCTCTCGTCGCAAATTTTTGAACGACTCCGATGTCTGAAATGGCTTTAAGGTCCATTGCGAAAAAGACTCATCGACGTCCGGTCCCATCGGGGCGACGTGCACTGTGCCAGAGTGCGAAGTGGTCGTAAGAACGCCTTCCAGTATCATTGACTCACGGATAGTGTATCCACCCCAAATAGGACCAGAAATTGAAAAGCCATGGATGGGACCACGGATTTGACCAGTTGTAGACTGAGGATAAAACACTCACCAAAAGTAGTCCTGTTGCACCGGCTCGCGCGAGTGAATTGTGTTCGAACGAAACAACCGCTATCTGTACCAATATCAGCCATAGCGGACTTAGCCATATGACCCATCGCAGACAGCAACTCACCCCACCATAGTTTCGGTCGAATTCGGGTCGGGAAAAATAGAATGTAACGCAAACGATGCTCACTATGGCAATAGCGATTGCAATCACGCGCATATCGACATTTTCGTTTTGAGGGCGATACAACACGATGACAAAACCCAAGATGCCCAGCAACCAAATGGGGGTGAGGCTGAAAATACCATGATGACCGATCGTCGAATGGAACGCGTAAACCATTCGAGACTTCTCACCTCGATCAACTCCACGCGGAACTCCAAATCGCCAATAAGAACCCGGATAATCGTACCAGTCATCGGACTCATGCAAGCGCGTTTGCTGAGGTTCATCGACAATGATCCAGCGTTTGGAATGCGTATCATCCCACACGGACCAAGCATTCGGGAATCGTCCCACGACAATCTGAGCAGAATCGGACAACGGCGGTTGAACATGGCCCCAATGCTGGCGGAGCCACTCCAAGGTGGGAGCTTCGTCACTTTGAGCTCGACTGGGTAAGCTCGCGATCAACTCGCCAATCCGTCGATGATCGTAGGCGGGGCGCCAGTCTCCGTGAGCCCAAAAGTTCGTCATAAAAAACAAGCCAGCAACGGGCGTTGCTCCAACCAAATACCATGCAGCCCCGCGCCAACCCAACCGCCACAAAATCAGTGCAAAGAGCACCACAAACCAGCTAAGTGCAGGCAGTTCGAAAGCGGCCGTCAATCCAGCAAAAAAACCTGTGAGCATGAAGTTCGCCAATGGCCTTTTGGGGCCGCCCCCATTAAAAGCCGTCGTTCCGACTTGCAAGAGCAAAATCAAGCTCAGCCCAGCCGCGATCGCTGCTGGTAGATGGTTATTCAGAGTAACGACGAAGGTCGTCATAAAAGTTCCAAGGATGAGGGCCGCGCCGACCGTCAATTTGGGCCACACATTCATTGCCTCGAACTGCGGCGACCTCATCCACAGCCACCAGAAGATTCCCAGCGGCACAACGTTCACGCAAACCAGAAGAATTCGAGCTACATACAGTGGATGTTCCGTGAGCGCCAAACCTGTGAGTTTGTAAACGACGTAATATACCCCTGCCACGATGACCGACAGCAACGGCGGCTTGCTGCTATAAAAGTGGAGTTTCCCATCGCTCCCAACATGCTGGACTTTGTCAATCGAATCCCAAGTCGATCGCCCCGCCGAATTTCGAATTGCGATGATGGAGTCGATTTCGAAGCTACCGTTTTCCACCAAGCTGGCCACCGTACACCATCGCGATCGATCATTCGCACTCAAGAATGGCGTGTCCCCCTCGCGCGAGCTCACACTCAGGACGCGCCCCAGTTGCACGACCATGGCGATGATGACGACCCAACGGATGATTGCTCTTGATGTCATGTAGTCGATTCGACGGCTGACAACGGACTCTTCCGATTACTCTTGCGGATGGCATATTTTTTGAATAGCAAGTAGCTTAACAATTCCGCCACAATCGCACAGAGGCGGTTAACCACCGCCGTAGCAAGAGCTGGAGCCATTCCGATGACAGGGCCAAGCAAAGTGAATACAACCAGCTCGCGCGCTCCCACCCCTCCTGGCAAAAAGGACAAAAAGCCGAGGACTGTCGAGAGTCCCGCCACGGCGATTGCAACTGACAGGAAATGCGATGCCGATTTCGCATCCATCATGGAGACGCTGACCACTCCGTGCGCAGATAGAAATAGTGCTACTCCAAGCAGGAGCCAGCTAATGACCAAGAGAAGCCAGCCTTCGACGGTAGACCGCGATGTTACTCTTGAGGTCGTGTAGGGAGCGAACATGGCTTCAATCAGCAGCATAGTCTTGCTGGAACCGGTACTTCTTCCAACAACGCGATGAATGAGTCGGTTCATCGATCTCATCAGGTACATCACCAGTCGCAGTCCATCAGAACATGTGAGAAGGAGAGCGGTGACAGCGAAGACGCAAGCAATGACAATCATCCAAACAGGAGGCTTGGCAATGAAAGCGGCGGCGCATCCAACAAGAGCACCGACGGCCATGAAGTTCAGCGTCTCGATCAAGACGGAGGTGAAAACCCACGTTCGGGGAACACCGATCGATTTCAATCGTTCCACGCGGACGATGACGGTCAACGCTTTGCCCGGCGAATACTTTGCCAAATGCCCAAGAAAGTAAGCTTCCTGCGCGTCACGCCAAGGAACCGTTGCTCCCACTCGATGCAACACGTTGCGCCAATACTCCCCTGCAAGAAATAGACCAAGCATATTCAAAGCAATCGCGCCAAGCAGCGGAACAATTCGTAGAGAAGTCCAAGAGATTCGTTCGCTCTTGGTTTGTTCGAGCTCGTTCAGCAACTTTTGCCGTTCAGGAAGAGACTCGGCCACCGACAACCGCTGCTCGATCTCGGCAGCGCGCAGCTCTACTTGGTTATTCGTGGATAAAACGTCTTCGACAGCCCCGTGAATCGCATGAAAGAGACCGAAGAGGACGAACGCAGCGATCAATCCCTTTGCGACAGATCGAATTGTAAGGTATGGTACAACGGTCTTCATAAAACTGCTTTTGAGTATTTGAGTGATGACACATTGTACCGTTGAATTGAGTAGGGAAACGGGATGAGCCGCATTGTATCGCTCGCTGTATTGGTCGCAGTTATTGTGTTGGTCGGCATCCTTTTCTATAAGGTGATGGTCGGGTTCCTCGTTCCCGTGTTCTTAGCGGTTGTGCTGGTGGTTGTCTTTCGACCTCTGCATCGCTGGGTGCTGAACGAAACCGGCAATCGAGAACATTTAGCGGCCGGTCTTACTACGTTCATGATCATGCTCGTCGTGCTCATTCCGATCGGTTTTGCGCTGGCAACGGCGGCCATTCAGGGCACAGCGCTCGTCGCCGACATCAACGAAACGAGCGCGAAGCTGTTTTTAGAACGGATGCGGAATAAATTTGGACTGCAGAATCCGGACGCCGCCGAGATCAAACGTCTGCGAATGGAGATTGAACAACTTCAGTCCGTTTCCGCGAGCATTGTTTCGCTTGAAGATGGACAGCAAAAGATCGATCCAATTATCAAAAGAGTCAGTACAGAGATTGGTGAACTGGAAAGAAAGGTACTGGAAAGACCGGGCTCCGAGGGATTCAAAGACGATTTCGAGGGAATACGTGAGGCTCTCGCATTGTTGGTTCCACCCTTTGAGGTACCTGTCAATTCGGTACAAGAATCGGATCGTAGCTCGGACGAAGAAAACGAAGCGGACAGTCCGCAAGAAATGCGTGAGTTATCGGTTATGGAACTCCAAGAGCGAGTCATTCAATTTGGGAAGAAATGGCGAGGCCTGCGAGAGACGCTGATGGGGGGGGGCACCATGGCGTTCTTCAAAGAGATCAGCAACCCTTCCGACCAAGAGATTGCTGATCTGTTCAAAACCGGCGTGAACTACCTTCAGCCGAAGTTGCTGTCATTTGGGAGCGCAACCGGGGCATTTATTGTTCAATTCATCATCGGGACGGGAGTGCTCATTATTTCACTCTACTTTTTCTTGTATGACGGACCTTCGATGGTCAAGGCCGTCATGCAGCTGTCGCCGTTGGACAATCGCTACGAGCAGCAGCTCCTCGCTGAATTCGATCGAGTTTCTCGCGCCATCGTTGTCGCAACCATTCTCTCGGCCGTGGCTCAGGGACTGACAGCGGGTATCGGATACTACTTTGTCGGAATGAATTCACTCGTGCTTTTGGTATTCGTTACGACAATGTGCGCGTTGATTCCGTTCGTCGGCCCAGCCTTGGTTTGGGTGCCGGTGTGTCTGTATGTCGGAATCTACGAAGACCGTTTGTTAGCCGCCTCGTTGTTGGCTTGCTGGGGCATGATCGTCGTGGGATCGGTCGACAATGTGGTCAAGGTGTTTGTGCTCCACGGACAAAGCCAACTACATCCCCTGCTGGCCCTGCTAAGTGTCCTCGGTGGAGTCCAAGCGCTCGGCGCCATCGGAATTGTCGTCGGCCCCATGGCAGTGGTCATGTTGCAGACCCTCCTCGGTATCTTGCAGCACGAATTGAGCAACTTAGACTCCAATGGTGTCCCGATCGCCGAGAGCAGCGAAAAACCGTTACCCCACATGGTAAAGAAATTCAAGGAACGCGGCAAGAAAATGGAAGTTGGTGTGGACGGGGAGGCTGCACCGGAGTCGGAGCCGTCGACAACCGAAC
>JBBIUE010000145.1:0-4786 GCA_037440405.1 Pirellula sp. | reverse complement strand
CAAAACGAAAAACGGACGGTTGAGACAACCGTCCGTTCTGTAGAGTGACAAGGAAGTAGGAAGAGAGAGTTGGCAGGCTGTGGTGACCTTATGGCGGCTCACTCACCGTCACGATATTGAATCGATTCGAAGGAAATTCGAACACGGACTAGAGCCCCATACGTGGGATGAATCGTCCTTTCAAAAGAGTTGACTCCAACTATTCTGGATTCTGAGATTTGATGTGATACGTAGCCTTGACGCTGACTTGGGAGTCGCCCGGTAAATCTGTTTTGACGATGATGTCGCCTTGCTGCGAACCTGTTCCGTTTCTTGGCGAAATCAGCAAAGGCAACTGATGCAAAATCTTTGGCTCCGTGGTCCTGTCGAATTCAATATCGAACCGGTCCGACGACAGATCGACGATATTAAATGGTTGACGACCTTTCAGGATGAGCACTTGCTTGACGGCCTGACCAGGCTTGATGTCGCCCAGCGACAGTAATGGTGGGCTGATGGCGATCGCAGGTTCGATGTTGGCAATCAACCGGAGCGGCACGACTTTCAAGTTTCGGTCATTCGTTTCGATGAGGACTTCGGTCAAGAGTGGTCCTGAGGGGGCGGTACCATCAAGTTTCACTTTCAATTGATATTTGACTCGTCCTCCGCCGCGGCTGACTTCCTTTACATTTCCAGAAATGGAGCTATCACCGCATCGGACCCCGAGAACCTGCCAATCATTGCGTCCAGCGTAATCGATATCGACGAGAGCCTCCTTTTCCTCTCCCTCTGGAAAGGTACCGAATGCAATCTCACCAGGGTTGAAGACAATGTCGCTGCGAATATAGCCGTTGACTTGAAGTTGAATTTCGGAGTAGGAGGGGCGGTCAAAGGAAACCGTAATGGTGGCTTGGCGTTTTCCGGTATGTGTCAGGGTGTTAAAACGAGCCAGAATGGAACCTCGCTCGCCGGGATTGACCGTCTCCGTTTCGATGATTGGTGTGGTGCACCCACAACTTGCTCGCACGCTTCGGACATGGATGACTTGGTTGGTTCGATTCTCGAACTCGAAGCGAAATTCGGTTTTGGCGGCGCGAGCAACGGTGCCAAAATCGTGCTTGGTCAAAGTGAATAATTGTTTCGTCCAGTCGGACGCGATGGCGCCGGAACTGCCGACGAGCAGGGCCGTAACGGCCAAGAATGCGATGCGCATAGGTGAATTCTCCGCAGATTGAGGGTAGAAGATTCACCGGTGGCAGCGTGCTTTTGCCTGTATGGTTTGGAGCGTGTCGAGTCGGGAAAGTTTGGAGCGGTCCGACTTGACTTTGGCAAAACGTCAGCACGTTTCCCCCGATGTACTACGGCTCTCGGCCGTCGACATCTTGTATCAGGATGGAAGAAGGGTTCGCGCCACTCGAAGCCAGACTTTTTTGCCAACTTGGATATGGCTCAACCTCCCCTGTGCTATCTTTCGCGGGGTCTACCTGAAAAGCAATGGGAACGCACGAGAAAAAAACGAAAAAAGCGGTCGAACCGCACTGGGCGACTCGACCGCTCTGACTTACCAGATCTGCTTACGAGGAACGGAAGCAAGATTCAGTTCAACTAGCAACCGCAACCGCAGGACGATGCCGAAGCACAACCGCAACCGCAGCCACCGATTCGGCCGGCCGCATTGCGAATCCGACCAAAAGCATTGCGAATCATGCAACGGATACGGCCATTGAACAGGCCATTTCGCATGCAGCAATGTCCGGGAGCTGGGCAGCATACGTTCACAGGAACTTCTTCGCAGACAACCTTGCGAACGCAGCGGGTATAGGTGCAAGGTACTTCGACGCATACGCGGCGAGGAACCTTAACGGTGCAGGTGTAGGGTACGCACTTGCAAACGCAGTGAGGTACCATCTTGGTGCAGGTGGTCGGAACCATCGTGCACACTTTGTAGCAGCAAGTTACCGTCTTGCACTCTGGAACCATCGTGCAAACTCGGTAGCAAACATCTTTGGTTCGTTGCTCGCAAACCATTTTGCAGGTTGTGTAGCAAACGGTCTTCTGACGGCATTCGGGAACCATACGGCAAGTCGTATAGCAAACCTTCTTGCTGCAGGGCTCGCAAACCCAGTTGCAAACCTTGTAGCAGACGGTCTTCGAATGGCATTCAGGAATCATCTTGCAGGTCGTGTAGCAAACCGTCTTCTGACGGCACTCAGGAACCATGCGGCAGACATTGTAGGTGCAAACCTTGGTACGGCATTCCGGAACCATGCGGGTGCAGGTGTAAGGAACAACCTTGGTGCAAACCTTGCACTCGTATCGGGTGCAATTGATGGTTCGCTCTTCGCAGCTCGGTACCCAAACCTTGCAGCAAATCGTGCGAGGTGGGCACTGAACGCATTCGACACAGCGCGTTCCTGGGCACCAAACGCATCGGCACGATGCTGCATCCCACTGCCAGCTACCTGGCGTGCGGCGAACGCGACGAATGACCGGACCGGCTACTTCTTCCGCTCGAGTTTCCCAGTGCCCCGTGTTGACCATGATGGTCTTGGTGTAATTCACTGGAACTCGTTCCGTATAAGTAACGGTGCGTTCCTTGGTCTCGGTGACAGGGACCATCACTGTGTAGTTGATGGTTCGTTCCTTGGTCTCGTGTACCGGAACCATGACGGTGTAGTTCACGACCTTTTGATGGGTCTCATGAACCGGCTTCATCACCGTGTAGTTCACAACCTTTTCACGTGTTTCCCATACTGGTTTACGAACGGTATAGTTAATGATCTTCTCATGCGTTTCGTAAACCGGCTTCATCACCGTGAAATTGACGACCTTTTGGTGCGTCTCGTAAACCGGACGGCTTACGTTGTAGGTGATGGTCTTGGTTCGCGTTTCCCACACTGGACGATTGACCGTGTAGGTGCGAGTCGCTTGCCGTGTTTCCCAAACGGGCTTGTTCACGGTGTAAGTGACTTCGCGATACTCGGTCGAATGCTCGTGCCGAACACGCTGAACTTCCTTTTCTTCCCAAACCGTTTGGTACTCGCGTCGAGTCGTGTTCACCGTTTCCGGTTCCCATACGACGCGGCGAACGGTTCGGGTCACGGTGTGCGTTGTCGGACCACAGGGATCCTCCATGGCAGCACCGGAGTTTTCATAGCTGATCGCGCCACAGTAGGCGGCGGAAGCTACTTGAGCCGAAGTGGCGGTAAGCAACGCCGCCAAAATCGGCAGAGCCAACAGCTTTTTCATCTCCCGTTCTCCTTGAAAAATTTTGAACCCAAGCTAAAAGCAGCATCTGGCATGGCGAAGGTCAACTCGCCACATTTATCAGAACTGGTCCGTTCAACGCCTGAGCAGGATCTTTGACAAATGTGCTTGCTCAATCCCGCCCGTGCCCGCTTTCTCGAATGAGAAAACGTGCTTGACGGGATTCAGGCACTCGATCACGCTACAATGGCGGTTGCGCAAACCTGTTCCGAAGCAACAGTTAAATCGACGGACTCCATATCTTTGGATAAGAAAAATGTAGCGGCTGAGAAAATTGGGAGTTTTGTGAATTCTAAGAGTTCTGGGTTAAATGGATTGCGCGAGAATGCCGGTTGTTCCAGCGAAAGAGAAAATGACGAAATTCAAACCGGAAAGAACAACCAGCAATTCCTTCGCATCCGCAATCATTCCGAGCGGTGCAATCTCGCGAATGGCGATTTACCTTCGAGAGCTACAGCAGTTGCAGCGAAGTGGGATCGATACCATCAATAGTTCTCAACTGGGTGAGCGGCTGGGGTTCACGGACTCGCAGGTCCGTCGGGATCTTGGGGCCATCGGTGCTGTTGGTCGGCGCGGCGTTGGTTACTCGACAAGCCAACTTTGCCAAACGATTCGATCCGCCATCGGCACGGATCGCGACTGGAACATCGCCTTGGTAGGAATGGGCAATCTCGGGCAAGCACTCGCTGGTTATCGCGGTTTCGAAACCCAGGGATTTCGACTGGTGGCAGCCATCGATCTGGATCAGGCCAAGGTTGGCAAGAAGGTTGGAAAACTAACCATTAAATCCATTGATCAATTCGACTCAGTGGTAGCACGCACCCCGATCCAGCTTGCGATTTTGGCCGTTCCGGCGGAAGTTGCACCCGATGTAGCTGAACGTTTGGCAAAGAGCGGTGTCTTGGGGATACTGAACTTCGCTCCGACGAACGTCCGATCCCCAAAAACGTGCATTCCCGTTATCGACGTCGACATGGCGATCGAGCTTCAGCGGCTGGCATTTGCGGTTGTAAATCAGGAGGCCAGCCGTTAAACTCTCCGCACTTTGACGGAAGATTCCCCATGGGGATATCGTTCATCACTGCCCGGTGGTGTAATGGCAACACAGGGGATTTTGGTTCCTCCATTCTAGGTTCGAGTCCTAGCCGGGTAGTTTTTAGGTGTGTTTTTCCTCAGTGTTTTCCGTAACTCGCTTGCTCTTTTGACTTTTGGTCCAGTACGATTCTTCGCTATCGGCCCTGCTGCTCTCTAGGTCTGAATGTGGCCTGAGGAAACGGTAGGTAACTTTCCAAGGTAGGTAACTTTCCAATCGAATCGTCGCGAAATGGACTACCGACTCGACTTCGGGCTGGAGTGCAGCATGAGCAAAAGCTTGCGAAACTCGATTCGTCGGGCCAAACGGGTTGAACTTCATGTTCGCCTGCTCGGAGAATTTTGGCTCGCGAATTTCACACTCGTTGGGATCAGACTGTGATCGCGTTGACAATTGTTCACGCTACTCCCACAAAGAGCAGTAATTCCAGTTGGTGCCGGAATTTGC
>JBBIUE010000144.1:0-4909 GCA_037440405.1 Pirellula sp. | reverse complement strand
CCCAACTCCTTTGTTAGCAAAAGATCAGCTTTCGGGGTTTTGAAACCAGCTCTATGGTCTGTATGGTATTTTTCAAAGCACAAAGTATCCATGGCCGGGGATCGAGTTGGACCAGCGCCAGAGGGATTTTGTACCTGTTGCATCGAGCGACGAGGTTGAGCGCGTCGAGCGAGAACGTGCGGCAAAGCAAGAGGAACTCAAGGAGCAGGTCAAAGCGATAACGGCAGAACGCGACAAAGCATCAGGACAAGATCGCGAGGAACTGGATAAACGCCTGAAATCCATCGAAGAGTCAATTCGTATTCTCGAAGCCGAGCCACTCCCGTTCGAAACGATTTATGCAGTTCAAGAAGCCAGCGACATTGGCGACGCGGCGATTCAGATTAAGGGAGATCCCAACAAGCTAGGTCCGGTCGTGCCTCGCCGATTTCTAAAAGTCCTTGGAGGCGAAACTTTGGACTCGCGAGACCCAACCAGCGGCCGCTTGCAATTGGCCGAGTGGATTGTCAATCCAAAAAATCCTCTCACCGCGCGTGTGGCGGTGAATCGAATTTGGCTGTATCACTTTGGCTTACCGTTGGTACCAACACCCAACGATTTCGGACGACAGGGGAAACCACCGACTCATCCGGAGCTCTTGGACTGGCTGGCAACTCGCTTCGTCGAGTCTGGATGGTCGATCAAGGCAATGCACCGGTTGATCATGTCTTCGCGAACCTATCGACTATCGAGCTTACGAAGTGAAGAGGCCCTCTCCTTGGACCCGACGAACGTCTATTTGTCTTCGTTTCCGCGCCGCCGATTAGATGCGGAAGCCATTCGCGATACTCTTCTCATGCTGGGGGACAATTTGGATCTTACTCCGGCAGGTCCCCATCCTTTCCCTCATCCAAAGGATTGGAAGTTTACGCAACACAATCCCTTCAAAGCCGTGTACGCGACCAATCGGCGAAGCGTTTATTTGATGACGCAACGCATTCAGCGACATCCATTTCTTGCCATCTTTGACGGCCCCGATCCAGCAGCCAGCACGCCACTGCGAATAACCAGTACGACGCCTCTCCAAGCTCTCTATCTGTTGAATGATCCCTTTGTCCACGAGCAAGCCTCCCGATTGGTCGATCGAATCTTGCAACTCGGGGGAAGCGATATCGACCGGATTCAATGGGCTTGGCGGATCATGCTGTCTCGACCGCCGGAAGCGACGGAGTTAGAACAGTCGTTGGCTTATTTAGAGCGAGCTCGACAAGTCCTCTCCGAATCGACATCGAATGATTCGGTTGACCAAGAGGCTTGGCGATCCTGGGTTCGCTCTATGTTTCGGCTCAATGAATTCATTTATTTGGAGTAATGACGCATGGGTGAGCAATTACCTCGGCGAACGATGATTCAAAGCATGATAGCGGGATCGCTCCTGTTTCCTGGACTGCTTTCGGAGCTACTGGGAAACGACTTGACGGACCCTCTGGCACCCAAGCCACCGCACTTTCCTCCAAAAGCGAAGCGGATCATTTTCATTTTTTCAAACGGTGGTGTGTCCCACATGGACACCTTCGATTTCAAGCCGGAGCTGTTCAAGGCAGATGGCAAGAAAATGGGTGTTGGTGGCGGACTTTCAAATCAGCAGCGGGTGCTGTTGAAACCACTTTGGGAGTTCCGCCCCGGCGGCGAGTGCGGAACCTTGGTCAGCGATCTGTTCCCCAATCTGCGCGAATGCATGGATGACATTTGCTTGATCAAGTCGATGAAGTCCGATGACAACGAGCATTATCAGGCCACGTTGGCTATGCACACGGGATCGTTCTTTTTTTCGCGGCCCAGCTTTGGCGCGTGGGTCAGCTATGGCCTCGGCACCTTCAATCAGAATCTACCGTCCTTTATCGTGCTGGCTGCTCAACTTCCCTATGCCGGGACGCAGGTCTACGCGAATGATTTCCTTCCCGCTTATCACCAAGGTGTTCGCGTCATCCCCGGCAAGGAGCCGATAGTCGATCTCGAGCGGAGGACGGCCAGCGAAACTCTGCAGCAAGCGGAACTGGATTTCGCCGAACAAGTGAATCGCAGGCATTTGAGGAGTCGGGGTGACGATTCCAACCTCGCCGCCCGCATTCGCAGTTTTGAGACTGCCTTCCACATGCAATCGGAAGCTGCCGAAGCGTTCGATCTTTCGAGCGAATCGGAGGATACCAAAGAATTGTACGGTCTCAACGATAAGGCGTCCGAAGTCTTCGGTTGGAAGTGTCTTGTCGCTCGCCGATTAGCTGAGCGCGATGTGCGGTTCATCGAGATCATCGATGGAAGCTCGGGTCACAACTGGGATCAACATGCGAATATGGCAGAGCATGCGGATCATGCCAAGGTCATCGACAAACCGATAGCAGGATTGCTGAGGGATCTGAGGCGTCGCGGGATGCTCGATGAAACGCTGCTCGTTTGGACGACGGAGTTTGGACGGACCCCGGGAGTCGATGGGGACAAAGGCCGAGGGCATCACAGCGCCTGCTTTTCCTCGTGGATTGCTGGGGGAGGGATTCGAGGCGGCATGAGTTATGGCGCAACAGATGAAATTGGCGCGACGGTCGCCGAAAATCAGGTTCATGTGCACGACTTCCATGCGACCCTGCTGCATCTTCTTGGAATCGACCACACACGATTGATCTATCGCCACGCCGGCCGCGACTATCGCCTGACCGACGTCTACGGCAACGTAGTCCGCGACATACTGGCTTGAATGCGGTCCTTGAATTTCTTCAGGCCTGCAAATTGACGATAAAGCAGCACGAGCGATAAGAACTCAATTTGCCTTTCGCAAGGGCCAGGAGTTGTTACATAGTACATAGAGTTGGATGTAACGACCCTGAAGCATCTCTTACTGACGCTGCGGGCTACTTTTGTCGATGTTGTCATGCCCTCTGTCCATCGTGAAGTTCTAGCGAACGATGATTCGCTCCTCTTTGGCTTTCCGGTCGTAGATGTGACCGTAGCGCTTCATGACGTGAATTTCGTTCTCCAAAGGAACACTCTCGATCCAGTCCTTCAAGTAGTCGAACAGGTCATCACAATTCGGACAACTGCAAAAAACACGCAATTCGCCATCCACGAACTCGGTGACCTCCACCGTACCCCAATAGCGATCCTGCAAGGATCTGGGTTGGAGAAGCTTCCGCAGCGACTCCTCGATCTGCTGAGCTGCGGCCTTTTCCTTTTTCGATGGCCGCTCGGCCCTGAGCTGGAATCGCAAGATCACCGCATGCCCCGCCAGCTTGGCCGCCTTCCGGTTCCGATTTAGTTTTATGTCTTCCATGTCATAATCTGTTCCCTCAGGAAGAGGCCACACCTTGATAAAGTGCAGGCCGTTCAGGGCCGCTTCCTCGGCTCTTGCTTTGAAGGCATCGCTAACGAAGTGCATGACCGTATGCTCGGCGAGGCGAAAGATGGCGGCCGTAGGAACTTTCGTCTTCTTGAAAGCAAAGTACTCAATAAGAAAAGCTGTACTATTCGGCTCGCTGGGCCACGAAATGCGCGATTTTTTCCAGTCCAACGCACCTTCCACTTTCGTCAGGCAAACGTAAGCGTAATATTCACCGACGTCCGTGATGAGGGGGAGCAACTCGCCGTTGTCAGTGAGCATCTTACCCAGCGCATAGACAGCTCGCCGACTGAAGACCGGTGTGGTCAGCTCAAGACACGGATAGTCATTAAAAGCATTGACTGGTCCGGTCACATTGACAGGTTTCCAGACGGCTCGAAGGCTCCGCAGCTTCCAATCTAGGCTGTCACCACCCTCCACTTTGAAATCGTTAACAAGACCCTCGAAACCGAGACAGGATGGAGCGCCTGTAAAAACAAACCCATGGAATCGCGGATCGTATAAGTCGGGTTTAAGCCGAAAAATAGCTTTGGGAGTACTCACTAGAATTTGCCCCTCATGATTTCTCGCCTGAGAATGGCGATACCTTCGAGCAGTTTGTCCCTCGAAACCCAATCATCCATTACATCAATTAACCTTTCGACATACCTCATCGTATGCGTACCCGCCTGACCACCTGGATCAGCAGGAAAGAGATTAGCGAGATCGTGGATCAAGCCCTTATCCTTCACCCTTTTAATGATCGCATGGAGACTATCCGGTGCCCATTTCCAACCGTTTTGTGGAATGATGTGGGCCGCATGCTTTCCCTTCAAGGCTTCTTCGCCCAATTCGGCGATCAGAGCGCACCGCCCCGGACTTGCGTTATGCGCGAGCAACCCAAGCTCGCCGACTTGGTAGACGTGCTTGCCGTGGACTTCGAAATTGTAGACGGGGGCGGAGGTGCGGACTAGTTGAATGGAGCGGACGGTGGCGGGGCCGTCATCGGTCAGTCATCGCTCGCCTTCAAGTAGCTCACTGATCGGTACCCAGTCATCTCGATCAATCGACCAGATGGGATGGACCGTCGTCCCCTCCAAAACCTCCGCTTTGCCATTCTCTGCAACCACCTCCAGTCGAGCAAGCACATCAACGCGGCTGGTTCGAAACCGCCCCGTCACAACGCTGCCGTCGCCTGTGGCGATCGGTACGCATTCATCGACTTCCGTGACGGTCGCTACTCCGGATAGCCGCAGCTCGGCGATATTCATTGGGAGTCGCCTGCCGGCTCGGATGGCATGTTTTTCGATCCACGACTTGGGTCGAATGAATTCCGCCTCGATGAGAGCTCCTTCGTTATCGCGAGCCGTCAATGCAAAACGCATCCATGTCGATTCCTCAGGCTCTGGGAAGGTGTCGTCGTATTCCCAAGGCTTGGGATTCTTGGTCGGAATGCAAGCGCCGAGAGGAACGTCTTCGATGGGGATTTGTAGGAAGCTGAAGGTGTGAGACCGAAGGCCGGAGGAAGAGCCCCTCACCTCCAACTCCTCTCCCCGAAGC
>JBBIUE010000143.1:0-5162 GCA_037440405.1 Pirellula sp. | reverse complement strand
TTCCTTGTCACTCTACAGAACGGACGGTTGTCTCAACCGTCCGTTTTTCGTTTTGCGACAGGCAAGTCGTTGAGCGTCTTTGACGGAAGCTCTCAACCGACCAGCGGAATCAACCCAGGAAGTAACTGGTCGCGTGTAAGTCCCGACGGAGGCCGTGAAGACAGGATCAACTGGTCGGTTCAAGCTGGATAACTGGTCGATCACTAGCGACACAAGTAGCTCGCAGCGTAAGCGAGGGACGATTCCGGGTATTTGATCACGCAATCCATAACGACTCCGAGGCCTTTTCGAAGCCTAACTGACTTTTGTCGATTCTGTCTCTTCGACGAGCGGTCGCACCAACTTTTGCGCCAAATGATTGCACCTGACAAAGTCAAAACGGGTCAAAGCTTGTTGAATAGCGGCAAAATTCGCCCCACCAGAGATTCGAAGAACTTTGGACCAGAAAACGAAAAAAACCCTTGGAACTCAGGTGATATCCAAGGGTTTTCCAAAATCGGGCCGGCGGGATTCGAACCCACGACCTCTACCACCCCAAGGTAGCGCGCTAATCCAGGCTGCGCTACGGCCCGATTTCTTGAATTCAAAGCCATCGGAAGGACTGAGCGAGCGGAAGATGGCAATCTACCCGAGGTAGCTTACTTCTTCAGAACACTTTCATCCTTCCAAGCCCCGCTTTCGTTTCGGACTGGTAGTCATGCACCAGCCATTCGGCGTAAGTTAGGGTCCAAACTTTGAATTAAGGCTGTCGATTGTATTGCAATTCCCTTTTCTGGCAACGGTGCCTCTCGGACGGTTCTTTGATGCCTTCCTGTCTTTTGAGGGACGAAGCCTACCGCCAAAAGGTTCAAGAGGCACTCGGTCTCCATCCAAAGCCATTGGCCTCAAGCTGACCAAAAACAGCTTGCCAAGAACTGTCATGGTAGCTGTTCATCACTGTCGGCGGCCCCTCGGTCCTTGCCAATTCGTTGCGGCTTGCTTATCTTCGATTCGTCGATGAATTCATTCTCGATGAATGAATTCCAACCGAAAATGTCCGTTCCTCGCGATTCGGGCTTCACTGCGGTCGTCTTTTACTCTCTCCTTCCTGCTTTCCCCTTCTGACGGAAATCCATCATGAAAATTGGCAGCAAGTCACGCTGGTTCGCTCTATCTTTAATGCTGATGCTCGGTTCAAGATCTCTCCATGCTTCCGTCACGGTTCCCAACATCTTTGGAAACCACATGGTTCTGCAACAAGGGCAGAATAATCGAGTTTGGGGCAAGGCTGACGCAAACGAGAAATTGGTCATCGAAATCGCTGATCAACGGCATGAGACGACCGCCGATAGTGACGGAAATTGGCAGGTGACTCTGAACCCACTGCCGGTTGGTGAGCCGCTATCGTTGCACATTGCCGCATCGAACACCTTGAAATTCGAGGACATTCTAGTGGGAGAGGTCTGGATATGTTCTGGCCAATCGAACATGCAATGGCAGGTTGCCGCTTCGAACGATGCGGACCTGGAGCGGCTTGCGGCCAACTATCCCGGCATTCGCATGATTAATTTTCCTCAGGTTGGAACTCAAGAACCGGTCTGGACCCACAATCAACAGTGGCAAGTGTGCTCTCCGGGTACAGTCTCCTATTTTTCTGCTGTCGGCTATTACTTTGCGAGACAGCTCCACCAGACGTTGGGCGTTCCAATCGGCATGATCAACAATGCATGGGGAGGTTCTGCCTGCGAGGCGTGGATTCAGCGTTCCGTGCTCGAAGCCGATGAGGAATACGCCCCGTTGCTGGCTCGCTGGCACGAGATGGAAACTGCATATCAACAGCTAAATTCCAAATCGGAGCTGACGGACGAGGAGAAGAACCGGCTCGAAAATCTTCGACGTCAAATGACAGGAAATGCCCGCCCCGGGAACATCTACAACGGTGTTCTCAAATCGCATCTAGGCTACGGCATCAAGGGAGCTATCTGGTATCAAGGAGAGTCGAATGCCGGACGAGCGTATCAGTATCGAAAGCTTTTTCCGCTGATGATTGCAAGCTGGCGAGAAGAGTGGGGCCAGGGTGACTTTCCATTTTACTGGGTCCAACTAGCGGATTTCATGAACGAGAAAGCCGAGCCGGCGGAAAGTGCTTGGGCGGAACTTCGCGAAGCCCAAACCATGACCATGGACGTCCTTCCAAACACTGGCGAAGCCGTGATCATTGACATCGGTGAAGGGAAAGATATCCATCCTCGGAATAAGTTGGATGTAGGAAAACGGCTGGCGCGTTGGGCTCTCGCGAAAGACTATGGAGTTGACATTGCGTGCCAGAGTCCTCGGTATCGGGAAATGGAAAAGGAAGGGAATAAGATCACTCTCTCGTTTGACCATGTGGCAGGAGGATGGCGTCCGTTCGACGTTCAAGAGCCGAGAGGATTTGCAATTGCCGGAGACGACTTCCATTTCGTTTGGGCGAAGTCCGAGATCTTGCGCGATGGCCGTATCGTCGTTAGCAGCGACCAAGTCCCCAATCCAGTCGCTGTCCGCTATGCATGGGCAGATAATCCAGTCTGTAACATGTTCAGCCAAGTTGGTCTACCGTTAACGCCGTTTCGTACCGACGATCACCCCGGTGTGACAGCCAACGCGAAATAGCCGAATCGACTAGCAGTCGAAAGCGTGCAAGTTGTTCGCTGCATGCACTAGCTTACGCGAGGGCGTGACTCGCAACAGCTTAATGTGCGATTTATGCAATGCCTTCTTTAATGAGAACGGCCTGCCCGATTTCCATCAATTGCTCGGCGTCGAGGAAGAGATCGTTTTTCTCGAACAGCTTTTGAATAGCTGCCTTGTGAATTTTCATTTTCAAGCCTCCGACACCAATCGCTCCATAGTCGAAACGACCATCGCGCTCGGTGCCATAGTCTTGAATTTGAATTCCGCCGATTCCGGAGGGTGCAACGGCGTTCAGATCAATTGCCACCCGGACCGATTTCCATTCGGCTAGTTTTGATTCTGGCAATAATTCGACCCCAGCCGCACCGCAACCGACGACCACGCTCGGGTTGATGAGATCGCCGATATCTTGCAAGTCCGATAAAGATCGCGGGTGGAGTAACTCTGGATGAATGCCCTCCGATTGAACAAGCTCATTGCACATCTGCGCAACGCGATCATGATCGCGTGAAACAGCAACGACTTTCGTTTCTCGGCGAGCGAGCAAAGCAGTTACCCGTCGGCCGACAGGTCCGGTAGCCCCAAAGACAATCGCCAACTGGTTTGGCAAATCGACATGCCGCATGGCATGGAGAACCGCCGCCGCCGCAGTCGAATTGCAGCCATTGCAATCGAGCAATATCGAGACCGACATCGCTCCGAAAAACGTGCTTCTGGCTCGGGCGACGATCCTCTCTCCGGCTGCAACCTGCGAACCTCCGACAAAAATCGCCGTATTGTGAAGATCCTTTGGTCCGCGGGTGAAAATGCAGCCATGTATGAGCCGTTCGACTTGGTCCTCTGTTACTCCAGAGTAAGAAATTAAACGCTCCACTCCGGCATCAATCGCAACGATCGCATCGAAACTGCTCGCAGGAGAATCCGTATCCAACTGAAGTAGTATTTGGGGCTTCATGATTTGGAAATTTGCAATGAACTGAGATGTGTCAAGGTGAAACGACAGGGGTAGTGATTGATTGAAGAAGGAATGGATTAAGGGGTGCTGAAGCGAGGCGAGAACCTGATTTGCTCACCGAAAAGTGTTAACAGTCTAATCGATTCTGCTTTCCCATGTTAGCTGAGCCCCTTGATTGCAGACTTGTGCTTTTACCAGTTTTGCCGCTCTGCAAGCGTCCGAGGAATTCGAACGGCGAATGAACTCGTCCGCTTGATCCTCGCCCTCAAACCAACTGACGATTGTCGGCCCCCAACTGGACTGTCCAGTCCCTCGACCACCCAATGCAACCACGCAATCGATCATCTGAGCGACCTCCGCGTCTCGGAAGGGTCCGCCCTGAATCGGTTCAAATAGTCTGCCCGCGAGTCGACCATATTCCTCGATGGACTGGCAGAAAACATCAAAATCCTGTTTTGCTAAGCTGGGAATGATCCATGACTTCACCAATTCGACCATTCGGTCTCTATTCGGATTCGGTTTGTTGCTGCACATACGAATCCAATCTCTTTCCAACTCTCCTGCCACTCTGATGGTCGAAGAGGCTGGGTCAGGATGAATCAGAACCAATTTCCAATCGCAAGGCGGCGAGAATGTCTCAGTGCGGGGCTGATTTAAGGCATGGCTACCATCCGCTGAACAGTTCGTCCCAGCCTCCCACCCTCGATCGAATATGAAGCCACCATGTAAGAACCCAGTCAGTCCTATGAACGACCTCTTGCCTCTTCGTGTACAACGTTGAAGTGCATCGCAAGGAGAGCACGATGCGGCTGATTGCCAAAATTGAAGTGCCGTTGACGATCTCACTTTGACATCCGATGAAAGGCTCAACGAATTGGGCGAGTCCGAGTTATCTCCGGCAGCGTCGAGGATTTGAGAAGCAACGAGAGCCGTGGCGAGTGATGCGGCGAACTGCGTGCCCGATCCTAGACCTGTGTGTGGCGGCGGAGACTGAATGATTTGGCATCGGGGCAGGTGCAGTTGGGTCCCCAAGAACTGGAGCATTGCGTCATGTACCTCTTCTATTTTGGAAGCATGTTCCAAACAGGATTCGCTCCATTGAAACCAATTTGAGGAAGCGTCCAAGTTTAGCAACTCGAACTCGATGATGGTCGGCAGCGAATCGACCATCACTCCAAGTCCTCCAAACCGATGCGGTTGACCAAGGCACAATTCAATCAGCCCGAAGTGAAGTCGTGACGGAGCCCAAACGCGACCTTTCACGGCGATTTTGGAATTCGGCTCCTGATGCCGATGAGGGATGCCGGGATAATCAATTGCATTCATTGCTCGGGTTCGGGTCTAGATGTTCTTGAATGAACTGCTGAAGCAATTCCATAGCTTCCAACTCGCGGGGGCCGCCAGTTTTCGCCACCCAAGTTCGAAGTTTCGACCACTCGTCTAGGATGAACGAAGAGGGAAGATATCGCACACGGCTTGCTAAAATAGCCATTTCAACGATCGCATGTTTCGCTCGATTCCAACCAAAGAATGATCGCAATTCTCCGCTCGAAGA
>JBBIUE010000142.1:0-5239 GCA_037440405.1 Pirellula sp. | reverse complement strand
GACGCAGCATTTGAATTTCAGGCGTTGCGGTTGCGAAGACGGCTCTGCAAGTCCGAAACCATTTTTTGAAGGCCGTCTCTTCCGGTAGCTAATAGCTCGTCACGATTGCTTTGAGGAATTCCCAGCAGCTCTTGCAATACCAAAACCTTGCCGACCAACTCCCCTTCTTCACGTCCTGCTTCTCGTCCTTCTTGACGGCCTTCTTCACGCCCTACTTGACGTCCTTCCTCACGTCCTTCCTCACGTCCTTCCTCACGTCCTTCTAGACGTCCCTCTTGATGTCCTTCTTGACGTGCCGAGGCGATTGCCCACTCGTAGTCTCGTTGCGCCTTTTCCCGTTGATCGTACATTTGCTTATCCTCCGATTTGTACGAGATGACTTCGATTACTTCAATCGCTTCTTTGAACTCGATCCCTGGCAACAGACTCCTCAGGTTTTCCGCGTCGTAGTCCTGCGCCCGCGTCAGCAGGAAGATCCACTGCTCCAGCTTGCTTGCGCTCGAAATCGTCTCCGCAGAAAGATTATACTTCGGCATCTCTACCAGGTGAATTCCAACAGCATTCTCCAGGACTCGTCCCGAGGTCGATTCGATCGTTTGAAACGCATGATGAGCCTGGTCGGTATCGGTAAAAACGATCTTGTTCGAAAAGCAGATCGAGATGGCTGAGTTCAGGAATTGGTAGTGGTCTCCCAGCCGCATTTGATCCGTGTACAGATCGCAGACATAGTACACCAACCGCGATAGTAGCCCCACGACCGACGAGGCTTGCATTTCGACGTTGAAGTATCTGCCACGGTCATCTCGGCAGCGGACATCCAGCACCACCAGCTTTTGTTCCTGGAACTCCTGATAGTTGAAGGGATTGAGGATTTCCACGGAAACGACGGGATGCTTGAGAGCCAACGTCGCATTGAGCAGTCCGATCAACGCCGCCGTATTCTCCGGCGATCCAAAAATCTTCTTGAAGGCAAAGTCAACAACTGGTTTGATTCCAAGTGGCATGAACCATCACTCCGAAACGGGAGCAAGGAGACGGCACGGTAAAGCGGCATGTCAGCTTATCACATTCAGCGGGTGACGAAGACTTTAGACGACAGGAATAGGGCTTCCCCATGAAGCAACTTGCGTGCCAAATTGGCGTCAATATTGACTGGAAAAAATCTCGAATGAAAATTCTACCAAACTGTTGACAAGCCTCCATCGATTTCGTAATGTGACCCTTAGCTTTTCAGACTCTTTCCCGAACAACCAACTAGCCGGGGTTCGGCAGATGCGCAGTACATCCGATCATCCGATCATCCGATCATCCGATCATCCGATCATCCGATCATCCGATCAGGAGAGCAGGATGGCATATCCTTTGCGCCGAGCAACGATAAATCTCAGTCCTTACATCCTTTTTTGGTAGCAAGTGGCAGAGTTGGCGTCCGATGGCTGGGCGAGTTGTTGGAGTTCACAACATTGCTGATCGGATGTGTATTCATTTTCTCAGCATCTACAAAGCTCATGCACTTGGCAGATTTGTCATCCAGCCTGGGAGAATTGCCAGTCGATGGAATTTCGTCGATAACGGTTGTCGCAATTGTACTTAACGCATGGGTTGGAATTGGATTGTTGTTCTGGCCTCGATCGAAGATAACCCAAATCACTGGAATAGTGTTATGTTCTACACTCTTCCTGTATCGGCTTATTCGCCATTCGTCAGAAACATGCGGTTGCTTTGGCAAAGTTTCCGTTGATGCGACGTTGGTAAATTGGTTTCTGGGGACAAGCTTCTGCATCATGCTTGTCCAAGTCTTGCTTCGCCACACCAAAAACGCCTTAATGCCGAGGCTGAGTTTTTCGCGTTGGGCAACATCCACGCTGATCGTCTTGATTCTAGCAGCAGTCATTTGGCAAGGTGGACGCTTGGTTGGTGATTCAGAGCTTGTCGTGAGTGCGATGAAGAGAAGTCGCGGAGCGCAAAAAATTGCCGTCATTGATAATCGATCGAATGTTTTAGTTTCTGTTGTGGGATTGGTTGCAGGTTGCGGCTCAAAACACTCGCTCAAGCTGCCAGTTGACCTCAAGCCTGGGCAGAAGCTTTCGATTGTTTTGCCTCTTGGTAAGCAAGAATCAATCTGTGTTTTCAGTGTTAGTCAGGGGGTTTTCAGACGCAACTGTGCGGTTGCAATTGCTTGACCTTTTTGACGTTTTGTAGTTTGGAGGAGTTTTGTTATGTCAAAATCCAGTTTTCGCGCTTTGACATTGCTGTCGATGTCATTGGTTCTTGCGCTAGTTGTTCAGGGCGTAAACAATGCTGATCTCCCTGGGGGAAGTTGTACCGACACCCCACCACCATCATCGTGCAGTTTACGCTGGCAGCCAGCATGCTTCGGTGCTGGAGGATGCACATCAGCTAGTGTCCCCATCGGTGATACTTGTACCTGCGTAAATAAAATCAATTCGACCGCAGAGTGCCAATGCTGGTGGGCGCAATCTATTTAATGGTGCTGATGGCATGGTGGTTGCGTGTATTGAGTTTGTGTTCGCTCATGGGATTGAATCCAGGGTCGCAAGATCTTTGAGATTTGCTAAAAATGAACGAGATCGAGAGTTTCGTTTTTTGTTAGCGATTTCAATGCCTGCTAACGATTTTTTTGCATGAAGCGATCTCAACTCTGTCGGCAACTGGCTGCTGTGGCGATGGTGTTCCGCCAGCGTCAGATTCGTTGCGTTTTCAGCCGAATGGCGCTGGCCGGAGAATAGTATATGCGTTGGTGGAAGGGAAGTCGGGCGACGGTCGCTGTTGCATGAACACATCGAATTCAACAAACGTCTATCAATCGGTCGGCGAGCAGTACTCGAGATTCTCACTTTTGGGCCAGGTTGAAAATTTAGGTGCAATCCACTACCGTAATTCACATGCAATGATCGCGACTCAACGATTCGTTTAGGAGCAGAAAAGGTATGGCTGTCAACTTGAGTTTGTCGGGAATCAAAACGTTCAGCATGGGTTTTGTTTGGTTTGTATTAACGCTATCAGGGAATGCTGACGACGTTGAAACAACAGAAATTGTCAAGCAAATGGCAACGAAGATCGTTGATGTTGCCGACCGCACAAAGCCATTGGACCTTGAAATCGATTCGCAAATCAACTTTGAAGGAAATGTTCAACAAGATAAATCGATAAGAATTGAGGATGGGAAGCACATTTTGTTGTATCAGGAACATGGAGGTAGTTTTGACAGTTCCGCATTTGGCAATGGTCGGTACTGCAGTAAGTTAATGAGAAAGACGGATCGTTGGGAAATACTCGAGTTCTACAGTACTTCCGAGCCATCTGGAGATTCTCTGCGACTTGATTTAAGCCAGTCGCCGATCACTGACCTCGCCTTCGGCCCCATGAAGGATTGGATGGCTCAGCCAACGTACAGTGAAGTACAGGTCGTGAAGCAGGGGGAAGATTTGATCGAGTTGGACTTCAAGGCAGAGTTGAAGAGGGGCGAATATTCGATACCGTTTCCATTAAAGTTGGTCGTCTCCAAGAAACTTGGCTACCTACCGGTTCGACTTGAAACCGGCGAACTGGGAGGACAATCTACGACTTCGCTTTACGATTGGAAGGAAGAAGCTGGCACTGTTACCTTGACCGGAATCAAACGATATATCGTTAATGATCCGAACGCGCGACCATCAGAATTAGTTGCACCCGCTGCGAACATAACCGTCAAGTATCTTGAACCGTCGGAGGTGAAAACGTTAACGGAACGATGCTACCTGACATATTACGGACTTGGTGAACCAGGAGGCGATGGTGTATGGAAGCCGGTCGTTATCGCGCTAGCACTGTCCATCATTGCAGGTGTTATCGTTTGGTCTGTAGTCGAGAGGAAACGTAAAGAGACGCCCTAGGGTTTTCGGAAGTAGCCATCCCATGATGACTCCAAATCGTCGATCGAATCATAACGGAATGACCTTGATGGAGGTCTTGATTGTTATTTCCATTATTGGAGTTCTTGTTGGTTTGACGCTTCCAGCTGTCAATGCTGCTCGCGAATCATCGAGGCGATTAACCTGTCAAAATCATCTTCATCAAATCAGCTTAGGCGTGATATTGGAAATCGATGCGAAGAACCGACTCCCTGAATCTCGTTTCTATTGGAACGACGCGATTGCAAGAGATGATCGCAATTGGGTAGCGACTGCGCTTCCTTTTATTTCTGGTGGTGGTTTCGGCGGATTAACCGACACTGCTCCAGGGACATTTAATCGTCAATACGAAATGTATTATCGCACTTGCCCACCATACTTTCGTTGCCCGAGTGCTCCGTTGCCAACCGTTCTTGTCGGATTGCCTGAGCGGTTTAATGGTCCAGTATTTGATGATTTGCAATCGGAGACAGGTGATTACAAAGGCAATTTCGGAATTTTGACGGATATGGGGCCGATAGATCGGAGGAGAGGGGTGATGGCAGTTCTCTTTGATTCGACGCCAGTCATCCCTCCAGGGGCGCTCGTCAGTGGTCGTTCGAACAAGTTACTTTTATGGGAGTCCGCCGGAGCAAACGAGTTTTCTCGATCAACGAGTGGTGAAATGTTTGAAAAGCCCTGGGGATTTGGTCCAAGAAGATTGACTAGTTTATCGGATTGTGGTCCGGATTGTGAAATAGGTCGCCCAGTCTTGAATCATGGGACACTTCGTGGCTACCTCATGTCTTTTTTTGGTGGCGGCACGGGGTCGCTTACGCAATACGACTTGGCTAATAGACCGCTATTGACAGCAATAAGCCAGTCACTGACTTCGTCGCGTCTTACCAACATATCGAATGAAGTCGGACAACCTTTTTCATTTCACCCTGGCCTAGTGATCGTTGCTTATGCCGATGGTAGAGTCGCGAACATCGCAGACACAGTAGACATGAACGTGATGATTTCTCAAGCCGCCGCTGTTCGCGATGTTATTCCAACTGGCGATTGATCCTTTTGACGTTCGGCGCTGAGTTCGGGACAAGTTGCTGATTGTTCGTAACCGCATTCCCGCACCACTTGGTGTAAGCTTTCGATCGTGTTGATCTCGCTGTTGATGCCGGCCGTGGGGTCGGCTCGGGCGGCGGCTCGGCGGATGGTTTGCTCTAACCAGGCCAAACAACTTGCACTGGCAACCGCGATGTACCATGATACTTATCGTGTCCTTCCTCCGGGCACCGAACTGCTCAATTCACGCAGGCCTTGGCAAGGCTGGTTCGCCAAAGTCC
>JBBIUE010000141.1:0-5434 GCA_037440405.1 Pirellula sp. | reverse complement strand
TTAGGCGACACCAACACCTACACCGGCAATACAACGGTGCTGAGCGGAGAACTGCTGATTGCATCAACGGGTTCCATCGATTCCAGCAGCAACCTGTCGAGCCAACTTTCCGTTTCCGGTGGTTCGCTGAAAATTGCGAACGGCGGATCGGTGAAAGTCGGTAACAGTGCAACTGGTTCCGGAACAGGTTCCATCGAGGTCAATGGAACGTTGAAAGCACCCGCGATTTCCATGAACGGTTCGAGCACCCTTTCGGGAACCGGCACCGTCAAGGGAGACACCACGGTCAATGCGCTTGCAACTTTGGCAGCCGGAAATTCGATCGGCACGATCACCATCGACGGCGATCTATCACTTTTCGGAACCTACGATTGGGAACTGGATAACGTGCTGACCATGGCGGATTTAACAAACGTCAGCGGCAATCTGGATTTGACCGGAGCGACGCTGAATCTGATCCAAACAGGCAGGCGGACTCCCTTCAGTAAGTTCACGCTCTTTGGTTACAACGGCACCGTCACGGGCGGGTTTGTCAATCCGATCAGTGGATGGACGATCAACTATGCCGATGGCAGTGCTGGTCTCAACGGCGGTGTTGGAAGCTCGTTTGTGACGATCACGGCGATTCCCGAGCCCTCATCGATGGCCCTTTTGGGGCTGGTTGGAGTTGGAAGTTCTCTCGCAGCTCGTTATCGACGCAAGCGAAAGTAGTTCCTCACGCGTCGGTCCCCAGTCTCGAAGTCGGGGGACTTTCAGATTAGAATCGGAAAGGCGGAGTGCAAAACGCTCCGCCTTTTTTCATTGATCGATGCGAGCACTTTGAGGAACTTCCGAAAGATACAATCATGCGAAGTCTACGAATAGTGTTTCTGGCTTGTGTTGTTCTCACCTCCTACTCGCTTGGCTCCCTCCTGGTGTCAGCTCAAGCGTCGAAAGAAAAAAAGACGCGTCTAGGAAACTTCTCGGTCAGTTTAGCGGTCAAGGATATAGCAGCGTCCAAAGCTTTCTATGAGAAATTAGGATTTCAAGTGATCGGTGGAGATCAGCGGCAGAATTGGCTCATCCTGCAGAATGATTCGAGCACCATCGGGCTGTTCCAAGGAATGTTCGCAAAGAATATGCTCACCTTCAATCCAGGCTGGGACCGAGAAAGCAAAGTTGTCGAAGACTTTGACGACGTGCGTGCCATCCAAGCCGAGCTTAAATCACGCGGAATTGAACTAACCGCGAGTACCGATGAAAACGCAGATGGCCCAGCTCACATCATGGTTACGGACCCCGACGGCAATCCGATATTGATTGATCAACACGTTCCGAAAGCGAAGCCGTAGTCGCAACCGCCAGTCGATGCTTTTCATACGAAAGCGCTCACGTATTGCCTTGTTCTTACCATGGCACTATTCTTCGCGGAGAGAAGAACGCCCCGTCTCTCATAGATCAATAAAGCATGAATTGACCTGGACGCATTTCGTTCGATCCATACAACGCGTGCCCGCATTGTTCGCAGTCCGAACGCAGCGGACGCAACGGCGAACTCAAACGGAAACGTTTAAGCATCACGGCAAAAGATGGCGAGCTGCAGTTGAAAGCGGATCGATCAACCCGAGAGCGGAACCGGAGTCCATGCGCACAGCCGCTATCATTCGAAGCCGTGCAACGGATGATACTCGGAACCGTTCCATGGTAGCCGTTCACGTCTCATGAGCGGTCCGCCGCGAACTTTGCAGACAGCGTGGTCCGTTCGCTTCCAAGGATACCGCGCCAAAGTGGCTCTGGCCAAGCGGTTCAATGAAGCTCCTGATTCATTCGTGAACGCTTAGGTTCTATTTTCTGCTCGTGAAGAAAAGGCGTTCGCAACGCCCTTTGAGACTTGTTGGGGTGTCAGGTATTCCAAAGTAGGTCGGCCTTTGGTTAGGACATATCTTTGGTCGACCAATGTTTGCGCTGCCGGCTGCTTGGTATGCCCATTTTTTTGCGGTATTTGGTCATGGTACGCCGCGCCACGACGAGCCCGTGTTTGCGAAGTTCATTGACGAGATCATCGTCGCTGAGCGGGTGCTCTTTATCTTCCTTTTCGAAGATTTCTTGCAACTTAAGCCGAATGGCGTCCCAGGCCACGTCGTCACCGTCCTCACTCTTCACTCCGGCAGCGAAAAACCGCTTCAGCGGGAAAATGCCACGTGGCGTTTGCACCCATTTGTCGTCGACCGCTCGGCTGATCGTCGTCAAGTGGACGCCGACCTGATCAGCGATTTGCTGCATTTTGAGGGGTTCCAGAAACTCAGGACCTTCGTCTAGAAACTTGGTTTGGTGGTTGATAATCGCTTCGGTCACCTTTCGGAGCGTGGTCCGGCGCTGCGTGATAGCGTCGATCAACCACTGAGCCGAAAGAATCTTTTTTCGAATGAATTCGCGCTCCTCGTCCGTTGCGTTTGGGTTGGCCAGCCGCTGTGCGTAATAGGGACTGATTCGCAAGGGAGGCAAGTCGCGTTCCTCGATTCGAACGACGTATTTCCCATCGTCATCTTGATCGATATAGATGTCAGGGGTGACCATCGGAACAATCACCTCCATGAACTTGGCCCCCGGCTTCGGGTTCAGATGGTGGATCGCTTCTTTGACGTCATGGATCAATTCGACTGAGAAACCGGTTTTCTTCACGATCGTTGGGAGACGATTCTCCGCCAGATCATCGAGATGTTTCGTGATCAGAACGCGCATCGGCTCCGCTAGCGGCTCATCGCCGCGAATTTGAAGCAGCAAGCATTCCTGAAGATCCCGAGCCGCAATGCCGGTCGGCTCAAGGCCCTGGACAATCCTCAAAGCTTCGTTGGCTTTCTCCAAGTCAGCCTTGGTGTGGTCCTTGGGAAGCAAGTCTGCTAATGGCATTTTGAAGTAGCCGCCGTCACTTGCGTCCAAGGAGGAAATGATTCGCTCGGCGATCGCTTCGATATCGCTATCGATGTCCAACTCGGCGAGCTGATGGAGCAGAAAATCATTGAGACTCTCCGGTCGGCTGGCGGTGTTCGCCATCAGGTCGTTTTGCCGATCTTCGTCCTCTTGGATGCGATTGCTCGACCTTCGAAAGTCGTCGAATCGATCCGGCATGTCGTTATCCATGTTGGCGAGTCGCTCGAAATCTGCAGCCAGTGCGTGCCGCTCATCGACGATCAGTTCTTTCTCGTCTTCGGTGATTGGCGACTGCTTTTCATCAGCTTCTTCGTCTGGCAGGTTAGGATCGACATCCTCCACTTCAAGCATGGGATTATCGTTCATTTCCTGGTCAATACGCTCTTGAAGGGCGATGATCGGCAGTTGGAGTATTTCCATGGACTGAATCATGCGAGGAGCTAGCTTTTGAAGCTGAGCTTGCTTCGCTTCCAAACCAAAGGACATACGCATGGAAGTCGCCGCCGTTTGCTGGACGGCCCTCATGAATGTGTTGCTGAATCCTGCAATCCAAATGCCAGAGCGTGATCGATGTCGATGGTCGTTTCCGAACCGGCAACCTTCCGATATCTTACCATCCAATCAAGCGAAAGTGAGAAGGTGACAAGATGAATTGCACGCATCTAAAAAATGATTCTTCCTTCAATGCAATCAATCACGATCGATGATACAATAGTGGGCTTTCAAAGAAAGCGGTTGCAAGCGTCCCCTCGTCGTTTTCAAATTGAGGAGTCCATGGATTCAGTTCAACCTCCGATTACGGGCGATCGCTATGTCGTCGTCGCGCGACGGTATCGCCCGAAGGGATTCGATGAACTCATCGGTCAGGAGACGGTCGCTCAAGCACTGACCACGGCCATACGCACGGGACGAGTTGGTCACGCTTATTTGTTTACGGGAGCACGCGGAGTCGGCAAGACGTCGACGGCTCGAATCTTTGCCAAAGCCCTTAATGCTCCGGGGGGGCCGACGCCTACACCTAGCTTGGAATCCGATATCGCGCTCGCCATCGACGCTGGCGAGGATATCGACGTCATCGAGATCGATGGAGCCAGCAATCGGGGCATCGATGAGATTCGCCAGCTTCGAGCCAACGTCAATGTTCGGCCAAGTCGGTCCCGCTACAAGATTTACATTATCGACGAAGTCCACATGCTAACGACGCAGGCCTTCAATGCTCTGCTGAAAACGCTTGAAGAGCCGCCCGAGCATGTCAAGTTCATCTTCTGTACAACGGACCCTGACAAGATTCCGATTACCGTCCTGTCGCGATGCCAGCGATTCGACTTCGCACCGGTTCATACCAAGGAAATCTTTCATCGCTTGAAGTTTATCTGCGAGCATGAGGGGCGTGAATTCGACGATGCGGCCCTGCAAGTCATCGCCCGAAGGGCTGCCGGATCGATGCGAGACAGTCAGTCTCTCCTCGAACAGTTGCTCAGTTTTTGCTCTGGGAAACTGACTCTTCAGGCGGTGCATGATGTTCTGGGCACTGCGGAGGAAGAACTTCTTTGTCAGATTGCGACGTTGCTTTACGAGCGCAATCAGGCGGGAATACTCCAGAAGCTCGAGTCGGCCTCCGCGCACGGCGTCGACCTTGGGTTGCTTGCCGAACAACTGCTCAGCTATTTGAGAGATATCCTGGTGACTTCGGTGGGAGGCACAGCCGACTTGCTTCGAACGGCCAATCCGGAGAATGTGGCCGCTCTGGAGCGATTGGGAGTTGGCTGGGGCGTGCCGACATTGATGGCCGCGATCCAAATTCTGGATGAGGCACTCGTTAAAATGCGTTACAGCGTTCAAGGTCGCATCCTGTTCGAACTAGCCCTCCTCCAGATATGCCAGCTTCAAGACCTGTCTCGTATTTCGCAAATCTTGACAATGCTGGAGCGAGGAGAAACCGCCAATCCACCAGCGGTTCCACCGACGGTTGCTGCAAACGCTGCTCAGGAAAAAAAAAACGTTGATGCGTTGACCGAGGCATTAGAATCCGAGGGTCCTGAAGCGGAAATCGGGGCAGCGGAAATGATTGCCGAATCGTCCACGATTTCTTCGGCTCCCACGATATCCAGTACGACTTTGTCAAAGTTAGCGGTGCCAGCTCCCGATAACGCGATCAGAGAAGGGGTCGAACCCACTTCCGAAGCTACCCACGCCCGGCAAGAATCTGCGTCACCGATGGAATCATGGACCCGCGCTGTTGCTGGATTGGAAGGGCTGCTGCGCGATTTCGCACTCATGGTGGAGAGAGTCGAGGAAGTTGGTTACCAGCAGTGGGAAGTAGTCCTGCCAAATGGCTCGGAACTTGCCTTGCAAGAACTGGCTGCGGCGTCGAGTCGATCTCATCTCGCCAAGGTGCTGCAAAATGAATTAGGTTATGAGTTGAATTGGACTATCCGTATTTCCGATGTACCTCGGACCAGAACAGAAGATACGGTGCATTCGCCCGCAGTCACTCAAGCCCAGCGCCGGAGAGAAATAGCCG
>JBBIUE010000140.1:0-5490 GCA_037440405.1 Pirellula sp. | reverse complement strand
TCGTACCGACCCCGGCCGAAGTTGCCAAGCGATCCGATGTCGTATTCTCCATGGTGGGGTTCCCGTCCGACGTCGAACAAGTCTACTTGGGGGACGGCGGGATGCTACACGTTGCCCGCAGCGGGCAAATTTTCGTCGATATGACGACCAGCCAACCTCGCTTGGCAAAGAAGCTCGCAGAAGTTGCGGCGGAGCGCGGTGCTTGTGCGCTCGATGCTCCTGTCTCGGGCGGAGACATTGGTGCCAAAGAAGCTCGATTGAGCATCATGGTCGGCGGCGAAAAGTCAGCGTTCGACGCTTTGATGCCCTGCTGGGAACGCATGGGCAAAACGATCGTCTACCAGGGACCCGCAGGCGCAGGCCAGCACACCAAGATGGTAAATCAGATCCTCATCGCCACCAACATGATTGGTTTGTGCGAAAGCTTGTTGTATGCCTATCGAGCTGGACTGAGTATAGAGACCGTGCTGAGTTCCGTCTCGACAGGCGCTGCCGGAAGTTGGTCTTTGACCAACCTCGGTCCTCGAATCTTGAAGGGGGACTTTCAGCCTGGTTTCTTTGTCGATCACTTCATCAAGGACATGGGAATCGTCCTGGACGAGGCGAAGGCCATGAATTTGGCCCTCCCCGGCATCGCGCTCGCCCACCAACTGTACATCGCGCTCAAAGCCCAAGGGGGTGGGCAAATGGGAACGCAAGCCTTGATTTTGGCTTTGGCGAGTCTGAGCCGATCCGACTGGCCCGCAGCTTCCACTATGCCGCGCGCAGCCACTCCTTGATCTTATCGGCAGATTCGGCGGAGCCGAGTTGAAGCAATTCGTTGACGCGTGCTTCGATCTCTTGATCGACTGCCGCACGCAAGATTGCGGGCTGCGGCGAAGATGAGATGTCGATCGCTGTCGATGGTTCAACGTGCTTTCGCTTCCTGATTGTACGAAGAAGAAATCGAATAGCTAGGATCGAAACTGCGCACGCAAAAAAGATGCTAAGCACCACATCGCTTTCAAAGAAGAATGTTCGAAGACGCTCGGTCCACATGGGGGGAGAAATCGCTAGCCGATCATCGAAATCGGTCACCAAGATTGAGCAAGCTTGGCTTGTGGTCTGTGGCATGAGATTCTTGGCAATCGATTCGACCTCCCCCTGTACCTCACTGCGGAGTGCAATCCACTCCTGAGAATTTGGTAAGTCCATCGAAGACCTAACGCGTGCAGCTCCAGTTTCTTCCTCGCGAACTTGGTCACCAACCAGTCGTCGTTCGAGAAAAGAATAGGGAATGGCGATGATGGCGGAAGCCGCGTGAATCCGCAACATCCCCTGTTCGAGCTTCGTTACTTCAAATCCACGGACGTTCTCGTGCAATTCGGTGCGATCGGAGGTGGTTACTCGCAACGTCGATTTGGCACGCGGTTTCACAATCTCTGCTTGTCCCGAACCTCTTCGAGGAGAGTTTTCCTTGTTCGATGTCTCGGAGAGCGAGGATTCATTGTCAGGCTCTTCGAGTTCGTAGTCCGTCTTGGTGATTTCCTTTCTCGTGACTGGATCGAAGTCAAGCTGGACTTCGACTCGCACATTACCGAATTTCGACAGCGCACGTTCAAGCTTGCTTTGAAGGTTCGTCTCCTCTCGTGTTTTGATCGCGTACAATTTTTCATGGAGAGGGCTCGCTTCCATCTCAGCCGGGCGATGAGTCATGCCGGTCCCAACATCGACCACGGTGACATCCTCAAAAGCCAGTCCGGCGAAACTAGCTTGGACCTGCTTGGCAATCGAGTGAACCTGATTTGCGGTCAGATTCGGCTGAATGGCGGGCTTGATCCAGACAACCGCAGACTTCTGACCCAGTCCAGCGAAACCTTGCTGCTTCTCGTCGTACATAATGTAGGCGTACTCAACGTAGGGAAGGGATTGAAGAGCGGCAGCAATGTCCCGCGTGCGCGCCGTTAGCTTTTGATCTTTGAGCCGATCCGAAGTAAGAAAGGGGTTAAAGCTCTTCGCAAGGTTCGCCTCGTGCTCGCCCAGTCCTTTGGGGACAACATCGGCCTCTGCAATCGCCTTGAGATAACTATCCCATGTGCGCGTCGGTATGCGCAACTTCCCTGAGTCCCACGTAAAATCTCGAAGGTTGGCAGCACTCAATGCCAGCTCGATGCGCTGCATCTCCAATTCGGTAAATCGATAGCCATTAAAGAGAAGTGTTGTTCGATTGGCAGCCATACTCGTCCAAAGCACGATGGCTGCTCCCGAAACAACGAAGGCCGTCATGATTCCAATCTTCAGCGGCTTGGGAAGCTCTTGCCAACGCTGGCTAATGAATTTCCATCGATCTGGAAGTGGAGTCATACCGTGCTTACTTGTATGGGAAGAGTTTATGCGAAACGGGCTGCTCTGAACAACAGCGTGGAAATACCAAATTCTTGTGCTCAAGCCAACCCGAGAGTATTGCGTCAAGAAGGAGCCCACCAAGAATGGTAAATGCACTTCCATTTGCTAGCTTGAAAAGCAATTCTGCAGGGGAATCTGTTCGTTTCTGTGAAAACTTGAAGAAGCTAAGTAAGAACATCGAGGACTACGACGTCAAGACGAGTGGACGGGCCTGTACCGGTTGGCCATAGAGAGACCGAGTGAATAACCATGGACGATGAGCAAAATCAACGATGGCTTGATCGGCTGAGAGGTCCTGAACCAGAACGCGGTGAAGCAATCGAGGAGTTGCGGAAGCAGCTCTTGGTGGGTTTATCGCGATCGCTGGGCAGCCGTTATGGCGGTGCTGTTCAGGCCGAGGATATCGTGCAAGAGGCTTTGCTCCGAATACTGGATTCGTTGAACTCGTTTCAAGGCCGCTGTCGTTTTCTCACTTGGGCAATGACGGTAGCAACGCGCGTCGGTATCGGTGCCGCGAGGCGCAAGTACTTTCGTGATGTTTCGCTGGACTCGCTGCGCCAGTCGGATGCCTTGCAATTCGAGCTGGCGGTCGCTCCGATTGCAAGTGTTGAAGCCGCCCAAGATCGAGATGCTTTGGTGTGCCAACTCAAGGAAATCGTGGATCGCCAGTTGACCGAGAAGCAACGCATTGCCATTCAGGGTGTGCTGGATGAACTCCCGGTCGAGATCATCGCCGATCGCGTCGGTTCCAATCGCAACGCAGTATACAAGCTGGTCCATGACGCCCGCTTGAAATTGCGTGATGCTTTGGAACAGTCCGGTATTACTGCTGAAGTTTTTCGTTCAGCGTTCGCCTAAAGGAATGTTCACATGTGGAATGCCCAAGAAAAAATAAACAAGTTGATGGGACTGGTGACAAGTGTAGAGATGGACGAACTCGACTGCGATGAATGCTATGGCCGGGTTGCTGAGTACGCAGAGAATTTGTTGTTGTCGCGGGGATACACGGAAGCCATGTTCGCGATCCAGCGGCATCTCGAGCAATGCCCATGTTGTCGCGATGAGTTTGATGCGTTGATGGAAGGGTTGCGTGCACTTCCGACCCTTGATGAACCCTCTTGATTAGAGTTGATGGAGAAAGTAAATGAACCGCATCTTGATGTTTGTTACGGTCGGAATCCTTGCATTGCGTGCAGAGGCCGCTGTTGACGATGAAAGGATCCGCGAATATCGAATCCTCGTACCGCAGCGACTGCTGCCGTTACTGCACGCTCCTGAGATCCATCAAGAGCTTCATTTGACTCGAGAACAAGTAACTTCGTTGGAAGTAGTCTTCTCGGAAATTGACGGCGAGTGGTTTCGAGCCCGCAATTTGCCGGCTAAGAAAGCGATGGAACAGATAGAAGTTCTAGAACAAAAGGCCAGGGAGTGGTCGAAAGACAATTTGGACGTCAAACAACGCACTCGCCTCGAACAATTGGAACGGCAGGCGCAAGGAAGTCGCGTCATCCTTCGCAGAGACGTTTCCAAAGAACTTCGTGTCGATGAAGCACAGCAGCCGCAATTCGCGAAACTAGCAGCAACGACGGATGTCGCTCTGTCGCAACTTCAAAACGCAACCATGCGAGGCGAAGCAACGAGCGAGCTGCAGAAAAGAGCCGAGTCCGCAAAACAAGCCGAAAATGACCTTTGGATGCGATTGGTCCAGGGAGATACGAAGGTTCGCCTCCAACGCATGTTGGGTAAGCCATTGGACACTTCGGGACTCAAGCGAATCTATCCGATGGCTCCTGAGTTTGTTGCCGTCGACGATTGGATAAACTCCGAGCCTGTTACCCTCAAAGAGCTTCGAGGAAAGGTCGTCCTCGTTCATTTTTATGCGTTTCAGTGCCACAATTGTCATGCTAATTTCGAAATCTATCGGCGATGGCATGAGGAACTAAGTCAGCAAGGGGTCGTCGTGATCGGTATCCAGACTCCGGAAACACCGGAGGAACGGAAGCCCGCATCGGTTCGTGAAGCAGCCAAGCAAAGAAAACTGGAGTTTCCTATCTTGATCGATACGGAATCGGAGAATTGGAAAGCTTGGGGAAATACCATGTGGCCCACCGTCTACGTCGTCGACAAGAATGGCTACATTCGCCTGTGGTGGCAGGGTGAACTGCAATGGCAAGGCGCAACGGGGGACAAAACGATCGAGGATGCGGTTCGACTCGCGCTGGCCGAACCATTCCCGAGCGAGTAACACCGAACGGCACAAGTGAGGACCCATCGCTTTGCGAAAACGCTAAGGGCGATTATCGTCCGGACATGTTGCGTTCAGTTGCGAGCATCACAAGATGGATTGGTACAGCCGATCACGTCTTGATTGATTTCTTCACAAGCGACACATGTAACCCGCAGCGTCAGCAAGGGATGATTCCGGGCCTTGGCTCATGCAATCCATGACGAGTCCGAGCCCTTGTCAACGCCAAGCTGACTTTTGTCGCTTCTGTCTGTTGGGGAAAATTAAAAGGTGGCTGGCACCGAACGGCCCCGCGCCAGAGACTCTTTCGCTTCGGCAACATCCATTCACCGGCGGTGCATCCTGCAAAGAGTGCGGTCGCTCTTGCCGCCGCGACCGTTACCCGTTCTTCGGCGGTCACGTCCATCGTCCCACCTGCTGCTAGTTCGGAACGGTTCCCAATAGCTCTTTCCACGACATGATGGACGTTCGGAAATCCTCGACAGACACCATGCTCGGTTGCGCAGCGTCTGAGAACTCGTTTTCGATCGTTACGCTACCATCCGTGATTGAAACCGTGTGCGCATTCCCGACGTTCTCCCAATCACTTCCCTTGCCTTCGACCAACTCATCGCAAACGCAGAGCAATTCGTCGCACGTTTTGGCACTTCCTTGAATGTCTTGCTCCAGAGGCCAACCAAGCACTTCGTGAGGTGACTAGTATTCAGCGCGAGGGTAACCGCGAGAATCGAGATAGAACTTGCCTTCGATCATGGACCAATAGAAGGTGGGTGTCACCGTGCATGCGCAACAATCCCAAGACCTGTGCCTCAAAATGATCGAAACGGAGTTTTGAAGTTACATGGGCTTCAGAGGGTAAG
>JBBIUE010000139.1:0-5577 GCA_037440405.1 Pirellula sp. | reverse complement strand
GGAAGCTGTCTCCTGAATCGCGCTGAAGCACGGTGACTCTTGAACCGCTCTGAAGCAAGCTGCCTCGTGAATCGCGTTGAACCAAGTTGGGGCGTGAATGTCGCTGAGTTCCAGTGGCATCGCCTGGCGGCGATCGTTTGCGGCTAACTTCGTGATCGATGCTCTGCCGCTGGCCCCGGCGATCTTCGGACTGGCAGGTCGTGTGCATAAGCCTAGCCGAAACGGAATCGATCCTTCGCCGCCAATAGTAGATGGCTTGAAGAGAAACGTTTTCGTCCCGACAGAACTGCGAGATGCTTATGTTTGCACCTCGAAAGCGAAGCAGACGGTCCGCCCACACCTCGACTTTGGAACGGTCACGTGGCGTGGTGACCTGGGCACTGGTGTTGTCGCGCGGCATCTTCGAATCTCCATCAACGCGACTTGATTGAGCCGTCAAAAGAGGACGCGGCAGCCACAACGACCGCCTCTACCGAACACTACCCCAAAAATCAACCCCACGAAGAAGCCAAACCGACTGGTACTGGTGTACGCTTACGTTACCGTCACAAGCTCTGAGCTTCGTGAACGCTTCCGAGCAAGCCATGCCACTCTGAGAGGAAAGATAGCACGAAAGTATTTTCGAGTCGAACCCTCCTGGCTTCAATAACTGATTGGCCGCGCAATACAGAGAGCCCCCTGCGGCGATTGCTGGGCGACCCTATTTACCTGTCGCCAGCATCGGTTGGCGTCATCGGGGCCCCGACTCACGATACCTGTTGTCACGACTTTAATCAAACGCAGCGTGACGGTTGACTTCGACGGTTTCGACGCAAAGGGTGCAATGGGTATCGGCAGAGATGTGGTTTTCGGCAAATTCGATGATTCGCTCGATGACACTCGATTTTGCGATCACCTCAAGCCGTACTTGGGCGATCGGCTGAGCGTCCGGTGAGGCCAGTCCCGACCGGCCCAGTCCTCGGCAGTCCATGCTGGTGTAGCCTGTCGCACCGAGTGCGCGGAGCTGTGCCACCAAACGTTGCTCGATTGCTTGATCCGTGACGACCGTAAGTCGGCGGAGCCGCGTCATTCCCTTTCTGCGAGCTCCTAAGGGATGAGCCGACATTTGCTTATGCGATTCAAGGCCCTGAATCTCAAGTTCCAACCCTTCCTGCTCAAAGTCGATCTGCATCTCATGCAGCTTTTCCATCACCGTGTGATCGACAAGCTGGGTTGACGAGAAGTCAATGATCACGTTGTTACGGTTGATCAGGCCCAACTGCTCAATCTGCCGCTTGAAGGGAATGAAATTGGTAAAGACTGCGGATCCTCGAGCGACAACCAAGACCGAGTTCTCCCCTTGTTGTTCGACTTCCAAGTATGGCTTGAAGATCGACGACAGCGGCAATCCGTTCACCAGATGGATCACCAACTTCACGACGATTCCGATGGCGATACCAACGAGCAAATCGGTCATCAGGACCGCAACCAATGTGGAAACGAAAATGATGAGTTGCTCCTTTCCGATCTTGTAGACGTTCAGAAATTCTCGCGGCGAAGCCAGACGGAATCCGGTATGGACCAGCATGGCTGCTAAAGCTGCCAGGGGAACGCGATGAACAAGTCCGGGTAGAAACGCAACGACGACCAAAAGGAAAACGCCATGCCAAAAATTAGCGAATCGAGTTCGAGCGCCATTGTCGATATTCGCTTTGCTGCGAACGATCTCGGAGATCATGGGAAGACCACCAATGGCTGCGGCAATCGTGTTGGCAATACCGACGCCGATCAAGTCTCGATTCAAGTTGGTTTTGCGTTTCCACGGATCGAGCATATCGATCGCTTTGGCGCTGAGCATGGATTCGAGAGAGCCGATCAAGGCAAACAGGAAAACCCATTTGACAGCCGCAAGTTGGGTCGCGCTATTGGTTAAGACGTTGAAATCGGGATGGGTGATGGCTTTAGCCAGATTGCTTGGAACATTGACCAAAAACTTGTCGCTGAGTTCGAACTCATGCCCGAACATGGAGTACGTGTGCTGATGACTTAGATCGAGCCACCATCCCATGGGAATGGCGAACAGGAGCACAATCAATTGAGCTGGTACCTTTTTCAAGAACGGGTTTTTCGTTTTCGATTTCCAGTAACCCAGTCCGAAAAGAATGAGTAAACTCGTTAGCCCGATAAAGGCGATTTCCGGATTGGCGTTCAGCACGATCTCGGGCAGTTGGCGAATCATTTCGATCGGATCGCCCTTGACCGATTCTCCAAGCGCCACTGGTAGTTGTTTCAACATGATGATGACGCCGATTGCGGCCAACATGCCGTGGACGACGGAGGTTGGAAAGAAGTCTCCCAGAATCCCCGCACGGACGATACCAAAACCGATTTGCAAAACACCGGCGACGACGCCAATAGCCAACGCCATGCGATAGGCTTGAAAGTCGGCATTCGCGTCCGTCCCGCCTGTGAATCCGAATTCGGTGACAGCTCCCAAGACGATGACGATCAAACCAGCGGCTGGACCTTTGATCGTCAACTCTGCATTGCTGAAGAACATCACGATGACTGAACCGACGATGGCCGTGAACACTCCGGCGATGGCTGGAAAACCTGAAGCAATGGCGATTCCGAGACAAAGTGGTAACGCGATCAGAAAGACCAGCAGTCCCGAAACAAAGTCATACTTGAGGTATTTAACAAATCCTGCAGCATCACCCTGCGGAATTTCATTCGGATCAGTCTGGAGTGTTGATGTCGAGTTCGACATGTGGTTTGGTTCTTTCAATAGAGACTGGTCGATGGTCGATTGGTGATTTGCCAATCACAAAATCCGACGATTCCTTGTGCTTCGGAGAGCTTTCTTCCCGTAGCGGTAATAGACCTGGTCGGGATGGAATCAAGACGGTTTGCGTAGCGTGAAGACGTGATTGAATCCACGTTTGTGGGTAAATGCCGACTCCGATCATGAACAGAGTCAAGCAGATGGCGGAGAAATACTCTGCTCGCCGACCACTGAGGTCCACCGTCGTCTTGTGGCGAGCACCTGTGAACAGCCGAAAGTAAACGCGCATCAGTGAAATGCCGTTGATGGCCGCGATCGCAACCATCATGGCACCAGCCCAGGTCGAGAAATCGGTGGCGCTTTCAATTAGAAGTTCAACGGCGACGAACCCCATCGTTCCTGGAAATCCAATGCTTGCCAGCCCTGTCACCAGGTAGAGAACCGCGAGGACCGGAACTTGTCCATACATCCCGTGATCGCGGTCCAGAGACAACCGCCCCAGCCGTGCTTCGAGTCCACGCAAGGTTAAGCCTAGGCCAGTCAATGCGACAGCAACCGTAAGCCACAGGCATTGTACGCCTGTCAATGACAAGCGATTCATCAATCCAATTCCGGCCAGCATCAATGACGTTTGTTGGATGACAACGAAGCAGTAGAATCGTCTCGCGTCTTGTTGCACGCTGGCCATGCCTGCGGCATACAGCGAAGCGGCCAACCCCCAAATCACAAGTACCTGCATCAACCAATCGGGAGCTATCGAAAGAATGATCCGCTGCGCCGCATAAACTCCCACCAGCGGCGTCGAGAACAAAATTGCTTTTCCGAATGTAATACTGTCGAACAGACCTGTCATCCAACCATGAAACGGTGGAATACCGCTTCGAATGAGCACACCCAGGAACAAGAGAATCTGCCCAACGGGCCGGAACGCTTCGAACTGAACGAGGGTCGCTCCTAGAAGCAACAGGATCACCATGCCAATGGCGTAGATCGCAAAGGCTCGAACCTTACGTTTGCGAATGTCATACTCTCGTTTTGGTAAATACAAACTGACGGCAAGCAACAAGGCCAACTCCATCGAATTGCGAGTACTAAAGGTCGCGACGTAGATCGCTTGAAGGACCAACATGTTCTCAAAGGAGAACCGTTGGATTTTGGATTTGGAGGTCGCGAGCGCAACCAGTCCGAAAAGGGAGGCAACCACTGGCAAGATCGGTGCGCTCAACTCATCAAGCAGGAGAAAGTTATCTCCTAACCATCCTGTCCAGAGGTCCCATCGATCGTGAGCTTGAACCACATGGAGTCCTTGGAAATCGATCCACTCTGCCATTGCACAGACAAAGGAAAGAGAGGCGATAATGATCGCAGTCGTCTGTTGGCGTTCAGGCTTGCGATAGAGCCCGATCGCCATCGTGCCGAACAGAGGAAGGAGTATGCCGATCTCCAGCCAGGGAAAGTGAAGCGTCCCCATCATTCGTCCTCCCATTCTGTAACTCGATAGGAAGGGTCTAAAGGAACGATTCCGGACCCACCAACCAGAAAATCGTGCCAGCGACGTTCCAGTCGGTCGAACGATCGGAAAAGGACGATCCAAGGTTGTACAAACAAGGCGTTCAGCCAACCGTCGAGATAGAAGAGCTCTAAGGACCAACGATAAAGCGTTCGCTCCAATTGCGCCGTCGCGCTTCCGACGGACTGTCTTCGGTCGTCGTTCGACAGGCGTCTTCCGAGAGCATTCTCCAGACGGTGGTAATCGGCCAGAAGCGAAGGCGATCTCAGCATCTGCAACGTGCGATAACACGCGTGGCCGATCAGGTGGATCAAAGCAATCGTCTGAAATCCCAATCCAATTTCAGCGACAATCAGCCCCACCTGGGCCAGTGACGCCAAAGCCAAAACAGTTTTGATATCGCTTTGCACTCGCGACGCAAGAGAAGCCATGATCGCCGTAAGCAATCCTAGGCCGACTGTTGACGCAGAGACGATCAACGATTGCTCGACGATCGGATGGACACGCAACAAAAGGAAAGCTCCCAAATGGACGGAAAGGGCTCCGTAGAAGATCGCACTGCTCGGCGTGGGCCCTTCCATGGCTCGGGGCAGCCATCCGGAAAATGGAATCAATCCTGATTTTCCCATGGCCGCGATGAGCAACAGAATCCCGACAAACAACAGCGTTCCGTGAGGCAAGGGCGTCGCCGTGCCTGATTGGGCGGACCACCGCAGCAATTGAGCCAAGTCTCCTTCGCCGCGAACGTGATGCATGGCTACGGCTGCAATAAGAAAAGCCGCGTCCGAAATTCGATAAATGCTCCACACTCTTAAACCGTTGTGGACGGGCGATTTGCGTTCATGAAAAAACGCAACCAACAGTGCCGATGATAGGCCGACCAACTCCCAGCCTGCGAACAGCAATTCAATCGTTCCGGCCAGCGTGGCGATGACGACTCCATTCAAGAACAGGGCGTACAGCAAGAAAAATCTGCCGTAACCTGCCTCTCGGTGTAAATACTTTGCGGCGAATGAAGCAATCGTTGCACAAAGTAGATAAGCGAGGATAACGAATGGAATGGAGAGCCAATCGAAGATCAACTCGATTCGGAAGCGAAAATGGGAATCCTCGATTCCATACCAGTCGCCAAGGTGAACGACCCAGCTTCGCATGCCGCTGGCGAAAAGCACGAAAGGTACGGAGCAAGCGACCAAGAACCCACACCAAGTCAGTAGAGTTGTGGACTGTGCCACCATCGCTTCAAGATTTTGTGGGCGCATCCATACCAAAATCACCAACCAGAAAAATAAGCATGCGGGAA
>JBBIUE010000138.1:4300-5722 GCA_037440405.1 Pirellula sp. | reverse complement strand
CGCCATCCATGCAAAACTAGCTGCGTAGCAGGCGCACCAGAGAGATTACACCCTGAAAATGTTTTTTGGCCCACTTCCGCAGCCTCTATCGCACTGCTTAACAGGGAGGTGCGGAGTGCCATTTTCTAGGTAAAATGGGGCAAAAGCCCGTTCTGTTGCCTGGAATCCGTAATGCCGCAACCCTCCCGAATTGGAACTGACACCCAACTTCAAAACCTGATCGACCGATCACTACGGGGAGAAATTGCTGCGCATGACGAACTTATGCACCACGCTTGCGACCGTTTGCTTCGGCTTACTCGTAAGATGTTTCATGGCTTTCCCCAGCTTCGCCGTTGGGAACAGACCGACGACGTTTTCCAGAACTCTATGGTCAAGCTGCATAGGGCCTTGGCAGAAGTTCGAGTCGAATCGGTGCGAAATTTCTTTAATTTGGCAGCAGTTCAAATCAGGCGAGAATTGCTTGACTTGGCTAAACATCACTTTGGACCGCATGGTGGAGCTGCTAATCATCATACGGATGGTCGGCCCGCTGATGAAGTCGGTGGATCATTGCACGTTGCAACCAGCGAACCGCAAAACCTCGAAAGGTGGAGTGAATTCCATAAGCAGGTTGAAAGTCTTTCCGATGATGAACAAGAGATCGTTAATCTTGTCTTTTACGAGGGGCTTTCTCAACAAGAAGCAGCCAAGTTGCTAGGGATGTCGTTCAGGACTTTCAAGCGGCGATGGCAAACGGTCAAAGTGAAACTAAGTGAGGCGCTCAGAAGTGACGAACGAGGATGAAGAACTACTAGCCGAACTACTGCTCCGCTGGGATGAATTGCGTGAGCAAGGCCAGGAGGTTTCGTCCATAGAGCTTTGCCAAGGCTGTCCACATCTAGTCGATGAACTAGAGCGACGTATCCGTGCGCTAAGGGCAGCGGATTGGATGGATAGGCCGATTGAATTGATTGATAACGAAGACTATCGCAGTACCACAATTCAAGAGCCAAGAACACTTGCGGGTCGTTATCGATTAGATGATCTCATTGCCGAAGGCGGATTTGCTCAAGTTTGGCGTGCCTACGATCTTGAACTGCATCGAAATGTAGCCGTCAAAATGCCCAAGCCGAGTCGTTTGGATTCGACCGATGCGTTTATGGCTGAAGCTAGGCGTGTTGCCCGCTTGAAGCATCCTGGTATTGTGCCAGTTCATGATGTTGGTCGTGATAATGGCAATGTCTTTATCGTTTCCGAGTTCGTTGAGGGCGGCAACCTTGGCGATCACATCAAGCAAAATAGTATCTCTCAAGAGCAAGCAGTGCGATGGACTGCCGAAATAGCTGAAGCACTCGAATATGCTCATGCCAATGGCGTCATTCATCGTGACATCAAGCCCGCCAATATCCTTATTGACCATCATGGGCGAGCCTTACTTGC
>JBBIUE010000138.1:2254-4290 GCA_037440405.1 Pirellula sp. | reverse complement strand
CACGATCGCCATCCTCCTGTGGTTCACCGCGACATTAAACCCGCCAACATTCTGATCGACCATCATGGCCGTGCATTGCTTGCCGACTTTGGTATTGCTCAATCTGCTACCAAATCAGGACGATTTGCTCCATCAATTGGCACTTTGAGATACATGGCCCCAGAGCAGTTGGAGGGCAAAGAGGTCGATGCTCGCAGCGATGTCTACAGCCTCGGCGTGGTGTTGTATGAATTACTAACTGGAAAGTTGCCATATAGCTCCGACCAACCAACTAAAGTGCGTCAGGAGATTGTTGCTGGTGTCCAGCTTGGTGCTGACGGCATGACTGCCGAACTTCGCCGCATCTGTGAAAGGGCATTGCAACTCGATCCAGCGAATCGCTTTCAATCAGCCAACGCATTTGCAACACAACTCGGGCATCGAAATCCCAAAGCGAAAACCAACGGCGTTATGCTTTCGGTTTTGATTCTGGTTCTTGCTCTTGGGGCAAGTGCATTTGCGCTATGGCGACCAATGCCAACGTCATCAACCAATACAAAAGCACTAGCTCCTTTAGCCCCAGAATGGATTGATCGCACAGCAAACCTTCCTGCTGAAGAGCAAGTGACCGAAGTCATCGCCAAGCTCAAGGAACTCAATCCTGGGTTTGATGGTACTATGAAAACGGTACTCGCCGAGGATGCGAAGGTGCATCTTTTGGAACTATGTTCGGACAACATTACAGACATCAGGCCACTTGCCGTCTTCAAGGGCTTGCGGTACGTCAATCTGGGAGGTTCGTACAGTTGGAAACACAATGGATCGCTAGCCGACATTTCGCCGCTGCGAGGGCTTCCTATCGAAGAGATTGCACTGAATAGCAATCCAGTAGACGACTTGTCAGCACTTGAGGGTGCCAACTTAACTGCGTTAGTCATCAACAACACAAAAATCACCGATCTCGCACCGATTCGCAATTCCAAGCTGACAAGACTTGACATTCACAACACGGCAATCGCTGATCTAACCCCGATTCAAGGAATGCCAATCAACAACTTGCATATGGCCAACACACAAGTATCAGATTTGTCACCACTTGCGGGTATGCCTATAGGCGAGCTTCATTGCCAACACTGTAAGATTACCGACATCAAGCCACTTCAAGGAATGCCATTCCATATGCTTGAGATTCATGGAAATCGAATCACGGATTTGTCGCCATTGGCAGGTAGTTCCGTCGAAGTTCTGATGGTTTACCAAACCGGAATCACGGATTGGAGTCCGATCCAAACGATGCAAAGACTCAAATTGATCCAATTCGATTTTGTCAAAGAGAGAGACACCGACATACTTCGATCCGTCAAAACTCTGGAACAGATCAACGCACAATCCGCAACCGATTTTTGGGCTTCGGTTGAAAAGCCTGAAAACTTCGCTGAGGCAATCGACCTTGGTGATCGTCACTTCAATCAGCACAAGTACGAAGTTGCTGCCAAGCATTACACAACTGCTATTGGGTTTGATTCCACAAAAGCTCACGCATATCTCAAGCGTGGAGAATGCCGTTTCCATCTTGAGGCATACAAGGATGCGCTGAGCGACTTCGAGAAGGCCGATGAACTAGAGCCAAACAATACCGAAACTTTGGACCGTTTAGCAGTCGCCAATTTTCACCTTCGACGATTCGATGATGCCATTGCCGCCATAGAAAAAGCAATTGAGTTCAACCCACCTGACGTGAATCGCCTTAGGAAGTCATTAGCCACAATGCTTGCCAGCCGAGCATTAAAATACTCCCAAGAGAAGAGATACTCTGATGCCATAGCCGACTTGGACAAAGCCATTGAACTTGATCCCGAAAGCAAAAATTACCATCGCAATCGTGCTAGTTGCTACCACAACAGTGGCAACTTTGAGCGAGCTTTGCCCGACTTCGATGAGGCTATTCGTCGTGATCCCCAAAACAGCACTTACTATATGGCTCGTGGTCACTGCCTGAACAGTTTAGGTCGAAATGATGAGGCAGATAGGGATTTCAAGAAGGCTGATGAATTGGG
>JBBIUE010000138.1:0-2244 GCA_037440405.1 Pirellula sp. | reverse complement strand
AGGCTTGCAAATTTTGCGGCGGTAGGGTCGATGGGTAGTTGGGAGAGTTTTTTGCGAAATGGTGTTGGTAGCTCGTATCATGCAGCCTAACTGATTTGCCTCGCATTCATCGGTGTAATCACAATGAAGGGGAACCGCTTACCAAGTCAACCAAATCACCGATCATAATTAGGGCCGGACTTTTCTCTATCTGAGCAGTGTCGATGTCCAAGACATGCTCCGGGCCAAATTGGATCAAGTCTCCCCTGTTTAGTTCGCTCTTGCCGATCAGATCGTTATCGACAAGTCCAAGGTAGCGACCTGATCGCCGTTCTAAGATAATTACCCAAAACCGCTCGCCGCTGCCACAATTTCGCTCAGGGGGCCACGAGATTCCTACTTTTACAATTGCTCCAGGTTGCAAATCATGGCGTTCACTATGCGACGGAATCGGAAACTGTTCATCGCCATACAACGCATTCATCGCCACGGCGTTTTCGGCAAATAATTCAATAGTCTTCATCTTCTTTATCTCGATCTTATCTAATCCTAATGCGGGAGGGGGAGAAATCCTGTGGTACGGTCACCGACGCTTTCCCCTCCCGTTTTCTTTTTTCATTCACCCCAAGTGCATAGTATCTCGTCCATCTTTTCGTCGAGATCACTGTAGTCTGGTGGGTTCCATTCTTTCTTCTCTAAGCCAAGTATCATCGCCCTTTGCAAGTCTCCTGAAAGAGCAAACGTCTCCAATGCCCATCGCAGGTAATAGCTGGGGGTCTCATGGATGTTTCGACCCTTGAACTTTCCAAATGGCATCTTCATGGTTGTCTCCTTGCTTCTCGTTTCTTGCGGTTCTGCTCAAAGTATTTTCGTGCAATCCCGACCTCTTGTGCGTCGAACAATTTGTGCGAGCCGATCTTGGTCTTCGGTTCGGGAATTTTGCCGTGAAAGACCGCCGATTGAAGTGCGCTGTAAGTTACGCCAATCAATTCGGCAGTTTGCTTCATGTTGGTTAGCTGCATTTGTTTACCTCCAAGTTGGTCTGCCTTATCAATTGTAAGAGTGAGCTGAAAACAAAATTTGAAAAAATCTCTTCGGATTTTCTGGCGGTTGTCTTAGCCATTTTTTGTTGATTGTAGAGCCGACAAAATGGATCGGCATATGGAGCAGCAGGTGTTACAATAAACATCTACAGCCAGACAATACTGTGAACAACTAAGCATGATGAAACCAACACTTGCAATTGGAATGACCTTGATCGTTATTGGCTCGTTGTGCGCCGACGAGCCATTCAAGATCACCGCAAAGCGATCTGATGATCTCGTGGAAGTGAAGTCCAACGATGACAAAACATTGTTGGTTATTCGTAGTCCATTTGGCATCAGCAATGCAACCATTGAGCGAACCACAGAGCAGTGGCCGGATAAGGTTGTGATCCAACTGCGATTGAAGGGATTGGAGAGCCTCAAGCTATCGACGGACAAACTAAAGCTCGAAGCGTCGGTATCGAGTCACGATGGCAATGTGCGACTTTGGAAAGACGGCAAGGAAGATTCACCGCTGGATTCAAAGAGTCCTTATTGGATGGAGATCGAAATGCTGGGTAGCGATGGCGAGCCAACCAAGGCTATTCCGCTAAAAGATGGCTCATTCGAGATGTAGCTACCTAAGAAGTTCTTCGACGACAATCCAAAGTCGTTCAAGGTGGAGTGGGTAGATTTCTATCGGAATTGAGCAATCACCGGATTATGGTCACTGAGTTTTGTCCAGGCGTCACCAGACAGCACTACACATGACTCAAGCCGATCTTGCCAGGACTTTGGTACAAATAGACCATCGCAGTGATAGGGTATGGTGCGATCCCCGGTCCATCGAAGGGTCTGCTGCAATGGCTGATTTGGATTCGCAGTCACCCAACAGTTGATTAGACCAAACTCATCGGCCAACCTTTTTTGAATCGCTAAGTCTTGTTTGCTAACTGGTCTATCAGATTCGACAGAATGGCTAATCGTCAAATTGAAGTCGCCGCCGACGATGATTTCACGACCGTGGGCGATGCGTCCAATTTCATCCAGCAACTTGTTTACTTGCTTGGCGTAGCTCTCTCCTCTTGATGGAGCATGAACACTGAAAACCATCGTTGCATCGGTTTGAGTCGGTTGCCAATTGGCACCATGAATCTCAGCCCCAACAACCCAACCTTCAAATCCAGGAACAGAAATACGTTTTAGATTTCCAGTGCTAGAGTAAACGGCACTTCCCCAA
>JBBIUE010000137.1:0-5875 GCA_037440405.1 Pirellula sp. | reverse complement strand
CAAGCGGATTCACAATTGACATTTATTCGTCACCGCCCCGTGATCGGCAGCGTTCTGCCACAAGATGATTGCTGACCAATGAAACCTAAACGCGGACAATTGCGAATCGCTTTCATCGTCGGGGCAATCACAGTTTTCCTTGCCATGATCGGCTGGTTCTTTGGCCCGTCCGGCACCGTCACCGGCACCGAATTCTCGCCCGACCGGTTTATGCATCGGTCGTTCCGCTACTATCAATGGTGCGGTATCCAGATCACACCTAGACAATCACAGGAATGGCGTTCCAAAGTTGACGACTATATCCACGAACATGCATTCGCCACTGATGTTGATATGCCAAATGCGCGTTGGCACTTCGTCAAAGGGTTTGCGCCTGGAATTCGTGGCTGGCACGGTAAAGCAAAGCATATGTGTCAATCCGTTGGTTGTTGGGACGGCAACGACGAATGGGTAAAATGGTCTGTCGATCATCCCGCCCTTGCCAAAATCATCTGGCCGCAGGTTGTCACATGGGCTCGCAACGAACAATACAATGAGATTATGATGCTGTTCAGGTTTACCGATTTAGAGAGTTCAACGTCGCCCGAAGACGTTCAAGTAAAAATCGAGAATGCAGAGATGTATGCTCGAGAGTAACGCCGAATCTGGCAGAACAAAGCGTTGGACGCGGAGCCGCCGATCGCGTCGTTCCTGAATTCAATGTTGATTGGCGGCGGCCCGGTCAACGCAAGCGTTATCCCGTCAAGTAACACATGAGACCACAATGAACTCACGATTCTGCCCGTTGCTCGTCGTGCTATGCTTCATAGGCTGCAAAGATGGACACGCACCACCGGCAGCCGGAACCTCAACTCCTTCTACATCGGCCTCCACCGAAGCCGACACAAATAACGGCCCTCGATCATTCGGTGACTTCTCGTTCTCGATTCCGAGCGGATGGTCGGTCGTGACTCCGGACCGTGATAAAACAAAGGCAATGCTCTTGCTTGATGGAACCAACTGGCAAAACGCAAAGGCCATGATCAAGGTTGATGTCGGTACGCCTACGGCACCAACTGCAATGCAACTTGTCGAAGGATTCGTAAACAGTGCGGGCGGTACGGTTTCGGCGGACACATTGGATTTCGATGGCACACCCGGCGTTAGCGCATTAACGTCAAGCACGGAGCTCACGACACCACGCCACATGATTGTCGTCTATCGTGATGGAAAGGCATATTTGCTAATGGCTGGCGCAACGGAAGGTGTTGACGTTGCTGACGCTGTGTCGCATGTTCGCGCATCTTGGAAATGGACACAGTAGTACGGGGGATAACAACGGCATGAACGCGGAGCCGCCGGTCGCGCGTTTTTCGAATGGAGCATCAACTGCGGCGGCCCGGTTATGCCAGACGTTATCCTGAATCCTCGCAGCTTCTGTCGACAGCTCCTGAATTTCGTGGTTTGGAACAATACATCGATCATTGCCAACGGGCGCTGAATTGGGTATCGTGATTTTTGATTGGACCGCTATTTGAAAAGAGCCCCACGATTCACGATAACAAGCCGATCCACGGGAGCGGCGAAGGCAATCGGATTCACAATTGACATTTAAGCGTCGCCGCCCCGTGATCGGCAGCGTTATCCGATTTGGTATACTTCGTGGATGAACAAACCGAGAATACCCAAATTTATACTTGACCACTACGAGATCCATGAGTGGCGCCACGCCTCCGCCATTCTATCCAGCGACTTCCCGAACGAATGGGCGGATATACTTGCCCTGCTTACCCAGTTTCGCTTTTGCAAGACATGGATTACCGTCGGCGGTGGGCGTAAATCGAAGGTCGCTCAGGCTATCGATGATTTTCTTCTGGCACGCGGCTGGGAGGAAAAACAGTTTGCGACTTCGGTTAGAATTGACGAAATGACCCTTGATTCCCCGACTCACAAGGTTGACTGTTATCGAAACAAAGTGGCCCTAGAAATCGAATGGAACAACAAGGATCCTTTTTACGATCGTGATCTAAACAATTTTCGACTCCTCTTCGACCTGCGTGCGATCAGTGTAGGTGTTATTATTACGAGATGCGATTCGCTTCAGACAATATTCGATTCGCTTGAGCGTGGGGCGTCGTATGGCGCGTCTACCACTCACATGTCGAAATTATTGCCTCGAATCGAGGGTGGCGGTGGTGCGGGTTGCCCGATCCTGGTTTTTGGAATCACGGAAAAACTTTACGATGAGAATTGCTGATGGGTACTGAACTAACTGCCGCACAGGATTTCGCGTCTCGATGCACGGGGCTGAACTGCGGAACAATCCTTGCTGATCCGCCTTGGCAATTCGCGAATAGAACTGGGAAGATGGCACCGGAACATAAACGCCTTAACCGTTACGAGACGTTGACGCTCACAGAAATCAAGGAGATTCCTGTCTCAGTGGCGTGCGGGAGCCAGTGTCATCTTTACTTGTGGGTTCCAAATGCGCTTCTCCGCGAAGGTCTGGATGTACTTGATGCGTGGGGATTCACTTACAAGACCAATATTGTTTGGCACAAAATCCGTAAAGATGGTGGCCCGGATGGACGTGGTGTCGGTTTTTATTTTCGCAACACAACGGAATTGCTTCTTTTTGGCACGCGAGGTCGATTACGAACGAGCGACGCCGGACGACGGCAGGTAAACATCGTCAAGTCCCGAAAACGAGAGCATTCTCGGAAGCCCGATGAGGTCTACGATATCATCGAACAATGCAGCCCAGGGCCATATCTTGAACTTTTCGCTCGTGGAAAATTCAACGACCTCTGGAATGTTTGGGGCAACCAATCTGACGAGTATGCTCCGAATTGGCCGACTTACAAACATAATAGTCGCAAGGATCAAAACCTAAGACTTTTCGGATAACAAAGCGGTCAACCGGAGCCGCCGATTACGCGGGTTGTAATGCCATAGTGTTTTGGCGGCGGCCCGGTTACCGCCAACGTTCGTCGATGGAAACGACGCTTCTCCTCGGGATCGAATCCAGGCTCGCCATACGTTTGCGGAGTCCAAGCAAACTGCTACAATGTGGACAAAATCACCTACGCGAAGGATGCGATCCGCAATGATTCAACGAAACACGATTACATGCGGTGATACGCACGAACTCCTATCTCAGGTCGCCGATGACTCTGTCGACTTAATCGTCTGCGATGGTCCGTTCGGCGTTACGCAAAACGACTGGGATCGGGTGTCCTCTATTCAGAGTTACAATCTCGACCTAATTCAGCGGTTCTCAACTAAACTCAAGGACGGGGGGGCACTCTACCTGTTTGGAAAGCCAGATTGCATCGACTTCATCGATTACCGTCCCTATTTGAATCTATGCTCAAAGATCGTCTGGTATCAGCCGAGCCGCCTTGCTCAAGGACGCCTTAGTTTCACAAATAACTACGACGTGATTTGCTACTTCATAAAGGGAAAGAAGCCTGCGACGTTTAATTTGGAAGAGATTAGGGTTGCGCAGCTTGTGGAGCTCGAGCACCGCCTACGCTGCGAGAACGTACCTTCGGTACGCAGTGGCCAGTACGGCAAGACAAAATTCAATGATAAGGGAAAGAACCCAGGAGATGTTTGGGGAGATATCAAACAACTCACGTACAAGTCGAAAGAACTAGTGTGCCGTGATGCTCTGAATACGATTCAGAAGCCGGAGCGACTGATTGAACGACTAATTCTTGCAAGTTCAAACGCTGGAGATCTTGTACTTGATCCATTTGCGGGTGTCGGGACATGTCCCGTCGTGTGTCGCAGACATGAGAGAGATTTTATTGCATTTGAACTTAATCCCGAATTCGTCAAGTGCGGAAACGCCCGCCTAAAAGCCGAAAACTCGAAATGGGCGTTGTTGAACACTTGATATGTCACTCGAAGTATACAAGAAAATCGTAGATCTGGTGCTGCGTGCTGCGGAATTGGCCAGAACTGTCGGCATACACAATATCCTTCAACCTGGACTCGTTAAAGAAATGATCATGGCTGACATTCTCGGCCACAAGGTCATAACGTCTAAAAGAGCGGCGGATGCGTGTGACGTAAATGACCTGACCATTCAGTACGAGTATTTGTCATGCAAGGAGGGTGGATCCGGCCAACTCGATCGGATGTTCAAAGAGCCGCCGGACAAACGTGCCGAGTCTCTTAACCGCATCTGGAGAAATAAAAAGGTCTATTTGGCCGTGTTCTTTGAATCCAACCAGACCAAGGTAAAGGTCATTTACGAATTAGAACCAAGCGTCGTTGTAGCTGAAACAGAACGGCAACTTGATCGAAGCCGCAACGCCATTTCCCATGTTGGATTCTCCGCGAATTGGGCCAGGAAAAATGGAGTGGTAGTTTACGAGGACGATGGCAGCTAGAGTCTTGACACCAGAATGGCGACGAACAAAGCGTTGGACACGGAGCTGCGGATAGGGCGGCTTTGACATGGTAGCTTTACTTGCCGCGGCCCGGTCAACGCGGCCGTTATCCGCCTGTACATGTCGCTCGCAATTGAAGCCTTTGTGGACAACACTCGACGCTATTGCGATTGGATCGAATCCGATCGACATGACGTTGCGTCCGTTCGACAACTGTTGCTCGCGTTGCTTCAGGGGGTTCCGTACCTTATCACGTCGGGGACCGATGACTGTGAAGATGGTGACTTCCCGCGCCGCGAGCACAATGGCTGGACGAAAGACGTTGTTCAACTTTCTGACCTCTCGCTTCAATATTATCGGATGGCATTTGCTCCTCTCGCGCTTGATGATGAGTCCACGGTTGTTGGCGACGTTTGCGATGATCTGGCGGACATTTACGGTGACGTTTGGCACGGATTGCAGGCTCACGATGCTGGAGCGACAAATTACGCCGTTAACTATTGGCGCGACTCGTATCGCGATCACTGGGGACAACACGCGACGGGTGCAGTTGCCGCCATCGATGCCTACATTCGGACAAACTGCGGATAACCAAGCGGTGAACGGGAGCCGCCGATTACGCGGGTTGTAATGCCATAGTGTTTTGGCGGCGGCCCGGTTACCGCCAACGTTATGTGCTTCGAATCCATGCTGTTTATCCGAACTAAAATGGCGAATCTACGAATATTTTTCCTTTTGGGTACTGCTGCATTATTTTCCGTTGGCTGCACGAATGCACCACCGGCCGCTTCGACAACTAAGCCGGATGTGCGTGAGTCAATAGGCAATTCGTCTCCCCCCAGCAACTCCGTGGCGGATGAACGCAGTTCTTCGACTGCCGAGCAACCTTCTGACACCAATGGCAAGTTGGCAGCGGGCAGTTTGCTGGACGGTAACTGGAAGGTAAACTCAATCGAGTTCCGTGGTCAATCACGGCAACCTCAGCCTGGCATGCCTGAAACCATCGAGATTTCAGATGGGATTTTTAATGCCCTTTCCGGAGGAGCTCCAATTAGTACATTTTCTCAAATGAGAATGGTGATTAATTCCGCAGCTGAACCTGATGAACTCGAACTGGTGCGCCAAAAAGACGAACAACTCGAATCCCTTCCATGCATTTTTAAATTGAATGGGGAGAGATTGGAAATCGCGATGCCGATGGTACCTGCAAACAAATCTGCTGATCAGTTGTTGCCGCGTCCAACTTCCTTTGACACCAACACTGGACCATTCCTGGTCTTGTCGGCAACACGTTTGCGGTGACGCACATAACAATGTGATGCACGTGCGGACTGGAAATGGTTTGAAGACGAGCGGGGGCGGATCCCGCCGGGGTAGCTCTCAGCCAGAGGCCCTGTATCGAGTTTTGCAGCGTTGATATAAGGCGCCTCATATGGAGAGCTGAGGGTGTAATCTCTCTGGTGCGCCTGCTACGCAGCTAGTTTTGCATGGATGGC
>JBBIUE010000136.1:0-6022 GCA_037440405.1 Pirellula sp. | reverse complement strand
TTTTATCATCTGCTGCCAGAGCTGAGCACGTTAGAAAATGTCCTGGCACCCTGTATGATCCATGCCAGCATGTGGAGCTATTTCCGAAATCGATCGACTTGGATTCGAAAGGCGATGGAGATGCTGGATTGGGTGGGATTAGCTCATCGAGCGAAACATCGTCCCAGTGAACTTTCTGGAGGCGAGATGCAGCGGGCCGCGATCGCCCGCGCTCTTATCACGGAACCGCGACTGCTCTTAGCCGACGAACCGACGGGGAACTTGGATCAAGAGACGGGCGAGAGCATCTTGGAGCTACTTCGAAAGCTGCACCGCGAATCGGGTTTGACTATCGTCATGGTTACGCACGATGAGAAAGTCGCTATGCAATCGGATCGCGTCGTACGTTTGGTACGAGGTCAGGTCGAGACGGTAGAAGTGAAGCAATAAGGGTTCTCTCGCGCTGATCGATCTCGTCCTACTTCGGATCACAATCGCTTTGAATTGGTCCCGCTACCATTTGGCTTCAGCAAGTAGAATCTTGCCTCAGAACTGGACATCCGCATAAATTCAAATGGCTTCGCTCCCCACGCAAGCTGCATTTGTTTGCAATTTTTCAGTTTTTGAGTTATCAGTCTTGCGGTGGACGTCCGATTTCTCGTAATTGGACTTTGCTCTCACTGATTTTCAACCGACGGATCGCCACCCGAGAGCGACGACGAACCTAACCATTTCGAACCGCGGCTTCTTGCCAAGGATCGAAATCCAGTCGAACAACGTCCACGATGCGACGGCTGACAACCGTGGTCTCTTGGCGTTTTGCATTGCCAGGATGGCAAGGGAAGGTGGTGTAGCATGGTAGCACACTGGTTCATGTCAGTGCTGATGACCGCTGTCGTGGAGGTTCCGAAATCCAGCGACGTCTTTGAAGAAGTCGATCTGATCGAGTTCAATCACTTTTATGACGACCTCGGACGTCATGTTTACGACCAGCTCATCTTCTATGAGTGGGCACCAGATTCGAAGAGCTTCGTGGTCCGCGCTTGGTGCTTGGTCGACGAAAAGCACGCCGGTACAGTCAAACCGTGGCGGAGCTGGCCGGATGAAAGTTGGAGCGTTCGCTTCCTCGATCGTGAGAATCGTTTCTACCGACGCATATCAAGCAAGCAGTATCGCGAAACGTGGACTCAGGTCGACCCAGAACGTGCGAATCGAAAATTGGTCGATGAACGCATGCGTACCGCGCTCATCAATCCAATGTTCAAAACGACCGAGCTCGCAACCGCTCGCCGCTGACACGTTTCAGCTCGTCACAAAAGCATGTACAGTTCCCCGTTATAGGGTGACGCCGTCCGCTTTCCTTTTCAAACCATTTCCAGTCCGCACGTGCACGACTTGGTTCTGCCTTCTTAGTCAGTCAGCCCAAGCCAGACTTTCAGTGTTTCCGACTCGCGATTTCTCAAGTAAATACTTGAATTTCGGGGCTTTGATTGAAATCTCAATGCCGATGTCAATCTTTTTGGCGGTTGCTTTACCGACAATCGGCTGAACTCGATTCGCAGTTGATGATCTGTCATGCGACACGAGGCAAAAATCGCCGGAGGCGAAAAGCGTGGTTAATACGAGGCAACTCACCTGATTCATGGCACACTCCAAGTCAAAAAGAAAATGAAGGAAAATGGACGAACGCCTCGGATCACGGGGACCGAGGAGTTGACTCTGATTTCAGGATGGACTGCGCCGAGGCCTCCCGAGCATCCGATGGTTCGGCCGCGACCTCCCAGACGGCCCGATCGCCTCGCCGCATGAAATAACAGCCCACGTAGACAGCCGAGATTATCACATGCGGCGATGCCCAGTGCGAAGTATCCGTGAACGAAACACTCATCCCCGGAACCGTAGGAAGCACCAGTACATCAGTCGCCAGGGTGAAGACTCGCGACTGGAGCCAGCGGCTAGGCTCGGCCATCCCGACCAGGAATGCGGCCGCCAGCACGGCCAGTTGGTGCCCAGCGATGGCGGGGTAATTGAGATACACGAACGCCCAGTTCCAAAGAGTGTACACGGCGATCCAGGTTCGCGTCATCCCGACGTATCGAAGCTCGCGGTTGTGGTCGGCGGCGTCGATGCGGATGCCCCACATCGGATGCGGGACGGAGAGGATGAGCACGATCCCGGTCAGGACCATGAGGTAGTGGGCCAGGTGGCCGCCGAAGGCGTCTTGGGCGACGGCCTCCAGCATATTGAAGGGCAGCAGCAGGAACATAATCCCCAGAGCCCACCGCGATCGCCCGAGGGCGGTGAAGCGGAGGACGGTCAGCCAACACGCACTGATCTGGAGGCCGACGAGCTTGACCCACGGGGAACACACCGACCCCGGTGTAGGCACCGGCTTGGCCTAACCACAGCCAATACGGCAGGGCGAGCGGAAGCACTCGAAAGAAGCCCCACGCCGCCCACTTGCCCGCCCGCCGGAAAAGTTCCTGAACCAGGATCAGGAGAACGGTAACAGTAGTCAGCTTGACGACCAATTCCAATCGAGCACCTTCTGCCGCCGAACGACGCCGATCACGGGGCGGCGATGCTTAAATGTTATTTGTGAATCTGATTGCCTTCGCCGCTCCCGTGGATCGGCTTGTTATCGTGAATCGTAGGTCGCTTTTCAGAAAGTGGTCCAATCAGGAAACACGGTACCCAATTCAGCGCCCGTTGGCAATGATAGAAGTACTTCACCAACCCCCGACATTCAGGAGCCGTCGACAGACGCTGCGAGGATTCAGGATAACGGTTAGGTTCAGCGGGCGCGAGCGATCTACCATTGCCAGACCGCCTAGTTCGCCCGCTCCGTTGCAACCCATTGTTAGGCGACGTTCTTATTTCGTCTCGGATGCCTTGGTGAAGTCATATAAGTAAATGCTGAACCCTTGGCCAGACTCCATGCCGCCGCGCCCGTCCTGGAAGAGCATGAAACGTCCGTCATCGCTGATCGTCCCCTCAGCGGCTTTCCAGCCTTTGAAATCGGTGAAGTACTCAGCCGTTCCTTGCGGCCGCTGCCGTCGAGCGAGAGCCGATATAAATCCACGAGCGGCCAGCGGTGCTTGATTTCCGCGCTCTCGACAAGCGTGTATTTTCCGTCGGGAAAGACACCCTCGCATTCTTCGTAGCGGTCAGGGGTGCGGCTCAGGTTCGTCAGCGAATTCGTGTTCAGGTCCAGGAGAAATGTCTCTGTGTTCTCCGTGTCCCCCAGCTCGTAGGCGGTCAACGTGAGCTTTGTGTCGTCGGGGGGCACGAAGTTCTGCGTCTCGATCCATTTTCTTGGGCGTTCAGCAGCAGGAAAATCGCTCGTTTGCAAAACCAATCGGGCGTTCACCAACTTAAGTACGCCGTCCTCATACGCGATATCACTGAGCGAAATGTGATCCTGCTCGCCATGCGTCCAAGCGATTCGCAATCGCTGGCGGGAGACCGCGGGCCCTTCGTTGCATTGCACCCCAAGCGGCACGGGCGGTTTGGTGAATGACTTGTCGAGCACGTATAGCCAGCTCGCATCACGCGCCCGCTGGCGGTCTTCCTTGCTAGTTCGGTCGAAGTTCTCGCGCGGCCCGCTCAGCAGAAGGTCGCCGTTGCTGAGGTACAGTGCTCGCACAAAGCCGAAGTGCTTGAAGTGATCTGTACAGGGTTCTATGCGTTGAGTGGCGAACTCGTATTCATAGACGTCGCCGTAAGCGCGGTTGAGAAAGACGAAGCGTTTCCCATCGTGCCGCCAGTCGGCACGCTCGCCGAACCAAGTAAGGCGACTAATGTGAGGGGGGAGTTGGTCACGCGGGTCCCCGTCCGCCGCCAAGAGCGACGTCACCACCGTGCAAACCGAGATCAGTGCTAGAAAGAAGCGATACATAGTGTTCATGGGCGGCATTCATGAGAGGAACAGTGTGCGGAGTCGCCTTTCACACCGATAACCCAGCGGCGGCCAAAAAATGTTGATGTCAGGAAACACCCGATCCGCCGCTTGGGGTTCATCGGATTGTTCGTCCCAGAGCATTACCATTGATTTCGACAAACCCGTTCGACGACGGATCGTTACAAGGGTATAGCCGGTGTGTGTGGTGGTTGGCGGAGTTCGAGATGAGTGTATGTTAACACATACAATGACGTCGCGCATATCCTCACCACAACCGCGTAAACCGTTCAAAACGGATTCAAGATTTTTCGCAAGCTGACTACCAGAGGGCGCAATCGGATAGAAAATATCCCCGACAGCCAACTTGCCTTCATGCCGGTCAAGCAATGAATTCCATGTTGGATCAGCACCCAACGATTGCCAAGCAGAACGATAGGCTCGGAACACATTATGTCGGAGAATCTGTTCTCGACGCAAGGAAATTGTTCCGCCGGAACATTCGCGCGATCGTGACCATTTTGTTTCAATCAAATAAACACACGAAGGCGTGCCGAGAATCGCATCAAATTCGCCAAACTGTGAGCTATCGGCTGTTGCTCCAGACTCTGTTGGCAGGCTACCACGTCGTCCGAAACTTGGTCGGAAGAAAACGAGCAATTCATCGAAGGGGCAATTGTCGCTAAGACAACTCAGCACTTCCTCTGTCCGCTCAGTGAGCACCCAAAGCGTCAATGCATCCTCGCCGTACCCGATGATCTTCATGGAAGTGACTTTTGCTATGAGGGACGAACGACCATGTTCACCGGGCGACTGCGAACGATTTTCCATTGCAAATCCGCGTGCTACCGCCGCTCCGGTGGAACACTTTGTTCGGCCAGATCGCGGCGCCGCGTGTGAAGGAGTTCGCCGCTGCCAACCGGACGAACGGCTTCAGATTTGAGCGTGATCAACGCAATCGTTGTTCCATCCCCGTCAACAAACTCGACTTCATAGGCCGCCCCCTGGCCGTAGACGTGAACGATGGCACCAACATCACCAGAGAAAAGTCCTGATTCAGGAACGTCGCACGTCAGTACCACGAGTGAATGTTCTGCAAGCATGGTTTTCATCCTGGGTACGCAGTTACTAGTCGCGGCCAATCATTCTCTTCGACGATCCATACAGACATTACCAAAGCGGGCCGATGCCCTGGGCATCCGAGTACACCCGAGACTTCGTATTTTACACCAAAGGGAGTCGATTTGGCGATGAAGTCTTCACTCGTTTGGGCGAGTTGCAGGAGATCGTTGGCAAGAGCCTGCCAATTGCCCATCGTGTAGCCGATTGACGCAAACCATACTGCCTTGGATCCACCAACCGGGTGACTTGGGTTGAGCAGATAGCCGCAGATTTTCTCCTCGGCAATCACCGCGTGTTCGGCGTTTGGAAATGGCATGCTACCTCCCTGGCCGAACGCTGGCGATCACCCAGTCGCTGCAAATAAATTATGATTCAAATTCGCGGCCGACCGGCGACTTGGGTGGGTCGCTTTATTCGTCCACGTTGCGTTGCGGACTCGGATGGCCATCAGCATTGTACACCCGTTTGACGTGCGCCCATAGTATTGGCGACACGTCGTTGGGAGCGTCCGCGATTAGTTGCGAGAGACAATCATCCGGATCGCGACCCGCCATCAACGCGATGGAGCCAGCGGCAATGCAAGGCGCACGGCTCATGCCTGCGCTGCAAGCAACCAGCGTCGGTATTTCGTGGCTGATCAAGGAAGCAATCGTACGAATTGCCAAAATGACCAAGGCGTTACTGTTGCCGTCGCCGTCATTCAGTGGGAAGCGACAATAGATGATTTCTCGCCCAAGTTGAGCCGGAGGCTCATTGATTGCGAGGTCAACAACCGCGCGAATTCCCTTGTCGTAGATCAGCCACAGGTCACGAGCGTCTAGCGCATTACCGACGTACAGCAAATTGGAATGTACGGCACGGATCAATCAAGCGGCTCTCGTGGTTGGAGTGTTGTTGAGTGGACGAACGACGCCGATCAAGGGGTGGCGACGAAAAAATGTCAATTGTGAATCCGCTTGCCTTCGCCCCTCCCGTGGATCGGCTTGTTATCGTGAATCGTGGGTCGCTTTTCAGAAAGCGGTC
>JBBIUE010000135.1:0-6121 GCA_037440405.1 Pirellula sp. | reverse complement strand
TTGAACCCAACCTGAAGGTCAGCTTTCCTGGCTGGTGTACTCACACTTCCGCCTCAGACCTGCCAGACGATTCTCGGGGGTTCCAACGGCAAGTTTCTGTGAAGCAGCGGTCGCATGGGATGCCAGTCCACTGAGTGTTCGTCGGCCAATCCGGCCGTTGTGGAAGACCTGGGTGACCGGCAGACGTAGTGGAGGTTGCAGTCCTTGATGCCCTGGTTGGGGCTAACTTCAGCTTCAACTGCCGCCAAACTTACCCTGCCGCCTCAATCCGGTCACCGCCGTGTCTTTCCATGATCTGCGACACACCTATGCGAGTGCCCTGGCCGTGCGTGGTGTACCGCTGCAAGTCATCGCCGAAGCACTAGGGCACAGCGACACGCGCATCACCTCAAAGCATTACGCACACCTAATGCCTTCATACGTGGCAGATGCCATCCGTTCAAACCTGCCTTCCTTCAGCATCAACCATAAGGACAACGTCATCGCACTCGTGATTAAACTAAACATGGCTGACTGGGTATTCCGCTTCCAGCATAATGACCACAAAAGGTTCTGGAAATATGTAGGTAGGCTCATCTGGTGAGCCATAAGCCGCCGGAAAATAACGACTAGACCGACCTAGCTGACGAACTTCAAACCTTGGATTTAGAAGCGCGGCCGGCTAGCTAACGGTGAGGAAAGGCACATGCAGGCAGGGGATAAGGTTCGACTCAAATCCGATCCGTCTCGAATCGGTGTCCTGTCGGGCGAAACGCAAATCAAAGCTGGAAAATCCCGACTTCAGGTCTGCTTTTTCGATGGCAACGACCAGTTCGTCTTGGAAGGCGCGCTTGAACTCGTCACCAAGGAAAACAGCAACCCCTACTCAATGTTCCGCGACGGGCGTTATGGCCCTGTCGAACACCTTCGCGGCGCGCTAACTTACTACCGGCTCTCAGGCAAGTTGGCCAACCTCATCTACTCGATGAACACTACCAACACCGAGTTCTACGCCTACCAGTTCAAGCCGGTGCTCAGTTTCCTGGATTCGCCCAGTCGCGGCATTCTTATTGCCGACGAAGTCGGTCTCGGTAAGACCGTCGAAGCAGGTTTGATCTGGACAGAACTTCGCAGCCGCTTTGATGCCCGCCGTCTGCTGGTGTTATGCCCCGCCATTCTGCGAGACAAGTGGAAAGCAGAACTCTGGAGCCGCTTTGGCATCGATGCCGATATCTGTAACGCGAATGATGTTCTCAATACTCTGCAGCGGCACAAGGACGGCGAGATCGACACATTCGCCCTGATTGGCAGCCTTCAGGGCTTAAGGCCAGCAACCGCCTGGGACGATGACGATGAGCCGAACGAAGGGCCAACGGCCCGCCTCGCCCGCCTATTGCAAGACTCCGAACACGACGACCCACTTTTCGACCTGGTCATCATTGATGAGGCGCACTACCTACGCAACCTTGAAACACAGACTGCCAAACTAGGCAAACTCGTTCGAAGCGTAGCCGATGCCATGGTGCTGCTCTCCGCCACCCCCATCCAAATTTCCAGCTCCGACCTCTACAGCCTCGTCAAACTTCTGGATGAAGAAAATTTTGCCCATGAGTTTTTCTTCCAGAACACACTTAACGCCAGCAAACCGCTGGTGACGTTACGCGACCAGATTCTGGCAGGGCTCGCCACCCGGGAAAGTTTTGCAGAATACCTGCAACTGGCAGCGGCTTACCCAGCACTGAAGGGCAACCTGCAAATTCAATATCTGCTGTCCAATCCACCGTCTGACGAGGTTCTAAAAAGTCACCACAAACGCAGTCAGTTGGCCGATATCGTCGACCGCATCAATCCACTCAGTCAGGTTATCTCCAGAACCCGTAAGCGGGATGTGCATGAACGTAAGGTGGTGCGTAATCCAGTCGCCATCAGTGTCCCTATGACGCCCGAGGAGGCGGCGTTCTACGATGCCATCACGGTGCGAGTTCGTCAGTATTGTTCTCGGTACGATTTGGCCGAGGGGTTCCTCCTAACCATCCCCCAGCGGCAGATGACTAGTTCCATGGCTGCGGCCTGTCGTGGCTGGAAGAACAAGTTGGAGGAAATCGAAGATGACGACGACTTCCTATATGAAGCGATGGATGTCGATGCCGAGGTGATGCTGAAACGCCCAAAACTCGGGCCTTTGTTGCAGGAATTGATCAGGATCGCCCATGAAGTCGGCGACTACGCCGTTCTGCGAGCCAAAGATTCCAAGTACCAGTTTCTTCTGGAAAACCTCCGGCAATACTGGGCGCGCTACCCTGACAACAAGATCATCCTGTTCTCCTTCTACCGGGACACTCTCAATTACTTACATGAGCGGCTTGTAGAAGAAGGCATCGACGCAATGGTCTTGATGGGTGGCATGAACAAACAGCAAGCCCTGCAAGGCTTCGCTGATCCGAATGGTCCCAAATTACTTCTGGCCTCCGAAGTTGCTAGCGAGGGCGTAGATCTGCAATTCAGCAGCGTCATCATCAACTACGACCTACCGTGGAACCCCATGAAAGTCGAGCAGCGAATCGGTCGTATTGACCGCATCGGCCAGAAGGCATCTGTCATCAACATCTGGAACATCTTCCACGCAGATACGATTGATGACCGGGTCTACAACAAGCTGTTCCTCCGACTGGAAATTTTCAAGCAAGCTCTTGGCAGCCTTGAGGCCGTGCTGGGGGAAGATTTTCGCAAAATGTCCTTCGACCTCTTCCGCCACGAACTCACCCCCGCACAGGAAGAGCAGGTGCTTGAACAAACCTACATGGCGCTGGCCAACCGAAAACACCAAGAGGAGGAGTTGGAAGAGCAGGCGTCTCACCTCATTGCACACGGCGACTACATCCAGAACAAGGTCAAGGCGGCTCAGGAGCTGAAACGCTTTGTAACGGCGGACGATATCTACCACTACTTCAAGGATTTCTTCGAAAGCGAATACGACGGCACCCGCATACGCCGTGTTGATGACAACAGCATGCTCTTCGAGATAGAGCTGCCAGCCGGCCCTGCCCGATATGAGTTCACGGATTTCCTGCAACGTGAGCGCCTCTTGGGCAAGACCCGCCTGGTTCAACCTGAAGGCTATCAGGTCACCCGTTATCTGTTCGAGAACAAGGTCACCATCGGCCAATCCGGTTGCGAAGTCATCTCTCAATACCATCCAGTCATTCGCTACATCAGCGAGCGTCTCTGGGCGAAGGGCATGCGCACTTACACCGCAGTAGTTTCCACAGCGCTGCCATTTCATGACTTCAACATCGTGCCCAGAGGCGCTTATGTGTTTGCCGTATCAAGATGGTCGATGCGTGTGGCGACGCGCGACGTGGAACGCCTTGCTTACCACGCCGTGGACATCGACACTGGTGAAGCGCTTGACGCTGATATCGCCGAGAAGTTAGTCAACACCGCAGCATCGCAAGGATCGGATTGGCTCGGAGCCAAGAACGCACTGGATGGAGAGCTAGCAGAAGACCGCTACGGCGAATGCATCGATGCACTCGATAACGCTTACCACGAGTTTGTCGAGAATCTGAAACGTGAGAATGCCGACCGCATTTCTCTGCAACTGCGCAACCTGGACAGCTATCTCCACCGCGAAACGACGAAACTACAGGAGGTCATTGCTCGGATGCGCTACGCCGGAAAGCTCCGTGGTGTGAGGCTCAACGAAGACAAGCTAAAGAAGCTGCGTCAGCGCGTCGAAGAACAAATGCAATTAGTCAAAGCCGCCGAAAAACCAACGTATGAGAGCGTGGCGGTCACCAGTGGGGTGGTTCGAATACAGTAGACAGGGAGATAGGGATGGCACAAAAAGCTAAAGCGCCCACTGCATTCGCCGAAGCATTTTTACGGGCGGGAGTTACGGCACAGAATTTTGTGGTGGAGAATGAGCCATCCCGCAATACGAAGCCTCACGAGAAGGGGAGACATACCCAATCTTCCCCAAATCCCAAGCTTGCAATAGATTTGCCGGAGTCTGCGAGCAATTCATCTCCGATGGCGAGCTTGAAAGATGTCGTTCGCAAGAAGACCGCGACAAGGCAAGTCATGCATCAGCCCTCGACCAAGCAAAAGAGTACCAAACCGTTGCTCACCCCCGAAGACATCAAAAAAATTGCGGCGCGACAACGGGAGGCCTCCAAACCAGGCCAGGCTCAGACAAGCATGCAAGACTACATGAGGCTGCTGCACCAGTCCTATCACACACCTCAAAGAAAACTGCCTGCACAACCACCTGTTCCACAGAACATCATTTCCATCGCCAATGACGCCGCGCCCAACCCAGATGCTTTTCCTGTTGAGCGCGAAACACCTCGACTTATACCTAAGCACGATGGCATCAGATCAAGCCTGACGGATGCAGAGGATGACCCCACTGAAATCTATATCGGCCTCGATTTCGGCACATCCACAACCAAGGTCATCCTGCAGGACAGCCATCGGCTAGTCCCCTATGCCGTTCCATTTGCACAGGTCGGCATTGGCAATCCATATCTGTTTCCAAGCCGCGTGTATCTGAGTGGTGGCGTCTACAGCCTCGACCGACCAGCCGCCAATGGATCATTCATGGAAACCATTCGTGATCTGAAGATCACGCTTATGCGCCGGCCAGAGCAGGTCGAGTACATGATCCATGCCGCCGCCTTCCTTGCCCTGATCATCCGTCATGCACGCGGCTGGTTATTCTCTGCTCACGGCGATACTTACAAGTCGAGCCAGATCGAATGGGGCCTCAACCTGGGCCTGCCGGCGGAGAAATCCGAAGATGCAAGGCTGAATAAGCGCTTCATGGCTATCGCGGTTGCGGCAATCAATCTCGCTGCGCAGCCTGAGAACATCACCAAGCAGGTCGCGGGCAGATGCCTGGTAGATGCAACCCGCGCCATTGGAAGCAGGGATATCGATGGGTTGGGTTTGACAGTGCACCCCGACATGGTTGGTATCTTTCCCGAGATCGCAGCCCAGGTGGTCGGTTTTGTCGAATCAGAAAGCTGGGATGGTGAATCACGCCCCTACATCACACTCATCGACATCGGGGCAGGGACGGTTGATGTCTCCTTCTTCTCAGTCGAGGGCAAGAACAAGCGCAAGTTCCGGTTCTTTCAGAATCGCGTCGAAGAGAATGGCGTGATGAACCTGCACCGGGCCCGAATCGACTGGCTGAGGGACATACTTGCCAAACAGAACATCGTCAGTCCCGCCCTCTCGTCCTACCTCGACAAACTCTATCAACCGACAGACCGACTGAGTGGCATACCCAGCAGCGTCGCGCATTACATTAGCGGCCTGTCGATTACCGGTGATGATCACGTTGACGATGAGTTCAAGCGGCTACGCTACCGTCAGCAACTGGTTGGCGAAGTCATCCGCCCCGTTCACGAAAAGCGCGTGCCTTACGGCGATCACTGGAGCGATCTGCCGGTATTTATTTGCGGAGGTGGCAGTCGCATGCCCCTCTACGCCAACATTGTCAGCGAGTTGAACAACACAATGGGCATGAGCTGGTTCAAGGGGCGACGCTATTCCCTCAGCAGGCCCAAGAAGTTGATTGCTGCCGGCCTGAGCGATCAGGAATATGACCGGCTCTCGGTGGCCTACGGCCTCAGCTTTCCTGAAATCGGCAAGATCATTAAAAGCGGCGATATTCCTAATTTTAAAATGCAGAGCGCACCAAAGCGGTCGCAGCCCTCAATGATCACCAAGGACGACATTTAACCAGGTCAATCTAAGAAGGCCATGAACCTACAACAACTCGAAAACCGCCTCTGGTCTGTCGCTGACCAGCTCCGGGCCAACACTGGGCTGAAACCCTCCGAATTCTCCAATCCCGTCCTCGGGCTGATCTTCCTGCTTGAGGCGGATGCGGCTGGCGTGACCCGCCCCCTATAGCCGTACCAATTGATAGTCAGGTGACAGGCGCTTTGCAGACCGAGTCAGGCAGCAGGCTAGAGGTCCGCAATGGCCGAGGTGCTGAAGTAGCTCGTCAGGCAAGTGTTGGAGTACAGCGGTCGCTCAGACGGCGGCTTTCTGGAAGCCTTGTGTGGCCGTAGTAGGTTCAATGCCGCCGAACGCGGACGCGACACATAGCTGCCCTTCATCAATAAGG
>JBBIUE010000134.1:0-6163 GCA_037440405.1 Pirellula sp. | reverse complement strand
GTCGACAAGTGCGGTCATGCACGGTCTTCACAACGCACACACCCGTACCTGCTGGGCATGATCGATTCTCACAAGACTTGATCGAAGAGCACTTAGGGCCACTGCGAGAACAGATTGGCATCTCGCTCGATCAGCTCATGGCGTTGGGGCGAGTGCATCCGAACGACAGTTCTGAGCCATTCACGATGACGGTCATTGCTTTGAAACTTTCTCAAAAATCGAACTCCGTCAGCCAATTGCATGGTCAGATTTCAAGGAAAATGTGGAAACCACTTTGGCCGACGCGAAACGAAGAAGAAGTGCCGATCGGACACATAACCAACGGTGTCCATGTGCAAAGCTGGCTTGCTTGGCAGATGCAGCAGCTCTACGACCGACATTTCCCCGCTCTTTGGCAATCGCGAATGGGTGAGCCAGATGTCTGGCAGTACATCTACAACGTCGATCCCGGAGAGCTTTGGGAGGCTCACAACGCCCTCAAGAACTTGCTTCTCGCGTTTGTTCGCCGCCGCGTGAGCCGTCAGTGCCGCCGCCGAGGCGAAAGCGACGACAGCATCGAAATGGCGCGCAATCTTTTGCGTCCGGAAATCCTTACCATCGGATTCGGCCGTCGCTTTGCTACCTACAAGCGAGCGAATTTGCTTTTCTCGGACTTGGATCGCGTGGCGGCCATCCTCAACAACCCCGAGCGTCCCGTTCAGATTATCTACAGCGGTAAGGCACACCCCAAAGACGAGCCTGGCAAGCGATTCATCCAACTGATCGCGAATCTGCGACACGATCCGCGGTTCAGCGGTAAAGTTGCGTTTATCGAGGATTACGACATCAACGTTTGCAGGCACCTCATCCAGGGAGTCGACTTGTGGTTGAACAATCCGCGCCGCCCGCTCGAAGCTTCGGGTACGAGCGGTCAAAAAGTCGTCCTCAACGGCGGCTTGAATTGTTCGATCCTCGATGGTTGGTGGGCGGAAGCCTACGACGGCAAAAATGGTTTCGCCATCGGGAAAGGAACCAGCCACGTCGACGATCGAATTACCGACGAACGCGACGCCAAGTACTTGTACGAGACCTTGGAACAAAGGGTCATCCCTACCTTCTACAACCAAGATCGCGATGGTCTGCCTCATCAATGGATTAAGATGATGATGAACAGCATCGCCACGTTGGCCTGGCGTTTCAGTAGCCATCGGATGGTGATGGATTATACTCGCCACGGCTACGTTCCCGCCGCCGGTGGTTTGAGTTGCAGCATGCTCTGATGAGAGTCGATGGATTTCTTCTTTTCTGGATGATTCATGAAAATCGGAAGAATGATGGCTGGTGTGCCAGCAACGAATATGGCTTTGTATCGCCGTATCCAGTTTCTGGTGGGGGATCCCGTCGCGCTGATCGAGTCGCCAGTGCAGGAAGGCTTTCGCTCAACGCTGATCCTTCGCGACATCGAAATGGACCGAGCGCGGCAGAAAGCTGCCGTGGATGAAGTTGCTTGTCCGAAGGATTATGTTCCCGCTACCGGTTTATCCGGCGATCGCGAAACAGCAACGGCCCAGGCCGCCGCGGAATGCTGCAAGCGCAATCAGCTCACTCGCGTTGTCGTCGATCGCTCCCTGCCGATGATTTTCACCGAAATGCTGCTGCAAGCGGGGCTGGAAGTCCAATGTGATATCGAATGGGGTATCCTCGAACGACGGCAAAAATCAGATCGAGAGCTCGACTTCCTGCGATCCGCTCAGAAAGCAACCGAGCAAGTGATGGAGCGAGCTTGTCGGCTGATCGCAACTGCCGCGGCCGCCAAGGACGGGACCTTGATGCATGATGGACATCCTCTAACGAGCGAACGAGTTCGTGCTTTCATTGATCAGTGGCTTATCGAGCTTGGTTTCAGCAATCCTCTGTCCATTGTCGCTGGCGGTCCTCAAGGTGCGGACTGCCACGATTATGGCTCTGGACCTCTCAAAACCGAGCAACCAGTGATCGTTGATATCTTTCCAAGGGACAAACAAACGCTCTACAACGGTGATTGCACGCGCACCGTCGTTCACGGCAAGATTTCAAATGAGATCCAGCGAATGCACGAAGCAGTGGTGGCTGCCAAGGCCGCCGCGACCGCCGCGACGCGCGCGGGAGTGACTGGAGAATCCGTGCATCGAGCAACCATACAAGCCATCGAGACGCACGGCTACCGCATGGGTTTACCTCCTCAAGATGCCGGGCCCGACTTTACCTCGATGACGCACGGTACCGGACATGGCATTGGGCTCGATGTCCATGAACCGCCTCTATTGGATATCGGTGGACCAGTCTTATTACCCGGCGACGTTCTCACCATCGAACCCGGTTTGTACTGTCCGGCCATCGGCGGAATTCGCGTCGAAGATATGGTCGCCGTCACCCAAACCGGCTGCGAGAACTTCAATCAGCTCCCCGAAGGACTCGATTGGACTTAAGCCAGCGGAAAATAAAGTTTGCCAACCTTTACCAGCCTCGCCCTTCTGAAAGCTGCGTTATTTGGGTTGATTTGTCGAACGCGACTCGTCACGGCTTGTTGAGTTAATCAGCCGGAACGCTAACGTCCGGTAATTGCCTTTCATCCACCGCAACATTATTCGCGAGCCAGCGCTTTGCGGCTGAATTTGCAGTGGTTTTCAAGCGAAAACTGGTTGTGATCGCGTTTCAAAGGTATAAAACAACGTAACCGTTCACGACTCACGCGCGGGCCGCCGCAATTTTGGCGGTTGGAACGGATATGTTTCGCCAAGTTGTAAAGCGCCAAAATTGCTCTGGCCCTGCGGTTAAACGAAGAGCCTGACTCCACTCGTGAACGCTTACGAAAACAAAATCCGTTAGTATGCGCATTGTAATTGCACTAACTACTCAAACGGGAACGAGCGATCTCGGAGTCCTCGGAGTTCTCTGTGGCTACTAATCAGGCTACAACCGGACGCGATCGCATACCGTCTGACGAAATCAACAAGCCGTGACGCTGCGGGCTACTTTTGCCGTTTGAGTCTTTTTGGCATAGAAATTGCTGCGCGAAACTCCTTGCGTGGTTGGCAAAAATTTTTTTGACAACGAACATCCGTTTTGTTACATTGCGGTTCAAAGCCCGCTGGGGCTTCCGAGAGTGACTATTGGGTGATGATGCGTCGGTTCGGTAAAGCGCCTCACAGCGTCGGTTCGGTAAAAGTGCCGCACAACATCGGTTCGGTATCGCCCCGCGCAATGTTGGTTCGGTATTGCCGCACAGCGAATCGCTCATCATCACAAGAGAGTGACTCTGGAAAATCTTTTCTTCGATTCGGGTCATCAGCTCGGATCGAACTTAATCACCTCTTTCTTTCGGAGATACGATGATGATGTGTTACCCCCCCCCCCGCAGGTTCCTTGATCGGTTTTCAAGTTAGCCGCTTGAGCAATCGAAGGATGCCTTCCGCTTTCGGCTCGGGGATGCGACGAGCATGGTCGATGAGAATGAGTCTTCTTTTGTTGGTTGTGTTGGCTGTTTGGTCAGCACCGGTTTCGCGGGGACAAAGCCCCGGCACCGGTGGCGAAGGTGGAAACGGTGGAGGAAATGCTCCCGATTGGACTTTTGGTTGCAAGAGAATTTACTTCGAGAACGAGTACATTTTGGTTGGTCAGAATCCACCGGCACGACAACATACAGGTACATACTTCGAAATAGCGGACATGGTCGCTGAGGTCAATGGAATGGTACCGACGCATAGCCGCCTATTTGTGCTTGATGCGAGCGATAATCTCAAGTGGAACAGTGTCGATCTGGATGTGACGCAGGTTGGCAACACAAATCGATATGAGTTGCCGGATATCGGTCAAACCAGGATTAGCGGTCCGCTTACACCGCCGCTGTTCATTCGCGTTGACCTCAAAAATGCAGCCGGCTTTTGGTTTTCATGTCCATTTCGTCTTCAAGTGGGTTCTAGCGTCGAGGGAACGAGTTGTTCCGGCACAAAGGTGGGATTTTGGAAATTCGAAACAAGGACGTCTTGGACATTTCTAGGCTTATCCCCCAACACACTTCCAGATTTCCGAGTCCGCCTGGACGTCGTCAATGATCCAATGAATCCGTGGGCACTATTCCAACGTGTTTGGGAGTCACCGTTCAACGCTGATGGAAGCTTTGGATGGTCGGTTGATGACCAACTTACTACAGTTGGGAATGGTTTTCGAAAGAACCTTGGACCACCGGGAGCAAAATTTTACGCTTGGGGACAAAGCTGCATCGCCAATCAAAGTGAGAACCCTTGGGGTATTCTTAGTGCTTACCACACTAAGTTTGTACAAGGCCCATAAACGTTAGGTTTTAAGAACCGCTTGACACATGTTACTGATTTCTTGAATACAGATCGAGCTTTCGTATACGCTGTGCGTGAGTCATCAAGCTCCGCACAACGTACCGACAGTTAGTCTTACTCAGCATGTGCGAAACGCGAGTATTTCGGCACCAAGTTTATCCATGAGAGCTTCCCAAGGTGAGATGCCAAAACTAGGCTAGTCGAATGTCGAAAGCTCGGCAATCCTCGAAGGAGAATGTTATGCCATTTACATTTTTATTCACTTTGTATTTTCTGTATCAACAGGTAGGTGATGACTTGCCATTTACCAGAGCGGACCAGCGGTACACTCAGCTTGTTCGCGGCGTAGATAGGCATGCCTTAAAAGTCTGGCAATTTTCGTCTTTTGATCTCTTCGATCCCGTGCTTTACGGCTCTATGCCGGATGTCCGAGCCGGTAAGCAAAAGTGGATTCCTCACGACGGACTGACGTGGAAGGAGCGCGAGGACAAGTATCATTTTAACATTATCGGATTAGTACCTGATGAATTCTTTGATTCGAGTGTTTCCTATGTCATGGCGCCCAAGGAAATTGAACTGTTAGAAGAATCAAGAATTTTTCGTCGGTCGATGGGTGAGATTATTGAAGGCCCCGTTGTCCCTGCGGAGGCGTTCCATTTTTATATTTCGATGCACGCGAAGCGCATGAGCGACAAGGAGTTGTTCGGGCCACTCGCGTGTCGAACCATCGTGGTCCTTATGCGGAACAGAATGGGTTCCATTTGGTATGGCGCAGGTGAGCGTGTTATTGCATTAGATTCGACCGTGAATCCTAAGAATACGTTCATCTTCCATCGCTATATCGATCCTGAAGCTGCTCAGAAGTTCATCGAGGAGAACATGAAAGACGAAGAAGGAACGAATCGGTTTATACAGGAACACAATCGAATTGTGTGTGAGCGATTAAGCAGGGAGGCCGAGGAGATAAACCAAAGGCAGCAACTAGAACGAGCTCAAGGAGGCGGGCGATGAACAACCAAACGATGTACGTGGTTTCTGCAGTTGTGTTGTCGATTTGCGGAATGGAGAACTTCTCGCTCGGTGGGGGTGAGAGGTCGGTGTCCGTCCTTATCGATTGGCTTTCCAACGAAGAGATTCAGAAGTTCATCGAACTGACGGACGAGCAGGAAAAGAAGTTGTTGATCGCCGTGCAACGAGTGCGGATCGAATTAGATGAAGTGTTGGCCGAAGTCAAGATTCCCAACCCGTGGGAAGGGCCAACGGGTGCGCTCATGACCGACCAGTTGGAGACGTTCAAGAAAAAGCGAAGCGAGCTTTACACGGAATTTGAAGACCTGCTGTTCAAAATCCTTAGGCCGGATCAAGGCGACAAGCTGCTCGGCAGGTTGGTGCGGGGATCGGGTCCGCGGAGCTTGCTGGAATCGTCCGAGTTACGAAAGAGGATGAAGCTGACTCCCCAACAACAGCAGCAGTTGGAACAAATCTATTTTGGTTTCCAGGAGCTATGGGAAGAAATCGTCCACGAAGGTGATAAGTTGCAGTTTATCAACGACTTGGAGGGCATGAATAAAGCGGCGGAAGCGAATCTTGATCTGAAAAGGCGCGAGCGTCTCCTAGAAAAAATCTGGGACATCGACAAGGAGATGACCAAGGAGGCACAATCGTTGGATGAGGAAGCGATGCGAGTTCTCACCCCGGAACAAAAGCTCCTTCTCGACTCCCTTCGCGAAAAAGGAGCACCGAATCCCTAGAGACAATCACTCTTGAGATCATCGTAACCAATCTCGAGCGAGATGAACAACATCGCCGCGTTATCGAACCCCACGGCGTCGCGTAAGTAGTGGCTAAGT
>JBBIUE010000133.1:0-6176 GCA_037440405.1 Pirellula sp. | reverse complement strand
TCACTCTTCTGCGTCATGTTCTATTTGAACCGAGACTACACCATGACGCTTTTCACCGATCCCATCGGGCAGAAGATGCTCGCAGGTGCGATCGTCATGCAGTTGCTTGGCGCCCTTGTTATTCGGAAGATCATCACGATTAAGGTATGAGCATGGAACCAGAAGCAGTAGAACAGGGACTCAACTTCGGCGGCGTGATCACGCAAGGTCTAGTGTTCATCTGTGTGGCGGGACTTGCCTGGGTCGTACTCGATTTCTTGAACAGCAATACCGAGAAAACCGAAGAGCGGCTGACTCGACTCAGCGATCGCCGTAAGAAGGGCAAGAAGCAAGAGACGGAATCCAAAACGGAGGTTCTAACTCGAGTGCTCGAGAAAGCTTCTCCCTCACTGTCAAAACCGCTGACTCCTACAAACGAAGTCGAAGCCGGAAAACTTCGGCAGAAGCTTTCCTCTGCCGGTTTTCGTGGTGACTCGGTGGTTGGTATCTATCTTACGGTCAAGTTGCTCATGACGATCGCATCTTTGGCTCTGTGCGGTGGGCTTTCACTTTGGCTTCATGGTTTCTCAAAAGAAGCTTTGATGAAGACCATCGTCGGCGTAGGTATCGGTTTCTATTTGCCGGAGCTCGTCTTAAGCTTTCTAGCATCCAAACGGAAACAAGCAATCTTTTACGGCCTGCCCGATGCGCTCGATTTGATGGTTGTGTGTGTGGAAGCAGGGTTGGGCCTCGATCAAGCGCTTCGTAAAGTAGCGGATGAGATGAAGAAAAGTCATCGAGTGCTGGCAGAAGAATTTGGGCTCAGCAATCTTCATCTTCAAATGGGACGCGCTAAAGCTCAAGTACTTCAGGAGCTTGGCAATCGAAATGGTGTTGATGACTTGCGGGTACTCGTGTCTCTTTTAATCCAAGCGGATAAGTTTGGCACAAGTGTCGCACAAGCGCTACGAACACAAAGTGACTCCATGCGTGTTCGTCGCCAACAAGTTGCTGAAGAGAAGGCCGCGAAAACCGCCGTTAAATTGATTTTTCCGCTTGTTATTTTCATCTTCCCGGGCATCTTCGTCGTTTTGGTGGGACCTGCCGCGATACAAATGATGAATGAAATGCTCCCAGCCATGAACGGAGGCTGATGATGTCTAGACCTCGCCCAAGCCAACTACGGTCTCGCGCATTGCTGCCCTCTGGCAAGAAGTCCAATTCTGTTGCCTTGGTTGAGTTTGCAATCGACGCGATCGGTTCCTACAATGAGAATCTGCGCGGATGGTTCAGATGGTCAGACTTGCAGGATCAGATTGAATATAGGGGACCAAGATGAAGTGTAAGCATTGCCATTGGGCTCATGGACTGAGACGTTCAAACTACAACAATTCGATGGCCAATCGAATCCTCGAGTGGTTCTTCGTTTGGGTGCGATGCGATCTGTGCGGAATGGTATTTCGCGCTCGAGGTCCAATCTTGGGAGGTCGCATTCCCCGCGATACATCCATTGAAGAAGAGATGATTCAGCGGTCATTAACGGCCCAGAGAGAGTCGTTGTTAGTTCCGGCCGATGCCGTCGAAGCGACCGTTCGTCCGTCGGAATCGAAAGATGAAGTTCACGCTTAGTGGCTGAGTTGAATTCCATTCGCCGCGACGATGCCGACTTGAGCAAAAGCGTCCCTTATATTGAAGTCCCGCGTTTGAAATACTTCGACCAAATCCTGTAGACGACGTTCGCCGAAAGCAAATATCGGCTGCTGATTGACGTTGTGAAACAGGTGTTCGATGAAGGCTTCGTGAGCATCTGGATGTACAGCAATGAACCGGGCTAACTCACGAGGTCCCTCAAAACGAAAGTGATCTCCTGAAAGTGCGCGGTAGTCTCCACTGGCATCAACCGGGCGATCTCTTTCCAACAATCGAAACCGTCCAACCGCGTCGTAGTTCTCAAGACTGAAACCAAGAGAATTGATCAACGTATGACACGACTGACAAGATTCGGGGCGGGTTTGCAACATCGTCCGCTCTCGTGTGGTTAAGTTGGGATCAATGCTCTCATCGAGGGCTGCAACTGCCACAGGAGGATTCGGCAAATGCCTGCCAAGAACCTTTCTAGCCAAAAACACGCCGCGATGGATCGGCGAACTCGACTTTTGATAGGCAAACCCAGCCATCAAGAACGGATGCGTAAGTATTCCCGCCCTCTCAGTCGGTTCCAGGGAGATGCGCTGCCACTTGGGACCATTACTATTCCATTCCCATCCGTAGAATTGGGCCATCCGTTCACTCGACGGTAGGTAATCCGCTTGCAACAGTTCACGATAGTCTGCCTGCTCGCTCGTCAATAATTCTCCAATGAAACGGTCCAGGGATTCCCGCAACTCTTCTGCCAGATCGATGTCAAAATCCGGATATACTTGCCGATCTTTGCTCAGTCCTTCAGCGCGATCGAGTTGCATCCAGCGCTGCAAGAAGTAGCGTAGTTTCGCTTGTCCACGGTCATCCCGTGCCAAGCGGCTGGCCTGACGAAGCAAGTTTTCTTGGGAATCGATCCATCCTTCTTCTGCGGATTGCCAAAGCTCCTCATCAGGAATGGAGTCCCAAAGCGAAAGCGCTAATCGGTTTGCTTTCGCGCGGGCACTCGATTCAGACGCAATTGGCACATAGAGAAAATCCGTCGAAAGAATCGATCGAAAGATCACCTTCTTGATCTTGATTGGCTCGGGAACTTCCTCGTTTAAGTACTGGTCGACCCAATCACGTTTTTCCTCGTCCGACAATGGTCGCCGAAGCGCATACATTGCCCAGCGATAGCAGAAGTTCGCAATCTTTTCGGATCGATTGTCATCTTGACGACGATCATTCAAGCCGGCCAGTTCGCGAAGATTGGCGACGACGAAGTCAGCGGCTTCCACGGCCACTTGAGTAACTGCCTCCTTCCATTCTTTCGAAACACCGACGCCCCGTTCATATCCGAAGCTGGAATCATCTGGGGGTAAAGGTGTCGTTACGACCAACACTTGTGGAAACCAACCGGGCGATAAATGCTCGGCCGCAATAAGTTGTTTCTTGTAGTGAGGTGGCTTCCAAAGCAGCTGGATGCTACCGTCTTCCCCTTTGGCTCGTTTCCACTCCAGCTTGATTGGATAGACTCTTCCACCGAGCAGTTTGATATTCGCCGAGAATTCCGTGTTATCTCCAGATTGAACGGCAGCATCGATTAGAGGAGTTGTCAGGTCGTTCACCCACAATCGAAATCCGTTGGTTGATCGGATATGAAATTCGTAATCACCTGAATTGGAACTTCGTACGCCCCCCTGCCAAACGACGAGATACTCTTCTCCCTCGCTTTCAATATTCGCTGGTTTTTCCTTTCCAAAATGAAAATCGATTTCGGCGTCGACTCGGTCGAACCCTCCTTTCCATTTTCCATCGCGATAGGCACCGGTCAGTCCGCGTTGTTCGGACCATTGACCACGGCCACGAAAGCGAACAACCAAATCAGCCAGCGACTCACGCAATTGACGATTGGTCAATCGAAGAAGACTCGGACGCGGCGGCTGGCTGCGCACTCGAGCAAGCTCCGTGTAAAAAGTGGCATGCATGAATTCTGCGACCAATTTTGATTGCTGATCATCTAGAAGTTCCGGTTGCCCCTCAGGCATATTGCGATCGATGTAATCGGCCAAGTCCAAAACGGACCGATCTCCATGCAGTGGACGCTCGAACACCCCCGATACTCCGATTCCATTTTCACCGTGGCAGGAAACACAATGTTGGCTGAAGAGAGCTCGTCCCACCTCCAAATCGTCTGCAGCGGCGGCAAAACACACGGTTGAAAACCAAACCAAGAGCAGGATATTCGTACAAGCACGTTGCTTTGTAGGAAGAAACATAGCCGATGTCCTCAAATCGAGAGGGCAGGTGCAATTCGATACTTGGCGGGATCCCAATCGCTTTGATTACGATTCAGGACGGAAGTGAGAATGATCTAGCAACCCGTCACAAATGGTCTAACATCAAGCAAACTCCATGCTGCAATCATGATTGATCTACACATTATAGTAAATGATTCAAGAACTGCCGAGTTGAAACCTCTGCGGATTTCATCGCGGCAAACCGCCACTGTTTGACTGCAGAGAGGACATGGAGCAAAAGGACTGATCGATCTGCCTCAGGAATCGAATTGCACGATCATACGATGAACAAACGTCCAACCAAATCTGACTTCGAACTGTTTCATCTCAATCAGTCGCACAACGGCCAACTGTTGGGATCGGCCCTGAGAAAGTTGCTTGGGGGGGTGAGCTGGAATCAGATTCGAAAGTTGCTGAAACAACGCAAGGTCCAAGTCAACGGAAATCTTTGCCTCGACGATGCACGTAAACTCACCGCTAAGGATGTCGTCAAGGTCTGGAAGGAGTCTCTTCCTAAACCCATCGAGGCGACGGATATACGTATCGTTTACCTCGATGCGTACCTCGCGGTCGTCGAAAAACCCGCTGGAGTCACTTCCGTCCGCCACTATGAAGAGCGCAAGCTATCTAGCCAAAGGCGTCAAATTCAGCCGACGCTGGATGAATTGTTGCCGGTAGCGATTCATCACTTCGAAGAGTCCAAACTGCGAACGTCCAGAATATCGAACAACTCTCAGGGAAGGCATTCTGATCGGCACCGGAATCATCCACGCGCCCCCAGAAAGCCTCTGGAACAACGCAAGCTTCCCGTGACGAAGGTGCTTCCCGTCCATCGCTTAGATCGAGACACGAGCGGAATCATGCTGTTCGCGCGCGATCGAACCACGGCAGTAACGTTAACACGTATGTTCAAGAAGCATGCAATCGATCGACGTTATCTCGCAATCGTTGAAGGTCAAGCGACGGCGGCTACGTACACGAGCTACATCGCTCGCGATCGTGGTGACGGCATTCGTGGCAGCGTTCCTAATGAGGATTATCCTTTGGCTCAGCTCGCGATCACCCATGTCCGCCCAATCGAATCCGTAGGAGACTACTCCGTGGTGGAGTGTCGCCTAGAGACGGGACGTACTCATCAGATACGTATTCACCTGTCTGAGGCCGGACATCCACTTCTTGGGGAACCTATCTACAGGCGAAACCCTCCGCACTCGAAAAAGCGATCGGAACCCGTTAGCATTCCACGTCATGCCCTACATGCCTATTTGCTTCGCTTCGAGCATCCTGTGACCAAGCAACCGATGGAATTTATGTCCTCATGGCCAAAGGACTTACAGAAAATACTCGATCAACTTCGGCTGGAGTCCCGCTCATAGGAAGACCAGCATCAATCGATTCGTCTTGATCGTATGGTGGCCACGTACTTATCCCCGACACGCCCGAAATAGCTCTTCTCGGAGCCGTTCGCGGCAACGGCCGAGGTCGAGGCGAACCAGTAACTTTCGAAACAGGGTTCTCCTTGACTTGCTTCGCACACCTATGCGACTCACCGACCTCACAAACCTTATTTGTTCATTGAACAGTGGGAACACGCGCACTTACCACAAAGAACTGCGTCCGAACTTTGAATGATTTTTTTGAGGATGGCACCAAACGGGCCCACCTTCGCAGTGTGGATGGCACCAAACGGGCCCACCTTCGCAGTGTGGATGGCACCAATCGGGCCCACCAATCGGGCCCACCAATCGGGCCCACCAATCGGGCCCACCAATCGGGCCATCGCATGCCCGGCACCATTGACGCCCAATTGGGCTTACGAGGCATTTTGGCCGCGCCCAATCGAGCTAAACGAGCGATGATCGACTTGAATACCCGTCCGGGTGACGCTTAAACGTAATGGGGATTCGAAAATCCAGTCCAAATGCGGAGAATGCGCGTTATCATAGAGGTTGTTTTGGAAGAAGTTTGAGCCAGCTTGCCAACGAGTGAAAGTTCTATGCAATCCATGGAGAAGCTCTTAAGAATGCGATCGCAGTTCGTAAGGCTTCATTTTTTCCTGAGCTTTTTGATTTTCAGCTGCGGACGGGTTGTTATCGGTGAAGACCAACTGACGGCTCCATCAAGGCCAGCGACCAGTGACTCAGTGTCGGTGCCACAAATTGACCAATGGCTAGAAGAGTTATCGGACAAGAGCCAACGAGTCCGGCAATCGGCGTTTCGACGACTTTGGCAAGCTGGACCAGCGTCCTTTGAAAAGATCAAGGCCGCCTCACAGTC
>JBBIUE010000132.1:0-6928 GCA_037440405.1 Pirellula sp. | reverse complement strand
GCTCTAAGTAAACCTATCGTGGAACGCTCGTTGCGAATACGATGGAAGCAATGAAGCTCCGTCTGGTTGGGTCGTCATGCCATGTCTTCATCTGCGATCGCATGATATCTTCGGCTGGATTCGGGTAGCGATTTGGATGGCAGTCCTTCAGTTCCGGAGAAGTTCGATGAGTACCATTTCACGCTGGCACCGTGGGTTCCTTGCAGTTTTCATCCTGGCAGCGGCTGCCGCACAGTTGCCATCGCAGGAGGTTGAAACTCCAAGGGAAATTGGGAAAGCGTCGCATCGCTTTTGGATACTGTTGACATCAGGCTCGACTCCTTCGGGCCTGGAGCGTTCCGAAATCGAGATGATGCAGCGAGATCACCTGGCGAATTTCAAACGATTGTTCGAACTGGAGAAGTTGAGTGCTGCTGGACCATTAGGCGATCCGGATCGCAAACTTCGAGGAATTGTCTGCGTCGACGCACCGGAAAAGGAGGCTCTCAAGGAGTATTTCGCACCAGACCCGTTTGTTGAGCATGGCTTATTGAAGGTGGAGGCGTATCAGGTGTCCGAACAGTTAGGAGAATTCACCCGCGATTTCGATCTGTCTGAAATGGAAGAGTTTCATTTCGTGGTTGTTCGGGATTCCGATAAGAAAGCTGGTGACGAAGTTGGTGACGTTGGTGAGCGGATGAGCTCAACGCACGAGTATCTGAACTCGATTTTTGCGAAGGACAAACTTCGGTTAGCCATGCAATTTGAATCCAACGACGATCACTTGGTGGGCATCTTGATTTTTAAGAAGCAAGAAGGAGAGAAAGCGATGGAGCTTGTTTCGAAAATTCCTCTCGTCGATACCGGTCACTGGTCTTTCTCGATCATGCCCCTCTATATGAGCAAAGGGATCTTGGATGCGCAGTCTGGGACCTGAAAGATCAAAGCGACCATTTCTGCGATGACTGAGAATGATGCAGTCAACGAGTCGATCGACGATGGACTCGACCAAAACCTAGATTTGACTGAACGGGCTATTGATTCGATGAACGTTGATCCATCTTGTTTCATCCAGCATTTACGCTTAAGCAATTACCTTGGTCCGGATTCTTTGCGGATCGGTTTTGCGGTTCGTGGGTCTTCCGGCCAAGCATGTTTTGGATAGCGACGGCGCAGTTCGGCGCGGACAACCGAATAGGTCCGATTCCAAAAGCTTTCGAGATCGTCCGTGATTTGTTGCGGACGCATATTGGGGGCGAGAAGATGGAGGAGGACGGGTACCCTACCAAAAGCCAATTTTGGCGTTGTCAACCAGGAAAAAACCTCTTGAATCCGAACGGCTAACACGGGGGGCTTGATTCCATCGTATTCGAGGCGGATCTTGTTGCCACTAGGTACTTCGATCCGTTCGGGGGCTTCACGATCCACCGCGCTCAGTTGCTCCTGACTTAGTTGACTGCGAATCCAATCAAGCCAAGGAGCTTCTTGCAGCTCGCGAAGCGAACGCCGATGGTCACAGAGCGATTTCAAAATCTCTTTCAGTTGCTCCTCATCGAAGTTCGGCAGTTGAAATTCAGGTGCCCAATGAGCGAGAAATCGCACTCGCTCAAGAAAGCTTCCGGCGGGGGTGCCAGGCTTGGGAAGCAATTCCTGCAATCGCGCGCTGGCCTCCGCAAACAGGACTTCCGAGCAAGCTCGATGATCGCTGATCTGCGTCGTCGTTTCTTGTATCAGCAAATCATCGATGTACGTTCTTTGACGCGCGACTACTTGCTGTTGGGTCGGATGGAAAAACAGCTCTTCTCGATCTGTCATCCGTGACAGACATATCCAATCCAGTTCAACTCCACTTGCTATGCGGACCGAGGCATCGGTTGATCCTGCATCAACATCAATGCAAAGAAAGAACTCCGCATCGGTCACACTGCTGGCTGGCGCGAGCTGCACTCCGCGTCCGCCAATCATTTTGCCTTTCGGGCTGTTGGTTTGGCGACGGCGAGCCAAACGATCGGGGAAGGCGGCCAAGAGTGCTCGGCCAATGGCTCCGGATTCTTGAATGGCTCCGTTGGGTTGTTCCTCAATGAGACGGGAGACCTGATCGAAAAGTTGCTGTGCCGTCTCCAGGATCGAGTAAGCAGCGTCGCGATGGATGGTGCCGAAGCGAGAGCTTTCAGTTCCATGCTGCCAGTAATCGCGCAACGCATCCAAGCGATCCAGGACATCGCATCTCGAACGAGCCACTGCGGTAACGATTCCTTGACGAGCGGAACTTTGCGAGCCCCTACGCAAAAATGGTTCGCGTTCGGAGAGCATGGCAGCAATTTGAGCTGCCGCTCTCAAGTAGCCGAATCGGTTGGCTTCGATCATCAAGCGACCTAACCGAGGAGCGACTGGTAGCTTGCCGATGAGTTTCCCCAAGTCCGTTACCTGGTTCCCTTCGATGGCTCCGAGAGCTTGCAGCAGTTGAATCGCAGCATCCAGTGCTTGCTCCGACGGCGGATCGAGCCAAGGAAATTCACGAATGTTTTTCTCTCCCCAGCACATCAGAAACAAAACAACGCCACTCAAATCAACGCGGCAAATCTCTGGTTCGAGTCGTTCCGCGCGATGGCGATGCGAAGCTTCATCCCACAGCCGAATGCAGCGTCCTTCGGAGGTCCGCCCCGCTCGACCGGCCCTCTGCGTTGCCGATGCCTGCGAAATCGGTTCCAACTGCAAACGGTCTAAGCCAAGTTCGGGAGAGAATCTCAAAACGCGCGCGAATCCACTGTCAATCACCGTCCTAATTCCATCGATCGTCAAAGACGTTTCCGCAACGTTGGTTGACAGGATAATGCGACGAGAGTCGCTCGGATGGACGATCTTCGATTGCTCTTCCAAGGGCATGCTGCCGTGAAGACTGAGTAAGTCGAAACGACGATCTAAGCCTCGCGAACGAAGCCCGGAAAGGACTCGATGAATTTCTGACATCCCGGGAAGGAACACCAAGATATCCCCGTCGGTTCGTTCAGCCGTTAGAACAACGGTATCGACTGCATGTTCGATCCAATCTTGCCGGTTTCTTGGCGGTCGATATTTGACGTCAACGGGAAACAAACGGCCATCGCATTTCAATGTTGCTGCATTTGGAAACAACCGCAGCAATGGCTCGGAACAGAGCGTTGCCGACATGATGAGAATCTTTAGTTCCGGCCGAAATGTCTGCTGCAGTTGCCAGGCTAAGCCGAGAAGAAGATCCGTATCGATCGACCGTTCATGGAACTCGTCGAGGATGATCGCTCCAATGTCTTCCAAGAGCGGATCGTCCTGAAGGCGGCGAACAAGCACTCCTTCGGTCGCGACGATCAGGCGAGTCTGATGACCCCAATGACGTTCAAATCGAACTTGATAACCGACATCGCGTCCGAGAGCCAAACCTCGTTCGCTCGCGATTCGTTGTGCCGTTGAGCGAGCTGCAATGCGTCGCGGTTGCAACAAGAATAGCCGCTGGTTCGATGAGATGATCCCGCGATCCAACAGCATGGGAGCCACGCGCGTCGTCTTCCCCGAGCCAGGCGGTGCTTCCAAGATAACGGCTGGCCGGGTTCGGACTGCATCCAAAATTTCGTGCCGAAGTGAGTCGATCGGAAGCGGTTTCAACAATCGGCCCTATGATTCGAGAATTCCTGATCCAAAATCCGCTTTACCGCTCGATTGCTGGCCGGACGATGCGTCGTGCTTTTTGTCGAAATGCGGTTCGGGCGGTCCGGGATGCTTTTTCTGAGCAGGATTCTCCAAATTGGTCGACTCAGCATACTCTTCATCGTAGCGTGAAACGTATCCGGGCTGCTGTGCGCGCACTAACTCTTGCTGATACTCTTCGATAACCGCAGCTTGAATCATGTCCCGGCAGGCCTGGTTGATCGGATGGGCAATATCAGCGTAGAGTTTATTCGGACTGTCCTCATCACTTGGGGACGCGCTCGTGCGCAGCCGGCAACCGCACTGATTGCAATAGCCGCTGCGCATGTGATTCTTGTATCCGCATTTACTGCAGCGAGACGTCAGTTTACGGCTCGGCATGGCAACAAACGGTCCGTGGGCACCTTCGATGATCTTCAGATCGCGTACCACAAACGCATTGTCGAAAGTAATCGAACAGAAAGCTCTCAATCGGTCTTCCGATTCTTCCATAAGCTTGATGCGAACTTCAGTGATCTGCACTTCCGTTCCTCCTCAATGTTCCAGGCAAGTCCCCGAGCTAACATATGTGTTCATCGACTGACTCTGCCGTTCGATCGAAGGCGAAGACCAACTTTGTGCAACATAAGTTGCCAAAGGCAGTCGCGATCGGACGATCGCCGCACAACTTCGCGCGGTCGCCTCCGCAGCAAACAGACCGACCCAGGCCGATCCGCTCCCCGTTAGAAAGCTTCCATTTGCCGGCAATTTTCGAAAACAGTCCCTAACTAAATCAATCCAACATGACTCCTGCGCTGCGAACGCTTCCAGTCGGTTGTTCAGTCCCGATTGCAATTGTGACAGATTTCCACTCGCGAGTGCGTCGATGACGGACTGCTCGCAATACTTTTTTTCAGGAATTTCCAGACGACGAAAAACGGACGCCGTCGAGCACCCGACTGGAGGCATCGCGATCAGGAACCAATATGGGCGGGCAACCGAGATGGGTTCGATGCGTTCACCTCGGCCGGAGCAGCGAGCAGCCCAGAATCTCCCGGCATACCCTTCGAGGAAGAAATTGATGTCGCTCCCAAGCTCTGAGGCGATCGACGTCACAAGAGCCTCATCGTAGCGTCCATTCCATGCGATACAGCCTCCAACCAGGGCAGCAGCAGCATCCGAACTACCGCCCCCCAGGCCACTTTGCATGGGTATCGATTTCCAAAGACAGACCTCCATTCCCTTGGAAATTCCCATGCGAACTTGAAGGCGTTTCAAGGCAGCGACGATCAAATTCTTGTCGTCATTCGGCAGTTCTGTCGAACGAGCTTGTTTGCCGAGAAAGTCTCGGATTTCCAATGTAAAGCGATTCTCATGGAGCGGTCGGAATCGAAGTCGATCGCAGAGAGAAACTGCCATCATCACTGTTCGCAGGTCGTGATAACCGTCGTTCCTCTTTCGATCGACTTCCAAGAACAAGTTGATTTTGCTCGGAGTCCAAATGTCAATCTCGCCTTGTTTGAGGCGAATCAGCATGATTTGGGTGGGATGGAGTGACGACGACGGTCGATTTCGGCCTTACAATTTAAGGGAGGAGACTCAGCATGCTGTGTTTCCCATCTTGAAATCGGATTGTAAGGGGTTTGATGGAACCGCGTCAAGAATAGGAGCTCGATCAATTGTCCTAACCGAATTCGAAATTCCCAAAGTACAGTCGACCGGAAATGTCGCCGTTAATGGACGGCAGGCTTGCTGCCACGAACTGGACGCAACCAATTTCACGGCAATGCAATGGCTACTAAGCACTACGATTGCTAGAACCGCCCGCCAATGCAGGGTCCGGAGCAGAATAGGGTGCTCCAAAAGGGATAACGCTTCGATTCACGAGGTCGCCACGAATGATCGTATACTTCACAGCAACCGAATTCAGCGACTGGCATGTATCCGATGGTTCCCCACTCGGCTTGCGCGCGGCAACGATATAGCGTTTCGTTCTGGTTGATGGCATGGCATTGGTGTGATTCATCAATCCAGCGTATTCAACATGGAAACCGAGCTGTTCGAGCAAGTACGGCACTAAAGCAGTTGTCCCGCAGGCCGAGAGTGGAAGGTCGTCCACGAATCTCTGCCATTCTCCTTTCCGATCCTCACGACCAAACAATCCATCCATGATCACTACAAGACCTCCAGGCAGAAGCCAGTGTTTCCAGTTTCGGAAAGCGGCAAGAGGGTCAAATAGATTATTTACCAGCAAACGCGAAGCGATGAGATCGAAGGAACTGGCGTTGAAAATCGACGCATCCGCTGCGTGATCACAAAATCCCTGAACGGTGGTGACACCGGCCAATTCTGGTTTTGATTTAAGAAGATCGATCATCGGCGAGGACGGTTCCAGCGCTGTAATGTTCAGCCCGGGTATCCGGACTAATGCCAAACACAGAGGCCCAGTGCCACTCCCGGCGTCAAGCACCGCCATTCCTCCAAAGAACTCGACGCAATGCTTGAGATCCGCGATGCAAGCATCATGATCTGCGTCCGTCATCGCATCGACCCATGCGTTGTATTTCGATGCTTCCACAGCGTCGTACATCGCCAGATACCGCATTCGGCAGATCGATTGGATGTCACGAAAACTCAAAGCTACCTCTCGATCGAGTAAGGAACATGATTCCCTGACAGCCAAGAATCGTTGATTTCCGAAATCGCGTGAAACGCTTCGGATCACCGCCCTGTTTGGCGCAAGTCATCGAGTCAAACATTTTCTAGTGAGGACCGCCACGAGTTCATCTCGCGGTGTATTCGTTTGGAAGCTAGAACATATCGATCCGATCCTCACCAACACATCATAAGAATCAAACTAGCCCCCCCCAACAGACAAGCTGGTTGGGGGCCGACGCTTCGGGCAGTCAAGAGTTTTGCAGTTCCATTTCTGCCACCTGTTTCCTTAAGTGGTGTCACAATACTTCAACCGTACTCGATGAACGTTCCGCCCCTCTCAGAACCGGACGGGCGCTGTGAACGCGTCCGGCTCCCAGCCAACACCTGTCACCTCAAGCAAACGCCTTTGTTGAGTTGATTACTCTTCTTGCTTCCGATTGCAGCTCGCGCGCGGGCCGCCGCAAATTTGGCGAATAGCTTGGTCTGTTTCATTTCAAAGATACCGCGCCAAATTCGCTTTGGCCCTGCGGTTAAACGAAGATCCCGACTCCATCCGTGGCGGTTAAACGAAGATCCCGACTCCATCCGTGGCGGTTAAACGAAGATCCTGACTCCATTCGTGGTGGTTAAA
>JBBIUE010000131.1:0-7180 GCA_037440405.1 Pirellula sp. | reverse complement strand
CCAAAATCTCGGCTAAGTCCCCCCCTGTCTGTCGCTGCAAGAGTACCGCAGTCACGAAGAACCGAATATCCAGATTGGGGACTCGGTTGGCCATATCCATCAAGGAATCTTCAAGAGACTTGCCAAGCGTTTGCTCTTCATAGCACTTTTGAAATTCATTCGCGATCGGAGGCTGCATCTCTGTCCCAATCAAGCCAATGCCAGCTCCGAGCGAGTGACCGGCTCGCAGTGTTCTCCCGAGTAGTTCCATCGCCTCTGGCAACTGGTTATTGATTCTCGTCAGTCGCTTTTTTCGTTTCATCAGCAACCAAACGAGTGGACTTGGTGCGAAAGCCAAGAAGAGCAGTGGTGCAATGATCTTTGGAATGGGTGCTACCAGAGCCACCAAGAAAAAGAAGCCGCCGATCCCCAAACCGATCAACGCGAGATTGGTTAGGCTAACTCCAACGTCAGCTTGATCGCACAAATTTCTTAGACTGCCGAAGCGTTCCAAGAACTCGTCGAGCACGCCTGAATTATCTTGGAAAGAGGACGTCAGGAGCGATTCCTTTTCCTTTGAAATCTCGCCGCGCTTGCTTCGATCCAACAAGACGTCCAGCCGATCTTCGATCTCGGACGTTTCGTCCTTACGAAACGACTGCATGACTCCTACGATCGCAGCAGCCACTCCCAGTCCGACGGCACCGACGGTGATCCAAATCCACATAGTCTAGGCCTTCATCATAATGCGTTGCCGAAATGCACTGGCAGGTAGCCTGATCCCAGCGGATTCAAGTCTTGACATAAACGACGGACGGACGCCAGTACACTCAAAATAACCGAATGCTTTTCCGTTCTCGTCAATCCCCTCCTGGACAAACCGGTAAATGTCCTGCATCACAATGGTATCCTGCTCCATGCCGAGAATCTCGGTGATGTAGGTCACCCGTCGCGGTCCCCCTTGCAAACGGCTAGCTTGAACGATGACATCGACTGCGCCTGAGATTTGTTGACGAATCGCCTTCACGGGCATTTCAAATCCAGCCATCATGACCAAGGTTTCAAGGCGCGCGATGCCGTCTCTCGGCGTGTTCGCGTGAATCGTTGTGAGCGATCCGTCGTGACCAGTATTCATGGCCTGGAGCATGTCCAAAGTCTCGCCACCACGGCATTCGCCGATGATGATTCGTTCGGGACGCATACGCAAAGCGTTCTTGACCAAATCGGTGGCAGTGATCGCTCCGTTTCCTTCGATATTCGGCGGACGCGTTTCCAGTCGAACAACGTGGTCCTGTTGAAGCTGAAGTTCAGCCGCATCTTCGATCGTGACGATACGTTGGTCGTTCTGAATGAAACTGCTGAGCGTGTTCAGCAACGTTGTTTTACCTGATCCAGTTCCACCACAGATGATCATGTTCAACCGAGCTTTGATACAGCCTTCAAGAAGCATCACCATTTCCGGAGTGAACGCTTTGTAGTTCAGCAAATCCTCCAACTTGAGAGGATTGGAACCAAATCGACGAATCGAGACTGCGGCTCCGTCGAGCGCGAGCGGAGGAATGATCGCGTTGACGCGAGAACCATCTTCAAGGCGGGCATCCACCATGGGGCACGTCTCATCCACTCGTCGTCCGACCCGCGAAACGATCCGGTCGATAATCTGCATCAGGTGTTGATTGTCGCGGAACTCGACGGATGTCTTTTCCAATCGACCACGTCGCTCCACATAGATGTTCTTGGGACCGTTGATCAAGATATCGCTGATCGACGAATCCTTCAGCAAGAGCTCCAGCGGCCCGAGTCCAAACGTCTCATCCAGAACCTCGTCAATCAAACGGTCGCGTTCTGCTCGGTTGAGCATCGTTGCTTCCGTGTCGCAAAGATGTTCAACGACCGCACGGACTTCTCGCCGCAATGTGTCGCCTTTGAGTTCGCCAACCCGATTGAGGTCCAATTTGTCGACGAGTCGAGAGTGGATTCGTCGTTTCGTTAAATCGAGTTCCTGTTGTTTCGCTTGTTCTGGCGTTCGATTCATTCCTGGCATCGTTTTCATGGAGAAACCTCAACAAGTACCTAATTTGCGATCGATGTTGTTTCTGCAGAGCGACCCCATAGAAGCCTACTTAAGGTGCTTTTGCGACCCCTTAGACGTGGATTCCTAATCCAATCCGTGGTATGCTCTGAGAAAGGTTAGGTCACGATTTCAGGGTTTGAGTCAGGACTTCCATACCGTCCTTTCACAGACTTGCACAGACTCCACTTGTGCTGATCTTGTCGATTGAACCTCAAGCCAAAACTATTCGCTCTCATGTCCCACCCTTCTCAATATGATGCGTATAACGATTGAATCGAGCCTAACGAAGCTACGTCGAAATCTCCTGCCTAAGACTCTCCAATCGGATCGATATTCGAAGGCTCCGGTATCGCTGGCGAGTCGTTTCAAGAGTTTTGAGGCGATGTTGTTTTGCGCCTTTCTTAGCTCGCTGGTTGGTTGCGATCAGGCGTCCTCACTCGATTCTCGCGGTCCATCTGCGAAATCGGTAAATGCTTCCTATACATCTCATGTCTCGACCGACGAGGTATCTCAGACCAAACTTTGTGATGTCGCCTTAGCCTCGCTTGAGCAGGGAAGACCTGAAGAAGCTTGGCAGTATATTCAGCAGTCGCTACTGCGCTTTGGACAGAACTCGGAGTCTCTTTTTGTTGCAGCCCGCATACAAGCAGCCCGTGGAAAGTTCAAGGAAGCCGCGACTTTGTTGGATGGCATTCCAATCAGCGATGCAGATGCTGGCTTACCCGCACTCGGGCAGTCCGCAGAGTGGCTTTGCAAGATCGGTGATCTGCAAGAAGCTGAGCGACGCCTTCAATTACTTGTCGAAAAGAATCCCCAGGCTATTCCCGCATACCGACTGCTGGTCCGGATCCGCAATGCTCAAGGACGCCGATGGGAATCGCGAGAGCCGCTGATTCGTTTGTTCGAAGCCGGCAATTTCCGACAAGAAGAATTGGCGATGTTTGTCGACTTGAGCGAACCATTCGATGACCCTGAGCTTCGCACGAATGCCGAACAATTCGACCCGGGGCATCCCTATCTGAAGCTCTCGATGGCACGTCGTTTCATATACAAAAATCGATACGAAGAGGCACATCCGCTATTGGAACAGGCCTGTCGAGACCTGCCGAACGCGACCGAGCCATGGGTCTGGCTCGGACATGTCTTGGTCGAAACCGAGAACTTCGAAGAGTTGGCTTCGTGGAGCAATCATCTTCCGTCCAATTGCGAAACCCATCCTCAATTCTGGATGGTACGTGGACGCTGGTCAGAGCATCTGGACGACCTGCAAAGTGCAGCCCGATGCTATGTTGAAGCCTTAAAGCGTGATCCGCTGCACTTGGCAGCAACTCAACGGCTTTCATCTAGCCTGATCCAGCTAGGCTATCCGTTCGAAGCAGATCAGATCAGAGTTCGCATGGGAAGGCTCGCCCAAACTCACACGCAAGTCCAAGAGTTTTTGAGGGGTAGCGCATCCGAGAACACGGGGTTTCAGATTGCCGAGCATTATCGCGCTCTAGGCGACCCACTTTTGGGATTGTGTTGGGAAGTACTGACGGTGTACATGCATCAACCAAGTCGAGCCACTTCGATCCTAAAAGCCAGACTGAATCAAGCGATCGCGGATCGCAAGATCAATCATCCGATCGACGGGATTGCGTCTCGTTTACCTCTCGAAGAGTGGAAGATCCGATCGATGGAGTTGCTTCCGGAGAAGCAAACACCGTCTTCAGTTCAAACTTCACAGCTCCGCATGAGTGATATCGCCCAAACTGTAGGCTTGGATGCGCACTACAACAATGGCGGGGATGTGAATCGACCTGGACTCTTGATCTTTCAAGGCAACGGTGGCGGCGTTGCCGTTCTGGACGCCGACCGTGACGGTTGGCCGGATTTCTATTTTTCAAATGCGGGAGGCGCACCTGGAGAGGATATCGGTCACGACTCGAAGTCTTTCTATCGATCGAACGCAGGAAAGACATATTCGCTTTGTACGAATCAAGCCTATTTGGGAGATTTTGGATACGGCCAAGGAGTCTCTGCCGGCGATTTCGACCAAGATGGATTCTCGGATATCGTCGTTGCTAACTTTGGCTCAACGCGACTTTACCGCAATCAAGGTGACGGAACGTTTGAAGAGTGCTTTCTGCCACAACCACCTCCCGATGAATCCTGGGCCACAAGTGTTGCGATCGCTGATATCGATGGAGACGCTCTGCCGGAAATCATTGTTGGCTACTACATTGCTGGGATGGAGGTCCGCACGCGCGCCTGTGTCACTCCCGGCAGCGACGCGCGGAACTGCCAGCCGAATGAATTTCCACCCTGCGCGAATCGTCTCTTGAGAAATCTCGGAAACGGCTCCTTCAAGTTCTTTTCGAATGAGGTTGAGCATTCCGTTTCCCAAGGCCGAACCCTGGGAGTCCTCGTGACGAATCTGGACCGATCCTTTGGGAATGAAGTTTTCTTCGCAAATGATGTATCTCCGAACTATTTGTTGGTTAGCGAACCAGCCGATGGCTCAGCTCGCTGGCGCCTCTCAGAACAAGCAAGTCGGCGTGGTGTCGCCGTCGACGCTGGGGGCCGAGCGCAGGCCTACATGGGGATCGCCTGCGGTGATGTCGATCGCAATGGGCTCCTTGATATTGCGGTGACGACGTTCCTCAATGACACAAACACTTTGTATCTACAGTCATCTCCGGGCATTTGGCTAGATGGCACGCGGCGAACCAAGTTTCACCTGGAAAGCCTCAAGTTTCTTGGTTTCGGCTGCCAATTCGTAGACTTGGATGACGACGGATGGCTGGACTTCGTCGTTTTGAACGGGCATATTGACGACTTTAGCCAGATTGGTACCCCCTACCGCATGGTGCCTCAGATTTATCAGAATCGTAAGGGTGCCTTTCAATGGATTCAATCGGATTCCATAGGTGAGTACTTCGCTCATCCTGCTCTCGGTCGTGGTCTCGCTTTGGTCGATTTTAATCGCGATCATCGAATCGATCTCGTCGCGACCCATTTGGATCGCCCCGCCGCTCTCTTGCAAAATGAATCTTCCTCGTCAGGCAACTTTATCGAACTTGATCTTATCGGAGTACATTGCGAGCGAGACGCCATTGGGGCGATCGTCGATGTACATTCAGGCGAGCAAGCTTGGACAGCAGCAATCACATCCGGTGACGGCTACCTCTGTAGTAGCGAGAAAATGATCCACATTGGATTGGGCAGTGCAGCCGAGATCACTCGCATCGACATACACTGGCCGGATGGTACCAAGCAAGTTCTGCCAAACCTAGAAGTCAATCACCGTTGGCAGATTGTGCAGGGGCATTCACCAACCCTAGTTGCCGAACCAGAATGAAAGTCGTCCATAAACTTGATTCTGATCTCGGCGAAGATCCATGCTCTGCCTCTACATCCCCAACAGTTTGAGCGGATGCCAATCTTCGCGGTGCATCATGATCAAACTCATGCTCGGGCTGTCTGCCAGGATCGATCCAATATTCAACTCGTCTCGATGGGACGCTCCAAGCTGCAGTGATCGGTAGGTGTCATCCGTTAATCGGAACGAGTGGATGTCACCCAATTTGACCGCTTCACTGGCCACATGATCAATCACCAAAGTCATTTCCGGCCGTGACTGTACTCCGAAGAAATGCATCACCCAGTTTCCAGCGGCATTGACCTGCACTCGTGATTCCGCGACCACTGCACCGCTTTGATCATAAATTCTACCGACCAAGTTCGATCCAGCCTTGGCGTAACCGGCCAGGATTGGTTCCGGTGCTAATTGGTGAAGCTTGACGGACATCAGCTGCTCTCGCTCGACGAAGCGATCGAAGATGCCCTTCTTTTGATTCGCAAGAGACTCATTGGTGAAAGAGTCGAACGCGAAGGGTACGGTAATCACGACAAAGGCGGTTGAAGTTGCTCCCGACGGATCGCGGATGATGTACTCGAACGAATCTCGTCCGATAAATCCCTTCCTCGGATGGTATGTGAAGCTGCCGTCAGTGTCCCACTCGACATCGCCATACTGAGGGCCTTGTACGACCGTTGCTACCAACGTGTCACCATCTGGATCGAAGTCATTGTTGGTAACCCTTCCAGAAACGCTCGAACCGATAAGTTGATACTGATCGTCCCTCGCGATTGGTGCTTGATTGATCACTTGGATGCGAACCGTGACTCGTGTTCGATTGCCTGCTTCGTCCAGGATCTCAAATGAAAACTCATCGGAGCCCGCGTAGCCCGACATCGGCTGATAACGGAAGGAACCGTCGCTGCCGAGGAAAACCTCCCCGTGCAAAGGTCCTTCGAGTGATCCCATATCAACCTCGACTGCGTCAACAGGCAAAACGGTTGAGTGGTCAATTTCGACTCCCTTGAGCGTTTCAAGTTCAAGTTCAGTCGTTTCCGGTCCACGAGTATCGATCGTCGCCCGAGCCATGTTCGAGTTAGCAGATTCGTTGCCCGACGAATCGCGGAGCTTCGCTTGCACTTCGATTTGGTTCCCTTCCCCAGGAGACACGAATGAAACCATGACAAAGCCCTGCGTGACATGAATCTCCAATAGCTCAATCTCAATCGATTCGACAAAGTTGGTTACTACTAACGTGTCTCCCACCTTTGCGTCGCTGGGCAGTTCGATCTTGACGTCAATATCTCCGTCCAACTCCAACCAATTGATAAACTGATCCTGATTGAGATCCTCAACGATCGTCACGATCGGAGCATTAGGCGGAGTGACATCCCTAACATGAATGCGCACAGTGGCCGTGTCTGACTCACCCGACTCGTCGATAATCGAGTAATCAAACTCAACGATTCCTGCAAAATCGGCGTCAGCCGTGAATCGAAGGGTTCGCCCATCCTCTGCCAGTTGCACTGTGCCGCCAACAACCTGGAGTGAGTCTCCTCCTGCCTCCAGCAGCACCCCGTTTACCGATTGGACCGTCAAAACATCGCCATTAGGATCGAAATCGTTCGCGATCACGTCAATTTCGACAGCTTCACCCTGCAAAACATCAAACCATCCATCATCTTGAGCGATAGGCGGATCGTTGACATTCAAAACATCAAAGGAGATCGTTTTCGGTGTCGGGTCGGTATCGGCACCACCGTTGGCCGTTCCACCATCATCGCGAA
>JBBIUE010000130.1:0-7310 GCA_037440405.1 Pirellula sp. | reverse complement strand
GCAAAAAATCGAACGACTAATCAGGAATCTGGGGGAATTAGACGTTGTAGTTCGCTGCAACTCCCTTTGGTCGCTCAAGGAAATGGGGGCCAAAGCCAAGCCAGCTTTACCAGCCATTAGGCACTTTCTTCTTGACAACTCAGAACCTTACCTTCAAATCGTCGCTGCTGGTGCAATTGGTGCAATTGATCCAAACAATGCCGAAGCGGTTTCCGTTTTGATCGCTGCCCTGAACGATCCTAAGCCCATTCACAGGTCTACGGCTAGCCAGTTCTTGGGAGAGCTTAGGCACAAAACTGGCGTCAACAGCGCAATGAAGCTATTCAGCGATGACAGCTTCACTGTTCGTTTTGAAGCAGCCAAGGCTTATGGTTTGACATTTGGCAACTGGCTTCACGTTATTGGTAATTGTCTTGAGATGCTCAAAGACAGTGACTACACCAATCGCTTGGTTGGCGCAGAGAATCTGCTGGAGCTAAAGCCGCACATCCAAGACGATCTTGATGTTGTTGCGATGGCCATATCTACAGCAAGTTGGGAATCTCGACTCGATCTTGAGGAAGTGTTACATCAACTCAGAATCGCTTAGTGTCATTGTACCCTACGGGGTGTTCCTCAAACCTGGAGCATCCAATGGACAAATTCACCAGGGCATACATCGAAGCTGCACTTTGGTCGTCAACCGACAACTCTGATGCGTCTGGTGGCCTTCCGCTGGATTTCAGCTTTGGAGTCGAGGAAATCGCACCTGAAACACTGGCAAGCATCCTTGATGACTGCACGGCGTTTCAGGAGGCTCACGCCAATGACATTGGGGACAACCTCGTACAAGCAGGCCATGACTTTTGGTTAACTCGCAATCATCACGGCGCAGGATTCTGGGACGGGGACTGGCCCGATGATGTTGGCGAAAGACTTACTGAAGCAAGTCACGCCTTTGGCAGCGTCGATCTGTACGTTGGTGATGATGGACTCATTTACTCATAGAGTAACAACATGAACGATTTTGAATACGATCCAGATGGTTTCGACATTGAGTCGTTTCGTGACGTAATTCGCTCGCATTGGATTTACCAGGGACCATGCAACATGATGAATTGGCATGTAACGATTCGAGACGATTCAGTGACTCAGATTGAAGTCTGTCCCTCGTTCCAAATCGTTTACGGTGGTCCAGATGATGGCAAAAAGGTCTGGACACCATTCCAGTTCCAAGTCCTAGACTTTCTGAGTGAGGCTGGTGTCGATGAGGTCCAAGAATGCGGTTCGATGACATATAGCTTTCGAGATGGACATGGACCATTTATCGGAATAGTGGGTTCGTATCGAGGTAAACCATTTGCCTTGCGAGTTCACCTTGAGCCTGACCCCAGTACAGAACCTCTGGAAGTAATTGACCGAATCAAAAACGAAGTTAGAAAAATCGAGGAAGAAACATGGTGATTGCAGTCAACGAATCCAATTTTGAAAACGAAGTCCTCCGTTCAACCGTCCCTGTTTTGGTTGACTTCTTCAGTGAACATTGCGGTCCATGTCGCATGTTGAAGCCTGCATTAGACTTACTTGCGAAGGAAGTAGGAGATAAAGCGAAGATCGTTGCTTTGGACGTTGTAGTGAACCCATCACTGGTTAACAAACTCCATATCCATGCTGTACCGACCTTGTTGGTGTTTCGTGACGGAAACGAAGTTAAACGCATGGTTGGACTTGGTTCTTTGTCTGAATTGAGAGACGCATTGCAATGAACCCAAAGATCACCGCCAAGGCAATTGCCAAGCTGGAGGGCAAGGCTGATGACGACATGGTTGCGTTGACGCTCCGAACGACCACGCCACTGAGCGATGAACAGCACGAAAAGTTGAAGCAATGGGGAGGCAGGTTGCTCTACGACAGCGGAATCGTCGCTGTTGTTGAGATACTAGCAGGCTGTATTGAGAGCCTTGCTGCCTGGGACAACGTAATTGAGATTATCTGAAGCAACACCCATGACAAGTCAACGCAACGTCCTTTACGCCTACTCCTGGTCGCTCCCATCAAGTAACCTTGCCACTGTTCAACGTGTCATGGAATCCATTCGTGAGTTCTGCCTGAAGCTTGGCTGTGAAGAGGTATCTGAAGTGGTTGTGAAGGCCGATTTCGTCGGGTTCACAGCGGTCGTTCCAAATGCTGGGCAACATGAGTTTGGGCTGACGTTTTCGCCAGGAGACTCGTCTTGGCGAACAAGTAGTTGGCTTCGATGTTCCAGTTTCAACGAAATCAGCCAAGTCATGTTCCAAGCTGCGCAGCAAGGCATTGATGTTCGCACGGCATTTGCTGGCATGGAAATGTGCTACCGTAAAAACGCTCTTGGCGTAATCGAAGTCGAGCAACAGCCAGCATTTGACCCTGACACTTTTTGAGGTCGTCCCTGCATAGAGTTGAGAGTTGTTCAAACACTTTTGCATCTCTAACAATCAAACAACTCTGAGCAAAACCCCCTGGAATCGTTGGGACTCCACCCCGCCACCACCCGCTGTGGCTTTCTGTCTTTTTGTTTGTGTGGGCTGAAAAAGTTCTGTTGGGGCGATTCAAAAAATTTGGCGGGGTAGAAAATTTTTCGGCGGTAGGGGCGATTGGTTATCTGGAAGGATTTTTGAGAAATGACGTTAGCAGCACTTCGTAAGAGACGAGTCACTCATCCTGCTTCGACGATATCGGAACGCCATCTTTATCGCAAACCACGCCTACGGCCAAGTAGAACACCGATCCATCTTTCGATTTCCACCTTCCGACAACAGGCAGTTCCTTTCCCATGCCCTCGACCTTGACTTTCGTCCACTCCATGTACTCGGCGAGTGTTTTGGTTTGTGGCGGTCCAGCGGATAGTTCCACAGTGGTCTTTTGCTCGAACACCTGGACACTCGCAATCTTTATTCCCGTTTCTTTTGCGACGAGACTACGAAACGCCTTTTCCTTCGTGACTCGCTCTGCACGAAGAATATCTTTCGGCGATCCATCGCCCAGCGGAACCATTGCAACTACCAACAACCCGAACTTTCCATCTCCCAACTTAAATAGTGTGACGCCCGTACTTGACATGAGATTCGGCTTCGCCTGCAACCATTCGGCAAATGGCGATTCGATTTCGACATCCTTTACCTGGGATTCTTCTTCGTTCGGCTTCCTGGCGATCTGCGCTACGCATAGATTCTCCAGCGAAAATTTAGATTGTTCGTCGTTACCTTCCTTCTCGTCGAGTCGTTGCAGCATCCGTTTGGCGTGCGATGTCCACGGTTCATCGGGGAAACATTCAACGGCTTCCTGGAGGGTGCGACGAGCTTCGTCTTTTCGATCCAAATCCACCAAACATAACCCAAGATTGGTAGTTGCAAAGCGATGCGGGCCACTTACAACGGCCTGTGAAAAGAAGAGTCGAGCCGATTCGGGTAAGCCCAAAGAGCGAAAACACACACCAATGTAGTTGAGGCAATCGGGATTGGAATACTGGCCATCCAATGTCGTCAGGAAACCGTCTAGCGAAGTTTCCAATTTGGCGTCGGGTTGCTCGAACTTGTCTACCGCTCTTTTGTATTGTTCGTCAGTCGCATTGCGCAGAAACTTGGTCAGTTGGTCCGTTGGCTCTGGAAGCCTATTCGACGGATTGGCAACCAGGAATCCCGCTACCTTGTACCCGTGGAGGGTTAGATAGTCGGAATACTCCTTCCGAATCTCTGGCGAACTGGGATCACACTCAAAAGCCATACGAAGCGAAGCGAGCTTGTTATCCTTTTCATAAGCCTTGAGTTGTTGGTTCCCTGCGGACCGCCGGAACGCAGACTCGTAGTCCTTTACGAAGTCAATGCCATCGCCTGAAATCAGAAGCGTACAGCATGTTCCTTTCGTATCTGCCCAGACCGCCAGCACCTTGGCTCCTCGAACTGTGATTGTTCGACGATGGGCGTCCTTCAACACTGCGTCATTGGCTAATGACTTCAAGCGGTTGGGGACGATAAGGTTGTCTTTGTCTCGCTCGAAGAAATGGGAATAGAGAACCGAATAGGCAGCGAGTTCTGCCCGCTCCCGATGGAGTTGGCGATTGCGAGCAGTCTCAGCCAATGGCTCCGACGGAACGAATCGCCCCGTCACCAGAAGAGCCTTCTGCGGTTTTTCGACCGTGAAGACCCCAGGCTCGGTCATCTCCGGTCGTTCCTCGAACGTCGCTCGCCATTCGTCGGGTATCGACTTCGGCACTTGCGCAAACAGCGGCGAACCTGCGAGGAGCAATAGAACAATGAACGAAGCGGAACGCATATACAACTCCAGAACAGAATCCCGCCGAATGGGAAAATTCCCACTCGGCTGTATTTGGAAGTAAAACTAACTGGCTTACTTGATGATGGGGTCTCTACTCTCGGTGACTTTAGACTTGCCACTTTTCCCGTTCGTGGTTGGTGTGGGAACACCGTACTTCTTCGTCAGCATGTCGATTAACTGCCCGGTCGCCTTCGGGTCGATCTTTTGACCCAAGCCCAATTTCTTCACAGCATCCTGACGAGCGGGAGTCCACGCCACCACCGATCCGACTACGGGCAAATTCCAGTCCGGATGCTGATACTGCCAAGTTCGAACCGTGACCGTCCCGCTAGTCTTTAAATCCTTCGAATCTGATTCGATTCGCTGATAAAAGGCAGCGGTGAGCGTCTCTGCGGTTCCGCCTTCATCAAAGGTCTTCAACACCGACTGCTGATCTTCTTTCACTAGGCTCACAGAGGCGGCGAGCGTGCGAGCGAGTTGCCCGTAGGCGTGCAGTTCGGCTCGTTCCTTTGCCAATGCCACCGCCCGTGGCGCAGCCGCCTTGTTCTCGGCCGCTGGCTTGGTATTGGTATTTGCCGACGTGTTCGAATTCGCTGCCGCATTCGAATTTGCGTTCGCGTTCGACTCAGTCGACTTGTTCTCGGCCAACGGTTCCGCTTGACCGAAGGCGACGTAGAATCGTTGTCCATCCTTGTTCAAGTAGACCTGTGCACCGACTTCGTTCAGCAGTTCGGCTTCGTCCGTGGGAATCTGTTGCTCAGCTTCATCGGTCATGTCCTCAAAGGGGAGATAATTGCTGCTGTCGGCGAGTGTGTTCACGGCGAGGTCGAACAGCACCGGCGACCACATGAGAATTCGGATGATCCTGTATTCGCCGTCCGCACCTTCCCCTTCGATCGTCTTGGCAGTCACCGCTCCGACAACCTGTTGAGACGCTGTGATTGCGGTAGCTTCTTTGTACAAATCGGCGGCTTTACCGCCCCTTTCAGCTTCGGCTTTAAGCCCCTTTAGCCGTCCGATTATTTCTGCCGAAGGACCGTCGAACTGCTCGAAAAACTGACCGCTCTCGATAGTCGTGGCAATTGTCTTGGCCATGTCTCCACGGGCCTTCAGTTCTGCTTCGCCCAGAGCCAAGATTCGCTTCTGCACCCAGCCTGGCTCCTTTTTCGAGGAGAGCGTCGCTTCACCAAAAGCGAAAAGGTAAACACGTCCCGTTGGTGTCTTCACCATTCCGTCAGCACCCCAGCCAATTCGCTTCTTGAATTCTTCGAAACGCTTGTCTGTCTCGCTAGGTGTCAGCTCGATTAAAACAAACCCACGAGCATCATCAATAGCTTGCTGTGACGTGACACCGGACTTTTGAGGTTCTGCTTTCTGACCCGGTTCTTGTCCGAAGCCAACGCTGAAACCCAGCATCAAAATTGTAAGGAATATCAATTTTTTCATACAAAATACCTCCAAGTAAAAAAGGCTGGCATAAAACGAGATGTCTATTCATCAAAATTGACTGAAACTTGGGCATCCTGAACAGATTTCAGCTCGTCGAGCGAAAGCTTTAGTTCAATCGGGATCAAGAGTTGCGGCATTTGGGCTAGGCTATTCGTTCGTGAAGCGAAGAATGTTGGGCTGACGATGTACAAGCAGGACTCTTTCCTTGCGGCATCAAATTCATCACGCCACTCCTGGCAGACTGTCAGACCGCTTTCGTAAATAGACCTACCGTTCTTGGCACCGAAAGCCGAAATCAACGTCCCGGCAAAAGCGGCGGCATTACCCCGCCCATTGCTGCCAACCAGATCGAATCGTTCTACAGAGATACTCTCTCCGCTTTCGTCAAGAAGCGAAAGCTTTCCTTTGCCTCTACGTGAGGCAACACTAGCAAGCAGGGGGCGAAGACTTGGATCGAGGTGATAGACCTTGTATTCGATCTTCTCGCTACCTCTTGTTTGATTTGAAGCAACAGCAAGAGTTAACGCATCCGACTTCAGGTAACGAAAGGAACCTTGTCCGTTAAATGCTTTCGGAATCCAATCCTGTAACGAAGTTATGTCCCCGTTTCCTCGCCCCTTGCTGACGGCATCGAGATACGGCCCGCCACTTGAAGCAGCGAAGTCCGCCGTGAACTCGCCTTTGTCGGTCGCTAATTTGCTTAAAATTGGGATAACTCTTGATGTAAAACCTTTGTAGGCGTCTGGGTCAACTTCAACCTGCAAAACGATTCGCACGATAGCACCATCTGCGTTCTTCTCCTTTACCTCAGGCTTACCTTTCACCGTCGCTGTGATATAGGACTGGGGAAAGCCTTCAAATTGCTTTTCCAGCATTTCAGCAGCTTCGTTTTCCGCCTCCAATTGCGTGATCGATTCCGCAAAAAGTCCCTTACCATCAACTTGTTTCATTGTCACATTCGCTGCTTTGAGCTTTGCAATGACGCTTCGGCGTTCCACTTGAGCCTTTATCTTGATTCGATGCAGACCATCTTTCACCTTTTTCGATCCATCTACCTCTTCATAACCTTTGATGAAACCATCGCTATAAGTCAAAACTTTGTCGTCGATGAGTTCGTCGTTTTTGACTAAGGTTTCTGCATCGACCACCGCACCGACGACTTGGCGAACGGCATTTCGATATGCATCTTTGATCGCTTCGTCCGCCGTGCTTCCAACCCCTTCTGCGACTACTTCTTGCGTTTGACCATCGCCTGGAACTTTCGACTTTTCTTGTGCAAAAAGCGATGAGCCTGATCCAAAGATCGCTATGATTGCCAGCACAACAAGAATCATTCTGCGCATATATTTGCTCTCTTTTTGAGGTCGTTAGTTAGCCGTTCATTTGTCCGCTAATAGTAAAGCGAGCACCAAAGCCGAACTGTGCCAAAAATTTGTAGATCGGTTGGTACTTTGTGTGGAACGTGGCAATCTGCTTGGAAGGTTGTCATCAAGCCATGCGATTGCCAGGGCAAAACGGGTGTAATCTCTCTGGTGCGCTCGAAGTAAGGGGAATTTGGGCTGGGAATG
>JBBIUE010000129.1:0-7412 GCA_037440405.1 Pirellula sp. | reverse complement strand
CCGAAACCACCTCATCTGCAGCCTGATTCCTCCCCCGACCCGTGAACGGTTACCAGCGAGACTGACAGGGTGCAGTTCGTTCATTACCTCAGCCAAAGACTCCTTGTCGTTGCTGGCGAGCAATTCGCGAATCTCGGGAACTAGGAGCATTCTTACTGACATTTAATACCCCATACTCTTTCCCGTAGAGAAATCCTCGAATCTGCAATTAATCGTTCCGTTGCTTTCATCTATTAATGCGATTCGATACGAACTCGTGGGTTGAGAATCTGATACAGCACCGGTACAACAAAGAGCGACAAGACTGCCGCGCTAGTTAGTCCCCATACAATGACAGTTGCCAGTGGTCGCTGGACATCTGAACCAAGCCCGTGAGCTAGTGATGCAGGCAGCAGCCCTAAGACCGCAACTAAGGAAGCCAACAAGATTGGACGCAAACAGAGTTTAGCGCCTTCAACCACTGATTCATATTCGTCGCGACCCTTAGCACGTTGCTCTGCAATGGAACGTACCATTAAGACACCATTCATGATTGAAACACCGAACAATGCGGCGAATCCAACTGCCGTTGAAACATTCAAGTTCATGGATCGAAAATAGAGACCCAAGATCGCACCTACAAAGGCGAACGGAACTGATGACAACAACAACAGAGCGGCCTTCTGCGAGCGGAACGTCACCATTAAAAGGACGTAGATCAACGCAATGGTGATCGGCATGACGATGCTGAAATGTCGTTGTGCTCTGGAGAGGTTTTCGAACATGCCAAGCCACGCGATCGAGTAATCGTCGGGTACCGTGATTTCCCTGCTGAATCGCTGCTGTGCTTCCTTAAAGAATCCGCCTTGGTCACGCCCAACGATATCACACCGTACGGTGAGCCTTCTTCGACCATCCTGCCTGGCAACGATCGTTTGGCCATCCTTAAGTTCGATAGAAGCAACTTGCCCAAGCGGTACCGGTGTACCGTTCAAAGAGTACACAGGGAGTCTACCTAAAGATTCCGGGGAATTGATGCCTTCGCGATCGAATCTTGCAACGATATCGAAGCGACGCTCTCCCTCAAACAAAACGCCAATCGGTTCCGATCCAATCGCGATGTTAATTAGCGACGTCACATCTTCAACGCGAACATCAAATTGCGCGCAGCGCACTCGGTCCGGTGTGATTACAAGTTGAGGCTGTGGCCCTTCTTGCTCGATACTAGCATCCACCGCGCCTGGAATGGACGCCAGGAGTGAAAGTGCTTGTTCGGCCAATTCTTGGAGTTGCGCCGGATCAGGACCGGACACTTCAATCGCTAAATTCGCAGAAGTTCCATTGGTATCCTCCGTAACACTGTCGATGATCGGTTGAGTGAAGTTAAAGCGAGTCGTTGGAAATTCATTTCTTAGTTTTGCTGCAAGAGCGTCAATCAACTCTCGCTTTGAATTGAATTCTTTCCATTGTGCAATCGGCTTTGGACCGATCATCGTTTCCAGGCGACTCGGTGGAAATGGGTCGGTTCCCGAATCATTTCTGCCTGCCTGGCAGGAAACGAAGTCGATATCTGGAAACTCAAGTGCAATCTCACGAATCTTCGCAGCATATTCACTGGTCTGTTCCAATGCTGTTCCCTCGGGAAAGTTTGCTCTCACCCAGATCACCCCTTCATCCATGTAGGGCAAGAACTCAAAACCGACCGTTGGTAAGATCCGAAGCGAAACGAACGAAATCACAAAGATGGCCACAGCAATCGTTATCCAACGCAAGCCGATGAGCACCTGCACAATTTTTCCGTAAGCCCAAGTTGCGAGATCCAGAATGGGATTATGCAATTCGCGGTAACCATTACGGAAGACGACCGATATAAGTACCGGAATGACAAACAAAGCGAACAACAATGATCCCAAAAGCGCATAGACCATTGTTAATGCCATCGGTCGAAACAGAAGACCTTCAATGCTTTGAAGCGATAAGAGTGGCAGATAAGCAACGATAACCATAAGCACCGAGAAGAAGACGGGATTGCCGACCTCTTTAGCGCTTTTCGCAATCAACTCCCCTACTGTTCCCGATTTCGATTTGTGCCAGCCTAGCCGGGTTGAAATATGCTCAGCCATGATGATCGCGCCATCGACAATGATCCCAAAGTCAATGGCTCCGATGGACAGCAAACCGATCGGGATATCCGTAAAGTACATCAAAACGAGCGCGAACAACAATGAAAACGGGATAGTAAATGCAACTAAGATGGCCATCGACGGGCGGCCGAGAAACAGTAGGAGAACCAAGAGAACCAACAAGATTCCAAGCGATACGCTGTGAGAAACCGTTGCCAACGTACTGTCTACCAAGTATTGGCGATTGTAGAACGGATCGATCCTCACTCCGTCTGGAAGACCTCCCGCATTCAATTCGTCAATAGCAGCTTTGACAGCCGCCAAAACAACGGAAGGATTTTCACCACGACGCATAAGCACAATGCCTTCGACCGATTCGTCGCGATCATCCTTGCTGTAAATTCCAGTTTGAGTTGCGCTTCCCAGTCCAACCGTGCCGAGGTCACGCAAATAGACAGGGCTTCCACCGATCGACTTCACGAAAATACTGCCTATCTCTTCAGCGGACTGTATTGCCCCAGTCCCACGAATGACGAACGACATGCCACCCCGACGCAGCACACTGCCACCGGCCACGGCGTTGTTGGTCACAATCGAATCGACCAACTCATCAAAGGTTAAATCAAATCGTTTGAGTTGTTCTGGGGTCAGTTCCACGGCAAATTGCTTTGATAGACCGCCAAAGTTTGTGACCTCAGCAACACCCTGTGCTCTCAGAATACGAGGAATGATCACCCAGTCATTCAATTCACGCAGCGTCATGAGATCGCTTGAGCCGTCGGTCCGAAGCTCGTATCGATAGACCTCGCCATATGCCGTTGCAAGTGGCCCAAGTTCTGCGCTTGCCCCGTCGGGCAATTCCACTGCACCCAGTTTTTCAAGAACTCGTTGCCGAGCCCAGTAACTTTCCGTTCCCTCTTTGAAAATCAGCTGAACAACGGATAGTCCAAAAATAGTTCGACTGCGGACTGTTTCAACGCCTGGAACGCTTCGTACGGCGATCTCAATGGGAACCGTCACCTGCCGTTCTACTTCCTCGGTAGCCCGGCCCGGGAAGACCGTAATGACTTGAACAACTTCTGCAGAGATATCTGGATAAGCGTCTATCGGTTGTTGATAGTATGACCAGACACCTGCAACGCAAATAATCAACGTAGCAACAAGAACAATCGCCTTGTGTCCCAGGCTCCATTCAATCAGTCTGTTGATCATCGACCAGCTCCTTGATCCGAATTGTCGACGGAAGAGGCGGATGATTTCTTGACCAGGAGAGATCGAACTACCAATGGCTTAAGCAACACGGCGTGATCGCCGATAATCTCCTGGTTTTCAGACAGACCGGCTTCAATGATGACGCTTCCATTGGTTGCATCTCCGACGACAACGCGAAGGGGGGCAAAGTGGGTTAAGTCGACGCCGGACTTTGCAATCTCAATTGGGATACTTCGAACTAGGACGTAGTCAGCTTGGCCAATGTGCAGAACGGCTGCCGATGGAATCTGAATAACCGGACGTGGATCAATTCCTAATCCAACGCTGGCATACATGCCCGGACGGAGTCGATCTTCTGGGTCATCGAGCACGACGATCACACGAAGAGTTCGCTGTTCGGTTGATAGGATTGGCGAAACGGTTCGAACGGTGCCCGTGAAGAGATCATTGGGGAGTCCGAAAAACCGCGTCCTTACCGATTGTCCCTGCTTGACTCGACTGAGCATTCCTTCTGGTACTTCAATCGCCAAGACATCCATATCGGATGTTGCTGACTCGAGGAAGTTTGGCTCCAAGCCATAACGCGACAATTTAAGACCTAGCGTTGCCAAATTCTTCATGGCGATTTTCTCAGCAGCCTCGGCTCCATAAATGTCTTTGTTCGTTTGAAGCTTGGATTGGATAAGCTGTGTTCTTAATGCCTCAAGGTCCTTTGTCGTTTCGGTTCCTGTCCGAACCAGAGTTTCCATTCTTTGGATAGCCGTGTTCAAGCCCGACTCCGTTGCACTGCCGAGCTGCTTAACTTGCTCGACAACGGAACGATTAAACTCTGCATCGGTCTTGGCTCTTTCCCAATCCGAATAGGTAGTTAGTATCTCCTCAGAGCTAAATTGCCAGAAATCTTTATTCGCTTCAGGTCCCGGTCTGCGACTGGCAATGACCATCCCCGTCACGTTCATCAATGGCTCAGTTGTCTGCTTTGCCACAACATTAAGTAGCTGGATTCGTTTCCCTATGGGTGAATTTGCTTCGACGGCAATCAATCCGTCCGCCTCGACGCGAACAGACTTCACTGTCGATTCTTGCCGGACATTTCCTTCGTTGGACTCTTCAGTAGGATGCCAAAGCATCCAAAGCAACAAGGCAACAACCAATGTGACGGAGACCAAGAGCTGTCCAATATCCCAGACAGTGCGCAGCGTTGCACTTGTACCTCCTTTTGCATCTTTCATAACGACCGATTCCGAAGTCTCAGACTCTACAGGAGGCGTTTCTGATTTCTTGGGCTGGTCGATTTCGTTGTTCGTTTCACTCATATTGAAGTCTCGACTTTCATCTTCTGATTCTGTTTTCTTTGGCTTTTTTATTAGCTATGAGCTTTCTAATTCCGGCACGAGGTCAGTTACCAATGACCGCCATTTCGGCCATTGATTGGGCAACTCCAGAATCTGCCGTTCCAATCATCGTTGAGGACGACTCTTGGCCAATAGCTGCAAAGTACCGGTAAACTGCCCGCCAATACGCGGCGCGAGCCGAAACGGCCCTCGAGTTGATTTCTCGAAAATTTCGCTGCGCGTCCAGAACATCGATTAACGGACGCCCACCGTTCTGGTACGCGATTTCGATGCTTTCGAGTACTTCGTTGGCCAGCTCAATCTGCTCGTTTTCGATGGATTTAAGATTTGCGATAGCAGCGTCAAGCTCGGCGATGACACCTTTAATTTCCGCATCTAGTTCGAGAAGCGAGGCTTGTAGCTGCATTTGAGCAGTGCGTTGCACCGCCCCGGCCTTGAAAACATTCCCCTGATTTCGATCGTGGATAGGGAGTGAAACTGCCAAACCCGCCCCCCATGAATCGGCATCTGGAAAACCGATGGCTTTTTCCTGGTACTGTCGAGTGTACCCGACCGAGGGTGCCACGGTTGGCTTTCCCAGTCGAGTTTGATAATTGACATCCGCACCCGCTTGAGCAATTTGCCATCTGAGCGAAGCCAAGTCTGGTCGAGCCTGCTCAGCGGTGAATAGAGCCTCTTCGATTCGTGGGGTAGATTCGAGCAATCGTTGAAGTGGCCAACCTTCTGGTCTTGGTAACTCCTCTATAGAACGAACGCCAAGAAGAGCGCCAAGATTGGCAAGCTGTGCCCTTTCATTTGCTTTTGCCGTTCTTAGATCCTGCTCGGCTGTCAAAAGATCCAATGCGATGCGTTTTCCTTCAATCGCTGGCCGACCTCCATTCTTGATTGCCAATGCAGTTACGTCGCGTAGACGATTTAGATTCTCAACATTGCGTTCCGCAATGTCCCGCAACTGAGCTGCCTCCAACGCGTTAAAGTAATTGTTGGCGGCATCCAATACGCGAAGCCTTATTGCATTTTCGAGTTCCGACTGTGATACGTGTACTCCAAAGTGCGCAACAGACATAGCGGCTGTGCGTTTCCCAAAGAGATACCAATCAATCGGATACTCAATTCCGATATCGAATTGAGGCGGCCCCCCTTGTCGGTCGACCGTGAATGGCTGATCCAACGGTATCAATGTAAAGCTGCTACTAAGTTCTGGATTCGGCTTTAGGGTTGAAGTCCAATAATCGCCCCGAGCTTGCGAGACCTTTTCAATTTCAGCTCTAATAAATGGATGGGTGTACATACTTGCCAGGATGAGTTCATTCAGGTTGACTTCTCTTGCCGACTGATTTTCCGATTCAAACTGGACTTTATTACTCTGTTCGGTTGTTTGCGATTTGGTTTCGCCAGCTTGTACAGGGGCTACCACTTCCACGATACCCCCGCCGCCATCCTGCTTATCAATACTATTTCGAGCATTCGTCAGACCGCTTACATTATCCTGAAACGAGGCTAGCTTGATTTTGGGGCTACCATCGGACTGCATTGTTGGATGCTTACTTTGTGGTTCCACAGATACTGCTGACACAGATCCAAATGGACTTTGGACCACGGGCGGGCGGTTCGGGTTTGACTTGCATCCGAAGGTAAATCCAACAAGGAGCACCGAAACTCCATAAAAGAGTCTGCAACTCGTGGCGCTGAACAACTTTATGCAGTGATCCATCGGGTGGCTCTCAAACGCAAAACTCATACTGTCGATGATTCCAACCGGACAACCCGGTTTCTCGATGTGAACGAAACACGACACATCTGTTTTCGATAGACTCAGTCCGATTGCGTATGAATTTTTTGGCTTTCCTGGCTCGGCATAAACGGAAGCCTCGAGAGAACCGATACAATCGGCAACCTGCGATTGCTAGCCTTTGCGGCCTAGCAGACGATGCGGTTGATTGCGTTTAGAGGTTGAAAGCACCCAAAACCGCGAGCGCCCCCCCTGTTTAGCCTGAACCGAACAACACCAATGCTGACCAGTTACGACATAGTTGATAAGAGAATTGTGCCCGCTGCGGCTGACAGCGGATGTGTTCTGGTGGTATCAGAGCCAACTGAGCCGGAACGCATCAAGCTGCAGTCTGAGTTCCAGTTGGACGATTTTGATTTTGGGTCGATCCTGGACCAGGATGAAGTCCCGCGTGTTGAACATTCATCTGAGCGAACACTGATTATCTGGAAAATACCGGAAAGTGCCGAGGTGTCCGAAAAGCTCGAACTAAAAGTGAGCGTGATCGGCATCGTATTGACTAAGAATCGAATAGTAATAATTCGAAAGGGTGGTACTGTTAGATTTGACGATCGAGAGTATCGGCGAGTCGCCGACATTCAAGATGTTCTCCTTTCATTCTTACTAAGTACTGTGCACCACTTCGTCGGACACTTGCGCGTAATCAAACAGATTAGCAACGAGCTTGAGCGGAAAATTAACAGTTCGATGGAAAACAAGTACCTGCTCCAGATGTTTTCACTCAGCGAGAGTTTAGTCTATTACTAGGATGGGATAGAGGGTAACGCTGCTGCGTTGTCGCGATTAAAGTCAGTGTGCGCAGATCTCGGGTTTGAAAAACGACACCTGGAGATGCTTGAAGACGTCACGCTTGAAAGTGTCCAAGCGGCTCGCCAAGCCAATATCTACACCTCTGTACGTAACCGTTCACGGGTCGGGGGAGGAATCAGGCTGCAGATGAGGTGGTTTCGG
>JBBIUE010000128.1:0-7644 GCA_037440405.1 Pirellula sp. | reverse complement strand
CCCCTGGTCCACTTGTGGAATTCTCGCCCCACGACATACGAGATGCGCATTTTCGAGAATCAACTCATCGAAAACGAGTCGACGACTCAGCAAGTTTCGTGAATCCAAGCGAAATCGAAGACGATCCACGGTAGAGATTTCTCCGACCCCATCCACCGTCCTCGCGCTGAACCCTCGAACGATCCAATGCGATCCGTTCGGCTTCAGAACCCATGATCCGATATTCGCCTGAATACCAAGGAGTCGATCGACTTCCCAGTTCAGAATCCAAGTTCCGAACGGTGCGAGACATAGCACGGCGCCTATCAGGCAGAGGGATTTCAGCCACCGCGTTCGCTTCATCCACGATGCTCCCGGTGACTGAGGTGCCAAAGGAGAAATCGAAGGGACTCCTCTCGGGACTCTGGTGCTGAAGGGATATCTGATTCGACAGACTCTTCATCATTTGCTTCAATGTTTTGCTTCGAAGCTCCAGTAACCGCGCGGACAATCTGATAGGCGGGTTCGGATTGCATGGAATGGTCGTTTGCACTCACGATATGCACAGTTTCTGATTCCTCTTGAGGGTTGGAAATGGATGATGAAAGCGATGGGTCCATCGATGACAGATGATCGTTCGCAGGCCCAAGATGGTGCTCTTTGCGAAAACGAGTGATTTCGATGCGCGTTTCTTGCAGCAGGCCACCAATGGGAAGTACTGGCAATGGCTCAGGAGTGGACTGTCCGCTGGTTCGAACTCCGATGTGCTTGGGCGGCGGTGGGAGTTCCGTGCTCGCACCGAAAATACCCAATTGGCGTTCGGACGCAGGCTTACGCTCTTCCATTGGCCGAAGATTGGGTTGAGGTAAATCGATTCGAGTATCGATTCGAAGTATCGAACCGCGACCTTCGCCAAGCGGATCGCTGCCATTGGTTTCTGGTTCAACAGGAGGTTGGACAACGATAGAAATCGGTGAAGAGGCAATCGAAGGTTGCCCTTCCGATTGTACGATCGCTTGCAAAATAAGCGCGTCAACCTGACGTTGCAGTCGCAAATGTTGAATGCGTTGCACGACCCGCTGAACACCGGAGGACGTCAATGCAAAGGTAATCGAACCGAACAACAATCCGCCTAAGACCACCGTGTTGTTCAGCGAACACCAAGCCAATATCGGTAAATCGCTCAATGCTCCCAGCACCGAACCGATCACTGCCGACGATAATACTCGCTCCCCAAGAGCTCCGATCCACGGGTCTGTCCACCAATAAACTAAGCTTACTGCGAGGACACAGATCCATGTGGAGAGCCGATGGATCGGAAGGAACAGAGTCATCGCCGCGAGCAACACAGCAGTCAAATTGTCTTTGGGAATCAGACCAAGAATCACTCCAAAGGCGATGCCTCGAGCAATCCTTATCGGCGGACAGACCATCGATGAGTCCGCCGTTGCTGAAGCTTGATTCATTCCCAACCAGGACATTGCGGGACGGCCTAAAATGCTGATAGCTCGGAAAGGTCCTTGTCCAATGCTTCGAAAGCAAGCATTGGCTTGAGGCGAGATTCAACCGTTATTCGTTGCTATCGTGTTCCGCGTTCGCTGAGATTAGCAATTGTGCTGAAAAAGCCAATTTTTGCGAAGATGCCGAATTCGCTTTGTAGCGGTGGAAAGCGATCCGTCCATTTGTTGAAATGTGGAAATTGCCTCGATGTCTTTCGACATGACGGCGACCTGCACCATCTTCTTAACCTAGATTTCTACAAGAGCAGGCATCGCTCTTGGTGATCGCACAGGAGATGCGTCACAACCAATTGCCGCCTCGACGTTGGGGCAGCCTACACTTCGCAATCGTGAAGTTGCTTCATTTCTTCTTCTTTCGAATGCACCGAGATGTTCAAGCCAACGAGTAAAGCGGGTAGCAAACGTGCCAACTCTGGCGTCGCCGCAGTTGAGTTGGCCGTCTCTCTTCCACTGCTTGTCCTCTGCGTTTTGGGTTCCATCGAAATCACCAACGGCATTTTTCTAAGGCAGGGCTTGCACGTGGCGGCTTACGAAGGAGCCAAGGAATTGTCGTCGACCGGGGGAACGCTGACGACTGCCAACGCGCAAATCGGGAATATCTTGAGCGCTCGCTCGATTGTAGGCGCATCCGTTACCATGACACCGAACGATCCAGCACAAATCGTCCGCGGAACCAACGTCACCGTCCGAGTTACTGCGCCTGCAGGTGGCAACAGTCCGCTAAGACGCTTCCTCGGCAATCGAATCCTCGCTGCTGAAGTGGTCATGAGACGCAATTGAGGTACCAAAAGATCATGGAATTCGTTTCGATCCAACCAGCGACCACCGTTCATCCGTCTACTCGAAAATGCTTGGCGGTGACTGAGACCAGACGCGGTGTGATGCTGGTTTTTGTCTGCGTCCTTCTCTTCGTCTTTTTGGCAATGGCCGCGATGTCGGTTGATATCGCTTACATGCATTTGGTGCGTTCCGAATTGAGAGCAGCCACCGATGCAGCGGCGACTGCGGCCGCAGAAACGCTGTCGAGAACCCAAGACTCTCAGGCCGCCATCCAAGCCGGCAAGGAACTCGCGCTGGCGAACAAAGTTGCAGGAGCCGGATTGCAACTCCGTGACCAAGATTTCGTACTCGGCAACGCAAGCTTTAGTGCACAAACCGGTAAGTATGCGTTCACTCCCGAAGGGACTCCGGTGAACAGTATTCGCGTCAACGCTCAAAAGACGCAAGGGTCCGCCTCGGGGCCAGCCAGTTTGTTGTTTGGTCGACTGCTCGGGGTCCCCTTCTTCCAACCACAACAGACGGCAACCGCAACCTTCCTTGATCGCGACATTGTATTGGTCCTAGACCGCTCGGGTTCGATGTTGGGACAACGCATGACTGATTTGAAAGCCGCTGTCCATACTTTCGTTCAAGTCCTGTCTTCCAATAACTCGACGGAGCACGTGGGCTTGGCTTCCTACTCCACTGGAGCGACGGAGGACGTTGATCTGGTAACGAATCTCGCATTGATAACGCAATTCAGTGATCAGATGATCGCTGCTGGACGTACCAGCATTTCCGGCGGCATGAGCGCAGGACTGAACATTATGCAACGGGGTTTCAATCGTCCTTACGTTGAACGGACCATGATCGTCATGACCGATGGACATCACAATCAAGGGATCGAACCGAGAATTGTCGCCCAACAGGTTGCGGCCTTAAAAATCACCATTCACAGCGTCACATTCGGCTCGAATCCCGATTCCGTCAGAATGTCAGAAGTAGCTGCGATTGGCAACGGACTCTATTTTCACGCCGAAACGGGCGCTCAGCTCGACTCCGTCTTTCGTGAGATTGCGATGTCGCTATCGACAATCCTGATCGAGTAATCCATCGCTCAAGTGAACTCCAAAAGACTTCAACCGATCCCCGCAATGTGTAACCATCCTATGAAACCGATCAACGTTGTTTCTGCCAAGTTGGTTCGACAGCTCCAAGCAAGGTCCGGCAGGAACTATCCAGCTGGATCGTCCAGACGTCGTCGCGGCGCGGTAACTGTCGAAACGGCTGTGACCATCGGAATTGCAATTCTGTTCTTTTTCGCCTCCATGGAGTTTTGTCGAGTCGGCATGATCCGACACACCGTCCAGAATGCTCTGTACGAGGGAGCAAGGACCGGAACTTTACCCGGCGCGACTTCACAAGAAGTCATTCAGCGATGCAATCAGATTCTCGCAACCATCGCATTGCGCAATGCCACAGTCACCGTGAATCCGACCAATATCACTAGCTCGACAAAAAACGTCACCGTTTCGATCCGAGTTCCCGTCGTACAGAATCTTTTCTCCCCCGCCATCTTCTTCCAAAACAAGATTATCGACGATTCGCTCACCATGCGAACTCAGTGAATAAGGAGCAGACGATTGGCCACGACCAGTGCCATCGGCAGTCTTGATTTATTCCTTGAGAGTGAGAGCTGGTTGACGCCATTGTTGGTTCGTTTAGGCCGTCGGGTTGGCACGCCTTGTTTAAGAAGCGAATCTTAATGACTGGGTGAAACGTCCCTGAGTGTTCGTATCCGTGGCGTCCAGATTGCGTCGCTTCGCGACAGGTGCTGTCGGAAACGAACGGTTTAGTTGCAAATTCGCTGGCACTTACCATTCAGATTGTTTTCGGGGTTGTGATTCTGCGACTGTCCCTAAGCTGTCTCGATTGAACCTACGATTCGATGCACGGACCGATCATGCACCACGGTGATGATCGATTGAATGCTGGATGAGGCTCAAAACTCAGCTATTGTTGATGAGTGTTTGCCGACGTTCAGATTAGTGTAACCGTTCGCGCTTCATGTGCGGGATGCCGCAAATTTGACGAGTTGCGAGGTCCTTTCGTTTCGAAGGAAGCTTCGCGAAATGGGCTCTGGCCCTGCGGATAAACAAACTTCGTGACTCGATTCGTGAACCCTTGAGAAATGTTTTTCAAAAACTAAGTGTCCAGTGAAGCCTTTTATTTTTTTTTCTTGGTTTTTATCGGCGGGTGAAATCCGTCCAGTCAACGTTCGCTTCTAAGGTTGTTAGAATTCTTCGCTCGATCAGAAATGATCCTCAGAGGACGCCGGTGCAAGGATTATGCCAAGTATCCGTTTTCTCAAAGTCGATATTTTCTCTTTTCTTGGAGGGCTTAACGTGTCTGAATACTTTCCTCCTGCCGGGGCTAGCATTCGAAAGCTGCTTTCGTTCGGATTGGTTTTTTTGTGTGTTGCGATCGGATTTGATCTTTCGAGTGGCGGGCCAGCGGTGTCACAGCAGAGTCTGGCTCAGGAGGCGGATAACAACCGTCAGGATACTCCCCAAGCAACGGATTCTGAGTTGAAGGGGGAAACTCTCGGTGGGCTGGAAGTCCAAAAAACAGAATTTCGTTTTACTTCTGAAGGAAAAGTTTTTCAACTCGTTATCAAAGGCGATTCCAGTCTTGTGGAAGGGATCCCAGTAACTTTGAAGGCTTCCTTAGTCAATGAAAGCAAGAAAAGTTTCTACGGACTGAGTCTCAATCAAAGCTGCAAATGCGCGATCGTGTCAGGTATCCGAGGTAAGAATTTCATTGCAGGGGAGGCATTGGATTTTGAAATCAAGATTACATCACCAACGGTGCCCGTGATTCAGGAAAAGATAGAGGTATTGGGCTTTTCCGATGGAAGTCAGATCGGCGAGCCAAGCGTTTTTGCTACTGTGTCCGTTGTGGCAGTCGTTTTTCCACCTTTCGAGGTAGAGTCTCACGTTCGGAAGTTGCAAAACATTTATCCCGATGGAAAGGTTCGTTATCGGACGCCCCTTCGTCCTTCTGGGAAAATCAACTTCGATCCTAAGGACATCATTTTCCAGAGCGATCGATTTGCCCTAGAGAACGTAGAAAAGCTAAGTGGCAGCTTCAATCTAGTCTTTCGGCTCTTAGATGGACAACGTGAGCTCAAAGAAAACGAGGTTTTTCTCATCACCATTCCTTTCACTTTACAGGAGTTGCCAGAAAGAACGTGGACATTCACCAAGCGTTTGACGTTTGTCGGGGAAGCTTTGTATCGTGTGTCACCTTCCTATGTTGAGCTGAAGCAAGAAGAGTCGGGAGCCTGGGTCGGCGATGTAATCGTCGTCGATTATGTTACGGGACGAAGTGATGATGAACACACCTTCGAGTTTGACCTCTTGGTGGAAGGCGATGATTCTGTCACGAAATCGGAGGATCGTGTGCTGGTAGAGTCGATACCGAAGACGAAAAAGCGGATTGGATCTGAAGGCTGCTTCGCTGTTCGTCTTTCCGTAGACGGGAAGACGCTCAAACCTGAAGAAGTCGAGGGTAAAAAGTTGCTTTTGCGGCTACGACCTGCTGGTTCCGAGCGACAAGATCAGATCGATTCAAATTCTGATGATGATTACTTTTTCGTGCGAGCCGGTTTGATCGGGAATTAGGATCCTTTGGCTCTCGGAATGCCGGTTCACGCCTGATTGCATCTCGTCGAGGCTGTTTTTCCGGTTTAAATGAACGGAGGGTAATTTTCGCCTGTCAGAAGTGGTAGGTGGATTGAGATAAAATGTGCAAAAATAAAAGGAGGATTTTATGTGAGCGATTTGGTACAATCTTTTTATTTTTTGAGAACGGTGAAGTCATGTAGGCATGGAAGCAAGTTTGGTGGTAGTTTAATTTTCAGATTCGTGGAAGAGGACGCCAATAACCCGAACCAGGTACTAGATGAACAAGTCGAAATCCAAAACGTAGGCGAAGGTACTAGTGTCCCTGTGTACTTCTCTGTCGTGAACGGTTCGGGAAAGTGGGCTAATCATATCGGTAATGTTGAATGTTACAAGAGGTTTGAATGCTTCTGCAAGCAAGTTATTGCAAATAACGTAGCCAATTTTGTTTGTTTTCCAAGTAAGCCGGTGCACGTCTATATTCTGCCGAGAGTTGAGCCTTCCAACATTGGCTGTTCAATTGAGTAGTATCGAGTCGACTTGGTTCACCGAGGAGTTAAAGTTGAACTATTGGATCCTTCATGATGTGGGTTCTTTAACCAGCTGTCAATGGAGTCAAGGACGGCTGGTTACCCACTGACCTCGTCTACGCTGATCCTCTGAATGGCTCTGGTATTGAAAACTTGCCGATATACGCAGATTGCGGTTTACGAGGGAGATCGCGAGAAGAACATCCAGCTGATTCGGAGTATTGTATCCATGCCATCACTCTGGCGAGATTACGGCTGCAGAAGTCTACCCTCTACAGTCAATCAAACAAAACCTTGTTTCATTGAATACAAAAGCTGCAAGGTTTGTGCCTTCGTTTTGCAGCGAGCTCATTTTATATGGACTTCGTTTGCTGCTACGATGTTGATTTCGGTACCGTTCGTTGGAAAATCGCTTTCATCACTAAACAAGCGGAGATCAGATTTGTGAAGACGTTCATTGGACGATCGAAACGTTTGTCGATGGTGTTCTGCTCGTGTCTATCGATGCTCTTTGCCGGAATGGCACTTGGGCAAACGAGTTCATCGACTTCTCAGGCCTTGACGAATCGAGGGGAGCGCGAGTCGGAAGGTCTCAGTCGACTCAGCGAGATGATCCTTAAAAGTTATGACCGCAGGATACGCTTTTCCTGTGTCGCTAGAATCATCGAAGTCAAAATTGGCGAATTGCGAAAGGATCCACCGATCGCTGAAGACGAGGAAGACAAGGTCAATACCCTTGACTACGTCGTTCGGACCGTTGCTGCAGACAACAATCGCCGCTTAAGAAATGACATTCGTTACTTGCACGGCGATACGATGGACCATTTCGGTCATCTTATGCTAACGCTGCCTGAGCAACAGTTGGAGGCGTTTGAAGATAGGAAGGCAAAGCGTTACAACGTTCATATAAAGAAGGATAAAGATCGATTTTCCTTCGATATGCATGGCGTTACCACTACCAGCCCGTTCTGTTTTGCTGGAGCTCACGATTTCAACGTCGATTTACTTCCAGAATTTGTAGATCGTTTTTATTCGCTGCCCATTATTGCTGATCGTGAGCTGGCGGACGGCACTTATGAGTTGGTATATTTTTACGAAACCAAAGAAGGTGATCAATATCTTTCGCGCTATGTTTTCGCTCGGGAGCCTTCTTGGCTTCTTCTTCAGTTTGAT
>JBBIUE010000127.1:0-7656 GCA_037440405.1 Pirellula sp. | reverse complement strand
CGTTTCATGTCCAGACCAGTTTTTTACCCTCGCACCGGGCTGTGAACGGTTACGGCCAAACGAAATCAAGCCAAAGGCCATTGCCAGAATGGGGTACAATCCCGCGACCTCGAGAAGAATTCGTTTAAGCATCCACACGCCAACGAATCCAACAACTAATCCGAGGAGCGACCCAACCAGTAACTGGCTGAAAAGCAAGGACATGACATTCCCAACGGAAGTCACGTTGCCAGTGAGATATTGAGTCAATCCAATCGTCAGGAAAATCGCCATTGGGTCATTCGAGCCACTTTCCACCTCCAAAGTATCCGCCAGAGAAGGTTGGATATGAATACCGCCCGCTCTCAAGATGGAAAATACTGCAGAGGCGTCCGTTGATCCAACGATGCTGCCCAACAAAATCCCCAAAGCAATCGGAATATTGAGAATCCAAGCTGCAGCCAACCCAGTCAATATCGCCGTTACGAGAACTCCGGCAGTTGCAAGAACTCCTGCTGGGCGCCATGCACCGCGAATTGCCGAAATGGGAGTTGCCAGTCCTCCGGCAAACAACAGGAGGGAGATGAACAGAGTCCCAATCGAGTAAGCTAACGCATAGTCTTCAAATTCAATTCCACCGATTCCCTCCGATCCTGCGAGCATTCCCAATCCGAGGAACGCAACTAGGCCTGGCATTCCCAAACGAGATGAAAACTTGTGTGACAGCACGCCCAAAAGCAAGAGGACGCTTCCGATCAATATTGCGGTATCAATCCACTTCATTCGTTGTGCCGAGAATTCGAAGCCTTGCGAAGTGTAATGCTCTGATTGCGTTAGCATATCCGCGTTGACAGATTGCTTTCAATGTCTCCGACATGGTCCTTGGCTCAACAAGAACTCGATCTCCAACATGTTTTCAGATCGCCGATGCCAATGCAGGCCCCAGAGTCACATGCCATACCAAATAAAACGCGATTCGCATCAAAATGCATCCACTAGGACCAGTTTTCCAAAGTTGCCAAAAAGCGATCAGGCCGTAAATGTAAATAAACGCACCGATTGCGATCATCGTTGCAGGTCGGGAAGCCAAAACTCCTGCTTGGGTCGCCGACTCTAAAAGTGCTAGGATTGCTGCGGACGAAGTAAAGACGATTGCGATGGCTTTTGGGCCCGCACCTACTTTTTCAGCGACAAACGTCACCAGCCCCATTGGCAAGAAGTGAAGCATCGCCTCGAGAACGACCGCCGCAGCGAGATAGGCGAATACGGAGTAGGGGAACGAAAGGTGGATCGATTTGATGTTGAGGACCTCCGCCATCGTTGCTGAGATACGCAACGAACGATCCAGAACGACAGCGATGAGCCCTTAGCTCAGGCCCCAAACGATAGGCTGGATGTAAGAGGAGCGAGTCACGTTCGTACTTTGCCGTCGCGAGATGGATGTCATCGAAAAGAGCCAAACTCCGAGCAAACCCAATGCCAAAATGGGCAACATCGCGCGCATGCTCAGTGACTCGGCCTGCGAAGGATGTGGATATTTAACGGGCAATGCTGCTAAGATCAGCGAGCTGCCTAATGCGATTGCAATCCAAAGGCAAAACTGAAAAGTCGGCGATTGAAGACGTTTTGATTTCATTGTGGTTTCTATGATTGGTTGGCGATCCGATCTTCTCGGACACGAAGCCATGCAGAACGTGTTGCCAATCCGATCACCCCGCAGAGTCTGGCTGGCGGAATAGAGTCTAACGGTCCTTTGAGCGAGCGGCAAATTGAAATCGATAGATTCTGCTGTGACAAAGCACTAGCACCATTTTGTGCGCGAATCGCCACGCCTTGCTGGATCATTCGTCTTGAAGGTTCAGCAACTTCTTGGCGGCTTCAACGATCGCTTTACACTCTTCGTTTGCATCGTACAACTTCACGATGCTGGTCGCTATTTCCCTGGCCTCGTCTCGATTTTCCCGCATCATGAGGCGCGCTTCATCCAACTTCTCAGTCAAAAACTTCTTGAGCTCCTGGATGGACGGGCTCGCATCTTCGATTTGTCGAATTTGCCGCCGGGCGAGAAGGACGAAGGGGCGTTCCTCTTCGACGTCTTCGAGCAGCTTTTCAATGGCTCGATACTTGCTCAGCGCCGTTACTCGGTCCCCGAAGCGTTCGTATCGACGGGCTTCCAGGTATTTTCGTTCCCCTTCGCTCGATGGATCGCGATTGAATCGGGCATTTCGTTCCATCCGTCGCTCGGCTGTCATCATGTCGATTTGATCGATTTGATCCTGTGCCCACTGGCGATGCTCACCCTCAGGAAAACGCTCCAAGAGCGGCAACAAATAGCGATCTCGGGCATCTACCAAGTTCGTATATTCATCCGATTTCACGGCTGCAAGAGCGCGTTGATACAACTTGGCTTCGCCGGGAGGCAAAAGAAAGTACACGGTTGCGACGATCAAGAGGAAGATACAGCCAATAATGAACCACGGGCTATTCGTTAGCGACCACTCCGATTCAGCGCTTTCGGATCGACGACGCTCCTGTTTCTTTTTGCGGCGTCCGAGAACTTTTTCGGCCTCAGCTCGGTCGGCTTGTACTTGCAAAGGGCTAAATCCGCTGAGAACATGTTGAGCCACGCCGATCTTCTGCGACTCCCGCTTTTGAGCTTCTTGGAAAGCCAAGCCAACCGCAGCGGCCGAAAATGGCCGCCTCGCCGGCTCCTTCTCCAAAAGCTGCTCGACGATCTTGCTTAGCCAAACGGGGCACTCAAAAACTTCCGTGGAGACTGAGGGAATGGCCTCATGAGCAATGCGTGATTTGATCTCGGCCACCGTAGTGACGGGAAAAGGAGGATGTCCAGTAAGTGCATGATAAAGAATGGCCCCCAGGCTGTAGAGATCCGAAGATGCTTCCATCTGACCGTCGATCGCCTCAGGGGACTGGTAGACCAGATACTCGGTAGGCTGTTTCGCCCCCATGATCGCTGCCATTTCTAAATCACGTCGGAAATCCGCGATCACAATCGATTCCTGGCCCTTGCGGCAGATCAACTTGTCGGGCCGTATTCGGCCGTGAAGCCAACCGGCATGGTGAGCATATTGCAAGGCGTCGCTCAGTTGCAAACCGTACTGCAACACCAGTTGCCAGGGTAATCGTTGGCTACGCTGTAATTCCTCTCCGAATGACGTTCCTTCGATGAGCTCGTAGACTAGGTAGGCATCGCGTTGATCGAATCCTCCGCCAAAACATCGTGCGATATTCGCGTGGCGAATTTTCTTCAGCTCCTCAACTTCTTGAGTGAAAGCCTTCTTGACCTCTGGAGTCATTCCCATCTGGACCGAAAAGATGCGGACGGCAAGCTGTAGCTTTTGCTCAGCATGAATTGCCCGATACACACTAGAGCCGCGGCCACCAATCGGGGCCTCCAGAAGGAGCGGACCGATCTTCGAGCGTGGCATAACTCAGCTCACTTCGTCGCTGCAAGCTCCCGCGAATCGAATCGCATGATACACAGCATCGCGGACCGCTTCCCAATCGGCGTGGACCACCACTTCGCAGTTGGATCGATGTGGTGCAAAATTCCGGCGATCGACGAAGGTTGTACCTCGCATGGAACACTCCTTTTCCTCGATTTCGACATAGCGATCTTGCGTCGCGAAGAGCATGGGGTCGGACAGATACTGCAAGGCAATCGCACTCAATAGCGGCACGGTTTCTTGCCCCCAATGCTGTCGAATGGAGCGAAAAAAGTGCATTAACATGGGCTGCAACACGCCTCCCACGCGAGTGTACTTCGGCGGTAACTGCTCGAGCAATTCAATCCCGAACTCGATCTGGCTAGCTACCTCCAGCGGCACCAGAGTCTTCGTCGTCGGAGAGCGAAACACCGCTGCAGCGGCCAACGGGTCGAAGTGCATGTTGAATTCCGCCGTCGCTGTCACATTGCCCACACCATTCAAGCTGCCGCCAGCAATGACGATTCGATCGACCATTCCGCACAACATCGGATCACGCTGAAACGCGCGTGCAAGGCCCGTCAACGGTCCTAAGCAAAGAATGGATAGTTGACCTGCATAGGTGCGCAAACAGTCCGAGATTAACTTATCGCTATTCAATAGGTGCTGTCGCGATACGGGCATCCAATTCAAATTGCCCAAGCCGTCTTCGCCGTGAAGCCATCGACCATCCGATATGGGCGCGTCCTCTGGATCGAATCCGGCTCCAATGCGAGGATGCCTAGGCGGGTCCAAGCGTTCAATGATTGCTTGTAAATTCTGCGTGCTCTGGCAAGCTTCTACCGTGCCGGAACATGCCGTAACGGCCACAACCTCAAACCGAGGATCGAATAACGCCAATACCAAGGCCAGAGCGTCATCAATGCCCGGATCACAATCGATCAGCAATTTCTGAGCCATCATCCATCCCGTTCCATTGCAATTGCATCCGTTTCCACGATTCGGCAAACTCGGCGAAACACTTTGAGAAGCGAAGTATCTTAAACGGAAAGTGCCAAGTTCGCCAAAAAAAGGCTGCGTTTCGGCGGTGCTTTTGTCGTCATGCGCGAGCACCCGATTTCGCGAGCTTTCCCCAGTTACGACCTGATGGAACGTGGCGCTGTCCAAACAACCTCCCTATGTTTTACGGGATTGTTCAAGCAATTTCCAGAACCAAACGCGAGATACGCTTAACTCCGTGATCATTTCAAGTGGTATTACGTTCGGTGGCCAAGCCTTGAAAACGATTACAATAGGGCGCAACAAACGCATCTGCATTGCGGCAGGCTGTTTCTAGAAATGAAGTGTTGTGGAGAGGAAGGCGTGACGGAAGAATCTTGGGGGGATGTGGTCGTCTCCGTTCAGGCAGGGAACGAAGTTTCGGAATCGACCATGATCCGTGCGATCCAGGCGATGCTCGAAGGCTCCATGGAATCGAGGATCATTGCCGACCTGCTCCTCGCGCTTCGAGACAAGGGCGAAACGGCGGGGGAACTTACGGGTGCTGCACTCGCCATGCGTTCAGCCATGACTCCTGTCTCGGTTCAGCAACGAGGATTGCTCGACACTTGCGGCACGGGGGGAGATGGTAGCAAGACGTTCAACATTTCGACGGCGGCCGCAATCGTCGCCGCAGCCGCCGGAGTTGCTGTGGCCAAGCATGGAAATCGAAAAGTTACCAGTGCCACCGGATCGGCGGACGTGTTTGCGGAACTCGGTATCCGAATCGATGCTCCCAGACACATTGTTGAACGCTGTATCGACGAACTCGGTATCGGGTTTTGCTTCGCACCCCTTTTGCATCCCGCCTTGCGACGAGTTGCTGATGTTCGACGCTCGTTAGGAGTAACCACGCTGTTTAATTACCTTGGACCGCTTTGCAATCCGGCAGGTGCCGACTTTCAAATTCTCGGCGTGGGTAATCCGGATCTGCAGCCCAAGCTCGCGCATGTTTTAGCCCGACTGAAGATTCAAAAAGCAATTGTTGTGCGCGGTGCCGATGGAATGGATGAAGTAACCCTTTCCGAAACCACGCACGTCTACCTGGTTGAGCCGGAAGGCATCAAGACGTTCGACTGGACACCAGCAGACTTCGGCCTCGAAAAGATAGACAAGCAATCACTGCTGGTCGATACGCCAAGCGAAAGCGCGAACGTCATCCGAGCCATTCTACATGGTCGGCAGGGACCAGCGCGCGACATTGTACTCGCAAACGCTGCGGCAGGCGTCTGGGTAGCAGGTAAGTGTGCATCTTTGCCCGAAGCCGTAGAAATCTGCGCCTCCGCCATCGATTCGGGTCGAGCGCTGAACCTGCTTGAGCAGTTAAGCATATTATCACACCAACAAGAGGCATTCTAAAATGCGAGCTTTTTATCAATCCCTTAGGAAGGGTTGCACTTGCCCGACGAATCGGCGAATTCGCTTCAAGATCGATCGTCACGAAATGAACACTCGCTAACGCTTTGGGCTGAGAGTACGGCACCTGCAGACACATGCAAACCTACATTCGTCAGACCGCGTTCGAACGGTGTTTCCTAATACGCTTCCTTCACAAGCGTTGCCACACAGCAAGTCAACAGAACAGAATTTCTTGCAAACATTGACGGTCCTTAGTAAAGGTTGAAGATTGAAAAAGACATCGAAATCCTCTGAAGCAGGTTCCCATCGCTGGAAGTGGATTCTTGCGATGGTCGTGATTGCCGTCGCGTATGCCATGGTTCAGCCAACGCTGAATCGTCGATTGGGATGGCAATTGCCAACGCTTTCTTCGTTTTTCGAGGAACATCATGAGAAGAACGTTCAAGCCGCCAACGAGCGGGACGATCGAAAGCAATCGGACCTTTCGACGATTGGCAACCAACAATCTGAAGCTAGCATAGAAAAACCCGGCAGCTCACTGGCACAACGCGAAGCTGGTACCGAAACGAAAACTGACTCTTCGAATCCAGCGTCCAGCAAAGACATCAGTACTGTCGGAGAACGTTCGACAGCTAGCAATGAGGCAACTCAGCTCAGCGAGTATCTCAAAGAGACTAGCCGCAATCGATTTGTATCACCTCAAGGTCTCATTTACGGACCGGGGAGTGAAGAGGGGCATCGGCTAAAACATATTCAAAGGCACTTGGCAGATCAACCGAAACGGCCTGGCAAGCACGGAGTTTTCCGCGGAGAAATGCTCGACGTCGTCAAATGGATCGATGATGCTTATCGAAGAGCGATTGCAAAACAACGCGGTACGTCCATGCGACGAGAAGACAATCGGACAATCGTCGAGGCCAACTTTGATTCCACGATCGGCTATCTTGGCGGTCAGGAAGGAAAGCGACTGGGGAATCCTTCGTTGAGGCGGATTCGAGTCGTTCTCGAAGGCCAGAACATCATCACCGCTTTCCCAACCTGAGAATCCTAGCGATTCTTGGTTGGAGGACGTTCCAACCAAGCTCCGATGGCAGCTTCCAACGGAAATTCGGATTTCAGGGAATAAAGTCCCAGACAATGAAGGTCTCAAACGTGAACACGATGCGCTCGGGGCGCAGACGGTTACCGCAAAACTTTTCGGGGGTTGAACGCGAGTCGAACAAGTACAATGATTGAGATAAGACACTAACGTTGGTTTGCGCAGCTATGGCGTGCGAGGACAGCTAGGCTAAGGAAGCATCGATGGCCCAGAGTGTTGATGCATGGATTGATGACATGCTCGCGCAGCATAGCCGATCGCTCTACGCCTATGCCTATCGGCTGACCGCATCCGCCACCGATGCAGACGACATCGTTCAGGAGGTATTGTTACGGGCATTGAGGAGCCGCGAATCCTTGGAACGAGCCGAAAATTTGTCGGCTTACCTTCACGCGATGGTTCGCAACGCATGCTGGAATCTGCGGCACAAGAACAGCGAAACGGTGTCGGCATCAGATCAGCTCTCCAGAATGGAATCGATGGAACGCAACGGAATCGAGGAGCGCGATTGGGTCCAAGAAGCGCTTTCCCACCTTCCTATGGAGCAGAGGCAGATTCTGCTCCTCTATTTCTTTGAAGATCTTTCCTACAAGCAGATTGCGGAAGCACTGAACGTCCCGATCGGCACGGTCATGAGCCGCCTTTCCCGAGCCAAGCACGCCATGCGAGAACGGCTGGAACCGATGGCGAACGCGAACAATCCAAAGTGAGGATGAACATGAACTCAACACACTC
>JBBIUE010000126.1:0-7891 GCA_037440405.1 Pirellula sp. | reverse complement strand
GGCCACAGACATGAACTCGGGACCGTTGTCGCAACGAATCCTTTTCGGCAAGCCGCGCATTGGAGAGCCAACGTGTAGCTCCCTATCCGAGGCTAGGTCTGCACCGCTGCCAGATGGAGACCAAAGCGTGTACAGCCCAACGGCAACAAAAACTGCTAACGAAAGAAGTGTGATCGAAACGACGGCTGCATTGAGCATGCTACCCCATCGCACGCCGAACAAAATGAAGGCTACTACCACTACAAGTGCGAGAAGTCCGATCGGGACCTTAAAATTGTCCGCATCAACATTGATCAATCGGAGTCCGTAACCAGCAAAGCCAAGAGCAGCCGTTGCGGCTGAAGCGCTCTTGGCGCATAAGAACATCCAGCCGGCCGTGAAGCCAAGACTAGGATGCAACCAACGGTAATCGTACTCATAAGTACCACCGCTAACAGGATGAGCCGCCGCCAACTGCGCGCTGCTGAGACCATTAAGCGTTGCCACGATCGCGGCCACACCGATGGCAACGACAATCCAATCGCCAGCCACACCTGCAGCGTAACCCACACTCACAAAGATCCCGGTTCCGACAATGGCACCGAGACCCATCATGGTCGCGCCGAATATCCCAACTTCGCGTCGCAACGTTCTCGGAACAGAGCTACCCTGAGAGTTGATCATTGCTTCGATTCAGCGAAATCGGGGCGTTGGTAGTTCTTGGGAACCTCTCCAGTTAGCGACTTGAGAAATGAAACCATGGAATCGACCTGTTCACGATCGAATTCCTGATCGAGTTGGAGCTTTGCCATGATGCGAACTGCCAGCGTTAGATCTTGTACGGAACCATCGTGAAAGTACGGGCCGGTCTTCTCGATGTTGCGTAACATAGAAACGCGGAAAAAAAACTTGTCCTCAACTTTCTTGGTTGATTCGAATAGACCTTCGTCGTGGACTTGCGACTTGGTTAGTGTCCAGTAGTCAGCATGAACGCCGAACTTCTCTAATCCTTCCCCCCCCAGCAGTTTGCCCGAGTGACAATCTGCACAGCCGATTGTCATGAAGAGCCGAAGACCTTCTTTTTGTTCGGCAGATAACGCCCTGTTTTCGCCAGCCAAGTATCGATCAAAAGCCGCTGGCGTCGTCAACGTTGATTCGTAAGCTTCGATAGCCTTGGCATAGTTAGCCGGCGAAACTGGAGCCTCCTCGTTTGGAAACGCGACTCGAAAGAGTGGCTCGTAACCGTGTTTCTGGAGTATCGGAATAATATCCTCCGCGTGTGCGAACCCCAGGGAACCAGTGAGCGATCTTTCAGCTTGATGAGCTCCCGATTTGCGGTCAGCCGTCCAACGCAGTCCTGGCTGAAGCAAGGCATTGAACACGGTCTGTGAGTTGCGTTTTGTCTTTTTGCCTTTAGCGTCGAGCGAGTATTGTTCTGCATCTGCGCCCCAAGCGGAGGATGCATGGCACGAAGCGCACGCGATCTTGCCGTTGGCGGAAAGTCGCTCATCCCAGAACAGATGCCGACCAAGTTCGACGATCGGTTTATTGAGGTCTTCTTGCATCGGAGCAGAAACGATCCCGAATATCGCCTTTGCATCGCCCAGTAATTCTTCATTTGAATCTTGCCCATTCGTCAGCGTGGCCAATAAATTGACCGTCCATGCAATTGCCAATACCTTGAACTGTCTTGATATCATCTCAGCGAGTGCTTTCACCTTGTCGTCCATTCTCACGGATGGAGTTGTTTACTGTTCAGGCAATGCGTTTGTAGACGCCAAAGAAGAATTGCTGTGGCCTGCCGGTTGGTGTGATGTGCAGTTTCTCGCTACATTTTACCACTTTGAAGGCTGGCCCAAGCTCCAAGTGCATCGTGGCTGCATCATATTGGCAAATCGGGAGACCGCTGCATTTTTCGGGGCCACCCTTGGCAAAGGTTCCTACGATGAAGTGTCCGCCGATCGAAAGAGATCGCTTCAGCAGCTCCACGTAGTGCGCTCGGTCTTCTGGATCAGTGATAAAGTGAAACACCGCTCGGTCGTGCCAGATGTCGAATTCGCCTAGCGAATCCGCTTGGGTAATGTCGGCGATCATCCAGTCCACTTGTGAAGCTCGTTCGCCTAGTCGAGCTTGGGTCGCTTCGATAGCGACGCTGGAAATGTCCAGCACAGCCACCTGCGAGAATCCCGAGTCGACTAGACGATCAACGAGAAACGATTGCCCACCACCCACATCAATCACTCGGCCACGCTTTTCGCCGGCGGCTTCGAGGATCAAGTCCAGTGATTGCTTTGGGTCAGGCTCGTACCAACTGACTTCGGTCGAACACTTCGTTCGGTAGACGTTTTCCCAGTGCGCTTTTCGGTCCATGAGAGTTCCCTGCTTGCGTGATTCTTCAGAGGCAGTAAGATTGTATTCGAATATGCGAATACGACAACTCGGAGAACGATTTTGACGGAGATCGACACGAAATCAGCCGCCGCGCTGCTGCGAGCCTTTGCGCACCCCACGCGACTGGCCATTCTGCAAGAACTCACTGGCGGTCCCAAGTGCGTTACCGACCTGGAAGACCATCTGCCCGCACGCCAAGCAAACCTATCCCAACATTTAGCGTTGCTAAGGCACACGCAGTTGGTTGACTTTGCTCAAGATGCCCAAACGCGTTGCTACTATCTCGCCAGACCAAAGTTGACTGCGCTATTGCTCGAGGTAGTCGCACGTAACGAAGTCCCCCTGTCGAAATCAACGGAGCAGATCAAAGCCGAGAAGGCCAAGCTCGAGGCTAAGCGAGCCGCGATGCCGAAAAAGCCGAAGCAAGCGAGCAAGCGCACGGCGAGAGCTCGAGAATGAACCAGACAATTTATTTGGATCACAACGCCACTACTCCACTCTCACCTTTGATCAATGCCGAGATGCTAAAATTGCTTGAGTTCGATCTCGCAATTCCATTTAGTGGACACTGGGCTGGGACAAGTGCAATAGCAATAGTCGAGCTTTCGAGCATTCGCGTCGCATCGCTTATCGGTTGCGATCCTACCAAGATCATTGTCACATCGGGTGGTACCTAACAAAACAATGACGCAATCAAGGGTTTGTTCTTCGCAACCCGCCATCGAATGCAATAGCCGCATTTCATCATCAGTTCTATCGAGCACCCAGCGGTCACCGAACCACTGCGATTTCTTGAAACCCTTGGGGGTCGCGTAACTTGAGTGCCCGTTGATGAATTTGGCCCTGTTGATCCTACCAAAGTGCAACGAGCGATTGAGCCTGAGACTGTTCTTATTTCGATCATGCTAGCCAACAACGAAATGGGAACGATTCAGCCTCTTGAAGAGATCGCTGCCATTGCACAGACTCAACGCGATCTGATCCATACGGATGCTGCGCGAGCGCTTGGCAAGATTCCCGTTGACGTGGAATCGATGGGAATCGACATGCTATCGATCGCTGGACGCAAGCTCTAAGTTTCGCAAGGCATTTGGGCGCTGTACGTTTGCGAAGGAATGGAATTAGCTCCGTTCATGTATAGCGCTGGGCACGAAGGCTGCCGACGCGCGGGAATCGAGAATATCCCCTAGCTCGCTGCCCTCGGCGTCCCTTGCCAAGAGGCAGCAGATTGGATCGATGATGCTCGGACAAAAATTTGCGTGATTACTTTTGGAAGCGATCGCAGGATGCATTCGGCGAGCGAGTTCATTTGAACGGCCATCCCATCAAACGGCTTCCCAACACGCTGAACGTCAGCTTCGGCGGTGTCGCTGGGTACGATCGTCTGGCACGATTGCCGTTCTTGGCAGCATCCACAGGTTCCCACTGCCACGCCCGCAAGCAGCATCTAAGCACTGTCTTGTCCGCCATGAAACGAAGCGCTGATCGATGCACTGGCGAGATTCGGTTCAGTCTTGGTCGCGAAAACTCACCAAGATGAATTGAATCAAGTTCTGAATTGCTTATTCGACTCGCTCGGGCTAGTACCTGTATTCTGAATGCAGCGAAATAAGGTTAGAGGATGAAGTTTACGTGATCACGTTCAAAAATGCGCAACTTCATAATCAGGGCCGAGATTTTCTTTTGCGGCCCCCCTCCGGAATATGTTTGAGTGAAGGGGCAAAGATCCGTTTCCACGCTAATGATTCGGACTGGCTCAAGTTCATGAGTCGCAGGCTGAATGCTATCGTGGCCTAACACGGTCCCTTCAGCCGATTATTCTTGCCAACTCAGCCGCACGAGCAGAAATGTTCCCCAAAACATCATTCCAGCATCCAGGCTAAAACTGACTATCGAAACAAAAATCCCCTAGGGCGCTGGTGATGCCCGCTCCAATGACGGTACGATTCGACCATGGCGATTGTTTCGCCTGTTCGCCGCTGGTTGCTTCTCTTGCTTCGTTCATGGTCAAATGTTCTTTGGGTAATCGTCTGGTCGCAGTTTCGCGATTAATCCGAGCCATCGCTTGACGTGCTGATTTACTGACATGCCCGCGAGTTCGAAATAATAGCCAACTTTTTGGGTCCCTCAATCAAGGTTTGCACCATGACCGTTGGGATCGATTATTTATTGAAACCAATCAAACTCGGTTTGTCCAAATCGCATCACCAGAAATTCCTGCTCGAATATGTCCACGCAGAGATAGGGGTTCTTCCGCAACAGCATGGCATGATCACAGTATTGAGTATTCGGCGGGAGAACTGGTGCCAAAGACCACTCCCTTGCACTCGCCAAGGAACCTTACCGAAGCGATGATCGAGCAGGCACGAGATCAAATTAGGTTTGGGCAGTCAAATTAAGATGAGAAGACGAGGAGACTTAAGGCAGCCTGTTGCATGGGTGACTCGGACCTTCGAAGAAGCTATAATAATATTCCAATTTGGTAGCCGTTCATGTCGCGAGTGCTGTTCAACGTAAACTGAGCCAATGGAATCGACGTAAGTCTGCGGTGTCGTGTTCGCAAGCGACTCGTTGACGTTGAATAACCGGGTTCAGCGAATTTGCTCATGTTCGGTTACATTTTTTGTATCTCATTTTGTCACTATCTATCGTATTAGCTCGTTTCATCCGTTGTTCGAACCAGCAACTGTGTGGACGCAATTGACCATCGAGCGACCAGCCTGGTTCGCTGTGTTGTTCTGCGGACGGTCGAGTTGAGCGAAGCTTTGAGTAATTATCCCTTCAGTCAGGACTCTCCTTATGACCACGAACTCCTCCAGTCGTCGTAGTTTTCTCCGCAATGTAGCCGCTGTGGGTACTGCTGCAGCCGTCATGCCCGCGTATCGAGCTTTGGGCTTTCGGTCTGCGAATGACCGGCCCGTCTTCGCGACGATCGGATTACGCAATCAGGGCTGGGAAATTACCAGCAAGACCTTTCGCTTTGCGGATTTCGCAGCCTTGGCCGATGTCGATGCGAACGTGTTAGCAGCGAATGTTGAAAAGACCGAAAAAGCGCAGAACCGCAAACCAGACGCTTACGGTGATTATCGCAAGATTTTGGAACGCAAGGACATCGATGCAGTCATGATTGCAACGCCCGATCACTGGCACACGAAGATCGCTGTCGAAGCGATGTTGGCGGGCAAAGATGTCTACTGCGAAAAGCCTCTGACCAAGACGATCGCCGAAGGAAAGCTGATCGAAAAAGTAGTGAAGGAGACGGGCCGCGTATTCCAAGTCGGAACCATGCAGCGTACTGAATCAGAACTTAGGTTTCTTTTGGCGGTTGCACTCATTCGCGCCGGTCGCATAGGCAAGGTGCAGCGAGTCACTTGCGGCATCAATGGTATGGAGTCTTCACCTGTGATTCCGGTCGCGCCCGTGCCTGAAGGACTCGATTGGGATTTCTGGCTCGGTCCCGCACCGAAAGTCGATTATCGAGCCCTTCCAGAGCTACGCGAAGGATACGGCGGGGGAGTGCCACTGTTCAGCAATTGCCACTACTCATTCCGTAACTGGCACGAGTATTCTGGCGGCAAGCTTACCGACTGGGGAGCGCATCATGTCGATATTGCCTGCTGGGCAATTGGAGCCAGCGAGACTGGCCCAAGCAAGGTGACGCCGCTCGCTTTCAAGCTCCCTGTCGAATACAAGGACGGCCATCCAACGTTTCACGATCAGTACAATGCCGCGACAGAGTTTCGCATCCAAGTTGATATGCCGCATGATATCGAAATGATCATTACCAGCGAAGGCGACAATGGCATCCTATTCGAGGGAACGGAAGGCCGCTTCTTCGTCAATCGAGGAAAAATCACTGGCAAACCAGTCGAGGACCTCAAGGATAAGCCGCTGCCAGAAGACGCTATCGAGCAAGTCTACGGCGGCAAAGTCAGCGAAAATCACTCGGCGAACTTTATCGAAGGCATGGTTGCTCGCAAGCAGCCGATTTCCGATGTTTGGACTCACAATCGCATGTTAGAAATCTGTCATCTATCAAACATCGCGATGCGATTGAATCGGCCCGTAGCGTGGGATGCCGTAAAGCGAGAGATTGTTGGTGACGATCAAGCCAACTCCTTCTTGTCGTGTGAGTACCGCCAAGGCTTTGCGATTGACATGTAGAAGCTGAAGAAGATCCGAGTCCAATAAATAATGGCTTTGGACTCGAGCGGCATCAGCAGTCATAAATGGACTGAATTGACGGGCCTGATTGACACCTGTGTTGTCAGTTGGGCCCGTTTGCCACATCAAAATCTGCATTTCGACTTCCTGCTTCCGCCCGCAACCGTCGCATCCGTGTTCTACGGATCACGGCGAAGGTCTTGTCCGAATGGCGCGTAGGCGCTGGCATACCATCGGAGCCAAGCGGACTTGTCGAATTGGAAATCCTTGCGGGTGAGATTTTGTAAAGCCTGCAGCACAGCCATGTTCTTGCTTTCCATGTCCACCATTTTGGGACGACCACCGGTCGGGTTGATGTTGATGCCGCCGTCACTGGAAAATCCGGCACCGGTCGGTCCGCTTCCGACCTCGACCCGATGCTTGGTAACGACAACTTCAATCAAGTAGGGCACAGCTCGTTCGTCACCGAGAGCATCCAACGCCTCGGCGACCCGGTTGATAACTGCAGTTTCCTTCGAACTCAACATACTTCGCAAGACTTGAAATGCTAAATCTGGGGCGTTCGCTCGCAATGCATCGATGCATACGTTTCGGATGCGTACATCCGGGTCATGGACCGCCGCGTCACACAAGAATTGATTGGCGGCAGGACTATTCATCCGCCCAGCAGCTCGCATCAGAATCATACGCAGCTCAGAATCCGGTTGGGAGCGTAGATCGAGAACAATGTCCTTCAGCTTGGGTAGCGCGTTCGGATCGCTCAACTCCTGGAGATATTGCACTTGCTGTTCATATCTCCGCTGATTCCGGTCTTTGATATCGCGAACGGCACCGTCTAACTTCTTTCCCGCCGCTACCTCCAATTGCTTTTGTGCATCCTTCGCCTTCTCGATCTCCATTTCCAGGGCCAAACGCCAGCGGGACCCGTCTTTGACGACACCATATCGACGAGCGAATTTGGCTTCACTCAGCCATTCACCACCGTCGGGTAGATACCTCAATTTTCGCCATGATAGGGTGTCGTTGGGGTTTAATTCGACGATTCGTTCTCGATGGGCGTTTGCCAGCAGCCGGTTCCCTTCGTTTTCGAGCCAAATCGCCAATTTCTCGTGGGCCTCAAAGGTGTCTGCTATTTGCTGTCCATCTTCAAGATATTTTTTCTCGGTCGCGGTCTGCGGCTCAATCTTGGCAACATCCTTGGCATCCACTGATACCTCCAAGCCGTCATCCAAAGCAATGCGGTACGAATTGGGACGCTGCTCATCGCGATTAAGAATGGTTCCGGAGATAACTTGACCTTGCCTCAGTTGGATGATATCGCCGAACACGAAGCCGCAGCTCATAGCGAACGTCGCTG
>JBBIUE010000125.1:0-8158 GCA_037440405.1 Pirellula sp. | reverse complement strand
GCAGGCAAGGCAACGAAAAACAGAGCGAGTGAGAGAACAAAGGTGACATGCTTCAGCTACTACGACGATCCTGAAGGCCCGGAGCAGTTCGAGGCGAAGTGCGTGCTGTACCACTTCCCGTTCATTGGTGACAAGCTGGTGATCGGCAAGTTCTGTGCGTTGGCCCGTGGCGTGCGATTCATCATGAACGGGGCCAATCACCAAGTCAGTGGATTCTCGACGTACCCGTTCTACATCTTCGGCAAGGGATGGGAATCGGTGACGCCGCAGCCGGGCGATTTCCCGTACAAGGGCGATACCGTCATCGGGAACGACGTGTGGCTGGGCTACGACGTGCTGGTGATGCCGGGCGTAAAGATCGGTGACGGAGCGATTGTCGCCGCGCGGTCAGTGGTCGTGAGCGATGTACCGGCCTATTCGGTCGTTGGCGGTAATCCGGCCAAAGTCATCAAGCAACGGTTCCCCGAAAATGTCATCGGCGAACTGCTGACGATCAAGTGGTGGGATTGGCCGGTGAACAAGATCACTCGGAACCTGCCCGCCATCGTCGGGGCCGATGTCGCGGCTCTGAAGAATGCAGAATGAGGGAAACCAGGAAAGACACCATGACCACCTACACTCACATCCTCGATCTGGCAAAAGAAGCCGAGCCGCCAGCGGACGGCATCCTGAGCCGCACGATCTTACAGGATGACCAGATCAAGGCCGTGGTCTTCGGATTTGGCCAGGGTCAAGAACTTTCCGAACACACGGCAGCGAAACCGGCGATGTTGTTCTTCGTGAAGGGCGAGGCCAGCGTCGGTCTGGGAAATGACGTCCAAGAAGCGCAAGTCGGAACGTGGGTCCACATGCCCGCCAACCTCAAGCACTCGATCAAGGCAAAGACGCCGGTGGTCATGCTGCTGGTGCTGCTCAAGTGACCCACAAGAAGCCGAACCTGCCGACGAAGATTTGCCCGGTCTGCAAACGTCCATTCACTTGGCGGAAGAAGTGGGCGAAGGTCTGGGACGAAGTGAAGTATTGCAGCGAGAAGTGTCGGAAAATTCGTGAGAAGAAGGGGACGAGTTCATGAAAATCTTGATGGCGATTCTCGGTTTTCTCGTGCTTCTGGCCATCGCTGCGTTCTGCGTCTTCGGATTCTTTGCGACGTTCGAGCCGACCGACAAAGCAATCCCGTTCCTGGCGTTCCGCATCGCCTAAACCGTGGTTGGGTTCGTCTGCCTAGTTGGCGCTGGATTCATGAAAGTGAACGCAGTGAAGAAATGGAGTGTTCCTGCGCAGATCGTCGGAAGTGAGCTGCGATCATCGGACTGAAGAAGAGAACCAAGAGTCCCGCAGGCATCAGTCCGCCATTGAGCAAGTCATAGTCCGAAGCGATCTTCTCCCACGAAAGTCCCGCCACGAATCGACCAAACAGAACTTCGAAGGCCACTGTCAATACGAGCCAAATCCCTCCGACGATGAGCAATTCCGCTGTTCGCTTTGCCCCAATCCATCGAATCGTTAGGTAGGCGATCCCAACGATGATCGCTGAACCAGTGAAGACTCCGATCTGATTCGACCGAAACTCGCCAACAAGCGGCACCAACAGGATAGCACGCAAGATGCCGTGGATGATCTCGATACAGATCAGAGCGAGCCACGTCAGCATTGTACGGCCGACTAGATCTCTTTTGCTTCTTTGCTTTGAATTGGCCTCTCGGGAATCGTTCATCGGCCCCAATTCCAGAACGTGATGGACAGTTGCAGTACGGTCGCAATCGAAACCCACACGAAATACGGTGTCTGAGCGATAGCGACCCACCTGTAGTGCTTCCACACCGCAACCACCATCCAGATGATCGTCGCCCAGACTATAACAATGTCGAGTGCAGCCAAGGGCAGGTTTCGCAACCCGAACTGGATCGGAGTGAAAATCAGGTTTGCTGCAAGGTTGATACCAAACGGCAGGGCCACCTTCCATGGCAATTTCTTTCTGATTGCTTGGACGAATACGAAGCCGAACGTGACAAGGATGATCGGGTAGATCATTTGCCAGATCAGCCCGATGGTGGCCGGTTCCGGTGTCCACGACGGCTTGGCAAGTGAGTCATACCATTCCTTCCAACTCATGCTTCGGCCTCCTCAAGATAGCCATAAATATTTGCTGCCATCGATGATCCCCTCGGAGACACTTCTCACCGAAACACGATGTGGGCATCCTTGCAGCGTAAGATACGCCACAATTGTGTTGGCGAAGGAACTCGCTCGATCGCGATCTCTGAATCAAACCAGGGCTTGCAAAGTAGGATCAGTTCGTCGGTGAAATCGTTGGTGATGCACAGCGTGTTGATCGCCGTCAAGCTGTAGAATCGGGCCTCATTATGGGAGGTCAGGGCTCGAAAGGAAAGGGACGCAAAGTTCGCATCGGCCTACGATTCTTGAATACGTTGCGCAGCGAGCAAACTTCATGGGACGCCGTCCTGATGCTTCGCGAAGAACAGTCAATCCAGGAACTGTTCACAGAAGCCGTTGAGCGCAGTGTGAGCCTCATCAAACAGGGTCGGAAGCAGCGGTTGATAGGAAGGATTCTGCTATTGGGTAGCATACAGCCAATTCAGTTTTACGATCTCGGCGAGTCTGGTCATCATACCAACGACGTTCTTTTCGTGCATGATTGTCGACAATTTCTCTCGGCTACTCCATCGAAGGTGACTTGCTTCGCCGCCCGCGGCTCCAAATTTTTGTTCGTTATTCCCGAGGAGACTGAAGCCGCCGCTCTCCAGAATTTGGGGCGCAGGCGATACTCAAATGCAACTTAGAGCAACTTCAAAGCTTCCCATCCCAGAGCGACGAGGAGAAGATCGACAAACTGCTGGAGCTTCTTGCGATGAATCACACTCAGCAATGCGGATTGCTGTTGGTTCGTGTTGTAGGCTCCTGGCCTGCGAAAATTCGGAAAATTGCAATTCCATGCTGAGCTTACCTCACGTTCGAGGATTGACAAATCACTAGCCAGCCGCTGAGAAAAGGACCTGGAGCTCGATGTTGTTTCGGATCTCGATGTTGTTCAGGAATCAGTACTTCGCCAAAGTCTAAGGTTTCCACGCCGTCACGAAAGAACGATTGCGGTCATACTGGCGAACCTCGATGACGACGATCGTTGTGATTTATTTCTCAACGGCAAAGAGATCACCGCAACGTGACAGCCATCGACATTGTGGCCTAATGATGCACCGTTTTGTCAGTTCAAAACGCAAAATGCCCGCACGGCTTCGATGAACCGCGCGGGCTTTGGTTGTTCAGTCCCTAAAAGTAATGATCCCGGTTCGCGCCATCAAAAGCAGCCTTTCGAGAGACAGCATTTCTTGAAGCGATTGCCGGAACCGCAGGGGCAGAGATCGTTCCTGCCGAGCTTTTCCTCCAGCAGCTTGCCGCCGTTAACGACCCGCACTCCACGCTTGACCTTGGTTTCGGACGGGTATCCACGACGACGTTTGCTCATCGTCTCGAAAAAAATGGTTGTTCGTTGAATTGTTCGTGATTCGTGTGTCCCATGGCGCACCTCCCATTCTCTGGATGTTCTCCTCGGAGACACCACTCGGCGGAAAAGGTTCAGGGGGGTTGGCGCTACCTTGATTGGAACCGGCCAGCACCATGCACCAATTGATGATTTCCTCAAGATATCGTCGCATCCCTCAAGCCTCCGAGGGCGATGAAGAAGCTGCGACCAAGCGTCAGAGAGTCATCCTCGCTCATAACAAGAATGGACTGCGGGCTGTTTCTGAATGAGGATCTCAGCGACTTGTTGCGTTCCCCATTCGGACCCTGCCAAGTCTGAGATTCATGCACTTTCCAACGCCATTTTCTCGCTCAACGCGAATGTAACGCCCCGGCCTTGCTTCCCGACTCCCAGCTACGGTTAGCGGTTGCTCAAAATCCGAGGATGACATCGATCTCCATTTGCTGCCCTTGTCGTGAGATTAAGAGCTTCAGCCGATCTCCGGGAAAGTGTTTGGCGATGTACTCCGCGAATGATCGGACCGTTAGCAAGGATAAACTGTCAACTTGCAGGATCATGTCATCGACCTGCAAATTCGCTTTGGCGCCGGCGGAGTCCTCGACGACTTTGGAAATGGCCAGCTTTGGCGGATCGCTCCCCACGAGGCGTACTTCAACGCCAAGTCGAGCGGAGGGAGGATTGGCAGGAATCGCCCTCCCGCGAACTTTCTCGAAAGTCGGCCTGTTCGGATGAGTGGCAAGCTTTGCAACCAAGTCCGTTCCAAGCGACGCGATTCGTTCGATGCCCTCCACATTTATTTTGTCGATGTCGTCCGAAGGCCGATGATAATCGTTGTGCAAACCGGTGAAGAAATGATAGACCGGAACCCCGAACTCAAAGAAAGATTGGTGGTCGCTTGGACCAGCACCGAACGGTTGTTTTTCAAGCAAAAATCCATGCGTGGCGTTCGCGTTGTCGATCCAGGTTTCGAATTCCTTGGCTGTTTTGGTTCCAAAGACCGTCAACAGGCGACCGCGCAACCGACCGACCATGTCGAAGTTGACCATGGCGACCGTCGCTTCCATGGGGAATCTTGGATTTCGAACATAGTGGCGACTACCCAATAGGCCACGTTCCTCTCCGGAAAAGGCGATGAAAACAATCGTGCGTCGATTTTCGGAGACGACGGCAGTCAGTCGTGAAGCCATTTCCATAAGACAAGCCGTGCCCGATGCATTGTCATCCGCACCGTTGTGGACTTCGATGGTCCCCGGGGCCAAAGAACCAGGCCCTCCCATGCCGACATGGTCGTAATGGGCTCCCACAACGACAAACTCGTTCGCAAGGTTGCCACTTCCTGGCACGACGCCAATCACGTTATACAAGGGAATCTTCGAAGGTTGCACTAGGCTTTCTCCAGCCATCGTCCATCCCTCCAGTTCAATGGATCGCGGCTGCAAGTCGCTGTCGATCTCCTTCTCCAGATCGCTTAGGGTTTTCATGATGCTCTTGTTGAGGATAGCGTCCATGACGGCTCTTTTGACGAAGAAGACGGGAATCGTGTTTCGCCCCACAGCTCGGCCCGCTGAATCGACGGGCAAAAGGAGGTCTGCCGACTCGGCCTCGGTGGTCTTCTCATCATTGACCAGGATCACTGCGGCTGCCTGATGATTGACGGCGTTTGTAACCTTCGTTGAAAAGTACGAATGGACGCTTGGATCCGTTCCATCCAGCGGGCACTCGGGGTCGTTTTGTCTCGGTTCCTTGCGAAGAATGATGACGACCTTGCCGGCAACATGGAGGCCATCATAGTCATCGTAACGGAATGATTTATCCTCCGATTCTGCGGTAATACCGTATCCCGCGAAGACCATCGATCCCTCAAACGATCCATTGCCGCCGACGGCCAGGGGACGAAAATCCACTTCGAGTTCCAAGGAGATCGGTTCCTCGCTGGCAGGTTTCGCGACGAGGCGATTGTTCTCTGCAGGGCCGACGATCATGGAACCGGGGATCGAAAATGGTTGGAGCGGAGAGCCGTCGAACCATTCCGTCACGAGCCCAAGCGATTTCCAGCGGTCTGCGATGAAGTTCGCCGCTCGAACAAGTCCGTCGGTCCCGACTCCACGTCCTTCTTGATCATCGGAGGCTAAAAACTCAAGGTCCGCACGAATTCGATCAACCGCCTCCAGGCGACTAGGGTCGAGTGTCGCGTTCCAAGTGTCTGTCAAACGATCCTGAGCAATGGTCCTGTGGGATTCAAAGTGGGTCACGAGAATCAGCAAGCAGCCGAAGGCTCTCAGGTGAAAGTTCGGTGTTGAGTGTTTCATTGTTCGACCGTGTTGTAGCTTTCTGTGTTCTTACTCACTTGAATCAGTTGCATGCGATCATGCTTCCAGGTGTCCAACCGAGAAACCTCTTCGAATTTATACGTTCCGCAAGTCGGACATACCGAATCGACGCCGTTATTTTCATCCTAGTCGATTCTAGACGTTCGACGTAACGCAAACAGGGCGAAATGATTCGTGTCACCCTAGTGCTTCGTCCTTGGGTTGATCGTGGGTGTGCCTGCAAACGCCTTACGCATCGGCAATCTCTTGTCAGCGATCCAAATAAGTGCTAACGCTCCATGGGTTATCCACGTTTCTTGGTCAGTGACGAAACAAGAGTTTGTGAACGCTCACAAATAGTTTAATCGACAGTTGATCGACTCGGTGTTCCGACAAGTTGAAAACCAGAACTTTGAGGTGGGTTGATGATGAGGCTTTTCACAAAGATGCAGAAACAGATTTTGGTCGAATTTCATGAATACAGCTGAAATCGGCCTACAGCTTCGAAAGCTGCGATGAAGTGACGAACTTCCGGTTGGGAATCTCGTTCGGAGAAGATAATTTGAACGACATCAAATCGGGCAGGATGATGAAGTAGTCCGCGTCTTTTCAAGTAGCAAAGTGCTGCCTTGGTGATGCGCGATTGCTTCTTTTCGTCCACGGCATCGCTGGGACCACCGTAAGGAATACCCCGCCAGGTTTTCACTTCGACAAAGACGATCGTATCGCGATCCAAGGCAACGATGTCGATTTCGCCCTGGGGTACGGAAAAGCCCTGCTGCAAGACCCGATAGCCTTTCCGCTTCAGAAAGTGCATAGCGACATCTTCGCCCCATGCTCCCAAATTGACTCGCGGATCGGGTAAATTTTTGCCGCAACGCTGGCGGCAGAACGCTACCGCCTGACCCATTTTTAATCGGAGGGTCCTCGCCAATTGAGTTAACCACCACATGGGTGACCCTCGAGCTAAACTCGACGTCGCTGAGTCAAACTCGACGTTCTTTGAGCCGAACACCCTTGCCGCTTCGATCGCGAAGGAAGTAGAGCTTTGCGCGACGAACGACACTTCGCCGTTTCACTTCGACCTTTTCGATTCTCGGCGAGTGCAATGGGAATTTTCGCTCGACCCCTTCCCCTGCAACGATTCGGCGAACGATGAACATTTCCTTGGAACCACTACCACTCTTGGCAATCACGGTTCCGCTGAAAATCTGAATTCGTTCTTTCTTGTTCTCCAGAATCTTGGTATGAACATCTACCATGTCGCCAATGTCAAATGACGGAACTTTGCCTTCGTCCTTGAGGAAAGAAGCTTCCGCTTGCTCGATCATCTCTTGGCGGGAATTTGATTTTCGAGGCGCTCTGTTCTTTTCAGTTTCCGTCGAATCCGTTTTTTGAGAATCTTCACTCATGATTGCACACTACCAAGGAAACTGGTTCATGCAAAAACCAGTCGGACTTTGAATTAGGACTTGTTGGCGAAAGCCCAACATTATGACAGGTTCTCAATTCGTTGAAAAGGTCAATTCGCCGTTTCAATCACTGCTCTTTTCACTTGGAAGAAGATCGGAACGTCTCTGAGCTGTTTTGGATTCCGATTGTTCTTGCCGCCATTTTGCAATGCGAGCGTGATCGCCGCTGAGCAGGATTTCCGGCACCTGCCAACCGCGGAACTCCCTCGGTCGAGTGTATTGAGGGAACTCCAGGATTCGATTGCCGCGAGAGAACGAATCATCCCATGAACTCTCTTCGTCTCCGAGCACTCCGGGGATCATGCGGATGACGGCGTCGATCACAACCATGGCCGCGACTTCACCTCCACTGAGTACAAAATCACCAATACTCAACTCCATCGGCTGCAGAATATCGATGACGCGCTGATCGAATCCTTCATAGCGTCCGCATAGAAGGATCAAGCGAGTCTGCTCCGCAAGTTGCTCGACGGTAGGTTGATCAAGTCGTTTGCCTTGGGGAGTTAGAAGAATGATCTGTCCGGGATCAGCAAATCGAGCTTGAACTGATTCCACGCAATGGACGACCGGTTCCACTTGGATCAACATGCCGGGGCCGCCGCCATAAGGTCGGTCATCAACTTTATGATGTTTCTCGTCGGTTGACCAATCCCTTAAGTTGGAGACTGCAATGTCGACCAGCCCCTTCTGTAGAGCTTTATTGAGAATGCTCTGAGTCAGATAGCCGGAAAATATCTCGGGAAATAGAGTGACGACATCGATGCGCATGGATCCGCACTAAAACTGACACGAGGGACAAAAGTCAGGTTAACTTTCGCATGGGGCTCAGACTCGTCGTGAGTTGCAAAAGCAAAGGCCTGAACTCGTCCGTTGCT
>JBBIUE010000124.1:0-8238 GCA_037440405.1 Pirellula sp. | reverse complement strand
GTAGGAATACCCGGTAGACATGTAGATTGACGGAAGGACGGGAAGATTTTTTTGAGATTACGATCTTGGTACTATTTGTTCCGCCGGCGCTTCTGCATCTCCGTAAAGCTCATCCGCTCCTTGCGCACCTCGGTTACACCTTCGATCTCCCCGTGCGAAAACGTCATCGGGAGCATGAATGGTTGGAGATGCCGCAGCTAACGCGGCAATCGCTTGGTTAAGCAGAGATTCGTTTGTTCCGATTCTTTTTCGACGATCGAAACCACTTCACGAAAAAATGACCTGCAAAGGTGTGGTCTGCGGAATCGCAGATGTCTTGGTCGCCACTCTGGCGACAACTACAGCGACTGAGAGATTGGCAGTCACGCGTTTAGAGACGTGGTTGCGGTTGGAAAACTTGATTCAGCGCGGCCGGGAACTAATCTCAAAGCCTAGCACCCCTGTGCAAATATTCCGCTCCGACCAAGCTTTTCCTGAGAAATCCACTGTTTCGACGATGGCCAGCTTTCGCAACATCTACACGTCACTCATGCTCGTCATCGCCGGCTCCACTAGCAAGGAACTGGCCCGCCAGGTGAGCTACCTCAAGGCCGAAAACCAGATCCTCCGGAGCCGACTCCCCGAGCGTATCAGTCTAACTCATCGCGAAAAGAATCGCTTGGTTAGATTTGCTAAGAACCTAGGATCGGCCCTGAACGAACTGGCGACGATCGTCCATCCATCGACGATCCGACGGTGGATTCGCGACGCCTCAGACAAAGTTGGAAAGACCCGAAAGAACGTCGGTAGGCCGCGTACGGCCGAGCAGATTGAGAAGCTAATCCTCAAGTTGGCGAAGGACAATTCGTGGGGCTACACCCGAATTCTCGGCGAGCTGAAGAAGCTCGGAATCGAGTCGGTAACTCGCAATACTGTGAAAAATATCCTCAAGCGAAACGGCTATGATGTTGGTCCAAAGCGCGGGCCTGGAACTTGGGATGAGTTCATTAAACGCCATGCGAAAACTATGTGGCAATGTGACTTCTACTCTAAGAAGGTCGTATCGAAGACTGGTCTACGCGATCTGTTTGTCTTGGTCTTCTTGCACTTGGAAACACGCCGAGTCTTCATCACGCCAGCCAGTTACCATCCCGATGAAGCCTGGGTTTTGGAACAAGCCGAAGCGTTCAAGCAACATGTGAAAGAAGAGAAGTTGTCATGCAAACTCTTGATGCACGATCGCGATACGAAGTTCACAAAGTCGTTTGACGAGGCCTTCTCGGCCGGTAAGCGTGACGTCAAAGTCTCTGCGTTTCGGTCGCCTAACACAAACGCATACGTCGAGCGATTCATCCAGTCGCTGCAGCAAGAATGCCTCGATCATTTCGTCGTGTTTGGCAAGGCCCACTTCGATCACCTCTGTTCGGAGTATCGCGAGCATTACCACATAGAGAGGCCTCATCAGTCACTAGAGAACCTCGTACTTCCGACCGCAAAAGCTAAACGCAATAAGAAGTCGAAAAAACAATCAACCGAACCCGAAACGATTCCACTGTCGAGCATCAGTTGTAAAGAACGGCTGGGAGGCCTGCTGAAGCACTATTCGCGGAAAGCGGCCTGAAACCTCAGATCAAACGCGACGCCAATTATACACTGACTATTGAGGCGGTACCCTAAAGCTCTCGAATATCCCTGTCATAGAAATATGCGTTTCCAAGCTTTGCGAATCTCAATTTTCCTGCTTGTCTCAAATGCGAAAGCTCGCAGGAAGAAACTTTCATTAACTGTGCCATCGCCGTACTTGAAACCCAGTTGACGTGTTTTTCGGAAAGCATGGGCAATATCTTAGAATCCCAAAAGCTCTTGCGACCAATACGTTGCATGTCGATGCCGTCGAGAGCTAGCCAACTGATCGAACGTGACTTGCTCTTTTCAACATCGAATCCGTTGTAGTCATCCATCACAAAAAGCCATTTGTGGTGATAGATGAAAGGATCTGCTTGTTGACGAAAGAACCGCTTCGAACCCTTCGCGTCAATACGCACAATGTCACCAACGGCTGGTTCCTCTGCTGAATCAAATTCTGGGCACAAGATGAACGAAACGCAGGAGTCTTTCTCTACAAACTTGACCACTGTGTAATCGAACTCCGTTGGTACGTATTTCAACGCGATTTTGACAGGTTCCGGAAGAAGAGCTTCGTAGATGCGATGAACGTAGACTGCTCCACCAATCTCTTTGCCGACCGAATACTTCTTGCAGCGCGAAGGGAGTTTAGGCATCAGTGTTTCTCAGGCAGATTGGAAAAACGGCATCGGTAAGAATCCGGAAACACTTGGTGCCATTCCTGCTCGAAAACCTGGCTTGGGAAGCTGGCCGGTCAAGGCATAGGCTGCTAAAGCCGCTATTGCAGGGGGCGGGTACTTCTTTCCTTCATGCTCCAAGTAGTACGTGTGAGAATCTTTAAATCCTTCGGGTAGTCCATCCCGCTCAAAACTCAATATCGCTTGGAGGACATGATCGCGATTAATCCCGTTTGGCAACATTTCTGACCTGTCTCTCACCATACACAGATTGCCCATCCAAGCCGCGATTCGAGTCGAAAAAAGCCGGTGAACATGCTAGGATTGTATCTGAATTGTCCGAATTTCGCGGGGCCAATCAAGGGTGTTTGGGTCCTACATCGAGACCTTTCGATCAGTGAAGGTTTGGGTAGTCGCTTCTTTCGGAATGGCGTGTTCCGTTCCGTACGGCAGATTGAAGCCATGTGAGTTTAGCACTTTGGGACAACCATGAGCGAAGAAAGCACCGCCAAAAGAACACTTAAGTCATCGCTGAGTGGCGAAGAAGTCTTGGTGCATCGTCATCGCACGGCTATCAAGCGGACGAGTTTTTCGCTCCCAGTCAAGTGCATGCTGCGTGATGGACTTCTAGACCAGTCAACACAGCTTTTTGACTACGGATGTGGACATGGGCGCGACTTGCAACTGTTATCCGACATGGAGATCCCGTGCGATGGCTGGGATCCTAACTTTCGTCCTCATGCACCAGTTCAGCGAGCAAACATTGTCAATCTGAGCTACGTGCTAAACGTTATCGAAGACATCCAAGAGCGAGCTCAGGCACTTCGATCGGCATGGGAACTTTGCGATGTCATGTTGACTGTAGCGGCTCAGATCGAATTTGCCGCGCCTAACAAAGAGCAAACGGCGTTTAATGATGGGGTACTGACCTCACGCCAAACTTTTCAGAAGTACTACACGCAGAATGAACTCCGAGCATATCTTGAAAACGAGATTGGGACGGATGCAATTCCGGCAGCACCTGGTGTTTTCTACGTGTTCAAGTGTGAGGAAGCAAAGCAGCAGTTCATTGCAAATCGCTACCATCGCAGGATATCGGTGCCAACACGGCGTATTTCCGAAGTGATGTTCGAGAAGAACCGCGATGTTCTTGAACCACTGATGGAATGGCTTACAGAATACGGGCGACTGCCGGCACCGGAGGAGTTCGAAAGACACTCGGATTTAGTCGAGAGATTTGGATCAATAAAACGCGCCTACAAGCTGATCCAAAAGGTCACAGATGAGGCACCTTGGAATGAGATTTGTCAAAAAAGAACGGAAGACCTATTGGTTTACCTGGCTCTTTCACGTTTTAAGAAGCGATTGCCCGCATCGTCGCTTCCCATCGGTCTTCAGCACGACATAAAAGCCTTCTTTGGCACCCATAAAATAGCATGCGCTCGAGCAGATGCGTTACTTTTTCGCGCGGGCGACCCTTCAGCAATAAACCAAGCTTGCCTTCGTGCTGGCGTGGGTCAACTTGTGGATAACGCCTTAGTTGTCCACAGGAGTCTGCTTGAGCAATTGGAACCGCTGTTACGCATCTACGAAGGATGTGCTCGTACGCTCGTTGGTGAAATTGATGAGGCAAATGTGATAAAGTTGCACAGGTTCTCTGGAAAGGTAAGCTACATAGCTTATCCAGATTTCGAAACCATAGCACATCCACCGCTACGTCAGCGTGTAAAAGTCACCCTGCCCACCCTAAACATCGACATGTTCGATTACAGCGATTGGCCGGATCCACCGCTTCTGTTTCGGAAGGACGAGCTCTTGCATCCGAACCACCCGCAATTCAAACTGTTTTCAACATTGACAAAGCAAGAACTGAAAGCAGGGCTTCTTCCTGAACCCGATGCACGCCAACAACAGAGCACTTGGGAAATGCGTTTACGGGAGGCTGGGTTTAAATTGCGCGGACATCGTTTGACGAAAATGTCAAACCTTTCTTGATCAAATGCTTAGTTCCTGCAGATACGATTGAACCTCGGCGATATCAGGCCGCTTCTCCGGATCAATAGCAACGCACGGTGTTACAATTCGCTCCCACTGTGGTTCCAAGCTGGCGTCTTTTGCCAAGGTGGGCTTACCAGTAAGTAAGAAGGTCACAATCTTACCGAGTGAGTAAATGTCTGCGGATGGATGCGCTTGCGCCCCTTGTATTTGTTCTGGCGGAGCCCAAGGCATCGTGTGAGCGCCCTGGAACGTATAACCTGTAACAGGCTTGTTTATAAACTTGCTAATTCCAAAATCGGCAATCTTCCAAACTGCATCACATTGCAAAATGTTCTGCGGTTTCAGGTCACGATGAACAATGTCATTTTCGTGAAGAGTGCGTACCCCATCGACAATTTGTAATGCAATTTCACGAACTGTTGACGGCGAAAGTGCACGTGGATTCTCTTTATCATCATCGTCAACGATTAGGTCCCAAAGACTACCTCCATCTGCATATTCAGTGACAAGTGCGTACGTGTCATCTTCTCTGAATACGTCAAGAATAGAAAGTAGGTGGCGGCTCAAAAGCTTCTGTATTCGCATATAGATATCAACTTCACGCTGGATTGATGCGTCGTTTGCCTTGACGTGAGTAGTCACAACTTTTTTCAATGCCACTACCGATCGTGTCTCTCGATCAAATGCTTTATATACGCAGGCCATTCCCCCTTCTGCAATTTCTTCGAGCAAATCGTATTTCCCCATCCTTCCAAGTTTTGGCTGGTCTTCCGGGGTAACGATCGTCAACTGGGAAGAGTATCCAGCAGGGTCAATTTGGTTCAACTGTGTTCGAACCAAACGCCGCAGCTCTCTTGCAGGCTGCACTACTAGTTCATCAAATCGTTGATGATCAGGGCCGATGAGCAATAGCTTCGCTAAACCACTAGCCATACGCTCCACTGCTGTACAGTCGCGTTTTCCTCCTGTAAGCCGCAGTTTGGCGCGAACTTCTTGTGTTAGGTTTGAAGCAGACCGCAAGGCGTGGCAAACTTCTGCAAAAAAGTCAGCTTTCAGCCCGTACCCGTTCGCTTGCTGATTGGTTTCAAATGGCGGAATCTCCCAGCCGGGAATAATGCCGTGAAATCGGTCAAGAAGTGGGGATTCAAGAAAAATCTCTGGTAGCTTTCGAATGAAGTCAACTCGAGCTGGTCGAAACTTTGGCTTGCCACCGTGATAATGATTTCGATTGTCTTGCTCTAGACCAATGTTCGCAAGTAGCATCAGGCCACACTCAGCTGTTGCCGTGCAGTCGCCGCGTGTAAAAACCCCCTGCTCAAGATATCCCTTTAATTGCGCTTGGATTTCTGAGGGATTTGAGAAGCGAATTGACTGGGCTTCATCCAGCACCAATAAATCAAAACGTGTTAGCAAACCTGGTTGTTTGTTTTGTCGATTATAGAACAAAACCGCAGGACTTATCTCGGCAGCTGTCAGCCAAACATGCCGGCTAATATTATTGTAGACGAAAGACTTACCTGATCCCGGTGGTGCAAGCTCCATCATATTGACCCGACTTTGTACTACGGGTATCAGGCGGCAAATCAACCACAGTTTTTCGTCAGCGCCGTATTGCGAAGGTTCATATCCCATTGTTCGTATCAGTACGTCGATCCACTCATCGACGGTGAATGCTTTTCGGCATTCAAGAAAAGCGTCCAATGAGATACGACCGGTCTGCATCGGCTTAAAGTCTACAATTCGAATACCGCCTACATCACCGTCTTTGTCGTAACATATTCGAGTCGCTCCCCATGTACTGCCTTGTAGTAGTCCCTGATTCTTCTCAATAACTGACGCGTCGATAAATACATTGTTTTCATCGAGACATGGGACCGTCGCGAGGAACTCAACTTGCTTGCCAAGTTTTACCCTTACCGAAATTGCATCAAGAATCGTAAGGACTTCACCTTGCCCCAGCTTAAACTTGACTCGCTCCTTGTCTCCTTTTGCGGGAAGATGTGCCTGGATGAAGTCTTGGACTTGTTGCTGGATTGTTGTCGTTGAGCCATCACCACCAGACTTGCGCGTAACAATCCAATCCATCACGTACGATGGAATGTGTCGATCATCGCCCGATATACCCATACGTCGGATCAGCGCTTTGTCGATCGCAAATTCTTGAAAAACGTCGCGAATTTTCTCGTCAAAAGTGGTTGTTGTATTCATTGAGATTATCAGCTTCCAAACATGTTTTCAAATTCGTCTTGATCGCGAGTCTTTTCAACGAGTCGCTTTTTTCTTTGAACAAGAAGATCGATACTCTTCTCAAGCAAGTCTCCCGTTTTTCGCTCTTTGCTCCGCATAACAACGCTAATTGGTACCGAGTCATTTGCCTCACCATGTCGTATTGCTAGACGAACCTCTATCGCTACGCTCGCGCCAACTGCAAGTGACGGCACTGATTCCATGTGGTGGCCATCCTCACCTGGAATAGTAAGCTTTAAAGTGCATGGTATCGTGGGGAGATTCCGTGGATTAACAACATTTGCTACGAGGACGAAAGCTCCTCGCTCTACATAGCCGCACTCACCGAGATTAATCGATGGCCAAGGCGTAAGCTCTTCGTTACCAAACCATTCGATGAATGGCACTATGACTTCTTCTGGCAACAATCCACCATGTGCCATGGCCCATCCCGACATCGTTCCACGCCCGAAGTAACGTCCGCGGGCGGCCAAGTAGTTTTGCTTGAGCCTAAACGTATCCTTGTCAATGATTGTTATCGAATCATCAGTTGAGTCAGCAGCGCTTACAGGGCCACTGACAGCTGTGCATCGGTAAGCTCCGTCCAATTTGTGACGCCCTACAGTTTCACTTCCAGGCGTTGGGCCAAACGTGTATCCGTGGTCCGCAGTGAGCAAAATAAGTGGAGGCTTCTCCGTGATACAACGTATGTCGTCGGACCACCGTCTTAAAAGGCGAGAAAGTTGAAGGAAAACTGCCTTTGAGTCCTCCAGCATCGCACCGTAACTTCCGAGGCGATGAAGTTGATCGTCAAGTCGATTGTCGCGATACACAACCAGACGTGTTTCAGCATTAATTTGTAGTCGTTCAGCATCCTTCCAGTTTGCTGCGAGCAAGATCTCATCATCGGAGAGCGAGAACCGTTTTTGCAATTGAGACTTAATGTCGCCGCGACACTCTGATGGCAGTTTGCCAGTAAGAATGGCCTCTTTACAAACCTCGGTGACGGTAGGTATCGGAACAAAGATGAACGAGCTGAACGTTGGAAACTCGCCGAGATTATCAGAGAGAAAGCCCACAATGTCCACAGATTGATGTATTGGTAATGCGTCAACCATCACCAACAGAACCGTCCGCTCAGCCGAAAGACCTTGTTGTACCGCTTGAGCAACTTTGAAATAGCTGTACTTATGGTGTTCAAAGCATACGGTTGGATTGTCCTTCAGCCAACGACCGAATCCGACTGCAGGGTCGTCGTTTTCATTTAGGTCGCGCCTTAAAAAGCAACTGCGGATGTATGACGAGTAGCTTTGCAGCCAAGGCTCAATCGCTTCAGCAAGACCAGGCCACTGTGGAACGGGGTTTGGAGGCCGGAAATGATCAACGAGCCTTCGCATCAGATCGTTCGAATCGTACCCAGGTAGACCTTGCAAATGATTGGCAGCAACGTGGCTCATGCCCTTCGGGTATACTTCGAGCCATGTTTGTATCTCCTCCGCTACGCCTGGCCAAACTGCATTTAAACATCGAATTGCATCGCTCATTCTATGCGGCTCGTTAAGACGAACCTTGTGCAGAGCGTGACAAAATAGCTTGCTAACGTCATCTTGAATTTGATCGGGCAGCGGGTATGTCAGAGGCAAACGGGCAGCCAACTGTCGTTCTCTAACATTCATTTGGTCTGCTCCCCAAAAACTGGTCCATGAGTTATGAAAGTTCATCAGCCGAGATA
>JBBIUE010000123.1:0-8302 GCA_037440405.1 Pirellula sp. | reverse complement strand
ATGAATGCCTTGGTTGCTCAGGTTGATGAATGCCTTGGTTGCTCAGGTTGATGAAGCTGCCTTGAGAACAACGCCCAACGTTGACGTTTTGGTTTGGGCTACGGATCTCGTAGGGATGATTGCCGCGATGATTGTTGCCGCGCTCAACCATCGCAACACGTCAGGTCTTGAAATGTTCGTCGAGCATCCAGACGCTTCGGCACGTGACGCCACAATTTCGGTGAGCGGAATCGTGGCTTCATCACGACGGCGTTTATCATGCCCGCCAAGCTGCTCATAGATTGCTTGTCGTTTAACAGTTAGCCGTAGGCGTACGATGTTTTCGGTCTCCAGTAGGGGCAGGTTGTACGCCTACGGCTGACTGTTAAACGAAGCTACTTCCTGGAAGTACATCACCGGACGGGTGTATGGTGCAGGGGCACAAACCAGGGGCACCAGCAACTAACAGGAAGATGGGAGGCACCAACTTTCAATGGCTGGCACCAACTTTCAATGGCTGGCACCAACTTTCAACCCATGGCTGGCACCAACTTTCAACCCTGCCACTAGGTAGATTGCGCGAACACGCCAGCACTACAGTGCCATGGCTGGCACCCTCTTTCAACTTCAACAATCCACTCCAACCTTCGACTTTCACTTTCAAACTTTCAAACTTTCAAATTTTGGCATCAATTTTGGCGGCTAACCAAAAGTGGCGTGAACATTCACGCACTCTCAAGCCATGAACTAAGACAGCCGATGGCGCCGTAGGCACGTCCCTGTATAAACCACTCCGCTTTTCCTCCGAAGTAACTTCATCGTTGCCATCGAACGGAGAATCCGCAATCAAGTGGACGCGAGGATTGATCGAAGAGCAGCGATCTACGTATACCTAATGGGCAGCGCAGCCGATCGCGTAGTTGATCGGAGAGCCCGCTAACCCACCGTTGCAGATTGGGCGACTCGGAATGACCGGTCCACAACAGCAACAAAGGTTGGTCGGAGAGAATTTGTACACAGTGACTGAGAAGTTCTTCCATGTGCTCCTCAAACACCCAGGGTTCGCCCCGTTTTCCGTGGCCGTAGCTGGGTGGGTCGAGGACGATGATGTCGTATTTGCTGCCACGTCGAACTTCGCGTTTCATAAAGCGCCGAACGTCATCTTGAATCCACCGGATGCGCGCGTCGCCGAGGCCGCTTAGAATCGCGTTTTGCTTCGCCCAATCGATGGCGGGCACAGAAGCGTCCAGATGAACTACTTCAGCTTGCAGCCGGGCAAGGACGAGTGTCGTCGCTCCCGTATACGCAAACAAGTTGAGGCATTTGAGCGGATGTGGTCGACGTTCTGCGAAGGGCCGACCAAATTCGGCTATCCACTCCCAGTTCGGCAATTGTTCTGGAAACACTCCGACCTGGCCGGCTGCTGTGCAGCGAAGATGAAGTCGGACTGATGGGTGGTCAAAAATCCATGCGGACGACGAAACTGATCCGAACCAAGACGTTCCGTTCCCTTTTCGAAAAAAGAGATCTGCCTCCTTCCAAAGAACTGCCGGCAGTGACGGAGTTGCGTCTCGTGCGGCTGGGCAAGGGCGATCAACGAGAACTCCTCCGAACGATTCCAACTTGCGACCGAAGCCAAAATCGACGAGTCGATAGTTGATCGCACGCTCGTGCATAGGCTATTCGTCGTCGGACTTGAAGCTGCCAATCAATGTTGGAGTGTACGCACAAATCTCACTTTTCTGGAAGTAGAGATCGATCTCGCGTGCCGACGCCACTTCTCCATCGGAAGCATGGACGAGATTCATTTGACGAGAACTGCTGTAGTCTCCACGGATCGTTCCCGCGACCGCTTTCAGGCCATTGGTTGCGCCAAGCAATTCGCGGACGACTCGAATCGCTTCCAGGCCTTCAATGACCATGGCAACCACCGGTGCCGAAGTGATGAACGCTTCCAAGCTCCCATAAAACGGTTTCGAGACATGTTCAGCATAATGCTGGCGAGAAAGCTCCGGGGTCACTCGCAGCATTTTCATCGCAATGATGTTCAGCCCCTTCGATTCAAACCGTCGGATAACTTCTCCCATCAATCGTCGTTGAACACAATCGGGTTTAAGCAATACAAGTGTGCGTTGCGTCATGGAATTTTCTTTGCCGTCTCAAATCTCTAGGGGGGAAACCGAATTCGTCGTTGTATTGGAATGGGGTGCCAACAATGACTCAAAGACCATTGTCAAAACGAGCACCTCCAACTTTGGACCAAATTGTATCGAAATTATCGCATGCTGCGACGGGGATTCCAGCCTTGCGACCGCGCGGTTGCCATCGGGGTCACGTGGCGTTCCACCGCTGCGCGAGGCTGAGCGGAACCATCGGGTTTTCGGTCGCTTGGAGAAGATTCAAAGCCCCAAATTTCGTCATCCTCTTCGGTTGAGTTTTGTGGGGCAGGTATTGGAGGTGGTGTAGGTTTCGGCAGGTTGGAGTTCATTGGCGAGGGTGCACGTGCCGCAGGGAGCGGAACGTGATCCCAATAGTGCTGGTGCATGGATGCTGGCGGAACGGGGTAGAACTCTGTTATTCCGGATTGGCACGCTTGACAGCCCGCAGAGCCATTCGGATACATCGCTGGAGCAACAAACGAAGGCGCGCTTGGCGCTGGAGCTACGAAATTGCACGTCGAGCATCCCGGACCGATCCCATTTGCGACTCCCACGGTGGGACAGCGATGATAGCCATCGCTATAACCAATCCCCCACCAACGAAGTGCGGTCCGAGTTGGTGCATGAGCGATCTCTCGCATGGGGGAACAACCTGAATGCAAAACTACGCCAACGAGAGCAATCAGCAAACCGCTTATACGAATCAAGCTCATAACGCCATCCGTGGCAAATGCCAGCAAACCCACTGCTGAAAACAATGAACCTCTCGTGACTTTTTCGTCGAATGGTCGGGTTGAAGACAACTGCGCATCCGATACTGTTAGCACAATCCAATGCGGCTATTCCGGTGGTGGCAATGGGGCAAGATTTGCGGGCGATTAGGATTCCGTCACTCGAGCATGGCGTAGAGTACCAAATTGATCGCGATGCGATAAGCATCTTCACGCGGGTAGCCTCGACACTGAAGTGCGCCACGACTTTCCAAGGCACAACTGATGTCATAGGGTGAAAAGACAGCCACCACTCGATCCTTCCAGACCAACATTTCCAAAACAGGCGGTCCCTCTGTTCTTCGAATCTGGACACCACCTTCCTCCACAGCGGTAGGGTCAACGATGGAAACTTTGCGGATGTCAAATCCATGATAGTCCATGGTCAGCATGGGATGATCAGGAGGAACCGGCTGAAGCATCGCTTCCGGTAGCAGTTGGCTAAGTTCCTTCCGGATGCTCTCGGTAAAGGGTTGACTGGCGCAAACCGCGTCGCCGATGATAAAGCCACCTCGTTCGAGATATTGCCGCAATGCATCACGCTCCTCCACGGAGAACTGAAAGGAGTTTCTACCGTGAACGTAGACGAGCGGATACTTTTCGAGTTCGTTGATGGAGGCCGGAATGAGCAGGATATTCGAACCGACATCACCCATGGTTTCGCGGTTCAGCCGCTGCATTAAATTGGGGATCGCACGCTGGACATCGTCGGCTCCGCCTGCGTGCTGCAATTTAGGGAGAACCAACATGCCGCGTTCAAGTAAACTGCTTTCAGCGATCGGATCGATGATATCCACTCGATCCAGCTTGTCTTTAAGATCGCGTCCTGTTGCATAGGCTACCACGTTCAATCCGATTTTCACTGCGTTATCAATGTCTGTCTGAACCGACTTTGGAAAATTGGGTTTGATACCATAAGGCCGACTAAGTTCCCATCGACACGAAAGACTACGCGGTGAGAGAACGATACTCGTTCGGCAGCAGGCATCCAAACCGTAGAGCCAAAAATCTTCGGGCAATGCGTTGGGATCCACTCGCGATTCGGCAAACCAAATAGGGTGAGTTACTGGCAGTTTGCGCAGCGGTTGACCAAAAATCTCTGCAACGAGTTCACGAAACGAGTTGTCGAAAGCTTCACCTTGGCATCCGTCCCCATTGCAGGCTTCTGCGAAGATGAATCCACCTTGCTCGACATAATCCTTAATGAGTTGCTTTTGGTTAGCATTCCATTTGATTTGCTTTTTGCCACTGATGAAGAGGACCGGAGCCTCCAGCAAATCTTCGACCGTTGCGTTATTCAACGAGACCATTTGCCAGGAAAGATCTCGCTTCCAAGCTTGCTCGATATGACCCGTCAGGTGGACCATGGAACGCCGATGCTCGTTCCAATCCGCTTCGCCATGGCGCAAGCGATTGATGACGACTTGTCGCTTTCCTTTGGCAAGGAACAATAAAGCGAAGGACGTGTTTGAGATCGGATCTTCGCCATCGGGAAACAATCCTTGGAAGGGGTCTTGCCGAGCAATGATTTCCACAGCACCTTCACGATACCAATCGTGGTCGCCAATCAATCGCAGGCCAGACAGCCTCCCGACACGTTCCAAGGCGTACATGTAATACATCCACCACGGAAAACTCGGCGGATTGACCCGCACAGAAAAATTGCGAGCGAGCCATTCAATACCTAGATCGATTTGATTCGAACCGCCGTCCATTCCACAACATACGATCGTCTCACCGCGAACTTTGGCGTCACTGAACATGAGTGCGTCGTCGGTAATGAGCAACGAACCGATTCCCGCGCAAGTCATGCTTCCTGAACTGCCATTCGCGAAATACTCCCATCCACCACTTCGGGTTTGCAATCGACTCCAGTAAACTTGGGCCTTCTTCAGTGTCTCTTGGGGAATATCGATTCCTACGCGCTGGGCCTCCCACAGGGCCAGCAAGGCGAACTGACTATTCGATGGGTCAACGCTTTGAGGTAGGATTCCACCATAGCCCCAACCGCCATTGTCTTGCTGACTATCGACGAGGATTTTCACCATTTGCCTCAATCTGCCCAAGTCCGTGTTCGGTTCCGCAGCAGCGAACACCATGATCATCAGCGAGATTTCATAGGTCTTGGTCGGAACTCGACCTCGCAAATTTCGGAGAGCTTTATCGACGGTCGGGTCATTCGGAGGGAGCCCACAATTGAGCAATGCTAACGTTGCCAGGGCTGTCATGCCCCCTCCATAGGTTTCATGTCCGTCCCAACGGCCGTCCCGATTCTGTCGATTGCGTAGATATCGAATTCCCTGCTGGATCGAATTCTGCACTTGCTTGGCGGTGATGTCTTGGCCAGTCAATTTCGCGTGCTCGAACATGGGCAAGAGCACCATTACCCACGAAAGAGATGCGACGGCGACACGACGCAACATCGAAGCGAACATAGAGAATCTCCAGCGACCCTTTGTTACCGAATTCATCAAAATACAGTATAACTTTGTCTCGACATCAAAGGCATTCAGCCCCTTTGATTTTTTAAACCAGGCATTCTTTGATCGCACGTTCTGAGAAAAGGACCTCAAGTGTCGAACGCTACTCCGGGAAAGCAGGGCAAACTCATCGGAGACTTACTTCGGGAGTTTCGCGAACATCGCGAATTGATGCGACAAGAGTTAGCGAAAATCATCATTGGTCAAGACGAGGTGATCGAGCAGTTGTTCGCGGCCATCTTTACTCGCGGGCATTGCTTGCTCGAAGGAGTTCCCGGGCTAGCCAAAACGTTGATGGTCAGTTCGCTCGCAAAGATTCTGGATGTCCAGTTCAAACGCATTCAATTCACGCCTGACTTGATGCCGTCGGACATTACCGGAACCAATGTTCTCGACGAAGATGCTCAAGGTAAACGCATGTTTCGTTTCGTTGAGGGGCCGATTTTCACCAACATACTCCTTGCAGATGAAATCAATCGAACCCCGCCCAAGACTCAGGCTGCTCTCCTTCAAGCGATGCAGGAACGCGAGGTGTCTGTAGGAAGAGAAACGTATGCGCTGCCGGATCCTTTCTTCACCATCGCCACACAGAACCCCATCGAGCAAGAAGGAACCTATCCGCTGCCGGAAGCCCAACTGGATCGGTTCATGTTCAATATCATGGTGGGTTACCCAACCGCCGATGAGGAGGAACGGATCTTGTTGGCCACGACGAGAACCGACAAGCCTGAGGTTGCGAAAGTGCTTTCGTCCAAGGCAATTCTGAATATTCAGAAGCTCGTCACCAGCGTGGCGGTAACTCCATTTATCGTCCGCTATGTAGCCAACCTTGTACGAGCGACGCGCCCAGCGGATTCAAGTGCTCCTCCCTATGTCCGTGAGCTTGTCGATTGGGGAGCCGGACCACGAGCAGGGCAGTTTCTGATTCAAGGCGGCAAAGCAATCGCGGCGATGGATGGACGATTCAGCATTGCGATTGCCGATGTTCGCCGGATCGCCGTTCCTGTTTTGCGGCATCGCATCAGCACAAACTTCCAAGCGCAGGCTGAAGGGATGACTCCGGACAAAATTATCCAGCGGCTGCTTAAGGATGTGCCCGAACCAGAAGTGCCCAAGTTTGGTACATCCTCGATTCCCAATTTTCAAGGTTGAATGCGTCACCGTGGTAGCCGTCGAACAGTATTTGAAGCCGGAACTCGCCGCTCAGATCAAACGGCTCGACCTGCGTGCCAAAATGGTGGTTCGAGGGTTTCTTCAAGGTCTTCACGCCAGTCCCTTTCACGGTTTCTCGGTCGAATTCAGCGAACATCGCCGCTATTCCCATGGCGATGATCCAAAGGATATCGATTGGCTTGCCTATGCGAAAACCGATCGTTACTACGTGAAGAAATTTGAATCGGAGACTAACCTCACCGGCTACTTGGTGATGGACTTGAGCCAGTCGATGGGATACACATATCGGCAACAGTTGACGAAATTTGACTATGCGATCTGCCTTGCTGCGGCGCTCGCATACCTAATGATCATGCAGCAGGATCCTGTTGGACTCGTGACATTCGACACAAAGCTTCACGCCAGCGTGTCTCCCAAGAGCCGACGTGGCCAACTCACCGCCATTCTCAGCCATCTCTCTCGTCTGTCGACGCAAGGATCGACGGAATTGCAGGTTCCGCTTCGCCAGTTGTTGGCGATGATGAGGCACCGCAGCTTGATCATGCTGATGAGCGACCTCCTTTCCGACGTTTCCTCGACCCTTGACGCGCTGCGGATGCTGCGACACGCAGGACACGACGTCATCGTATTCCATATCCTCGATGAAGCGGAAGTGTCTTTTCCGTTTCACGGTGTTGTCCAATTGATCGATCCGGAAAGTGGCCGCTCTTTGCCCGTGAATGCAGATGAGATCGGGAATGAGTATCGCGAGAACATCAGTAACTTTCGATCTGCGTTGAAGAAAGGTTGCACGGAAAGCCGGATTGACTACGTGTCGCTCGACACCAGCATTCCTTACGACAAGGCTCTGATGGAATATCTGCTCAGTCGTCGAAATCGTTTTTGAGGAGTTCCCGCTCATGCGCATTTTCTTCAGCGTCATCCTGTGTTGGCTCGTCTCAAGTGTATCGTCCAAAGTCGTCGCCCAGGATGGGACGGGTGACGCACCTGATCGAGCGCTCGCGAATGAGGTCGCTGCACCACTTGACGCGATGGCCGCACTGCAACGGAACGCTGCCGCAGAAAAGCGAGCCTCGTGGGGCCATTGGGGCAATCGCCCGAATTCCTACCACGGCTGGACCAATCACACGAATCGACTCGTGCCGATTTACGTCTACGGCGGAGATATTGCGGCGTACATGAACGAGAACAGTTGCTATCGAAGCTCGTTCGAACTCATTCGCATCTACGGCAAAGTGCCGATCAATACGCTTGACGATCAAGCGACCTATGCGGACCAAACGGATGTTTATCGTCTGCAACGACGGGCAGTCGAAGACGCAGGCAAGAAGTTTGTTTTTCTTGTGGTGTTTGACGGCATGGACTGGCAGACGACTCAGGCCGCTGCCATCTATCAGACTGGAACCATTGCCTATACCGAGGGCAGAGGAACCGGATTGCGGTTTCAGGACTACAGGAGCATGGATTCAAGCTTCGGATATTTCGTCGCTAGCCCCTATGACTCGGAGCTGAAGGGTAATGTCAACACGCAGGCGGTCGAGGTCAGCGCTTCCATCAAGTCGGGAGGATATGACCGCAAACTGGGCGGAGAGTTCCCCTGGTCGGTGCCGACGGATCCGAGCTATCTCATCGGGCGATCCGAAGTATCACCTCACGCAGTAGCCGATTCAGCGTCCACCGCAACCGCTATGACGACGGGAGTGAAGACGTTCAATGGTTCGATCAATATAGCCCCCGATGG
>JBBIUE010000122.1:0-8339 GCA_037440405.1 Pirellula sp. | reverse complement strand
GCTGGGGTGGTCACCCACCACAGGAGGCACACCTTGTCCACCGCCACCGCCACGACCAGACTGTCCCCCGCCTTGAGCAGACTGACTGCCGTAGATGCGAAAAGCCAGAACAAAGGTTGCCCAATCTTCATTACCCAGAGCAGCCGTCAAATCTTCTTTCAGTTGAACCATGTCCGATCCATTGACGTTGATTCGATTACTACCATCGATAGCCACGTTTCTTTCTCTGCTGTACAGGGTAAAGTAGTTTGCCCAGCCAAGTGGTGAGATTTCGCCGGAGATAGTCGGATCGGAAACCGCTGCTCCCATTGTTCCTGCGAGCCCAACTCCTCCACCTTGGTTCATCATGGCCGCTTCGGCAGCATCAAGAACTCCATTGCGGTTGACATCGAGTCCAAACAGCAATTGTGGCGTCACTCCGCGTACTAACAACAGTTCTTCCACTGAACTCAAGCTACTATTGGCGGCGAAATAAGGTGTTGCGAGTTGCTGATAGTAGTCGGACTCCGCGCCATATTCACGAGGGTCATCATCGGGATCAAGCCAGTCCAAAATGGCATCGGCGATCTCTTCAGTCATGTTGGGTAGGCCCATAAGCAACGTTCGACCGATGGATCCTCCTTCACCCATCGCGCTAGCCATCGAAGACAATTCGCTCGGAAGCCCCATTGCGGAAAGATCCATTCCCGAAGCGAGCGAACTGAGACCGCCGAGGCTCTGCAACTGGGCATCGATCGTCACCAGAGCATTGAGATTGATTTTCGCAGATTCATTTTGGATGCCATATCGAACGCCTGAGTAGTTGCCGTATTCATCGAAGTTTGGACTTAGAATCGTATAGTTGCAAACGCGCTTCAGGTCCGCATCAGGAACCACGTTGACTGCTTGAAAGTAGGCGGGGTTGTTCCAAACACCCCCGTACTCATCACGAGTGATGCGATCGGCCGATAGGAATAATCGGACGGCATCGACACCTGAATCAGCGGCGTATCGAGCTTGCAAGCTCTGGCCTGCCAAGTCGGCCTCTTGGCTTGTCAAAAACATCGACTCGGAAAAACTGAGAGCACTAAGAGTAACCAACGACACGACCAGAAGCACGAGCAGGAGCACAAACCCCCTCGACTTCGTCTTCGAATCGGAAATCCCTCTTTTTCGCTTCGTTGTCATTCGTTCGCTCCTATCGCATCAAAGTCCAACCGAGCTCATGCCCGTATCTTCTCCGCTCGAATCCGTTTGGGTGGGCAACGCAAGGAGTGTTGCCCCGGGGACCGATACCATCAGTTGATAAACTCGTACGCGATATTCGGCCAACTGAGTCGGGGTGAGAAACGCAACATTGATTCCGGGAGTCAGTGGATTCTCGCGAACGCCTCGCGCATCTTGAATCGCTAAATTGACAAGGACGACCCAAGGTAGTCCCTGCAAGCTGGAATCCCAAGTGGAGGTCCAAGTCTGCCCATCGAAGTAACTGAAGGTTAAGCCGACGACTTCAGGAGCGACAAGCTGCCCCGTTCGGTTTATTTGATCAAAACTCGATGCATTCGCGGTTGCCCACTGAAGGACACTTCGATCGATCTGGCGTCGAACCAGACCTCCTTCCTGTGGCATATTGTCGACCCCTCCGTTCACGTCCGAAAGGATCGAGTTGTCAAAAACATCAACAACGCCGCCTGCGCTGGTCGATTGCACGAAGTAGGTCACGGTCTTGGCTGAACTGGGAAGGTCCGTCAGAGTACCGCTTAAGGGATTTGCCTGCATCGGAACATATTCGTCTGGCCTCGGAAGTCGGCTGACGTCGATCTGTATCCAGTTCTCACCACCATAGATTCCCGGAGGTAGTGGGGGTTCTTCGGTCGAACCTGAATCTGAGTTTACAGATGACGAAGAACCTGGCATCGAAGAACTGGACGACCGCGTCGTGCTCATGGAACCACTGCTCGCGCCGCCACTCATTCCAGAAGCGCCAGAACCGCCGGACGCTCCTCCGCCACTTGATCCACCGTTTCCGCCGCCGAGGGAGGAACCTCCGCCTCCGCCTGTTCCCGATGAGCCTGATCCATTGCCGGTGCCACCCCCACCGCTGGGCGCTCCCCCTGAACCGCTGGGCGCTCCCCCTCCGCCACTGGGCGCTCCGCCTCCGCCACCCGCTAGGTTGTCCATTCCGCTTTTCAATACTTCTTCCAGGGCTTTCGCATCATACGGCTGATACCGAATAACGTTGCGAATATCGTCTCCAATCGTCGACATAATGGCGCGAGCCAATTGCGTTTGCTTCGTCGTTTCGCGGGCTTCTTCCAGTCGCCCGACGTACAGGTTGATCAATACTCCGATCAATGTCGCAATCACAATGGTGATCGCAAGTGCCAGGAAAAGTTCGATCAACGTGAAACCGGAGTTGGCTCGACTTTGAGCCCCGGCCGCCATTCGACTTGAGTAACGACGAGCAATCATCTAGAACGAACCTCCAGCACCGGTTGTCGAACCAACTGAAGTCGAACTGCTCGCATTTGATCCCGTCGATGTGGAGTTCGTTTGCGAAGCAGGTTGATCCAACCCCAAACTGGGATCGATGATCAATCGAAGGAGCGAGAATTGGTTCACACTTGGATTCGTCAAGTTCAGATTATCCGTGACGGAAATCACGACGCCGACCAGTTCGGGCTGCGGTCCTGCCAACGTCTGAACGGAATAATACCACTCTCCGGATCCCGCTAATCCAGAGATGGGTGCCCAATCCTGAGGTTGCGCTGGAATCGCTCCCGACAACAATTCCGACATTTTGGATTCACACAGCATTTGAGCTTGGGCTTTGAACTGAGATCGTAGGGCATTGTCGGCAGAAATCTGCATGGCCTGCGCCAATATGCCAACGGCGATGCCGAGGATCGCCAACGCAAGCACGACTTCGAGAAGCGACAGCCCGCCTCGTACTTGTCTTCGTTTCGCTGAACTTTGGCGATGCATAGATTCGAACTTTCAAAACTGGGTACCGAGGTACTTAAGGCGTCGCCGAGAGAATCATTTTGATCTCGGCCTTACCGGTCAGTCCTCGCAGACGAATGCTGCGTCTCTGTCCTCGCGCATCCTGCAACAAAATCTCCGCAGTCGTTGAACTTCCGTCTGGATAAAAAACGATTGGTGCAGACCAATTACTTACAGCCAGCCCCATACCGGCGTCTTGTTGAGCCATCAAATTGCGGGAATCGGTCATGGTTTGCGCGTTGGAAAAAACAACTCCTTCTTCGAGTGCGTATTGTCCCGACTGACCATCGGCCAGTCCGGTCATCCAGCCTGTTCGCGAATCGGTCTCAACAGCGAGTCCTGTTTCGGTGACGATGGTTGCCCCTGGTCCAGCGTCGGTGAGATCCGAACCGGTTAGCCACGGCTGGATGGTGTACTGGTTTTCACCGACGAGTACCCGCAGAACTTGAGCCTGTCCCGTCTCAATGGCCTTCATCCGAGCTTGCTGCATCTGCAGTTGAATCGCATCGGCGGACGTCTGAATTCTGCGGGCCACCACGAGAGAGTCATACGTGGGTACTGCGATCGAAAGCATTACGAGCAGGATGCCCAACGTTAGAAGCAGTTCTAACAAAGTAAAACCACCGCAAGCTTTGCGTCTGCGGTGGTTTGAATCGTGGTGCAACATGTTATGCCTCGTGTCCGTCCATCAGGACGCACACTTACTCGGATGTCACGACAATATCATCCGCTGTGTTCATCTGGCCATCGGGGCCAGCGCTGCGGAGTTCAAACGAATTTCCCGCTCCCTTGTACTCGATCGGACGTCCCCACGGATCTGGAGATATCGGTTCCTTCGCAATTTTATACCACTTCGAAGGGTCAGGCAGATCACTCGGCATGGCGACCAAGTCATCCAACGAATTTGGATAACTGCCGATGTTCAGTCTGTAAGTGTCGAGTAGAGTGCTAATCGCCTTGAGATTCACTTTGGCCAATCCAATATTGGCGTTATCTCGCGCGCCGAAGATGTTCACAACCACTAAACTCATGATGACCGACAGAATGACGACCACCAACAAGACTTCCAATAATGTAAAACCGGCTCTCCGGTCCTTTCGATCTCGCTTCATCCAATTTCTCCTCTATGTGAATGTTGTTTACGCTAAAGTGAAACGTTGTGAAATGATTTTCGCTATAGGGCGCTGGTGCTATTGAGCACGGGAACCATCAAAGCGATCACGACAAACATGACGATTCCAGCCAAAATCAACAGCATCAATGGCTCTAGGAGCCGCACTGCAATTTCGAGCCGCCGAAAAGTGGTTTTCTCCAAGCCGTCGGAGATTTGAACCAGCACTTTGTCCAAGGTGTTCGATTCCTCTGCAACAGCAAGCATTTCGACGACAGTCTGAGGAAAATGGCCACTTGCTGCGAGCGGTCGAGCAAGCTTTTCACCCGCGGTGACATCTTCGCTTGCCTGAACGACAGCATCGGACAGGATCTTATTTCCTGCAGCGTGGCGACTGATTTCCAACGACCTAAGAATAGGAACCCCGTTGCTGAGCAAAGTTCCGAGGACGCGACAAAATCTAGCCACTGCCAGATTCAAAAAAATATTTCCGAGGAGGGGGCTCTTGATCTTGACAAGGTCCCGCACCAGCTCCCCTCGTTCCGTCTCCAGAAACTGACGAACGCCGACCAATACCAGCGTAATCACGCCTGCAATGACCCACCAATACGCTTGAAGAAAAGAACTAACCCCAAGGAGCATATCGGTTGCTGCAGGGAGTTTGCCGTTGTCGCGCATCCGAGCAAATAGTGGTTCAAACTTCGGTACAAAGAATACAAGGAGCACGACAACGACCACGGTTCCGACGCACATGATAAAACCGGGATAAGCTAAAGCCCCGATGGTTTTGCCTTTGAGATCCTCTTGCTGTTCGATGAAACCTCCAATCCGCTCTAACGAATCTTCAAGAAACCCGCCCTCGCTACCGGCCCGAACCATGTTGACAGCAATGTCGCTGAACACCTTCGGAAATCGTGCCATCGCATCGCCCAGACTTTCACCATCCTCGACACGAGATTTCACTTCATTGATTACGTGCGTCAGCGTCTTGTTCTTGGATTGTTGCGAAAGCACGGTCAAGGCGCGCAGCATGGGTACGCCGCTCTTGAGCAGCGACGCCAACTGGATGTAGAACACCGACATGGCTTGCCCAGGAACCCGCCGTGTGGACTTCGTGCGTGCTCCTTTCGAGGCGGTGACCTGCAGAGGAAAGAGAGATTTCGCTCCCAACTGCATAACCGCATCGCGCTCGGAGTTTGCCGCGATGACTCCGGTCAACTTCTTGCCGCTGAGATCGCGTGCAGTGTAGGCAAAATCTGGCATGGCTAATTCGTCCTCAGGAGATGCGGTCGCCCTTGGTCACGCGCAGCACCTCTTCGACAGTCGTCGTGCCGGCCATTGCCTTATCCCAAGCGTCCATTCGCAGAGTTCGCATTCCATGTTTCAGTGCCATCGTGCGGATCTCGTAACTGCTTACGCGATCGTGAGCTAGCTGTCGTATGTCTTCATTCGTGACAAGCAACTCGTAAATCCCAACCCGTCCCAAGTAACCAACATTCCGGCACGCACGACAACCAACCGAACGGTAAAGCGGCCGATCTTCCAAACGATTCCATGGAAAATCCGACGGCAAGTCGTCGGACTTGGGATGGTAAGCCTCCCGACACGTAGGACAGAGACGCCGCACCAATCGTTGTGCCATGATTCCTTCAACCGTACTCGCCACCAAGAACGGTTCAATTCCCATGTCGACAATCCGCGTGAATGAGCTAGCGGCATCATTCGTATGCAACGTGCTGAAAACCGTGTGGCCCGTAAGGGATGCTTGAATCGCATTCTCGGCCGTTTCAGCATCTCGAATTTCTCCGACCAACACGATGTCGGGGTCATGTCGTAGGATGCTCCGCAACGAAGCAGCGAATGTTAGTCCAATTTTGGGATGGACTTGGATTTGGTTGATGCCTTCCAACTGATACTCAACCGGATCCTCCGTGGTAATGATCTTATTTTCGGGAGAGCGTATCTCCAACAACGAACTATAGAGCGTCGTCGTTTTGCCTGATCCGGTCGGGCCCGTAACCAAAATGATTCCATGTGGTAATCGGATCAGTTCGCTGAACAATCGATAGGTCTCCGGATCCATGCCGAGATTCTGCAAGTCGAACTTCATCGCTCCTTTGTCGAGAATACGCATGACCAAGCTCTCGCCGTGGATCATCGGGATCACCGAAAGCCGGATATCGATCTCACGGCCATGGACTCGCAGCTTGATCCGGCCGTCTTGAGGAAGACGTTTTTCGGCGATGTTCAAACGGGCCATGATCTTCAATCGGGAAATAATCGCCGCCTGGAAGCGATTGATTTCGGGTGGGACAGGTTGCGTGTGAAGAATTCCATCAATCCGATATCGGATCACAAGTCCCGCAGACTGCGATTCGATATGCACGTCGCTGGCTCGAGAATCCACCGCTTCGACCATGATTTCATTCACGAGACGAACGACGGAGGCTTCTTGCGCCATTTCGCTGAGTTCGCTGCCGTCCGTCTCAATCGCTTCAAGCAATTCGACATCATCGTCATCGGCTCGGGCTGCCATCAGCCCTTCAACCGTCTCACTCCCGACCCCCAAGTACTTCTTCACCAAGCGAGCAATTTCTGCCTTCTCGGCAACGACCGGAGTGATGCTCATCGAGGTGGCCGCCGACGCTTCGTCGATCGGATACAAATCCATCGGATTGCAAGTAGCGACGAGCAGCGATCCATTCCGCACTCGAATCGGAAAAACGGAATGTCGGTAAATCAACTTCTGCGGGAAACGATTGATCAACTCCTCGGGGACATCGACATTTCTCAAATCGACGTATTCCAAACCTACTTCATCGGCCAAGGCGCGCAGCGCGTCTTCCTCACGGACAAAGCCTTGCTTCACCGCAGACTCGATGATGCTCGCCCCGCCACCTTCGATTCGAGCTCTTTTCAACTGCTCGACGTCAATCAATCCACGCCGAACGAGAATTTCCCCTGCTTCCGTGATCATGGACACCTTATCTCACAATGGAATGAGAGCACTGTGAATTAAAAAATTTGGCAGGATTGACAACTAACGGCCACCGCGATTGGTTCCCGCATTTCCCCGACCGCCTTGCTGCGTTCCGCGATTGAATTGATTACCGCCACCGGCCGGAGCTGCGAACCCTCGATTGCCACCTCCGTCCTGCGCATTCTGCAAAGCTTGAAAAATATTGGGTGCTCCGCCGCCTTGGAATCCACCACCTCCCTGGTTTCCTCCCCCTCCCGGGAAGCCTCCCGGAAATCCGCCCTGGAATCCGCCTTGAAATCCACCGACACGTGGCTGATTCTGTTGATTTCGATTTTGCTGATTGGCCGCCGTTTGGTTCACCCGTGCCTGAGCGCCAAACACCGATTGGATGGCCGATCGAACCACGGTTGGATTAAGAGAGCCTCCCAACGGAACGGAGACGATCGTTTCGCCTTGCTCAGCGCCACTTTCCTCCATCATCTCAACCAGCCGTTTGACATCTTCGTAGAGTGGAGCCGGCGCTTTCACGATCAAGGTGTTGGTTTTCACATCAGTTCCTATGGTCATGGTCGCTTCCTTAACCTCGCTCTGGCCCCCTCCACGACCGCCACCGCCCCCTCGAAGTGCCGCGATCAGTTCCTGTGGCGATGGTTGCTGCTGAGCTCGCTGGGTTCCCCCGATACGATCCGCGAAAACTTCTCGAACAATGCGAGCCACATCTTCAACGTTGTTCTTCTCGATGGGAATCAAATAGGTTTTGCCCTGCGTCTCAACACTCAGAGGACCATTTTCTTGATCGAAGATTTGCAACAACTGATCGATGAGGTCCAGGTCCGAGGGCGTGGCCTGAATGATCAGCGCATTCAGACGAGGGTCGGCTGTGATCGTTACGTCCCCGGAGGCGATCCCACTGCCGCCCGAGATCGTTGAACTCGAACTGCCGCCGCCGCCCAAAAGACCCCCGAGCAGATTCCCTCCGAATCCACCAATCAAATTCCCCGCCAGATTACCAAACAATCCTCCGCCCCCGCCCCCGCCTCCGGTCTCTCCCGCTAAGATCTTTTCGAGCAATTCCTTAGCAGCAGGCGCGCGAACGTACTGAAGATAAAAGACCGTAGGTTCCGCTGCAGAGGACGCCAATTGCTCAGAAATCAATCGTGCCAGTTGTTCAAACTCGGCCAGGGCGGCAGGGTCTTCAGAGGATACAATTAATCCCATGGGTCCTTTGTAGATCACGATGTCGTCGCCGATCATCACTTTGTTCTC
>JBBIUE010000121.1:0-8480 GCA_037440405.1 Pirellula sp. | reverse complement strand
GGCCAGCATCCATGGACAGCCTCAGCGGGTGCTCCGTGCATCGGTATCGTATCACAAGCGAGGTTGCCAACGGATTTCGCTCCAGAGCCATGCCGCACATCGCACAATCGCCCGGCTGGTCGCTTTCCTGGCCAGGACACATTGGACAGAAATAGGCTGCGTCCGTTGAAATCTTTGCAGCCGCGCGGGATGTTTTTAAGTCACCGGAATGACCATGGCAACAAGAACGATGTGACGTATCCGTTGAGTCCCCAGTGCCCAAGTCTTTATCTGGTGAGTCCCCATTTCCTAGCATTTCAACCGGCAGACTGATTCGTGACCGATTGGATATTGGTGGGACCGAATCCATCGCGATTTCGATGACAGGCAAAGTGAGTTTTTTGTTTGCTTCGGTGGGTTGCATCAGATCGGTGGATTTTCGCTCATGTGAAAATTAGCGGTCTTCAAACAATTGGAGTAACTATCGCAGAATCGCGGCCAGTGACCGACGGTCTGACACTGGCTGGCACTCCCCTGTTGATTCAGTCTGCCAGCATGAATTCCTTATTCATATTGTAAGCATCGATCGATATTCGCTTGTTCCAACTCTAACTGCTGTCGATGATCGAGTGATTCCATGAGCGAGAAGGTTCCCTTCCACTCGTGCTCAGCCAGCCAGGTCTGAAAGCGAGCGAAGCGTTCCGTGTCTGCCTCGCGGTCGAATGTCACCCAGTATTCATTCAAGTTGCAGGGTACAACAAGGGGGGGCCGCGTAATCATCTCGATATTCCAGCGAGCCGCAGGAGCCTTGTCTCGTAACAATTCAAGAGCCTGTCGAACGTCCACGCACCCTGCTCCAAATGGTACTTCGTTGAGCAGAAATCCTTCGTCGCATCGTTGCACGCCTACATCTTTAAGGTGAGTGGATTTCGTCCAGGGACCAAGTTCATTGATGACGGCATTCGGTTCTTCCAGAAGGGCAACATTGTTGCCAGTGTCGAGGCAGACTCCGACATGGGCGCTGCTCAAGCGGTTGAGCCAATCGAGCATTTCATCGACGCGAAAGTCTTTGTGGTTCTCAATCGCTAATACCATTCCGAGCTTCGCTGCGATCGATTCCGCCCACTGTAAGGATTTCCAGCTCTGATTGAGAAACTCCTTCCAATCCTCTCGGCTTTTGAAAATTTCGTATCGTCGACCAGATAAACATACGGAGCGAACGATCGTGGCTCCAGCCTTTTGGGAACAGATCATTTCATGTTCAAATCGTTCGATGTCGGACTCGGTTGTCGGCAACCGAACGATTCCTTCGATGTAGCAACCAGTCGCGTCTTGAAGTCGTTGCAATTCCAAAGTTTGCACTGGGGTCAGATTGCCAATCGCCGTTTGCACTCCGGCGAGCCCGAGGTCTGCGGCCAATCGAAGAAATGCAACAGGATCGGAAACCGAGGAAAAATCAGGGAGCAAGGGACGCTCACGGCGTATCCAATAGGAATGAATCACCAACCCGAAATCGCGGCGGTCGAGACCCGTCATGGATGCCTCGCAGTCAAGATTTCTTAAATGCTGCATGGCACTGTGCGAACGATTCTGCGGTAAGCCAAGGCCAGCAAGGATGCCTGTGAGTAGCCAACGCCTTCTAGTCCACATGCTGTCCGAGTGCCTTTACGATCGTATTCCAAGAGCTTTCAGTTCGCTGTCCCAGGGAGATCGGTACGAACGTTCAAGCTTTTGGTTCGCCTCTGCATCGTCGATCACCTGTTCTGTATCAAAGCGCCATCGCATCATCCGCCCCAATCGCAACGCGATATTCGCGAGATGACATGTGGTCGCGGTTCGATGGGCACTTGCTACATCTGATCGGGGAACGCGCCGTGACTTGATCGAGTCGAGAAAATCGCGGACGTGCTCACGATATTGCTCGTCACTGTCGCCGGAACGATCTTCTCGAGATTCGATCTTTTGCCTTTTCGCGATCGATGTGTCGGCATCCAATAAAACCTGAAAGGGAGCACCCACAGGATGATCTTCCCGATTCGGTATGAGCAAGTCCGCTGGAAGATCAGGATCCCCAACGATTCGAAAACCTGATCGCGTCAAGAACAGTTGCCCCAAGGTGCCATGGAATGAAATGCCGTTCGTGTTGGGCTCACCGCGACTCGCTTCACGTATGGAATAATTGATGGTGAATTGATCGCAATCAAAAATCGTGTCTTGGGTATCTGGAGTTTCACCATCATCTTGCAGAATGAAACGACCTCCGATACTCGATATGCTTTTCAACGAGTGCAAGCCCAAGACCCAATCGACGATGTCGAGATGATGGGCTCCCAAATTCGTCATCTGGCCTCCGGAATAGTCCCAGAACCAACGGAAGTGGTAAATGGCCCGCATCGGATTGTATACACGCTGTGGAGCGGGCCCCAACCACATTTCCCAATCCAGTTCGGGTGGCGGAGATCCATCGTCAGCTTTCGCGAAACCCAATCCAATGTTTCTCACCGACGTCAATCGAATGGAGTGTACTTTGCCCAATCCGCCTGTTTGCAAGAATTCACGAACGGCCTGATAGTGTTTTCCAGAGCGTTGTTGCGTACCAATCTGTATGATTCGCCCCGTACGCTGGGCGACTTCGATGATCCATTGTCCTTCTCGCTGGAACAGCGTCAAAGGCTTCTCGACGTAGACATCCTTCCCTGCATCGCAGGCCATTATGGTCTGCAACGCATGCCAGTGATCGGGAGTCGAAACAACGACCGCATCGACAGTACGATCATCCAGGATCTTCCGAAAATCCGCATAGCCTTCAGCGTTACCACCTGCCTGGGCTCTTGCTTCTTCAAGCCTCCCTCGATGTACATCGCAAACGGCGGTAACTTGGCAATCCTTCTCGAGTAAAAAATCTGCCAAGTGACGTTTACCCATTAGGCCGCACCCGATGAAACCGATGCCGATCCGCTCGTTGGCTCCGAGCACACGCCGATAGCTGCTCGCTGCGAGAGCCAAAACGGTGGAGGCAGACTTTAAAAAATTCCGTCGTGGACTCGGGGAAGGCTGTCTCAACGACATCGAAACGCTCCCGCTCAGTTGTGGGAACAAAGTAGTGGTGGGTAGGAGGTTGCTCAGACTTCTAGACTACCAGCACGGGTCTGCGGCTGTCCAGTACCAAATCCATGGCTCGATGGAAGGAAGGGGCGGAATGGGATCGCTTTCGACCGCAGACGATCAGCCTCGGCTGCATCTCGAGGCTCGACAAGACAACGGTGTGGAAGGAGCCCTGCCGCGTTTCGACACGAATCGGCGTACGCTCCGCTGTACTGTGCCGCTGGCAAGCGGCAACCAACCCCCCAATGTCTCGGAGCAAGGCCCTCTCGACATGATCCGCACGAAAAGTTCGTTCGTCCTCTTGGTCGAGCCAATGCTTGGCTTCCTCCAGGATCGATTCGTCAGCAACCGCTAGAATCTCAATCGAACCGCGCGTCTCATGCAGGAGCCGAAAGGACCAATTCAGTGCCTCAAAGACACTCGGTTCGGCGACGACGAGCGGTACGAGGATACCGCTCATCAGCAATTCTAAGGCCGCCTCATTCAATGTGTCCCGAACTAGCAACAAGGGAAGTTCGGACTCCATCAGCAACTCATCGATGAACGTTCCCAGACTTTCGCAAGCGTGATCCCTGTCATAGTTTTTTCCGAAGGGGGCCGGTGCGATGAGCAGATCGCATTGTTCGCGTCGGCAAGCATCAAGCAGTTCTGCCGCACTTGGAGTGACAGCTAGCTTCTTCTTAGGAACACCGCAGTTGGTTTCAAGAATTTGAGCGCAAGCGCGAACCGTCCGGTCCTGATTGGAACCGTCCTCGACGAATCCAATGCGGCGCAGGTCCGGCATCTTAATAACGTACGACTGAGGATGCGCGGCGGCTTCGAAGAGTCCGAGGTCCTTAAACAGATTCGATTCGTTTTCAAAGGGTTCCCATGACATCATCGAAGTCCTTGGTAATTGGTCCTAGTTTGGTCGCGACGGAAACAGATTGAAATAAGCATACGCGTACAGATAGAGCAGAACGATCGCACCTTGTACGAGCGTGACCAAACCTCCCACACGAATGAATTCGCCCCAGCTCACCTTGATCTGGCGATCCTTTTCCAAAGCGTTCAAGCCGATCACGGAGCTCACACTTCCAATCGGAGTTGAATTCCCTCCAAGGTTCGCCGCCAAGATCAAGGACCACCAAAGCGGTTCGCCAGGAATCCCCTGCTGTTCCATCGAACGCACGATTGGGATCAAGGTAGCGGCTACGGGAATGTTATCGACCACACCCGACATGAACAGGACGAACAATGCCAAGACCAACATCGTGATGATTGCATTCCCGCCTGACAGTTCGATCATCTTCGTTGCCTGCCACTCCAACAAGCCTGTCTCCTGCACAGAACCGATCATCACAAATAATCCAATGAAGAAGAGGATCATCGACCAGTTCACTTTTTTGATCGCTTCGTCGGGATAAATTCCCGAAAGCAATAAGGCAGACGTTCCTCCAGCAAAGGCGATGAAATCAAGGCCAACTCCCAGCCGTTTTGACAATGCAAAGCCGATGATGGTTGCACCCAAGATCGCTGCGCAGCGATAAAATAGGCGACGATCACTGACGAGTGCCCACTCATCGAACAATGCGATCTTTGCGCGACGTTCCTCGACGCTGATCTTCGAAACGAATTCGGCGCGATAGTAGCGACGGATGATTTCGTAAGCCACCCAGGCCGAGAACCATGCCATCGGCGTCGACACGACAAAGAAATGAGAATACGGGAGCTGTCCGGCCGTCCCCAGCATCAAGGTACAGATCCCCGATGCAAACGTCATCAGCGCCCCGGAGTTCGCTCCGATAGCGACGGCGATGATATAGGGTTTGGGATTGAGGTTAAGTTCCCGTGTTACCACGAGAGTGAGCGATACCATGATCAAGGTGCCGGGAGCGATCGTCAGAAAAGTAACGAACATGATCGTGGCGATCATTAGAAACAGAAGCAAGCGAGCTGGATCACCCTCGGTCCGCTTGACGATCTTGACGGCAATAAAATGAAACAGGCCGGATCGTCCTGCAATCTCGACCAGCACTGACGTCCCAACGATCACGCCGATCACGCCGATATCATGCCCGATAATGTCGTGAACCGCTCGATCGTAAGCAGAATGTCCAGCTTCATCTTTGAAGACACCGAAAAACATGGCAGCGGCAACAGCAACCAATGCGCCGGTGAGAGCTGCCACGCTCTTGTGAACCCAGTCAAAGGCAATGGCGATGTAGGTCACAGTCATGATCGTGCCGAGCACGATCATGGGGAGAATTGGCTTAGCGCCGGTTTCCGTAACTTCCGAAACGGCGAACAGTACAGATTCCAGCATCAGGGCATCCTTATAAGATCAGGCTGTCAGAATGCTCGGTGAGCCAACAGGAACGGAGGATGAGTCCAAGTTGCATTGGCGCCAATCCATCAAGTGCAATTCGATTCGAGTAAACCCGCCGAATTCAGAGAGGACAGGGCGAAAGGCGATGTCGATCGGGCTGCTCAATTCACTGATCTTTTCAACCCATTCACCATGTCCGAACGCAACCGCTCGGAAGACATTATTCTTCTGTTTTAACTTGGCTTGAAAATGCTTTCCATTGTTTCCCATCGTCTTCGGCTCTCCCGCGAAAACAACCTGCTGAGCGTAAAATACGGGTCGAGGATTGTGGGCACCGAAGGGAGCAAGCTGTTCGATCATTTGGACCGTTTGCAGATCAAGTAAATCTAGGGGCGCTTCCGCATCAATCATGATTTCGGGAGAAGGTCGCAAACCTTGGGATTCGGAAATCAGATACTCGCAGAGTGCGGCACGAAAAGCCGGTAAATTTCGTTCCTCGATCTTCAATCCGATGGCCGCAGCGTGGCCACCACAACTTACCAAATAGTCCTTGCATGCCGAAACGGCTTGATGCAGATCGACGTACTGCGGCGATCGTCCGGACCCTATGCCAGGTTTGCTTCCAGCAGCATCGATCGAAACGACTATGGCTGGGCGATGGTACCTCTCTGCGATGCGTCCCGCAACGACGCCGATGACACCCACGTGCCAGCTCGGTTGCGCCAATACCAATACGGGAGGGTCCTCACGCTCGACCTGCTCTTTTGCCATTCGATTGGCAACCGTCAGCACGCTCCGTTCGATGGACTCTCGGTCAGCATTGAGCTTATCGATGTAATTGGCGAGAGCCTCTGCTCGTGATTCGTCTTGCGTCACGAGCAGCTCAATACCCAGTTGAGCTTGCCCTAATCTTCCGGCAGCATTTAATCTCGGGGCGATGCTGAATGCGATGTCCTCCGCCGAAAGGCTCTTCCGCTCTGACAGTCCGATCTTCTTGAGTAGTTGTCGAATACCGGGCAGCCTGGACGCCAACAAGGAACGCAGCCCGTAATGCACGAGGACGCGATTCTCATCTAGTAGCGGCACAACATCAGCAACCGTACCGATCGCGGCGATGCCAACTGCATTCAATAAGTACTCTCGAAGCTCAGGCCGAACTCGTTGCGCATTGCTCGCTCGTTGGCACAAAGCCCAAGCCAGCTTGAAGGCAACTCCCGCACCGCACAAGCCCGGAAAGGGATAGCTCGTACCTGGCAGACATGGATGAACAATGGCGTCCGCATCGGGAAGAGGCAATTGAAATTGATGATGATCGGTAACAATCAATTTCATGCCGAGCTGACGACACAAATCCGCCTGTTCATTTGCGGTCACACCGCAATCGACAGTTATGACGATCTCCCGACCTCGTTGGTGCAGTGATCGGATCGCCTCTGAATTCAATCCGTATCCGTCCTCAAGCCGGTTCGGGACGTAATAAATGCAGTCGGCTCCGAGCAGTTGAAGGCAGCCAAAAAGGGTTGCTGCCGCAGTCATCCCATCCGCATCATAGTCGCCGTAAACGGCGAATCGCTTCCCTTGCTGAATAAAGCGATGAATGAGATCAGCCGCTTGTGAGAGGCCAGGCAGCAACTCGGGATCACGCAGATCCGTTAACTTCGGGTCCAAGAAGCTCCGAATCGCCAGCGGATCGGTAATGCCACGACGACATAGCAATTGAGCGATAACGGGCGAAACACGGGCTGTTGAAACGATCTCCTGAACACTTCCAACATCTGGAACTGAGAATCGCCAAAGTTTGTCCATCGCCGTCCTGCTTTCCGTGACGATACTCCTGTCCGTCCATCATCCTGTGAGCGACAAGCAGGCAGCGGATTGCAATCGACTGCCCAACACGAAATCGCAACTACTTTCGCTTTTCGATGTGCAGCGTCACTTTGCGAAGCTTTGGGCAGTACTTTTTCAACTGCAACTTTTCACCGCCGGTTCGGCGACGGAGCGTGTAATTCACGTCGCCCGTCTCCTGACATACTAAAAACACCGTCTCTTTTTTCTTCTTGCTCTTAGCCATGCGAAGGAAAACCTATTGAATCGTCTGAATACCATCTCCAACAAAAGATCGCGAAATTATGCCCAAAATCAACAGATTTGACTAGCCCAAGTTCGGCAGGGAAAGCCCTGAACATTCGCCAATGAATTCAGGCCATCGAATGAGCGGAAATGACTGCCATGCTTGTCCTTGCAGATTAGAAAGTTATCGTGAAGCTTCGAGTGACCCCGATCGGAGTTGGGAGTGTCGATGTCTTCGCAAAAACAACGAGAGATTACCATTCTGGTAGCCGCGTCCGAGAATGGGGTGATTGGACGCCAAGGGCAAATGCCCTGGCGATTGTCATCCGACTTAAAACGCTTTCGAAGACTCACGATGGGCCATGCGATTATCATGGGGCGAAAGACGTTCGAATCGATCGGCAGGCCCTTGCCAGGACGTCAAACCATTGTGCTCACCAGGAACTTGGATTGGAAGCATGATGGAGTACAGGTTGCCCAAACTCCGATGGAAGCACTCTCGCTGGTTCCGTCATCGTCCGCCGTGTTTGTAGTTGGAGGAGGCGAAGTCTATTCGCAATTCTTGCCTTGGACGAGCCGAATAGAGCTGACGCTGGTCAAAGCCACGTTGGATGGCGACGCATACTTCTTTATTCCGCCCATAGGCTGGCAGATGGTGGCTTCCGAACCGATGTTGAAAACGGACAAGGACGATTTTGAATGTGACTTTCAGACCTGGATACGACGCGATTGAAACTGTGAAAGCCAGTTTCCAAGAGTCGTGCAAGAACGTTTGACGTAAGTTTTCACCATTGCGGTCAGCGTCACCGCTGAAGAAGTGGACCAACGCAAATTTGCAGATGCTGAGATTGCGGCGAGACCATCTGAATATCGCGGAATTCGAAGTTGTTTGCACGAGGGGCGAAGAAACTGTTGCACCTTCAAACGCTGAAAGACCCGCTCCAGCCACAGGCTTCCAACCTACATTCTTGGACCATGAGCATTGGGAGTGTTCCATGCAGGTTCAATTTCTTAAAGT
>JBBIUE010000120.1:0-8524 GCA_037440405.1 Pirellula sp. | reverse complement strand
AGCCTTCGAGGTTGGGTGCCACGTCCCTGAGTCGTTCGACCATGGCGATCGCGTTGCTGGCTTGCATTTTTGAGAACGCGACTTGCAAGGAAGTTGTCGGAAATGCACGCTCGGCGATAAGCCAATCGTGGGCGAATGCCTGTGGCCGTAGGTCGGGGCGACAGCTCCTTTTGAAGCGTCCAAAAACGTTATCAAACCCGACTGCAACGTCGTTCACGCCCTTGCTTGAAGGCGTGTTGATTTAGTCAGCTGGAATGCGATACCGTCCGGTTGTAGCCTGAAAAGTAGCCACAGAGAACTGCGAGGATTCCGAGATCGCTGGTTCCAAGTTGAGTAGTTAGTGCAATTGCAATGCGCACACGGACAAGATTTTGTTCTGTACAGTTGGAACGCCATCACATTTCGTTTTCTCTTGAAAACTACCGCAAATGCAGCCGCGAGCTCGTACTCTGCGGCTGATAAAGCGAAGAATTCAACATGCCATTGAAGTAAGGATGGCGTCGAGCAGGGCTCTTGAATTTTCTCCGTAGTCCAAAGCCCTATTCCATTGCGACCGATGAAAAAGGGCTTTTGGACTTCGAGGGATCCAAAAACAGTAACAACATGGGATCGGCGGAGAATCCCAGAAGCTTTTTCGAAGCGCCGCTGGCTGAGCTTGCCGACCCACCCTGGATCAGGAAGTAGTCGAAGACACTTTCACCCGAGATTCGCGAAGACCGCGGCTGAGAATGTCGCGGAGCAACGGCGAATAATCCTCATATCGCGCCTTGTCGGCAGGACCATCGGAGTATTGAAAGATTGCATCGCGAGGTTTGTTGCCGATGGCAATCAACGTGCTGCTGACCGTGCCAAAGTCCGTCCCTCGTTGAATCATACTTGCCTTGCCAATCGGAGTTGGGGTTCGTGCAAATACTTTGCTGGCCACCGCAAGGAACTTTACGGGCGAATCCAATGTTTGAAGAGTGAGTAATCGCCGAGCCAACGAGACACGATCGTCCTTGAGATCGTTCATGTTCATGGTTCCGATGATGTTGAGCCCAGGGTGCATTTCCACCACTTGCGGTTCGTTGTCGAAGTAAATGGCGAATCCATATTCGCGATCAACCACGACGAGATTAAAGGGCTCGAACTGGAATTTGCCGAACTCTTCAATTGCTTTCTCTACACCTCTACGAGCATTTGGGCAGCGAAGAACCTCCTTGCATAGTAATCCTCGTGAACGAGTTCCTAGGATATTGCTGCTGGATCGTCGGTTACTTAAACCGACAAACATGCCATGCTGATTCACCCCCAACCAGGTCCCACCCGCTCGCTGATCCGTAGGACAAAGGATTCGTGGTTTGCCGGATTGAATCGTCGGTGAGTGACTAGGTCGGTCGTAAAACTCCTCTCGGTTGGAAGCCACGAGAATCGGACAATCCTGTACCAATCGATATTGAATGGCCAGTAAGCACATCGGCGCCTTCGCTTTCTAATCCATTGTTAAGAAACTACCGGAAGTCCGCGTATTCGCAGGCATTTTCTGAGGAGCTTCCTGATGGGCAAGACTCGGAAAACCGCCGACGAACTGACAATATGTTAACGTTCACGAACCGACTGAATACCCTAAATGGTGGGGGGCTGTAGAGTTCTCTGAAACCTTGACGCATTGCACGATGTGCGGGAAAACAGATGCTTGTGAATTCAGACAGACAACAGCATCGATGTTCGAATCATTACGACTTGTTGAAGAAAGCTTGATGCAGGTGAGTGAATGTCCGTCGCCGAGACTGAACTTTGCGGTGGTTCATTGAGCAATGCGGAATCGACTACATTCAAACGAGAGGCAATGGAGATAGAATTTCGCCCGGCGCGGACGCATCAACTCTTAGGATTTCGACTCTGCGCGACAGGGTCGTTTATACCTAGATCTGTCATCCGCAATCAGGACCTTGCTGACATTGGCTACGATGACGAATGGATCGTGAGGCGAAGTGGCATTCGCGAGCGGCATCATGCGGATCAGGAGCAAGCTTGTAGCGATCTTGCCTACGAAGCAGCTCGCATGTGCTTAGCTCGCGCCGATGTGCTTCCATCCGAAGTGGATGGCATCATCGTCGCCACGATCACTCCCGACCACTTTACGCCTTCTACATCTTGTATTCTGCAATCTCGATTGGGTTGTTCAGGGCTCGCCATGGACATCAATGCGGCGTGTTCCGGCTTTGTTTATGCGTTGGTCACGGGAGCTCATTTTATTTCCAGTGGTCTTGCTTCAAAGTTGTTGGTTCTGGGAAGCGAGATCATGAGCCGAACTGTGAATCCCACCGACCTACGGACGTATCCATTATTTGGCGACGGCGCGGGTGCGGTCTTGCTGTCTGCCGATGATAGCGTGGGGAGCGGTGCTCGCGGGTTCGTCGCCTACACGCTGGGCGCGGATGGAGCGGGAAGCGACTTGATCAAGATTCCGGCAGGAGGTAGCCGAGCTCCACTGTCCATCGATTCTTTCAAGGACGGTTCGCGCTTCTTTCGCATGGAGGGACGGACCGTCTTTAAGTGGGGAGTGCGAACGATTGTCGAGAGCATCAAACAAGTCTTAGATTTTGCAGGTCTTCAGATCGCGGATATCAAAGGTATTGTCCTCCATCAAGCGAATCGCCGCATGATGACGGCAGCGGCCGAACTAATAGGAGCCAAGGAAGATCAATTGATCGTCCAGGTCGATCGAGTTGGGAACACTTCTTCGGCCAGCATACCATTGGCCCTCCATGAGGCCGTGGAGCAGGAACGATTTCAAGAAGGCGATTTGGTCCTGCTTTGTGGATTTGGCGCGGGTCTGACTTGGGGAACAGCCATTTTGAGGTGGTAACTCAACCGACTTGAATTACTCTTGAGAAGTTCTCTCATGCTCCCTCAAGATTCACGGTTTTCGAACGAAGACTCTGCATGAACAGTTTGATCAAGTGGCTAGCGTTTGTTGCTCTACTCGGTGGCCTGGGCGCAGGGTTGTACTTTCCGATTCGCGCTTATGTTGCTGAGCGAAATCGCCCAAAATGGCGAACGCAGGCCGTCGTTTCCGGAGACATCCTGCAAGTTGTCAACGCAACCGGAAAGGTCGAGCCCGTGAAGCGGGTAAGTGTCGGTGCATTTGTCAGTGGTCCCATCAAAGAACTGCTCGTCGATTTCAACGAACATGTGGAAGTCAACCAGCTCCTGGCACGCATTGATCCTCAACTGTACGAAGCCGCCGTGCAAAGGGATAAGGCCCTACTGCGAACCCGCGAAGCCGAAGTGCAGCGGATGAATGCCTTGCTGCAGCAAGCGTTGAACGATGAAAAGCGCTCCATGGAGTTAGGTAAGATCAGCGCCGAATTCATCTCCGAAACCGAATTAGACCAATTGCGATTCAATCGCATGGCGCGCGAAGCCGAGGTGATCGTAGCGCAGACCGCTGTTGAGCAGGCACAAGCTCAACTCGACAACTCCAACACAAATCTGGCCTATACGGAGATTCGATCTCCCGTTGACGGGATCATCATCGATCGCAAAGTCGATGAAGGGCAAACCCTGGCGGCACAATTTCAGACTCCTGAGATGTTTATCGTCGCTCCGGAGCTGGATCAACGAGTCCATATTTACGCGTCGGTCGATGAAGCCGATATCGGATGGATTCGCAAGGCGCAAGCGGAAGGGCAACGAGTGCGATTCAATGTCGATGCCTATTCGGACCAACTATTTGAGGAAGGCAAGATCATTCAAGTGCGATTGAGTAGCAAGGAAGAACAAAATGTGATTACCTACCCGGTGATCGTTGAGACCCCGAATTACGATTTGAAGTTGCTGCCTGGGATGACGGCGAATCTCTCTTTTCAGATTTCGGCCCGCAACGGCGTCCTAAAATTGCCGAATGCCGCATTGCGATTTTATCCGGATCGCTTGCGAGTGCATCCTGACGATCGCCACATCATCGATGGGACGACCGACTTGCAAGAAGAGGCCAAAGAAGGATTGAAAAATCAAAGCGCCATGGAAAAAGCAGACATCAGTCGGTCTCGCAATCGTCGCCACGTTTGGATTCATGAGGGTGAGTTTCTGCGAGCCCGCGTGGTTGTCTTGGGAATTTCGGATAGTCGATTCACGGAACTCTTGGATGGGGACCTCAAGGACGGGGATTTGCTTGTGGTTGGAGAGCAGCCCAAAATGTAAGTTCTCGGTCATTGGAATCTCCCGGTCATGAGAATTGCCAGTACGTTCCGAATTGCATTGCGAGCTCTTGCGAAGAACAAGCTGCGCGCTGGCCTGACCGTTCTCGGGGTCGTGATCGGCATCGCTGCTGTAACTTCGATGGTGTCGATTGGCATGTCGGCCAGCCAGCTCGTTCAAGGAGAGTTTCGCAATTTGGGCACGAATGTCCTGGTGATCCTTCCTGGAAACCAGCAGACTCGTGGGGCACGTCGTGGCTTGGTACCTTCGCTGACGCCCGGCGACGTGCAAGCAATCAGCCAGGAATGCGATAGCGTCCTTGCAGCAACCCCCATGGTGTTCACCTCGGGGCAGGCCATTTTTGGAAATCTCAACTGCAGCCCGCGCGATATGGTCGGCGTGGGTGCAGATTACCTGCTGGTTCGCAATTCTCAGATTCGCCTGGGGACTTTTTTCTCGCAACGAGACATCGCCAACGCCAACAAAGTCTGCGTGATCGGCCAAACGGTGGTCAAAAAACTCTTTCAAACCTCCAATCCGCTGGGGCAGTCCCTGCGCATCAACAAGATTCCTTTTGAAGTCGTCGGCGTGCTTGAGGCCAAGGGAGCCAATATGGTGGGCGAAGATCAAGACGACATCATTCTTCTTCCCTACACCACCGTGCGAAAGCGACTGCAGCGAAGCAATTTTAACAACGTCGATATCATCCTGGCCTCCGCCAAGAACGTCGACGGTATGGCATTGGCAGAGTCAGAAATTCGCGGATTGCTAAGCGATCGACACCGCATTGGCATAGGTCAGCCAGCAGATTTTGAGGTTCAAAACACAACCGAGATCGCCGGAGTGTTCAACATCATTACTGGCATCATGACCGCGATGCTCGCCTCGATCGCCGGCATTTCGCTGATCGTTGGCGGAGTCGGTATCATGAACATCATGCTGGTCAGCGTGACCGAACGGACACGCGAAATCGGAATTCGCATGGCGGTGGGCGCCCGGTCGGGGGACATCCTGCTGCAATTTTTGGTCGAGTCGATGGTCTTGTCCATGATCGGCGGAGCCATTGGGATCGTTCTCGGAATTACCGCTTCGGTCGGGATGACCTACTTGATCAATTCGATTTCCAGTGGACGCGACTGGCCGATTGTGATCAGCGTATCTGCGGCAATTGCTTCGCTCGTCTTTTCTGCTGCGGTGGGAGTCGGCTTTGGTTTTTATCCAGCATGGCGAGCTAGTCGACTCGATCCGATCGACGCCCTGCGTTACGAGTAATGAAACGCAATTTCTTGTCGTGAAATTCTCCAAATCTTTCGCATTTCCTTCGCACCTCTACATGCTTCGACTCCATAATTGGCTCGACTGCAAGGGAATCGCAGCGTGAGGTTGACGGCTTTGCAAGAGGTTGCATGGTTCTAAGCTCGAGAAACAGGAGGTTCAGCGGCATGGATGTACGAAGTATCTTTATCAGTGACCTGCATTTGGGATGGAGTCGATCAAGGGCGCATCGATTGCCGGAGGTGCTTGGCCGTTTGCGGGCCGAACGGCTTTACCTCGTCGGCGACACATTTGAATGGATGGGGCGGTCGGCACAACCGGTCCTGCCCAAACTGATGCAGCCGATCCTCGATAGCATGGAACGGTTGACCGATAATGGATGCGAAATCACCATCCTGCCGGGCAACCACGACTGGCAATTATCGAGAATGAGCCGCCTCGGCAAGTGGAGAATTGCTAGCCATGCTGTTCACGAAACCGCGACGGGAGAGAAGCTGTTTATCTCGCATGGCGATTTGTTTGATACCTGGATTCGCCGGATGGCGAACTCGGCTCATTTCGGGATCGGGAATCGGCTTTACAATCCGCTGCTCCATTTGGGAAACTGGTTGGAAAGAATCGGGTTCGTCCCTCCAACTCCTTCGCGGCATTGGTGTGCCCATTGGAAACAACAACTTCAAAGCGTGCGCCGACACGTCATGCAATTCACCGATTTCATGGTCCGATTGGCAAGCCTGCATCGCTGCCAAGGGGTAATTTGTGGCCACATTCATGTTCCTGCAATGCACGACCACGGAGGCTTCACCTACGTTAATTGCGGCGACTGGATCGAGCACTGCAGTTTTGTCGTCGAGGACTTTTCCGGCAGTTTCTCCGTTCACTATGACGATAGCGTCCCTTCGATTGAAAACCGACTAGGTCAACCGATCCAAGGGGATTGCCAATGGGAATCGGCTTTATAGTGGAGAAACCGTTCATGCGTCACGCTCGGGCCGCCGCAAATCTGGCGAGTAGCGTGGTCCGTTCGCTTCCGAGGATACCGCGCCAGAGTTGCTCTGGCTCCGCAGTTAAACGAAGAACCTGGCTCCATTCGTGAACGCTTACATAGTGGAAACGATTGAATTTTGCTGTTATCCTAAGAAACCTGAGCTTGGTCCTTTCTATCTTGAATAGATCAGGTCTTGTCGTGAAACTTCTAGGAGTCCAGCTACCGTGACATTGCATTTCCACATCCCGAACCTTTTATTTGGCCAGCTTTCAGGTGGCAGCCTCGTCGCGATTGCCGTGTCGGTGGTAGTCCTTCTGCTGGTTGCGGTCTTCTTTGCCATCTTCGCCCGTTACTTTTGGCTATGGATTCAATCGGTTCTTACCGGAGCTGAAGTGAGTATTTGGGATTTGATCGGCATGAGCTTTCGAAAAGTCGATGCCCGAACGATCGTCCGAAGCAAGATCATGGCCGTCCAAGCTGGATTGAATGAACCGGAACTGACAACGAAAAATTTGGAAGCGCACTACATGGCGGGCGGGAATGTACCTCAAGTCATTCGCGCGCTGATTGCTGCTCGAAAATCAAAAATCATCACGCTCAGCTTCCGAGAGGCCGCCGCGATCGATTTGGCCGGCCGCGATGTCTTGGATGCCGTTCAGACCAGCGTCTATCCGAAGGTCATCGATTGCCCTCCGAAGAACGCTGGTCGACCGTCATTGGATGCGATCGCTAAAGACGGCATCCAATTGAAAGTAAAGGCTCGTGTTACGGTTCGTGCGAACCTCCAGAGATTGATCGGTGGTGCAGGAGAAGAGACGATCGTTGCTCGCGTCGGCGAAGGTATCGTCAGTGCCATTGGTTCCTCGGAGACCCACAAAGAAGTGCTGAAAAATCCCGACGTGATTTCGAAAGCAGTGCTAGCCAGACGGCTTGATGCTCAGACTGCATTCGAGATCGTCTCGATCGATATCGCCGATATTGACGTCGGTGATAACATCGGAGCCCGTCTCCAAGCGGACCGAGCCGAGGCGGACGTTCGAGTTGCTCGGGCGCGTGCTGAAGGTCGTCGCGCCGATGCCGTCGCTTCCGAGCAGGAGCAGATCGCTCGAATCGAGGAAAGTCGAGCGGCAGTGGTTGCTGCCGAAGCGGAAGTGCCGCGAGCCATCGCCCAAGCGTTCCGTACCGGGAAACTCGCAATCATGGACTACTTCCGGTGGAAAAATATCGAAGCGGATACGGAGATGCGCCGAACGATTTCCGGCAACTCAACGACCGGTGGGGCTCGACCAGCAAGCCCAGCAGGTTAACGTCGACTTGCACAACGACTGATCAAGGAATTCCAACGCGATTTCTCAGGAGCTTCTTATGGCCGACCTCAATGATTTTCTCCGGCAGGCAGCGGAACGCCGTAAACAACGAGAGCAAACGTCGGGAAGACCAACTCAGTCAAGTCAGCCGACTCAGCCTGTTCAATCAAGTCCACCGCAGAATCGTCCGACACCTCCCTCAAGGAGTCGCGAACCACAGGTCGTGCTCGATGCCGAAATCGTAGAGGTGCCAGCAAGTTTCTCCGTTGAAAATCGGCATCTTCCCAAGCTGAGACCAGCGATTGGTGACTCCCACCTTGCTCAGGAGGTCGAGTTAGCTGACGACAAGATGCGAGATCATTTGAAACAGGTCTTCGATCATTCCGTTGGGAATCTTGCACCGAAGAAGAAGCCGAAACCGAAGTCCGCGACCCCGGCTCGGCCAAATACAACGACGGAAGCTGCTGTCTCGCGATCGGAAGAGCTGCGTATTCAAGAGATCATGACCAAGGATATCGTCTCGGCTTTGCGAAATCCCAAGTCCGTACGCACTGCGTTTGTTCTTACCGAAATTCTCCAACGAAAACATTTTTGACGATGGATTGGAAGCCAGCTCTCCCTGAATCCGTGACGGTAGGTTGGATCGGGACCGGTGTGATGGGGCGCAGCATGTGCGGACTCCTGCTGCGAGCGGGATATCGTATCACCGTCTTCAATCGCAGCTCAGAGAAATGCCGCGAGCTTGTTGACCAGGGGGCGACGCTCGTAC
>JBBIUE010000119.1:0-8564 GCA_037440405.1 Pirellula sp. | reverse complement strand
ATGAACAATGGGCACGCAAGGCAGTTGTACGAAGTCATCGAAGACTGTCTCGACAATCTTCACGAACGCCCGAAGGTCGATAACGAAATCAGTCCGCAGGATGATCTCGTGGACATCCTCGACATCATCGGCAACGAGCATCGCAAGTGGCTAACAGGCTTGTGGAACCAGTTCAAACTGAAACAAGAGCCAATTCTCACCAAGTCTGGAGAAATCGTTGCGGAGCCGTTGTTCTGGATCAGGGTACAGGATGGTCTGTACGCCTGCTTTGGCAAGGAACCGCCTCGGCAACGAGTGGTCCAAAGACTGGAGGACTTGGGGATTCGGCTGCTCGCAGTGGGGCAGGAGATTGGAGGCGGTGAGTGAGAATTCTCTTCCTCCACGGCTGGAATAGCGTTCCGGGCGGCGTGAAGCCAACCCACCTGAAGGACCACGGCCACACCGTCCTGAATCCCTCCCTCGATGACGACAACTTTGATGCCGCCGTTAGCACTGCACAGGCCGAGTTCGATCAGCACAAGCCGGACGTGATCGTCGGCTCTTCCCGTGGCGGCGCAGTCGCCCTCAACATCGACAGCGGAAACACGCCGCTAGTCCTGCTCTGTCCCGCATGGAAGAACTGGGGCACGGTCAAGACAGTCAGGCCCGATACCGTGATCTTGCACAGTCGAACCGACGATGTGATCCCGTTTTCGGACTCCGAGGAGTTGGCTCGAAGTTCAGGGGCCACGCTGATGGAAGTTGGCACGGATCACCGGCTGGTCGAACCGGAGCCGCTGGCAGCGATGTTGAGGGCGTGTGAGGGAACGTGCTGATGGAAGAAATGGAACTTCCTTGTTGTGGGATGACGCCGGTTCAGCGGCTCAAAGAGCTTCCGCACGTTTACGGGACAGACTTTGATCTTTTTCGTTGCGTTCGTTGCGGCAGAATGTGGGTAGCGGTGTTTGTCACTGCCGCCTCTGCCGTTGGGTGGGAGCCGGTAAGCGATCTCGATGCCGACAAAATGATGTCGCTCAATGAGTCTGAATTACGGACATTCATGAAGCAGTGGGCGAAGGCTTTTGATTGAAAAGCGGCGAAGGCCAAGAGCAGTTCGAGGAGAAGTGCGTGCTGTGTCCCGTGGCGTGCGGATCACCATGAACGAAGCCAATCACCAGATCAGCAGATTCTCAACGCACCCCATCTACATCTTTGGAAATCGCTGAGAGTATGGTAACGACAAGCCAGCGCACGCCGACAACAGGGAATGTCTAAATGGACGAACAAAATTACCGAGTACGTCAACTCGCTGAAGAACTCCTGCCGCCTGAGTCCGGCAAGCAGAGCATCGTGCTGGCCGACGACGCCAATGCAAAAGTTGTATTGTTCGCCTTCGCCGCTGGTGATGGCCTCGCCGAACACGTTGCCCCGCTGCCTGCGATCATTCAGATCATTAAGGGCGAAGCCTCACTGACGGTCGGTGAGGAGACCGTGGTAGGCAAGCCGGGGACATGGATTCAGATGGCAGCAAAGACGCCACACAGCGTCAAGGCCCAGACGCCCTTGATGATGTCGCTGACGCTGTTGAAGCAGCATGGGAAGTTGGTAGAGCAGAAGCTATACGATCACAACACCAAAGCAGGAAATCACGGCGACATCGTTAAGCATGTTGCGCTGACGGCGGCGATTCGGTGCGCCTTGGCGTCATTCAATGGAGAGGTATTCCGCTATGCCGATACTTTTGCTGGTTACGCTTGGAATCCCCTCAATGACGACAAAGGGTTAGAGTGGAAGCAAGGGATCGGTGAACTCATCAAGAGGCGGGAGAGATTTGGAGAAAATCCCGACATTCAGCATTGGGCGAACAACTACCTCATCGGCGACGAATTGGCTGGCACGCAGTATCCCGGCTCCTCAGTTCTTGTTCGAGACATTCTGAAAGCACGAGGCGTCGGATTCACCTTGTCGCTCTGGGATACAGGGGATGATCCAGTGGCAAGTCTCAAAGTCGAGTTTGAGGATGACGCCACCATCTACCAAAGGCCCGCACGCCCTGATGAAGATGCAGTGCTGAATGCCGACGTTCTGTTTATCGATCCTCCCGGCCTGAGAACGAAGGGCAAGCGAGAATATCCGTCGTGGCAGGAGATCAAGGCATTCTTGCCCTCAAAGGATTCGCCTCGGTTGTTCATGATGTGGCTGCCGATCAAAGCCGTCACCATGCGTGACAACATCCCCCTGAAGCCCCCCGGCGAGGATTCGCTGTCAGACACGGTACGAAATGAGCTAACCGAACTCGGATTCACGGTTCTCAAGGTGCGATACCTGCCCAGTGGGAGGACCATCGGATGCCAGATCATTCACAATTTCACCGGCGATGCGGCTCGGCAAATCAGTGATGCGGTATCGACGGCAAGCGAGATTGCTCGATGGCAAGACAAGTTGCCCGCAGGGGTTGCCGCATTTGCGGCCTACGGAAAGTCAGCCGAATCGGAGCTAGAAGACTAGCCGCACCTTTACTCACCTCTCCTCTTCCAGATACCCCTGAGCTATCTCTGCCATCGGTGATCCCGCCTGAGCCGCTTCCCGCCGAAGCACGACGTACGCATCTTTAGAGCGGCAGACACGCCACAGATTCGCCGCAGAAAGGAGTCGCTCGAAGTCGTCGCCTGATTCGAGCCTCGGTGTTTGCAGGGACATCAGGTCGCTGCTCGTGTCACGCATGATGTGAAGCGTGTTGATCGCCGTCACTTGAACCAGCCGGTCCTCGTTGTCCGAGATCAGGGCACGCACCGCAGGCAACGCACGCTCCGCATCGGCGTAGAACCCTTGAAGCAGTTGCAGGACGAGCAGCTTCAAGTCGGTGAGCGTCAAGCGTCACGTCTCGAAGTCCCGAGAGCAACCATGCCGTCAGGCAGCGGATTTCCACTGCGAGAAAAGCTCTTGAGCGGTAGCAGACCATCCGCAAACGGTGATCCAAAGGACGAGGACCAAGATCAGTCGTTGTTGGATACGAGTATTCACGCAGATGTGTTCCCTTGTGCGAGGACGTTGAGGAGTTGGAGCTTTCACTGCAACAGAAATGGGAAGGATGCGAATTGCATGTTTATCCCATTGCGATCAACGCCTACTTGGGAGTTACCTCGATCTCCTGTTTCTTCCCGAAGCGCAGAACACCCAGTTTGACCGGCGTTCGGATCTTGCACGCTGCCAGAAGATTCATCGCTGACGCCAAATCAGTGACGGCTTTGCCGTCCACCGAGATCAGAATATCCCCGATCTTGATTCCGGCTTCCTCAGCCGCACCGCCATTCGTCACTTGAGTCGCCATGACTCGATTGCCTCGTTGGTCGAAAACAATTCCGAACGAAGCGGGGAAATTGGCGACTACACGAATCCTGCGGATGGCGAGCGGCAACTCGCCCAAGTAGCTAATCGACAGCATCGTGTTCATTTGGATGGCTTCAGCTTTGACACGGAACTTGTACTCCCGCTGTTCCAAATTCCCATGTGCGATCTTCAGCAAGTTCTTGAATTCTCCTTTGGGGCCGGGCCGCTCAAAGGCAACGACGGTGCTTGGTTCGACATCTTTCTCTGGTGTGTTTTCTCCGTGAAGCGACACCCCAATCAGGTGATTCCCCGGTGCAGCCGTCAGTTGAAGCAAACCATCCGAATGGCCGATCAGGTCTACCTGCACCTCAAATGGCGGTCGAACCATTCGGGGAAAGGGAAGTTGAATTCGCTTCGTCTCGTCGGGGAGCAGCACGAGAACACCTTCGTCCCCGTCAATGCTGGGTTGCTTTTCCAAAGCCGTCCGAGCCGGTGATGGAACAAATGACGGGACCACATCGGCGATTTCCGTGACCTTCGAGAAATTGAAGGTGACATCAAGCCGACCATCCTTAAGCTTGGAGACGGTCGCCTTGCCGAAGAATTTCAGATTGGCGGTTTCATCGGACGGTGAATCAGGTTGCTTGGTCTCCTCCGCAGGACGGCTATCAACCGTCAGCACGCCTGCTCCCTTCTCATCAACGGAGAGGCGAATGGAGGTGAAGGTCGTGGCATCGTCTCCAAGAACGGTCAGGGCAGGCAAGGCAACGAAAAACAGAGCGAGTGAGAGAACAAAGGTGACATGCTTCATCCGGTTGACTCCTACGGCTTGAGGTTCGGGAATTGGGGGGCGTTCCTTGTGGCATCCAAAGCCGATGGAGTCACTGGACAGTCTCAAATGACAACGGAGTCTGCTCTTCACTCAACACAACGATGGGATTGCGGAATCGCATCTCGGCACTCTGGGGAAAGATCACGATGTGGCCGGTTGTCGTCTGGGCCTTTGCAACGGCATTGACTGTCGTGTCATTGATCTTCACGGTCACGTTCCGATGCTGGTCACAGAGAATCTCCAGCTTGTTCCAGTCCGAGACATTCAGTTTGGGCTTGCGTAACGCAACGACCTTTCGCTGGTCCCGCAACTGTCCAAGGGGAAGCTCGACCTTGAAGTCGGGCTTCGGGAGAACGAGTTCTCCCATGTTCGCCGGTGCGAGCTTCACTTCGATTCCGAACGGAATCTGCTGAATCCAATCCTTTGCTTTCGGATTGGGAAGACTGGAAGCAACGCTCACAAACGGGCCACCGGCAACCTTGTCAGCGTCGAACTGGAACTCGACCGAGAACGTGAACTCGGAATACTCTCGCAGCGAGGCCAGACAGTAACCATTGACTTTGCCTTGGCAGACGAGCGATCCATCACGGGCAATGATGATGGCTCGATCCCGGTCGATGCCTTTATTGTTTACGTCATAGAACTTCCAGCAATTGCCGCCTGCGCCCTTCGCATCGATCTTGGTGACGACTCCCAAGTCGTCGTGGTACTCGATGGTCGCCTTGTCGCCCGGAAGAACCGCCGAGACATCTGCCTACTTACCGGCAACCGTAATCGTTGCTTTGCGACTGATGTCGAGTTGGAGCGACTTTCCGCTCTCGGAAACTGTGATCGTCCGAGCAGCGGGATCGACAGCGGTGATCTCCACCTCGATCTTTTTGACCTGAGCTTGAGCAGGCAGCGCCATGAATGCATGAACGGCCATAACGAGAGATAGGGCAAACAGCTTGCGAAGTCGCTTCATTCGGTAAACTCCTGCGTCTGTGGTTCGGGGGTAAGGGTCTGACTGGTCCGTAGCAGGTGCCTCATGGCATCCAATGGACTGAGCGAAACCCGAGCCAAAAGCGGCTCAAAAAATCCGACGCAGGAGGAGTCAGGGGCGCAGCAAGCGCAAAAAGAAAGAGGAGCGCCGAACCACGACCGCTCCTCACACCCCCGCCAAGTGGCAGACCAGAACAGCGCATGGCCGACGCCCACCATACGGGGAGCGTCAGTCCAAGCACTGCTTCTGATCTCAAGAGCCTTGCGGCTCAGGTTGGCGGTTTGTGAGGAAGCAGAACCGACTTTCGCAACGTCAATATGTGCCATAGGTGGCCAATCTCGGCCAGGAAATCTTCGTCTCCTGAAAACAGTTGAAGGCGTGGCATCGATAGAATGCCACGCCTTCAGTTTAGAAACGGAACCCGTTTCCTGAAAACCATTTGGGCCATCAAACGCCTCTTGTTTTCTCCACGTCGGCGATGATGACGCCCACAGTTCCCTTCGGGCCGAGGCCATGCCTCGGCGAATCGACGACGATCCGCATGGCCCGTTCGAGCCACTGCCTGAGTGCGGCCAGCGGTGGCTTCTCGCCGTAAATCTCAATGTAGATGGGGGCGATGAACCTGTGAACTGGAAGGTCGCTGACACTCTCCATCAATACATCGTGGCAGACCCATGAGGCGTCGTTGGCGTTCGCAAAAACCATCGCCTCGGTTTCCTCTTCGCTCCAGCCCGAGCCAGTCCAATAGAGCGGATTCCTGAACTCGTCGCTCTTTGCCACGATCACACGAGGAAACGTGGCCAATCCCTTTTTGATGATCGACAGCATGGGGATGTCGTCACTCATGGTCATCCTCCTCATGTTCGGGCACGAACTCGCCATCGCCACTCAAGACCCTCGACTGCGCCATCACAACGGGCAGGTCTTTGGCAAGCCGGTGCGGATTGCGGATCGCAAGGTTGATCGGCGGCTGGCCGATGATGCGGATGGTGACGAACAAGGCTGGCACTTTGTTCTGTGTCACGGGGCAGGTGATAACGCCGCTTGCGAGCGACAGCACCTCGCAATCGGTTACGTCCATTATCATTGGGGAGGCTCCTCTTGGTGCAACTTTTGGAATTCGACCGGGAGTAGCAGGTGCCTCGGAATCTCCTGTAGCGTTCACTCGCCGCTGTCCATGTTTCACAATCCTTCGAGCAAAAGCTGTCGCACATAAGTCTCCTTGCCGTCTTTGACTTCGTAGACGGTCTCGGACACCAAGCCGATGTCCTTGGAGAACAGGAATTCCGTTCTCGTGGAGACCGGGCCGTCGATCCTCTCCTCGACCACCGCACATTGGATGTCTCTGTTGCGAAGCCGCTTGGTTTGATACCGGTGAATGTGAAGCGTTGACCCTCAAGGGGAACCCCAGGGCGGACGCATACTTTAGGCTGGAATTCCCAGGACTTTTGCGAGATAGTTGGAGTTCCAACCGGCCATTCGTCTGCGCATCGCGATGCTTTCCTTATCAGGTACCTGCTTCAGCAAGCTGATTGCGAAGCGTTTTAGCCATGCGAGATTGTCCGCCAAGACTCTTTCTCGAACCCGACTTTCATCCTCTCGGAAGGTAACATCGAGGCACCAATGTAAACTATTTTCAATACTCCAATGACCACGAATGCACTTCGCGAATTTTTTGACACCTAACGGCAAAGAACTGATGAAGTAACGCACCTCATCCGACTCGCCCTTCGAGCTTTCGCTGTGACGAATGGCAATGCCGATGGTGCGTAGACCCTTCCAATCGTGCTGAGCAGTGATCTCCTCCGGTACAGGGAGTTGATAGTACGTGATCTCGTCTGTTCTGCCGTGACCTTTCAAGACCTCGTGGAACTTGCGACACACCACGTCCGAGAAGTCATTCTCCATGTGCAGCACGATGTAGTCCATGACGGCGCAATGCAACTTGCTTTGGTTGCCCTTCAGTGACAATACGTAGTCTGCTTTACCTCGAATGATCGTCTCAGCGATCTTCTTTTGACAACCCGCTGCATCAATCGTGACGATCGCATCTTCGATCTCCATCTGCTCCAAAAGCTCAGGAATGGCGGTGATTTCGTTCGACTCCTCCGCAGTTGCCAATTGCCCCAAGCTGATCCCACGTTGCACCGCCCATGCACTTACCAAGTGCAACGGACCAAGCCCTGACTTCGCGTCGTGGGACCGTCGCAGAGCCTTACCATCGACGGCAATCATGTCCGATTCTTCATTGGCGTCCCGATTCATCACAGACGCAATCCAATTCTGGAAACATTTCTGGAAGGCTGCCGGTTTCAACGCCATCAGCACGCGACCAATCGTATCGTGCGAAGGAATGCCACCAGGCAATGGGAGTCGTTCTCGCAACCACTGCTCGTTGCTGAGCGCCCAAGTTCCAATCGCCTTTGGACCGTCTGCTCCAGCGATCACTGCCATAATCGAAATGCAGATGATGTCGCCCAAGAGATGAACGCGATTGATGGTCGAACGCGTGTCCTCTAGTTCGCTAAACGAAGATAAAATCGATTCGACGGTAAAGATATCAGCCGCATCCATGGCCATAGCAACGCTCCTGTGTTGTTCATGTCGATTACAACTCAAGACACATTGTGCCAAATCCCGTCTCCAAAGTCACACCAGATTACCCAAAGTTTGCGTTTGCCGTGAGGGGAACCCCGACAACCCGAACGGCTTCAAGACGGCATATCTGTGGGAAAAAGTCTGGCAGCGAGACAGCTTCCTCGACATTCTTGCTCGGTTCATCAGCCTGACGGTTGAAGAGAAGATCAAGAACGGGAAGAAAGTCCGCAATGAGACGATGATCTTCCCTCGCTACCACCAGCTTGACGCTGTGCGCAAGCTCTTGGGAGCATCAAAGATCGAAGGCCCCGGCCACAACTACTTGATACAACACTCGGCTGGATCGGTTAAAAGTAACTCCATTGCATGGCTGGCTCATCGATTGGCGAGCCTGCACGACGATGCCGACAAACACCGATATCGATCGCCAAGTCATCTCCCAGAAGCTCGATGACGGCGTCCATGGAGTCGCTTACTGACCGGTAGAAGTGGTTCGAGCCAAATTCAAGAGTCGCTGCAAGAAACACGACCAAGCCCCTGCTAGAATAAACCAGGCCGAAGGCCAAAGATATGAAAATCTGCGTCGTCGCGTGCGTGACAACGAAGATGAAGTGGAATTGATCGGCTACCACGACCTCACGGAACTTCCGGCTCATTGCCCGCTTCCTCAATTGTGAGAGGACATTTGGAGCAAGGATCATTAACCGAAATCAAGCACGCTGCGAAGGAGTTATGAATGTTGGGCCCCGCTCCCGATGATCCACACCCGATGAAGGGCTTCCCGCAGGTCGGGTTCTTGAAACCGTTGGTCAATAACCCGAACATAGTGGTCGGTGATTACAG
>JBBIUE010000118.1:0-9020 GCA_037440405.1 Pirellula sp. | reverse complement strand
GTTCCGGACTTAACGATCGACAAACCGCCCGTGATCACTCCGGAGTTCGCGTTGGTGCCGTCACCGTATGAGTACGAACCGCTTCCGGAGATGGTCAACGTGGCTGGGTTGGTCGAGGTGACCGTATTGTTGTTTGCAGTCACATTTGTACCGGCTGTCGAGTTCAAACCCGCTATTTCCTGGTTGAAACTGTTCAGATCGAGCGTTCCCAAGTTGTTGCTGGATGCCTGACCGAGAGAGACGACGGTTCCCGTTGGAAGACGGTTATCTCCAGAGGTCAACCTAACGATTCCATTGTTGATGGCGGTCGAGCCGGTGTACGTACTCGCTCCACCCAACTGCAAGGTACCGCCCCCTTGCTTGGACCATGATCCGGTCTCGCCGCTCTTGTCAGCGATCACGCCGTTGTAGGTCAACGTGCCAGAACCTGGAGTGCTGATCGATGTTCCAGCGTCATCACCAACCGCAATGTTTCGACTAGAACTCAAAGTGTAAGTAGCAGAATTGGAGGTTGCAAAACGACCTCCGTCGATCACGATATTATTGTTGGTGTCGCCCAAGCTTCCATCTGCCGTGAAGCGAACTTCCCCGCCGAGAATGGAAACATTTCCGGTAAACGTATTCGAAGTGTTCGTGATATCGAACCTTCCATCCGTTCCAGAGTTCGCACTGAACGTGACCCCGCCACTTCCCGAATTCGAAATCACTCCTGAGAAAGTGTGAGTACCATTGTTACCAATTGTTAGTACTCTATTGACTCCGCCGAGTGACACATTATTCGCAAGGGACAAATTGGCCGCACTTGAAGCGAGAGCGACATTAGTAATCAGCTCTCCGAACTGAACATTACCACCGATAACAATTCCGCCCCCGAATTTCGTCGTATCGAAAGATCGGTTCGCATTGGAAGCCAAAGTGCCACCGTTTAGTGTAAGAACATTGGTGCCAGCTCCTCCCATAGCATTCACTCCACGAGCGATGACTGTACCGGAGTTCAATGTAAAGCCACCGTTATAGGTATTCCCAGCAAGTGCTAGCACTCCTGCTCCGTTCTTGATGAAACCGGTTCCACTTGCCGTCGAAAAGCTTTGCCCAGAGAAGTCGAGGACAGCTCCACTTGCAACGTCGATCGTTCGAACTGCACCATTGGTGGCGAACGTACTCGACGCGGAAGTGAAGGTCACGTTTGCACCACTTTGAACAGTGATGTTGCCAACGTTGATCAGCGATCCCACGCCAGCGAAATTGTAATTTCCACTGGTAAATACAACAGCATTATTGGCCGTGTAGGCCGATGTGTAAGTCGGCCCATCGGTGGAATTATTCCACCGACTCGTGCTCCACGCGCCAGTTGCATTAACGTCCGTATACGACGTTTGCGCGTTGAGTGATTGAGAAATACCCGTCGCCGCAAGCAAGGCGACGACCAACAATTCTTTCATTCGCTACCTCCGAAACTCATTTAGAAGCCTTCTCAAAAGATGTTCCATTCAGGAGCGGCCCAAGCCATCTCCGCCTCTTCGCTGGAAACGATCCCAACGAGAAAGCTAATGTAACCGTAAAACTTGAATTCGATGAGCTGCCTTTCGTTAACCTTCAATGAACTCTGGATGAAGATGGACAAAGTGATGCTTGAGGATTGAAACCAAATGAGTGATTACCAGCGCCGAACAAGGGAAGAGAATGCTTGTCTTGGACGTTCTGAAGTTCCCATTTCTGCTTTTCCCTTATCAAGTGTTGGAGTCAAGCTCGGCACCGCACATTAGGTGATCTCAGCACATTCGAGCTAGTGATTTCGCGATTAGAATTTGAGCCAAAAAGTCCAAGGAGCAGCTTGATCGTTCCAAAACCGCCAAAGCGAAACTTCCGAGTAGCTGTAGCTGAACTCGCAATAGCCCAAGCCGAATGCACTCCCGAAGGATTGTTGACCAAACCGAAGTAGCTACTTATTGGTAGGACAAAGTTCCATTTCCACAATCAAGACTGACTGCACTTCCGATAACTGAGAAAGATCGACGGTTCTAGATTACCTAAGCACGACTAATGTTCAAGCTTGCCTAAGTTAACACCCTGTTAAGTTTCCGTTAAGCCCGAACTGAGTGTCGTTTTTGGCACCCGGGCCTGAACATGTGATGAGATCGCTTCTAAACCAGATCAGAGTGAACTCTGTGCATCAGCCAGCGGATTTGCTTGCTAATGCCACATGTCAAATGGCCCTGTACCTTCGACAAGTTGAATCCAAGTAATGTCCGCTATCAAATCCGCCTTCCGATCTTTTAGAGCGAAATTGACGCCGTGGGTAATTAGGTTGAAGGCTAGGAATTGAAACTTGAAGTTTGCGCTGTGACGAGCGAACATTTTTCGTACACTCTTGAACGTGGGGGAAAGCAGGTTTGTTCGCTCCATCGGTCTCAAGTTACACACAAATGATTGATGCATGTAGCGAGAACACAGACGACTGAGAAAGTAAGGCATGGCCAAGACATCCGATCAGGGAAAGAAGAAAGAAGAAACGGCGGGCGAGAAGAAGGGGAATCCACACTGGTTTCGCGAATCCGTGGAGAGTTTCGCAGTCGCTCTCATTTTGGCGTTTTTATTTCGGGCTTTTGTCGCCGAAGCTTTTGTGATTCCTACCGGTTCGATGGCTCCCACGCTGATGGGAGCACATAAGGACGTTCGCTGTCCCGAATGCGGTTTCGACTATCAATGTGGAGCCAGTTCCGAATTCGATGAACTCGGGTATCAAACAAACAACTTGATTTTGACCACGACTTGCCCCTTGTGCCGATTCGAGCTGCCGCTGGACCTATCGAATAACGCCAATCATTACACGTTCAGCGGCGATCGAATCTTGGTCAGCAAACTGTCCTATATTTTCAAGAAGCCCAAACGGTGGGAAGTGATCGTCTTCAAATTCCCAGGTGACGCGAGGATGAACTACATCAAGCGTTGCGTCGGATTGCCGGATGAAAAGCTTCGCGTTTACAACGGCGATATCTTTGTCACGTCGGGATTATCGAAGGGCGAAACGACGGAAACCATCGCTCGCAAACCAGCGAATGTCGTCGAAACGGTCTTGCAGCCTCTTTACGACTCCCGGCACCTACCAAAATCTCTAGTGAAGGCAGGTATGCCGTCGGCGTGGCAGCCTTGGCCCGCCGGTGAGAAGGCTTGGTCGGTTGTGCAAACCGAAGCTGAATGGAGCGCCAAGGTGGAGTCAACAAAAGCGGATTCGGTGCATTGGCTTCGGTACTTCCATCGCACCTTCGGTCCGAAGGCCGGAGCAGCCAAAGCTGCTCAACAACCTTGGCGACTGCGCTGGGACTTGTCCGAAAATAACGCTGCTTCCAGGATGGACCCTTATTTCGGCATTCCGGTGTTCGATTTCACCTGTTACAACACCTCGATGACGGCTCAGAAGTCTTCGATTTTAGACCGCAACGGTCGCCCATCGGCCCTCTACGAAAGCGGGCGGAATCCTCGCGATTATGCGAGGTTTCCGTTCTTTTCGTCCGATATGCGAAATTGCAACATCGAGAACGATGGAGTGAATTGGGTGGGCGACTTGGCTTGCGAGTTCGATTTGGATATTCCATCGAAATCCGGTCACGTAGTGCTCGATCTGGTAGAAGGCGGAGTGCATCACACTTGTACGATCGATCTCGCTGCTGGCCAAGCGGAGCTGACGATTACCAAGGATGGTTCCATCTTGGAAGCATTGGTCGATGGCAATCAAAAAGTCGCTCGCTCCGTGGCCAACATTTCGATCAGATCGGGACGAGTCCGATTAAAGTTCGCCAACGTCGATGACCAATTGCTGCTTTGGGTTAATGGAAAGCTTCAGCGTTTTCCGGGCGATGGGGCCTTCGATTTGGGAATTCGTCCTGGTTCGAACATCGCTCCGGTGCGGACGCCCGACGACCCTCTGGATGTGGCACCGGTTGGTATCGGAGGTCGCGGTGCAACTTTCGAGGTGAAACAGGCACGTGTCTGGCGCGACCTCTACTACATTTCGACGGCAGGCCGGGATTACGTGCTCGATCCCAGCTTCGTCCAAGAGTCCCTGATGGACCCAGAGAAGCTCGCATCGACCAAGGTTCTTCAGAAGCGAACGATCGGCCAATATCCGACGGAGAAGGATGAGTATTTTCCGATGGGGGACAACTCCAATTCGAGCTTGGACGCACGAAGTTGGGGTGGCCTTCCTGATCGATTGTTGATCGGACGCGCGATCTTGGTCTTTTGGCCGCATCATTGGAATCGCCCGATACCCTTTACGCCGAATTTTAAGAAGTTCCGCTTGATTCGCTGACAAGCGACCGAGGAGCTAGAAACATGGATGTGTTGGAAGTCACCGGCTTGGAGAAGTCCTACGGCCGACGCAAAGTGGTCCAAGGTGTAAGTTTTCACGTTGGCGAGAACGAAATCGTAGGACTGCTAGGACCGAATGGTGCCGGTAAGTCAACGAGTTTTCGTATGACCTGCGGATTGGTGATCCCTGACCGAGGGCGAGTCATGCTCAGTGGACAAGACGTCACCGATTGGCCGATGTTTCGCCGCGCTCGCGATGGTGGCATGGGTTACCTCGCTCAGGAGTCCAGTGTCTTCCGCAAACTGACCGTCGAGCAAAACATTCTCGCGCTTCTTGAGTTATTGGGCGTTCCTCGAAGAGCTCGGAGAGAACGTTGCAACGAGCTGTTGGAACAATTCAACATCACTCACATCCGAAAATCGAGGGCCTCGAAGTTGTCGGGTGGGGAGCGACGGCGTTTGGAAATCGCACGATGCTTGGTTTCAAACCCACGCATCATCATGCTGGACGAACCTTTCGCTGGTATCGATCCCATCACGGTGCAGAGCATTCAGGAGATCATCGCCAAGCTTCGCGAAACCGGAATTTCGATTCTCATCACCGACCACGCTGCTCGAGAGATTCTCGAAGCGGTGGATCGCTGTTACGTCATCAGCCAGGGAGTGGTGCTTTTTGAAGGAACTCCAGAAGAGGTCAAACAGCATCCAGAAGTTCGGCGGCAATACCTCGGAAATTTCGACGGCAACGAAGGTAATGAAAAACTAGCCCCGCTTGAATTTGCTCGGCCGACAAGTACTCGCAACAGTAGCACGGCGACCCTGCCACGTCGAAGTTTTCTGCGTAGAAGAACGGACATATAGAGCTCATCCCAAAACCATCAACGCGCTGACGCTTTTTGAAATTGCGTTTTTCATCTAAGCCGCCGCATGAGCATGGGAATGTTGGTCTTGGTCTCTCCCGTGCTCACGCTTCGGATTGCGATTTTTCAAGGTAAATGACGAAAATCTCAACTTCGAAACTTACGCTTCGGGCTTTGATGCGATCGTTTTGGGATAGGTTCTTATCAAGGGATCACGAATCGCTCTATCCGAAAGAGAAAATCTTTGCAGGAGTACGGAAATTCATCGCGTTTTTTTCTCAAATTTTGGCTAGACTGGGTCATCAGCTCGGGTTGCTGGGATGAATAGGCTCCATCCCCATGGAACCCGATGCGACCTTCGAGCTTTCTCGCATTCACACACAATGGCTCCAAATGCAACGGCAACGACGAAGAGCATTCGAGAAGCTTGAGGATAGGAGGCTGTTGGTCGCAGAGGGAAGCCCCTTCCAAGTGAACCTTCAAGTCAAGGCCACCGATTTGCTCGGCACGATCACTGCAACGGCCGATTGGGGTGACGGCACTTCCAGCCCGCTAACGGTTTCTGCCGCCGCGACGCCGAGCAAGATCAAAGCAAAGATCGATTACTCTCTCGACAGTGGCAATTTCTTTCATGCAGCCGAGCGGCGATTGGCGTTAGAAACAGCCATCGACAATGTTCTCTCTCGATTTACCGACGATTTAGCAGCGATTGTTCCGTCGGGACAGAATACTTGGAGCGCGATCACCGTAAACCCCTCGACGGGTCAACAGATTCAGCTTTCCAACCGGAACATTTTGGCGAATGAGATTCTTGTCTTTGCAGGTGCAAGAGATTTGCCCGGCAACTCACTCGGTGAAGGAGGTTTAGGCGGTGCGAATGCTCGAGGGACACAAGCTTGGGTTGACTTAGTGCTTTCTCGCGGCCAAGCAGGGGCACTCACCAACCCAGCAACCGATTTCAGTGTTTGGGGCGGGCACATGAGTTTCGATAACGCAACCAAATGGCACTTTGGACTGACCACGGAAGGACTTGATGCGGACGAAACGGACTTCATCAGCGTGGCTATGCACGAATTTTCCCACGTGCTGGGCTGGGGGACACCTTCGGCATTACCCGGAAGCAAAAGTGCTTGGGAACGACTCGTATCCGGCACCCAGTTCATTGGACCGAATGCACGCGCGGAATACGATGGCACCGGAAATGTGCCTCTCGAAAATGACGGCTCGCATTGGAAACGTGGAACAACGGATGAGGGCATGATGACCTTGATGCTTCCCTTGATCAGCAAAGGGGAAAGGCGACTACTGACGCCACTCGACTTAGCGGCTCTCAAGGATATCGGCTGGCAGGCTCCCAGTACCGTCGCCACCGTCACCGGGGAACATGTGTTCGGCGACGATGGAAACTACCCCGTTTCCGTCACGCTGAAAGGTAGCCGCTTGGGAGAACGTACCATCAAGCTGAGCGCTCCTGTTACGAATGTTGCACCCACCTTGACTCAGCCTTTGGACACGGTCGCGATTGTGGGCCAGGAGCTTCGACTCGCTCGGTTGGGCGAGTTCTCCGACCCTGGCTTCGATCTCCCGAATGCCACTCCACCCAAGTTGGAGCGATTCACATTTCGAATCAATTGGGGAGTCGGCTCTCCAGAAGAAACCGGCGATGCCACCATTCAGCGCATGGGTTCGGCGGGCGTGCCGACCCTGGGATTCTTTCCGGGAGTGCATACCTACCAACAGTTGGGGCGTTTCAAAGTCACGATCACGTTATCCGATGATGATCGCGGAACGGACCGCAAGGAATTCTTCGTCGAAGTTCTTCCGCCCCCCAATCTCGTCATCTCTGCGGACCGCAATGCTATCTCGGAGAACGCCGGACCAAATGCCGCCACATTAACGATTGAGAGAATCGGATTTCCGCTGGACGAACCGCTTGAAGTAACCCTGTCTTCTTCGGACTCCACCGAATTGCGACTTCCGGCGACACAGACTTTCCCTGCCGGAGTGAGCACGATCCTCGTGCCCATCGAAGCCGTCGACGACGACTTGCTTGATGGCACTGTTTCAGTGAACATTCGCGTCGCTGCTGGAAACGTCCTCTCCAATATTGTTTCGATCGATGTGCTTGATTTTGAGAGCCTCATCGTGCAGCTAACCGTCAATCGATTGCGAGAAGATGCGGGTAGACGCGCGACCAAATTGACGATCAATCGTTCCAATACCGATCGCGACCTGCCGCTCGAAGTGGCTTTGTTCTCATCGAACTCGAACCGGGTGCCCGTGCCTACAACAACGATCATCGGCGAGAATCGTCAGGGAATTGTCGTCAATCTCGACGTCATCGACAACGCGGCACTCGATGGCGAAGAAACGATTGTCTTGTCCGCTCAAGCGGAAGGTTATTTCGTCGGCCAAGTGGAATTGATCCTCGAAGATTTCGAACCGCTTCAGTTGGTCACGATATCCGGCGATCTCGGCGAAGAAGAGGCGATGCGAAATGGAGAAATGGAAGTTTCGATTCCTTTTCTTGCCCCAGGAGGTGGCATCCGGATTGACCTGAGTACTTCCTCGCCGGCAGACTTGGAGGTGCCCACATCGGTGCGTGTACCTGCCGGCTCCGATCGAGTTCGATTTCCAATCCGAGTCATTGACGATCTTCTGTTCGAAGGCGACGAGACGGTTACCATCTTCGCTATGGCTAATGGATTTGTTTCCTCCGAATTTCAAGTAACAATCATCGACGATGACGAACCGCAGTGGCACAACGCAGCCTTTCCAGTCGACGTGAATGGAAGCGGAAATGTGACGCCGCTTGACGCTTTGCTTGTCATCAATCATTTAGTGAAGTTCGGCCTGGGGCCCCTGAATCCAGACCGCGATTTACCCGGTCCACCGTTCATCGACGTCTCCAATAATGGTTCGATCGAGCCGCTCGATGCTCTGCTGGTGATCAATCACCTAAACCGACGTTGATTCGCGTTCCGTTGCTCTGCAAACGCATTTCCGCAGTGGATGTTTCGATGAACTGCGAATGCTCGAAAGCTAACGTCCGATAACTTTCGCTGCCCTGCCGGAACGAAGCGGCAAGAAGAAAATAGCTATTGTTCGGTTTCATCTGACTTTACCGGCTAGTACAATCCTGAACGTTCTTCTTGCATCCGTTCTCGCACTGTGCGATTCGCGATCAGGAACGAGGAATCTACCGAAGGGCGCATGCGTCCGGTTCCTGGACTCCGATGGAAAATGCGTACACTTGCGAGTTTCGGCTGATGATTCAATCATGGCTATGTCTTTTTTGAGTGATGCACTTCGAAACTGAGATTCACTCGATCGGAAGAAGCGACAACCAAAACGTTCGACTCTACGCGGGAATAAGAATATGAAACGATGGTGGATCCCTGGGATTTTGTTGTTGAGCTTGGCTGGTTGTTGGAGCCCATCCGATACCAACAGCGACAGCGCCGGTGCTGGGCTGGGCAACGGCTCCGCAGCCGCTACTAAAGTCAAACTTCTTCTCAACTGGTATCCAGAAGCGGAGCACGGTGGCTTTTATGCCGCGTTGGTTCACGGCTATTACGCTGAGGAAAGATTAAACGTCGAGATCATCCCGGGAGCGCGAGGGATTGTCGTCGGGCCGGAGTTGGCATTGGGGCGAGTCGAGTTCGGCGTTGGGAATGCGGATGATGTGCTGATGGCTCGAGCGCAAGAGCTCGATTTGGTCGCGGTCATGGCTCCCATGCAAAACGGACCGCGTTGCATCATGGTTCGCGAGGATTCCGGCATCCAAGATTTTTCACAGCTCAAGAATGTCACGCTGCAAATTGATCCGGCTCGACCCTATGTACCATT
>JBBIUE010000117.1:0-9311 GCA_037440405.1 Pirellula sp. | reverse complement strand
CAAAAAACGCTCACCGATACCCTTCCAGCTATCGCCATCCGGTAATCAATTACCCGCTTTGTTATGGTGGTTCGCGAAAAAGATTGCTCATTTCGAGTGGATGCCGTTCGCACACGGCAATCCCTGAATCAGGCACGATTCAAACTCGTGCGTCTCACCGTCGAGGCGGATCGATTGCGCGTGGCAAAGCGTTTGAGGTCCACCGCGCCGCTCGCAAAGCGAGCTTAGGGATGGGGCTTGCCTTCGAGGTCGAAGTATTTGAGATAGGCTTCCGCCATTTGCTTGGTCCGTCGAGATCGCACCTCAGAAGTTATCACACTGGAATGGTCTGCGTTGGGTACGATGATGACTTCTGCATCGCTGCCAAGTTCCTTCAATCGCTCGGCCAGCAGCTTCGTCGCTCCTTCAAGATAAAACGTGTCTAGGTCCCCCATGACGACGTGGAGCTTGCCGACAAGCTTGGGAGCGAGTTCTGGCCATCGCTCCTTTAAAATCAGGCTGATATCGTACGCTTTCCAAGCCTCGGCGACTTCGGGATCAACGACTCCGGTTTGGCGGTTCCAGCATCGTCGGGGTAAGCCAACAGGGCCCAAAGGACTGAAAACAGCCTCGAACGAACGCATTTGACCGCCTCTCCCTAAAACATCGTCCATCGCGACGAAATCACGGTACATCAAAACAGGGGTCGTTCCACGGCGAGCTAGCGGACGTGGTTTTCCTGCTTCGTCGACATACACGTTGAGCGGCGGAAGGTGGTAAAGATCAATTTGTTGAAAATCACGAAAATCGACGGGATCGGGAGAAGAGCTCCAGACTCCGCCGAAGACCTCAGGATAGTTCACTTGCAGCCAAAGGCTCGACCAACCGCCGCTGCTGTGGCCTCCGACGAATCGAGCTTGCGGAGCAGCCACGGTGCGAAATTCCGAGTCGATGTAGGAAATCATCTCGGTAACAAGAACGTCGCCGCGCGGGCCATTGGTTTGGCTATTGGCGTAGACGTGATGTCCCCATTTGCACTCGCCGGTCAATAACACGCGAATGAACTCGACTTCATCGGCCGCCGGTTCTCTCGGAGCCCCGAGGTTGCGCATCGTCATCGCGCGAAGATTTCCTCCGAAACCGGTGACCTCGTAATAGACCGGATATCGCTTTTCTGGCTGCGAGTAATAAGTCGCTGGCAAGATCACCGCACAGCGATCGATAAACTCTCGACCAAAAAATTTGGTAAGCAGCGGGCTTGGCCGCTGCACGAATTTGACGAACTCGCGATCGGTGAGGGTGACATCTGGAATCGTCTGGTTCAGCTCGAGGGATAGAGCCAGCGGCCTTCCATCCTCAATCTCGAATGACATCGGCTGGCAGAAGACGTTGCCCGGGCCGTCACAGGCATTCGGGAAATAAATGTCTTGGTCGAAAATCGCCTGAACAAAATACTTGCCTGTTGGCAATTCGGATAACTTTGAGGGAAAACCGTCGGCCTGGTCATCGATCACTCGCGATTGGCCAGGTTGAAAATCGACCACATCGATGCCAAATATGGGTTCGGGCCGAAACCAATTGAGGCTCCGCATGGGCTGCACGTTGGGATTCTGCGTGCAAAAAACAAGCAGCCGCCCTGATCCGTCAACAACCCGGGCTTCCGTAGACAGGGTCACGGTAATCGTTGCCGACTCATCCCCGAACGCAGCACCGTAGAGCAGTGCGAGTGAGGCGATCACCTGTAGATTTACATACAATTTGAGTTTCATCTGAATTAGTCCGCTTTCAATAGGTGGGTACGGAGGGATCAATTTCAGTCGACCAGGCGTGGATACCTCCCTGCAAACTTTGCGCCGATCGGAAGCCGGATTGTCTGAGCCAATTGGCAACTGTAAGACTCCGGCCACCGTGATGGCAATGGACGACGATATGTTTTCCCTGATAAGAGCCCAATTCAGCGCTTCTCGCCTGCATTTCGCTCATCGGTAGGAGCAATGCTTGCTTGATGTTCGCGATCGCGTGTTCGCTCGGCTCACGACAATCGATCAGCACGAGGTCTTCATCTCGATCGAGTCGTGACTTCAGCTCATGAACATCGATTTCGATGGGGACTTCTCTCTCGGGTTGGAATTCAAGCATGGATGATTCCTGTCATCAAGTAAGCAGTGAGGGTCGACACACACGACTCCGATTGTAACCGGATCGTCAGGTCGATTCAAAGACGTGATGAACGAAGTCGCGAAGCAAATACCATCGATCTTCGATCAACTCATGGACGGATAGGGTATCTTCGAAAGCATGGTTTTCGCGGGGAAGTCGCTCTGCAACGGATGGTCGCCAACCCGACTTCAAGCACATCAAGAAATGCTCCCATGCTTCGAAGCTGCAATTTCCCGATAGCTCGACGAACTGGATCATGCCCTCGCGTTCGTACCAAGTCCCCTCAATTTTCCATCGCTTCGAGCCGTCATCGTCTCCGCATTGTCCGCTCCAGAGGAAGGAACCGTCAGGTTCAAGATACAATCCAGGAAGTTCGCCAAGAGCTTGATCAAAACAAAGAGCGTCTACGCCGAGTTCCGCCGCGCGACGATGTCTTGTTGTCGAGTCACTCTGTGGAACAATTCCATCGTCGCCCTGCAATGGGAGCAGCGGACCATGCAACCGAATAGAAAACTGCTGCGGCATCGAGTTCACGATCGGTACGCTTTCATGTATGAGGGCGAATTCGCCTGAAAAGACACTGTTCTACAACATTCAGCCGTTTCCGCTAGCGAGAGGTTGCAGCTCATTGAGACCGAAAGACCGAACGAAAGCGCTTTCCGGCCATAGACTTTTGAACGCTTCCTCTCGATGTAACCGTTCACAACCCGCACTGTTGTTTTCGGAATTGCTCTAGACACGCGGGTTCATTCTTTTTTGGCTTAATGAGGATGGGCCAGAAACCACCATACCTCCTGAAATCGAAGCGGAAATGCCCCCTGCGGTCAAGGCTTTTATATTGGCCCTGTTCGATCAATTCGAGAAGAGAATTAAGGAGCTCGAGTAGCAAGTCGACATGTTATCCAAACAGGTTGCAATCCTGGCGAGCAACACGCCTAAAGCGACGCCAAACAATTCATCATTGCCTGGAAGTGTGGTTCATCCGCACGACGACAAGAGCAAGATCAAGAATCGACGCATGAAGATTGGGAAACCACGTGGAGGGCAGAAAGGGCACAAGAAGCACTCACGGGAATTGGTTCCTGTCGAGCCCTGCAAAGATGTCTCTCGTGTCTGCCTCAGGTTTGCCGACGTTGTGGCAAGGAATTGGCCCTGACGAACGACGCTCCTAAACGCGATCAAGTATGGGAGATTCCTCCCATCGTTCCTGAAGTTGTCGAGTACCAGTTATTAACTGGCCATTGTGCCTGTTGTAGCATCACGACGCAAGCAGAGCTTCCGCAAGGTGCACCGACAGGCCAGTGCGGTCCGCATCTTGCTGCATTCACCATCTCGGTGCCAGCCATCTTCGAGCTTAGGTCGGTTCCAGCCATGACACCGAGAGAACCTGCTCGCGTCCCATGCGTTTAACCGTCAGCCGAAGGCGTACGTGCATTATGTGGCTAAGCAGCGCAATTGCGTACGCCTACGGCTGAGAGCGTACGACTACAGACTGGTTGCGTACGACTACAGACTGGTTGCGTACGCCTGCGGCTGGTTGCGTACGCCTACGGCTGGTTGCGTTCGCCCACAGACTGGTTGCGTACGCCTGCGGCTGACGGTTGAACAACTGCAATTTCAAAGAATGGATCGGACTTTAGCTCTGACGAGTGAACGCTTCCTCACGATCGTACCGATTCAGCCAGCCAGTTTTCGTAGCCGTCTGCTGCTCGCAGTACGGGAATACAGAGTATCTCCGGCGTCTCATATGGATGCTTCTGCCGGATGCACTCGATCGTATCGTCGACGAGATGCCAAGCAGTCTTACCTACCAGTTTCCATTCCAAGTCTTGGCGAATCTCACCTTGCCATCGGTAAATGCTGTTGATGGGGCCGTAGATTTGGACACAAGCGGCTAGGTTCTGTTCGACCAAGTGATTCGCCAGCAGTTCCGCTTCTTGATGTGAACCGATCGATGTTGAAATCTCAACGATGCGAGATGTATGGCTGGACATGGATACCTCCCCTCAAATGAGCGCATAGAACAAAGACTCTGTTCGCGAGTGACGTGGTTGCAATGGAACAGACTGAATATCGTAGAAGATACTTTTCCACTCGCCAACGTCGGGGTGCGTGATCACATCCACTAGGAGATTGAGTCCTTCGGACTTCACTTCCCTTTTTTTGACCACGAGCGAAGTGCCGTTCATAAAGTTTCCAACATCACAGAGTTCGATCTCTGGGTTAAGATAGAGGCAATACCGATCGATCGTCCAATTGCTATTCAGTTAGGAACAGCATGCATCAACATGGTTTGGTACGTGTAACCGCAGTTTCCTTGCCGACGCAAGTTGCTCATCCGTCCGCCAACCGTCTCGAGCACGAACGCTTGCTGACCGATCATTCCAATAGCGATATCGTTTTGTTTCCTGAGCTGAGCTTGAGCGGTTATACCTGCGGTGAGCTCTTCGCGCAAGACACGCTGTTAGCTCAGTGTATCGAGGACTTGGCCACGCTGACACGATTCACAACTGGACGCAAGCAGCTTATTGTCGTCGGGCTGCCGATCCGTGTTGCGAACAAGCTTCTGAACTGCGCTGCTGTTTTGAACGACGGTCGATTGTTGGGAATTGTACCGAAGCAATATCTTCCGTCCTATCAGGAGTTTTACGAGGGCCGATGGTTTCGACCTGGCGACTTGACGTTGCCCGAACAGATCGACCTTCCGCAACTCGGAATTGTGCCACTTGGAGTTGATCTGCTATTCCAAGCTGGCGAGACCGTCGTTGGCATTGAGATCTGCGAAGACCTTTGGGTACCCATGCCACCGAGCTCGATTCAAGCTCTGGCAGGTGCGAATGTTCTATTGAACCTTTCCGCGAGCAACGAGCTCATCGGCAAAGCACCCTATCGATTGCAGTTGATTGCCAGTCAGTCAGGACGATGTTGTGCCGCCTATGCTTATGCAAGTTCAGGGCCGAGCGAATCGACGACCGATTTGGTCTTCAGCGGTCATTGCGTCGTCGCTGAGAATGGTACGGTGCTGGGGGAATCCGCACGAGTCGGCACAGGTCTGTCGCCTTCGAAGAGCAGTATCGCGACGGCGGACATCGACGTACAACGGCTGATGCACGATCGCCAGGTTATGGGTACGTTCCTGCAAGGAAGTTCGTACCTACGCGACCTTGAGTTCCGACGAATCCGGTTTGAGGTCGAGCCGCACGGCGGTTCCACAATTCGCGTCATATCAGGCCAGCCTTTCGTTCCAGCAGATTCGCACGAGTTGGACGTTCGCTGTCAGGAGATTTTCGAAATTCAGCGAGCTGGATTGGCGAAACGCGTCCAACGATTGCCGAGCGACTTACCGCTGGTCATTGGAGTGTCTGGAGGGCTCGACAGCACGCTTGCCTTGCTCGTTGCGTGCTGGACCTGTCGCGCGCTTGGCTGGCCGACGACGCGAATTCATGGCATCACCATGCCGGGCTTCGGCACGTCGATGCAGACGCGGGAAAATGCCTGGTCGCTGATGAAGCACTTGGGAGTTACCAGGTCGATCGTCGATATACGCCCCGCAGCGATGCAGATCTTCCGGGACATGAATCACGCTCCATTGGGCATCGAAGTCGGCTCGAAAGCGCCGGAGGTATTGCAAGCTGAGTTACAGAAGGTGCCGATTGCCCGGCGACACGATCTTGTCTTTGAGAACGTCCAAGCTCGCGTCCGAACCCTGCAGCTTATGAGCCGCGGATTTGTGCTCGGAACCGGCGACCTATCTGAGTCGGCACTGGGATGGAGCACGTACAACGGCGACCACATGTCCATGTACAACGTCAATGCATCGGTACCGAAAGCGCTTGTGAAGTTCTTGATCCGCTATATCGCCGATCACGAATTTGAAGGAGAAGTGCGAGACATTCTCCATGCGATTGTGGAAGCTCCGATCACACCGGAACTTCTACCCCTTGGACATGATGAGGCAGTCGTCCAGGACACTGAGGAAACGATCGGTCCTTACGAACTGCACGATTTCTTTCTGTACTACATGGTGCGGACGGGAGCGAAGCCTGCTAAGATACTCTTCCTCGCTCAGCACGCAACATTTTCCCGCCCCTATCCCGACGATGAGGTGCGAGCGACCTTACGCATTTTCCTTCAACGATTTTTCCATAACCAGTTCAAACGAAGCTGTGTTCCGGACGGACCAAAAGTTGGAAGCGTCAGTCTTTCGCCTCGGGGAGATTGGCGGATGCCTTCCGATGCCGAAGTCCAAGCCTGGCTGGATGATCTGAACGGTTCGTAAGCATTAAGGCGAGCCGCAAGTAAGAGCCATTCCCAAAACAGTCGCCTTGCTCACGCTTCGGGCTTCGATTGGACGGTTTTGGGATAGTGTCGAAGCAACAAGCACATCAAAAATCAGCTCGATACATGTTCGAGCAACCAAGCGTCGGTTGCTAGCTCATTCAGCTGGTTGTGGCGGCCTATGATCGGAAAAACTTAGTCCTCTACTTACTCAAGCCGTGGGAGGGTGATGATGAAGCGATATCTCGTATTGGCAGTGGCCGCGATTGCATTTTGGATGATCAGCGGAGTCGAGTCGGCTCCCGCTTCGGAGACGCCCGTCGTTACGGACGTTGCCAGACAGCCTTTCGAAGCAGCAGTCGCTCGACTAGCCGAAGCGCTCAATGGACTCGGGGAACCGTTATCGGCGGAGATCGCCGCCCAACTGGCCGAGCTTCGCCAAGACACCAATGATTCGCGGGTTGTCCAGCGTATCCAATCGCTGCTCGATCCTCTTTGCTTGGCCGTTGTAGGAATCAATCCAGAGAGCCGAGTCAAAGTAGCTGCTGGCAACGCGAAAGCTGAGTTGTGGGAGAAAGGATGGCGAACGTTTCTCGTCAAGGTTATCAACGAAGCGGGGGTCACGGCTCCGCTAAGATGCACCAGCCCGCAAGCCCTGCCGATGTTGATTGGAAGTAGTTCTGCCGCGAAACCCGAACTGCGGATTTCTCCAGCCGATGCTGAGCGTCGATGGCTAGACATTTTTATCCCGGTCAATGAGCCAATGCAGCCCAATCTTTCTGGCTTGGTCGTCGAGTATCGACTGTTGCAACTGTATAGCCGCGATGCTGGCCCGCGGGAGGCGACCCTGCAGTTTGACGTCGGTCAGGGAACGCAGGATTTGGGATTCCGCAATGAACTGCCCATGCTGTTTCGCTGTTCTCCTTCGATTCCATTAACGCTTCGAATTCTGGATGAGGACGGAAAGCCGACCGCATGCAGCCTTTTGATTCAGGATCACGTTGGTCGCGTCTATCCACATCCATCGCGGCGGCTTGCTCCCGATTTCTTTTTTCACCATCAGATTTATAGGCTGGACGGAGAAGAGATTCGTCTTCCGCCTGGCCACTACAGCATCATCGCAAACAGGGGACCGGAATACCATCCGACGCGACTTGCCATTGAAGTATCTCCCGATGATCTCAACCGAACCGTCGAGGTTCAACTCAAGCGTTGGATCCACATGGCGAAACTTGGCTGGTTCTCCGGTGATCATCATGTTCACGCCGCTGGTTGCGCGCACTACGAGAATCCGACGGAAGGGGTCGGTCCGGCTGACATGATGAGGCATATCTTGGGTGAGGACCTCAACGTCGGATGCGTGCTGAGTTGGGGACCGTGCTGGTATCACCAGAAAGAATATTTCGAAGGGAAGACTTCATCCCTTTCCGAACCGAATTATTTGATGCGGTACGATGTCGAGGTCAGCGGATTTCCCTCTTCACATGCCGGACATTTGTGTCTGCTGAAGCTGACGGAGGACGACTATCCCGGCACCACGAAGATTGAAGAATGGCCGAGCTGGACGCAACCGATACTCGCATGGGGCAAGAGCCAAGGGGGCGTGGTCGGTTACAGTCACAGTGGCTGGGGACTGTCACTCCCCGATTATTTGCCCGACGGAAGTCGCGGCGCGATGCCATTGCTGTGGGGCGGCGCATCCGCTCCGCTTGGGAGCCGAGCGGCTGATCGATTGCCCGACTATGCGATGCCTCCATTTGACGGGATCGGTGCGAACGAATTCATCGTAACGGTCGCCAATGACGCCTGCGACTTCATCAGTGCCGTTGACACTCCTGCGATATGGGAACTAAACATTTGGTATCACACCCTCAATTGCGGCATGACGGCTCGCATCAGCGGCGAGACTGACTTTCCTTGCATTTACGGCGAGCGAGTCGGCTTGGGACGCGGTTATGTTCAACTGCCCCTGGACCAGCCGCTCACTTACGACGAGTGGATCGAGGGGATTCGCGACGGAAGAAGCTACGTCGGCGACGGTCTGTGCCACATCAGCGAGTTTTCGATCGACGGGTTTGAACTTGGGCACCGAGCGACCCCGAATAGTCCTGCCAGCAAATACGCGCTTCGGCACGCGGGTTCCGCGAAAGTGCGTACCAAAGTTGCGGCCATGCTGCCCGAACAGATCGATCCTGCCGCGCGAGCTGTCCGCAATCGAAGACTCGACGAAAAGCCATATTGGCATCTCGAACGCGCTCGGCTTGGAGAAACGAGAAAGGTACCTGTGGAACTTATTGTCAACGGGGAAGTGGCTGCCGTATCTGAGATCAACGCCGATGGTGCATGGCAGACCCTAGAATGGGACATCCCAATTGGAATGTCCAGTTGGATCGCAGTTCGCGTTCTTCCCTCGATGCACACCAACCCAATCTTCGTCGAAGTGGAAGGGTTACCGATAAGAGCTTCTAAACGAAGTGCTGAATGGTGCCGACAAGCCGTCGATGTTTGCTGGGGCAAGAAAAGCCAACAGATTCGCCCGACTGAGCTGGCTGCCGCACAAGCCGCCTACGAGCAGGCTCGACGGCACTATGACAAAATTATTACGGAATGCACCTCGCCGTGATAGTTGCATTGCCAACTTGAACTTCGGAATGGTCGACGCCGTGCGATCAATCTCCCTGCGGCATCTTGTTGAGGATTCTGCATCCTTGAGATAGACTTGAACTTGGGATTGGAGAGCCGGGGAGAAACTGGCGGGGCTAATATGAAAACAATCGTCTGGGTTAGTGCAGCGACGTTCGCTATGAGCTGCGGCTTCGTGTTCGGCGATATCATCCAACTGATTCCGGTCTTTGATATCGCGAACGGCACCGTCTAACTTCTTTCCCGCCGCT
>JBBIUE010000116.1:7046-9896 GCA_037440405.1 Pirellula sp. | reverse complement strand
AACTATGTCCGGCTCAGCGATGGCGGCCCGTCTCGATATCCAGGACCCCGCAGCGAAGTGGATGTGATTGCCGAGCTAGGCAGCCGCATCGTCGGAGACGATAAAGGCATCGATTGGACCTGCATGAGACAGACGAACACGATTCGACATTGGATCGCGCAAGTTGTGCCCGGCTTCGAGCAGATCAGTGAGATTGAACAAACTCGGCAGGAGTTCTACATCGGTGGCCGAACTTTTCACCAGCCCACGTTCAAAACCGCCGATGGCAAAGCCAAACTAGCGATCTACCCGCTCCCCGAATTATCTGGGGCAAGAGATAGCGAATTGCGGCTGATGACCATTCGGAGCGAGGGACAATTCAACACGGTCGTCTACGAAGAATACGACATCTACCGAGGGCAGGAACGCCGCGACGTCATTCTGCTCCACCCGGAAGATATGCAACGTTTTGATTTGAAGGACAACGATCGGGTCGTCGTGCGAAGCCAGACCGGTGAAATGACCGACATCCTCGCTCGAAGCTATCCCGAGGTACGGGCGGGTAATGCCATCATGTACTACCCGGAAGCAAACATTCTGGTTCCGAGAACGACCGACCCTCAGTCCAAGACACCCATTTTCAAAAACATCGTCATCACGATTGCCAAAATGCCGGACTCAGCTCAGAGACAATGAATCGCAGAGAAAATCTTTTATCTGCGAGAAGACGGTTGTTGGTTCCTGAGTGCCGTCGATGACGATAGTGCGATCGCTCGCCAGGCCGACCTGGTCAAGGAAACCTTGCCTCACACGTTCGAAGTAAGCCTGCCCTCGCTTTTCAAGTCGATCTTGCTTCGAGCCAAGCCGTGACAGCGCGACCTCGACCGGCACGTCGATAACGATCGTCGCGTCCGGCCGCAAACCCTGAGTGGCGATCTTGCCGACCTCCCAAATCGTCGTTGGATCGAGTCCACCTGCAGACCCTTGATAAACCACATTAGCGAGAAGAAAACGATCAGCCACAACAATTTTGTTGGACCTGAGAGCTGGCAGCAGACACTCCTCGACTAGTTGAGCTCGTGCCGCCATGTAAAGCAACATCTCCGCCGTCAACGCTAGCGGAATGTCCTCGCGGTGCAACAATATCTCGCGAACGGTTTCGCCGAGCGGCGTCGATCCGGGATCGCGATAGGTAACAACATCGCGTCCGAGACTGATCAACCAATCACACATCAGGCGGTGTTGTGTTGATTTGCCCGCTCCATCCATGCCATCTAACGCGATAAACATCGATTGACAGCTACCCTTTTGCCGCAACTTAACTATCGCGGCACCGCAAAGCTTGGCGCGGGTAGCGTTCGCGGAACAGTACCAGGGTTCGCGAGCGGGATGGTCGGCTGAGCAGCACCAGAATTGGCACCGGTGGAGTTCACGGTCCCCGTGGTTGGCACGGTCCCGGTCGTTGCCGCCGGTTGCGTTTTGTTATCAACAAGGATCCACCTGGGACCGGAGATGCTATTAGTCCGAGACCATTGAACGTCGGGCACGAAGAAAATCGACTGGATTGCCGAGCCATTGATCTTCGCGGAGCCCCATTCGGTCTCGACGGTCACAATCTTCAAATCAGTGGCTCCTGTAATCGAATCGCCGTTCAGCATGACGATCGTAGTCGTAGAATCGTCGCGAGCCGCCAAGCGAACAGCCGCAACTTCCGCCGCAGGAATCGAGGCTTGCCCAAACGTTGTGGCCATCGTGAGTTGCATGTTATCGACGAGCACACCCGTGATTTTCAACCCAGTGAATAGTTCCACAGTCACCGTCACTGGCCGAGCCTGAGCATCCTTTGTGCTGGCAGCGTTCGGCGATGCCGCACTTGGTACCGTGGGAACGGCTTCGCCCAGTGCCTCTTGGCATACGCCGCGACCACACAAGCCTTCGAGGCTTAACACGACTACAAACATCAATCTAAAACGAAACCCCATTGTTAATTCTCTCAACATCATCTCTCGAAACACGAAAAATGCGAAAAACTTAGGCAGCGTTGACAATGCCGTACTTACTCCGGACCATTTCGTATGCGATTCAACCGATCTAAGGCGAGTGGCAATCGAAAATGCGCCAGCCCGAAACGTAACTAAGGCAGGAAACACGGTTGCGCGCTGACGCAGCCAGCAACTGATAATGAATGTTTCTCTTGCACTACCCCGAAATTATTCGCAAGAACCTACCCTTATCCTAATCGCTGACAATCGATTTGAAAAATCGACCTGACGAAATAGCCGAAACTTTAACGAGAAAGGAGCAACCAACGAAGCCCTCAGCATCAACACAGCACAATCACTAGCCAGGAACGCAACTTTGGAGGCTAAAAACTCGCCCCCTGCCAGCTCGTACGGCAGGAACAAGATTTCTAACATCCAGGCAACGACAGCCCACAACTCCACCTACTTCAAGAACGCCCCTGCCCGTTCGTCTGGCGGTAGCGAAGTTTGAACATCTAGACTCGTAGCGACCAGTCGCAGAGCGACGCAAGTTGGAAGCTAGGTAACCATACCTTGCAGGCAACCATACTGTGCCATCGGCTATCTTGATTTTTTCCTTGAGAGTGAGAGCTGTTTGAAGCCATTTTTGGTTTGTCTTGGCCATGCAGTTGAGGGGCGTCAGTGTGCCATGCAGTTGAGGGTCGTCAGTGTGCCATGCAGTTGAGGGTCGATAAGAGCTTGCGCATGACGGCGACGAGGACAACTCTTCTCGGCTTGCCTTTGGTCAGGGTTTGTTTGTGCCTTGCAGTTGAGGGTCGTCTTTGGTCAGGGTTTGTTTATGCCTCGCAGCTCAGGTCAGGGTTAGTTTGTGCCATGCAGCTCAGGTCAG
>JBBIUE010000116.1:0-7007 GCA_037440405.1 Pirellula sp. | reverse complement strand
TGGCAACTTTTTTGCGGGTTTGCCTTTTGCCAGAAGGCGTTGCTAGAACCAAGAAAAACTGTGTGCCAATCGGAACACTTCTTGAAGATTTGCTTACTGCCCCACTTTTGCCATTTCTGTTGACGATAGGCGGTGCACATTTTTAGTAGCGTGATTTCTGTTGAAGGTAGCCGGTGCACATTTTTAGTAGCGTGCACGAAGAAGGACGATCACAGGACTTTTGCCATTTCTGTTACCGGTAGGCGGGGCACGTCCCATCGCAATTCGATTCTGAAATTTTTTTCCTTGGCGGCTTGATTGTTCATGCGAGGTTTGTTAAAACGAAAAAACTTTTCTCGCATTGCAGACATTGCTTCTCAATTATCGATTAATCGAAGGTGCTCCGATGCTTCGCAAATCTTGGAATAATCTCCTTCGCCGCCGCCCCCCTCATCCCTCATCCCTCATCCCTCATCCCTCATCCCTCTCGCCGGCGGTTGCTGATCGTTGAATCCCTCGAGTCGCGGCATCTGCTGGCCTCCGACCTTCTCCTCGACGGCTACTTGCTCGACCAAGATCCTTTATTCAACAAAGCCTTCATCCCGCCCCCGCCTCAAACCAATTCGCCTGAGCCCGCTGTCTTTCAATTGTCCGTAGTTACTGGTTTTGAAGAACTACGCGAGCAACACATCCTCTACGAGGGACCCAATCAGCCGACGGGGAAGTTTTCCATCACCTTGCTATCCGGAGCATGGGCCGGCGGAACGGTGGAACTTCACTTGTCTGGGACGGCAACACCCCGATTTTTGATCTCAACGTTCCCGCCTTGAACATCAATCAATCGTATGTCGTCGATGTAACAGCGGTTGATGATCTCATCGAACCAAACTATCCCGACGGGGATGGAACTCCGGAACTGGCAACCGAAGTGATAATCATCACGGGCGTGAGTGATTCCAATAGCGGTTACAGCTTCTCGGCGAATGGTGGTCAAGTCAGCTTCAACATTCACGATCTCAAAGAGAATCCGAGTCTCACCGTCATCAACGCCACAGCCCGCGAACTTCCACCCAACTTGCCTGCTCCGATTACGAGCGCTGACCCGACCCTTATCAGCCGACTTGATTTCACTCCGGAGTCCGGTTATTTGTTCCGCGTCCCGAACAGCAACCAGCCCGGAGCCCAGTTCCAATGGGAAATCGACACGCGAACTAGCGCTGAATTTGGCGTTGACTATCAAGTCTACTTTCAACCGAACTCCGATAGCTTTACTCAGCTAGACTTTTTTGATGTCTCAGGGACATGGTTGAAGCGTTCCATTCCAGTTTCGTCATTCGATCCTCTTCGCGCTTCGGTGTGGATTGTCGCTACCGACGAACGGCTCTCTTCCGATCGCGACCCACTCGAAGGCAATGAGGTCGCTCGGTTTCGAGTGGTTGACGCGGAACACCCGTATCCCGCGATAGTGACTCCCGTCCCGAACGAGCCCGCGTACGCTTACCAAATCCGCACCCCCTGGCGCAACATCAACATCACCGAAGATTACCGTGACGGCAAGACCGAAAAAGACTCCAAAACCCCCGACTGCGTTTCGTGCTTCACGTGCATCGATAGCTGCGCCGTGAATATCGACAAGTCGGACGGCACGGTCTCGATGACGGCGGCGGAAGGCTTGATTGTCGCCTCCACGCTTGGCCAGGAAGGACCTTTTCCCATCATCCATGTCAGCGTAACCTTGCCAGGCGGCAAAGCCGTCCCCGAAAATCTGCAAGTCCGAGTCCAAGTCGTCGAGAAACAGCTCGAAGAAAATGGGAATCCAGTCGGTCTCGCGCGGAAGTGGGTCAGTTCCAGCCCCTTTGCTTCTCCCATTGTCACTCTCCCCATTCCCGCTGGTACGACGCCCGGCAAAACGCTGTGGTTCTCGATGCAAGCGGACCTATCAGCCCATCTTCCCGGGTGGGAAAGCGACGTAGCACCGCTGCGCATCCTGCCTCTGGAAATCCTTATCAGTCCGACGTTCGCTACCGGAACTAACCTCCTTAACACCTACAACGGCTTTGTCGCGCGAACCAATCATGTGCTGCGCAATCCGTTCGCCAGTACCATCGCCCCTGGCATCGGCGGGAATCTTTCGCTTGCCAAACACGACCGTCTGATCAACGGCGGCTACTTCATGCAGCCCGATTCCAACGGTTCTCAGTCCTCCAAAGGCAAAGTCACTTACCAGAACGGCACGATGCTCGTTCGTTACAACGGCGGTTATTCTTGGTTCCCCGATGGTTCATCCACGGCTCCGGAAACGCAAGATACGCTCAACGGTCTGACCGTCACCGATTCGGCCGGCTATCAGCGAGTTTTCAACGTGCACGGACAGCTTATCAAGTACATCACACCTGCCGGCGACGAAACCACCTTTGCCTATCGGTCCAACGCCCCCTTCCAAGGTGCCATCGAGAAAATCACCGATCCACGCGGCCAAGAAACCAATTTCGTGTACTCCACGGCTGCTCAAAACGCAACGGTGGTCGATATCCAAACCACCATCGGCAAGAACGTGATCGGCGACAACGAGTACCGTTCGTACAAGCTGACTTGGACGCCGAGCCTGAGTTCCCTCAATACACTCACCATCGACTACGACGACCCGGATGGCTCCGGTCCCCGGCTCCCCCGCCGAGACCAGCTCGAGTATTCGAATACGGGTTTTCTTCAAGCTTTGCGGTCGGGAACCATCAGCTCCCTGACCCACTCGACCATCATCGGCCACTACCTCGATGGTAACCGCCGCGTGGCTACCATTACCCTCCCCGATGGTATCACCCGATTCCGGCTCGAATTGATGGCGCGTGCCAACAGCGTTATTTCATCCTGGTCCGGCGCGATCGACCTTCCTCCCAACGATCCTCGCGGACTCCGCGTTGCTCCCGACGCAAACACCAATCCCATTCCCAATTACGCCGTCTTCGCTGTCGATCGAGGCTCGACGACGGATGTCCAACGCACCATCTACCAGCTCGATCATCGGGGGCGCGTCCTCCGCTACTGGGACCCCGAGCAGGTCTTCCTCATGGGGCTGACCAACAGCATCATCGACAACTCCGCGAATCTTCTCACCCCGGCCACCATCACGACCCTCAATAATAACTTGCATCGGTCTTGGGAATTTCAACGCACTCCCACTCAACGCGATTTCTTCCGCAATGTCATCAATAACGACTGGGGAGAAATCCTCTCCCAAACCTCACCCCAGGACGGCAACAACCAACGCCAAACCATCACCTGGTCGTATCAAAACAACTTGCCCATCACCCAGCAACTCCCCATCCAGAACCAGCAGTCATTCACTTGGAATGACCAGTTCGATATCGTCACCCAAATGATCGACGAAAATGGAAACAAGTTCCTGCAGAACGTCGACAGCCAAGGCCGCATCACCAAACAAAAATGGGAAAACCAATCCAACCCCTGGCAGAACGCCAACAACCCCCGCGACGTCAATGGCGACTCGGTTGTCAATAGCAGCGATGCTCAACTCATCATCGACTTGCTCAACAACCAAGGCGTGGTGTTGGTCTCGATGCTCTCCGGGAGCCCGCCCCCTTACTATGACGTCAATGGTGACGGCATCATCTCTCCTCTCGATGTCTATTTGGTGTTGCACGGCAGCGACTTCCCCGCCAACCTCACAGCTGCCGAAATCGATTACACCTACATCAACACTGCGGGACTCCCCAAAAACCTTCTGGCTCAAGTCACCATCCATACCGGCCGCTCCGCGGGCAACCAGGTCGTCACCTACAGCTACTACAACACCCCCTCCAATATGTCGACCCACGCCAAACTTCGCCGTATCACCATCAGCGACGGTGCGTACATCCAATTCAACTACGATGAACGTGGCAATGTCAGCTCCGTGCGCGACCCCGCCAATCGACTCACGCGTTTCTACTACGATCAACTTGGCCGAATGATCGGACAGCTCAACCACGACCCCGATGGCAACAATCCACTCTTGCCTGCCGCGTCTCGCTACGATTACGACGTGTTCGACAACGTCATCAACTCCGAGTTGATCAACTCGTTCGTGGATACCACTGCTTCCCCTCCGATTCGCCAGGTAACCGCTCTTAAGAACACCTATGAATACGATCCGTTGAATCGAATCATTCAGTCAATTGCCCAAGACCCAGGCCGCGTTTGGTATTTCACCAGCGGAATGGCAAGCCAAACCAACTCTCCGCCAACAAGCGAACCAGCCATCACGAGCGAGCAACTGACGAACTACGTCACGAGCAACGAAGCCATTCTGAATCCTCCGGACAAAAACGCGGCTTCCGGATCGCCCCAGGCTCCGGGACTGGTCACCAGCTACACCTATTTCGCCGCCGCGACTCCCAACCAGATCACCTGGACCGAAACCGATCGGACCCAAACTCCGCATCTCTCCCGACTCTCGAAGATAACCCTCGACCGTCTCGATCGAGTCACCAAAACCGTCGCCCCCGCCCCCGGTGCCGGATTCTTCACGGTCGCTGGCCAGGTCCTCGAAAACGGCGGCCCCGTCACGACCTTCCAATACGATGCCCTCAGTAATCTTCTCGCTGCCACCAACGCTCTCGGCGTCACCACCACCCAGACCTTCGACAGCCTGAACCGCTTGACCAAGATCGCTCAACCCAACCCCGGCAGCGCGTCCGGCCCCACCATCGATACCCAATTCGCTTACACCTCCACCTCACGGGGATGGCGCGTTAGCACGACCAACCCGATGAACGAGGTCGTCCACAATCAGCTCGATATGCTCGGTCGCCCCGTCAGCATCACCGGCGATATCTCTTCCCAGTTCGTCAGCTACTGGCTCGACGGCAACATCCGCACCACCTCCGACGAACTCGGACGCTGGACCAATTTCGATTACGATCATCGAGGGCGGCTGACGTCTGTCGCGCTCCCCCCTCCGACTTACGGCGGCAATCGTTCGACCACCACCTACAACTATACCATCGACAGCCTTGTCAGTTCGATCGTCGATCCCCTCGGACGCACCACCAGCTTTACCTACGACGCCGGTGGCAGGCTCAGCCGCATCACTCAGCCTGACCCCGATGGCGCTGGCCCAAACTCCCCAGCCTACACCCAGTTCACTCGTGATGCCCTCGGCCACATTCTCCGCTCTGCCAATGTTTTCAGTCAGGCCCACCGTGTCACCGCGCGCGATGCTTGGTTCCGGACCCTCTCTACCGCTGATCCTGCGAACGCCGTCACCAGTTTCACCTACGACGGTTTTGGCAATGTCCTCTCCGTCACCGATCCGCTCGCCAACGTCACGACCTACACCTACAACAGCCTCGATCAGCTGGTCACGGAAAGCAAACAATCCAGCTCGCCACGCCAGTTCCTCTACGACGCCGTCGGCAACCTCCGTCGCAAAATCGATAGCAATAACCGCACCACGAACTGGAACTATGACCGCCTCAACCGGGTCACTCAGGAATTGTGGAGCGGCGTCGCTGGCAGCATCAACTATCTCTACGACAACGCCAGCCGCCTAGTCGGCATCAACGACAATTTCCCGCTCGCAGCCGACTTCTCCTTCGTCTACGACTCCCGCAGGCAATTGCAGCTCGAACGCCAGAACCATCAGATGATGTCCCGCGCGGTCGCCTTCGATCGCGACTATGACGCCGTCGGCAACGTGATCGCCCTGGAAGCCAACATCGGCGGATTGATCTCCGGACAAAGCATCACTGGCGGCGTCTGGGACTTCAAAAACACCATGGTCTATGATGACATGGACCGGTTGCTCTCCCTCAGCCAGACAAACCGCTCCGGCGGCCACGCCGTCGCTCCGAAGCTCGCCAATTTTACCTACGATGCCGCCTCGCAGCTCACCGACCTGCGACGCTACTCGGCGACGACGGCCAATACGGGGAGCTTAGAAGTCCATTCGCGCTTCGGATACGACCTGGCCGGACGATTGACCAGCATCACTCACGGCAAAGCTGAAATCGCCAGTGGCCAAATGTGGAACGGTACCAGTTCCGTCCCACCATCCCTCGGCTCCGCCAACATGCTCGCCGCCTACTTCCTCACTTACGACAAGGATAACCGCGTTACCAGCTTTTCCTCGTACCGCGATGGCATGAAGACCAACTACATCTATGACGGGAACAGCAACGGCAATGGCGGGAACTCGACCGATCAGCTCAAATCAGCTACCACCGTCCAAATCGCTGGTCTGGCGATGCCCTTTACCCCACCCACGGAATCGTTCAACTATGACGCCAACGGCAATCGGCGGTCGTCATCCGGCCAATCTCAGTCGGCGTCCGGCACCCACAATCGCCTGCAGACCGACGGCGTGTATAATTATGCGTATGACGACGAGGGGAACCAGATCAGCCGCACGCGCATCGCCGACGGCCAGTTTACCAGCTATACCTGGGATCATCGCAATCGCTTGACCATGGTGACCGAAAAGACCTCCGAAACGGGCGCGACGACCAAGCGCGTGGAATATCTCTACGACGCTTTCAATCAGCGTACTGGCAAGCGGCTGGATGCGAATGGCGACGGAACGTGGGATCGCTTTGAGATTTTTGTTTGGACCGATGGTCACGAAATGCTGCGGTTCATCGACAGCGACGGCCAGCAAACTGCGCAAAACTATCGAGTCTCCAATCGCTACCTGTGGGGCCCGATGGTCGATCAGATCCTTGCAGACGAGCAATTCGCGCCTGGTACCGGTCCGCTGTTCAATGCAACGTCGGGCAGCGGCACGGCGGGGACGACGCTGTGGACGTTAAGCGACCACCTCGGCTCGGTCCGCGACGTGGTGGACAACAACGGAGTGATTCGCAAGCATAGAGTGTATTCCAGCTTTGGCGAGATCATCAACGAAGAGAACTACAATGCCTCGGGCCAAGCGATCTCGAACACTGATCCAGCAGCAGTAGACGCCGTATTCGCGTATACCGCAAGAGCCCTCGACACCGACCTAGGCGCACAAACCCACCGCAACCGCTGGT
>JBBIUE010000115.1:0-10069 GCA_037440405.1 Pirellula sp. | reverse complement strand
AACATGAACTCAACACACTCGCCCACCAACACGCACGAGCACTACCAAGAAGATTGGGAAACGGAATTCGGCGCAAGTTTGAAAGCAGTCCCGTGCCCATCTGAACGAATCGAACGTTGGCGATCGCGATTGATGAACGAAGCATCCAAAGACGTTGGCACGGTTGCCGTTCCGCAGCGGCTTGACGTTGTCCCTGCCATCGGAACAAGTATCGAGACTGCGGCGGTTCTCGAACCGGCAACAAAGTTCCATCGCCGCAACGCTATCGGTAAAGTTGCAATACTTGCCAGTCTGGCGGCGGCGCTAATAGCAATGATCGGTTATGCGATTTATCTGATGCGCTCTCCGACGGACCATCAGTTGATTGCGCGGGCCAATTCGATCTTCAACAACTCCTTGGAACCCGCGTCCTTCGAATTGCGGAAACTGACATGGCTAGAGCGACTCTTCAATCAGCTCCAACTCGCCGATTTCGACCGAATCGAAACATTGTGCTCGAAAGACAAATCCAGGTCTCAACAGGTGATTCGCGTGGTCACCAAGCGCGGCGAAATGTACATCACTGCATTTGCGATCCAACGACCTACTCAGTATTCCGAGGCCCTCCGAGCCGTTCCTTCCTCGAGCGAATGGTTTATGGCTGCGATGGAGCGAGATGGCATGTTGATCGTGGTTGCGTCCAAAAACGATCTTCGACAATGGCTACTCCCCAACGCATTCACCTGAGCCAGTTCCCCGGGTGAGTCGGCAAGCCCCATGAAAATCGAATGAAAACCCGAACTTGACGAAGACCTTTTACCGCAGCGCGGAGAACCTTGGCGAAAGTCATCGAGCAATAAGATTGCACGGGAACACGCTATTGCCACTCGCCAAAACGAAGGAAAGAGGGTCTAAAAAGGAAAGGATTCCGTGAAGTGCGGCTGAGAGGACTCGAACCTCCAAGAGATTGCTCCCACTAGCCCCTCAAGCTAGCGCGTCTGCCAGTTTCGCCACAGCCGCAGCGGATGGGGGATTTTTCGGTCATGGGGTTCCACAGCTTCGGGAACCCTTGCCACGTCTCCCAACAAGACCCTTAAGTCTAGGCTGGGGTTCGCGTTCGTCAACCCTCACTTGATCCCATGGCTTGGTCGAGGATACGTCGGTCGAAATAGTTGATGCTCATACCAGCATCGACGATGATGGATTGGGCGGTGATGCCTGACGACCTGGGACTGAGCAAAAATACGGCGGTATTGGCGACCTCTTGAGTCGTCACGCCACGCCTACGCGGAATCACCCGCTCTGCATAAAGATAAGCATCTACATATCCAGGAATCCCAGCGGAGGCTGAAGTTTTTAGAAGTCCCGCCGAGACGGAGTTGAAGCGTACCTCGGAGAATGCGCTAAAGGATTTCGTCAGAAATGCCAGCGATGACTCCAAGGCCGCCTTCACTGGGGCCATATATCCATAGCTTTCGCTGGCCATCCGAGTCGTCGAGATACCGATCGTGACAACGGAAGCATCCCTTGATAGAGAATTCTTGAGAGCATTGCAAATCGCAATCAGCGAAAAACAGGATATATCGACCGCTTGCAAGAATTGGGCACGCCCCGTTTCATGAAACGGTTGGATGCCTTGGGAATAATCAGCGAGAGCGATCGAATGGACGATGCCCGCGATCGGATCGAATCGTTTCATCTCCTCTCCTAACGAGTCGATTTCGCTCTGATTTTCCACGTCACAGACTAGAATGGGAAGTTCCGGAAACAGCCGACCGATTTCGACTTTTCGCTTCTCATTGCGCACGATGAGCACGATCCGCGCACCTGCCTCCAAAAGTGTCTTGGCAATGTAGTAAGCGACGCTCTTTTTGTTGGCGACGCCAAAGACGGCAAAGGTTTTACCTTCGATCTGCAAGAAACTCATAAACTTCTACACCGGCTTGGCGACGCTGCAAGCGAAATCCAGTCGAGCGGCGAGCTTTCCGCCGACGTGTACCTTGCCGGTCATAAAGTAAGCGTTGGAGACGACTTCTTTGAGCTCGACTTCGATGTCCACCGTATCTCCCGGCCGGACCATCTGCTTGAATTTGACTCCGTCCAATCGGGTAGCAACCGGAACGGAACCGTCGCGCGGAGTTTGTTGAGCCAGTAGAATAGCACCACTCTGAAGCGCCGCTTCGCAGAGGATCACCCCCGGCACGAGCGGATACTGTGGAAAGTGCCCCTGCAAGAAGAACTCGTCCGGCCGAAACGTTTTGCGGCAAACGATTCGGTCCTGCGATTGTTCGACAACTTCGTCCACAAGCAACATCGGTGGTCGGTGGGGAATGGCTTGTAAAATCGATTCTTGCATGCTGGGACTTTATCCTGGGTAAGCAGGAACCTCCGCCGGAAGGGATTTCAACAACTGTTGGTCGACTTCGTTGGCAACAATCACACCGTAGTTGATAGCGCCGAGCCAACCGCTCATGATGATACCGACGCTACCTGCGTGATAGAGCCCTGGAATCTGTTGGGGGAGACCACGGCTGACGGCGAGACCTTCAAACTTCGTTCCAAAGCTGGCCCCATTGAGATGTTTCGTGTAATGCTGAAACGTTTTCGGCGTGGCTGCTTCGACCCAATCGATCTTGCTCCGGCAGTCTGGGACGTACTTTTCCAATGCATCCAGCGTGGTTTCAATCAAGTCCTTCTTGCTTGCTTCATAATCCTCGTCTGACAATTTGGCCCAATCATCCCAGTTCGCATTTGTGCTGCTGACGATTGCATAGCGATGGTGTTTGCTTTCTGGCCGCGTCCTTGGATAGTAGAAGCTAAAGGTGCGACTCGTGATATTGCGACTGAGCAGTAACTCCGTACGGAATAGGGGAGCCGTCGAACAGAAGAGGAGATCACCCGTCGATTCTTCGATTTCCACCCCAGGTTTGAACGCCATGTAGACCTGAGTGCTGCTGTTGTTCAATCGCACCGCCTTGGCTGCGTCGATAAAATCTCGAGCGAAATGCTCCTCCCCGACTAAACGGAAGATGGTGGACTTCAAGTTGGAATTGCTGATGACAACTCGCGTTTGGATCGTTCGTCCTCGGACACGGACGCCAGACACTCCCCGTTCATCAACCAGGATGGACTCGACTTCGCAGTTGATTCGGTGATCGACACCGTTGCGTTCTAACTCTTTTCGCATCCGAGTGACCAAGTCTTCGGTTCCACCTTCGTAGATAAAGACTCCCTTCGACATAAAATTCGAAAAAACGATTCCATAGGAAATCGCGGGGTCTTCCAAGGTAGAGCCGTTGGCGTAGGTGATTGGCTCCATTAGCAATCGGACGACATCTTCCCGGCCCGGAAAATACTTCTCAAAAAGTTCTCGCGTCGTCATCGACTGGTCATCGTAGAAATTCATCCCACGAGCTGCGTCGAAGAAAGCCACAACAGCCTCCTTCGCCAAACCGAACTGAGTCGTAAGCAGACGGGTGAAATCCTCGCGGTTGAACGTCGTGGTCAGCGAGAACATCGGGTTATCGAACCGGATGTTCTTGAGCTGAACAATTCGATCCGCGATCTCGTCGTTCCAGTAGCGACGGCAGCTCTTCACCATGCCGTGCGGAAAGCCGTGCAACGAGATGTCAAAGATGTGACCGCCGGGACGACGAAACCAAGTAGCAAGTCCGCCCAGCTTGTAATGCTGCTCTAAAAGCAACACCCGATGACCTGCCCGTCCAAGAATATTGGCGGACGTCATCCCAGCCAAACCGCTCCCAATGACGACGACATCGTACTCAGGGAGCGTTCCAGATAGAAAATCGCGGGGCATAAATGGCGATCGGTTAAAAAGACTCGGGAACCGGACTGATGGATCAGTTTTGGTCAAACAGAAGAAATCGGTTCCCGACGATGGGCAAAGCGATCGCGCCGAGCAACAGGCGTATGCTCAGGCGACCATCGAAAAAGTGACTTGGATTCGAATCCTAGTTTTGGACGATTTTCGAACCTTCAAATCCAGCCTTGCTAAGCGCCTGAATGGCAAGGTTCGTGTTGAATTCTCCGTTGAGTTGGACATGGACGATTGGATTATCGATTGCGTTTTCATCAGCCTGCTTGGCGAGTTGCACGCTATCGACACCGGACTGACCTTCCAAAGTCTCTTTGACCTTCGGCCAGCAGCTAAACGGGCAGCTCATCTCAGGAACTTCCAATGAAACCAGACGTACTGCATTTTCGCTCGAAGGCGTCGACTCTACTCGAGAAGTCGTTCCACTGCTCGGCGGAGGCGACACGGGGGCCGTTGGAGTCGATGGAGCTGCCTCCGGCTTACAACCAGCAATCAAAGCGACACCAATAACAACGCAAGCAAGACTTCGCATTACTAATTTCCCTCTGTGAACATTGAACATCAAATCGGCGGGGAAACGAATTCGTCCCACACTCACCTACTGTTTGTTTCTGACTCGTTTACAACCTTGGTTATTCTAGGCAATCTGCCAAATCTCTCAATATCCGCGAGCAAAGTCGTTCCTTCTGAGTTCTGACATTCAACTGCGTTAGGATGTCGCAGCTTGAGAATTTTGTCCCCAGCGGAATCCCTTTCATGAATCGAGGGGAGTTGGTTTATCTCGGGCTGTAGTTTTACCGCAAGTACGAGATTCTCGCGTGCTCGTCGTTGTCCACTGTACGAATTGGCTAGAATTCCTAACTTGATCGGATCCTCATTCCCGAGCTAGAAAATCATTTCATTCAACAATCACAAACTAAGTTTTGTTGGCGAGAAATTGGCGATGCGTAGTCAGAGTCTAGGAGGACTGACTCGGAGGACTGCCAGCCACTTGTGGCCGTTTCGTGGATGATTTCAAGCACCATGCGAAAGCTTCGTCAAGGAACGAAATGTTTTTCGGGATCGAACCTGTTTATTCGGTGCAGAGCCAAACGCTGGCGCCTTTGATTCAAGCCGTTGGAGAGCGGGTATGAACACCTTTGACTTGGCCATCATCGGACGCGGACGGGTAGGAAGCACTGTTGGCTCTCGTTTGGCGATTCGAGGCTGGCAGGTCGCCTACGGAGTTCGCAATCCTGAGCTTTGGGAAGATCAGGTCGACGGTATTCGATGGTCGGCAATCGATGGTTTGGGTGATTCCAGTGCAGCAACTCCTGTCATGAGCGTCCACGACGCCATCCGCTGCTCCGACTTGATCCTTCTTGCGATACCCTGGTCCGCAGTAGAAGGTGTTTGTCGGTCCTTTCCTGATTGGTCGGGCAAGACCATCATCGATTGCTCCAACCCTCTGACCGACGACTTTCGAGGACTGCGCTTCGGCTTCGACACATCTGCTGCTGAAATGATCGCAGCCTGGGCTCAAGGAGCGGACGTGGTCAAGACACTCAATACTGCGAGCTCGCTTCTCATGTCGTCCCCGACGATCAACGGCGAATCCTCGACCATGTTCTTCTGCGGAGGCTCCGAAAAAAGCCAACAGGCCGTTGGCCGAATGTTGACTGATCTCGATTTTGAGCCTTTCTACTGCGGTCCTCTTTCCAACGCGCGATATTTGGAACCGTTGGCTATGCTCTTGATCGACATCGGTATCCGAAACCGCGTGAAGACCAAATTCGGACTGCAATTCGTGATCGAGCGCGAGTGAGGATTTGCGAAACTTAGACGGCGGAACCAAAGGGATAAATCTGAATCCATGCGTTCCAGACAACCCGCACCAAAACCTCCCGATGATTTTCTCACAACTTGTCCTGTAGGCATGAGGATGCGGCACCTCTTCGACCAAGATCTTTTTGATCAATTCGATATTGACAATCCAGTTGCAAGCTTCACAACTGGATGTTTGAACGAACAGCACAAACGCTTCGGATTTGATTCGATCAATCAACCGCCACGTGAAGGGTTAGGACTCATTGATTCCGCATTGGTTCAAGATCAACGATCGGTATCCGATGCTGTTATCCGCTGACAAAGCCGACGATTCCAAAATCATGAACGTTGTTTGGAAGCAAGTGCATACGAACGAGCATCCATTCTCTTGTGAGGAGGAACATCTCTTTCATTCCTGCCGAAAGCAGCGGACAACAACCTACCAATTCATCGCTTCCGAATTCAAACATGCGGAAAGATTCGGCTTAACCTTTTGCCGTAGCCATCTCTCAGCGAAGGAGGCAGGGTGATTTAATCGACACACTGACTTTTTGCATGTTGTGCACGGCGAATCGATTCGAGCAATTTATGTAACAGTGAACAGCAAATGGCAGTTCATTCGGAGTATTTCGATGTTCACCAGCGAGGCCAACTGTAGAAGATCGAATCTAATGGGTGTATGTTCTTCCAGCCATCAAAGCCATCTCATCTAGGCGAGCCGCGTCAGGAACTCCTCCGACAGAAATTTCAAATCTGCGTCGAAGTGTCACTTTTCGCATTGTGCCGTTTGCTGCGACCTAGATCGAAGCTTTGGGCAACAGGTCTGCCCTTCATCGATTCTACAAGGAAATTGTACCAGTCTGTTTCACATTTCAGACTGGAAGTTCTTGAATCGACACGAGAAACTCGTAATTGCACGGGTGTTTCATGAACCTTCAAAACCAGAGTCGGAAAGATGAGGCAACTACTTATGCTCAAACGAATGCAGATGTTCGCGCTGGTGCGACTTGGCCTGATGTTTTTAGCCGTCGTCGGATGCAGTTACTTGGCTGCGGGCTGTGCGGGAGCTCAGGACGATCAAGCTGCTGTGAGTGCGAAAGCGGATGAGCAATCGGTGGCGGCTCCTGATGCCAAGGAACCGACCGTGGAGGAAGAGATTGCCGAGTTGAAATCCAGCGTGTCTGCAGCTTCGATTGCGGGACATAACGCCTTTATGCTGATTTGCTGTGCCTTGGTCTTGTTCATGACCGCTCCAGGACTTGCTTTGTTTTACGGGGGCCTAGTCCGCAAGAAGAACGTGCTGAGCATCATGATGCAATGCTTGTTCCTTTGTGGGCTGATGACGACGATCTGGGCGATCTATGGTTACTCCTTGGCTTTCGGAAACGGGGGTAGCTTGAACGCTTACATCGGGGGATCGGACTATCTTTTCATGAATGGTGTTGCCAGGACTTGGAACGAATCCACCAATGCCCCGGACACTCCCATGTACAGTGCCGACTTGCCCTACTTCACTCACATGTTGTTCCAGGGCATGTTCTTCATCATTACGCCTGCCTTGATTTGTGGTGCGTTTGCCGAACGGATGAAGTTCAGTGCCATGGTGATCTTTTCGATTCTGTGGGGCACTCTGGTCTACATTCCACTGGCTCACTGGGTGTGGGGAGGCGGAATGCTGGCTTATGGAGGCGAAGGAAGCATCTTGGGAGGAGCTCTTGATTTCGCCGGCGGAACCGTTGTTCATATCAGTTCTGGAGTCTCGGCGCTGGTCGCGGCGTTGATGATTAAGCCGCGATTGGGGCACCGACGCGAACCCATGCCGCCACACAATATTACTTACTGTGCCATTGGAGCTGCGATGTTGTGGTTCGGCTGGTTTGGATTCAACGCAGGAAGCGAGTTGGCGTCCGATGAACTCGCCACAAGCGCCTTTGCAGCAACCCATTTCGCGGCAGCGACCGGAGCCTTGGGTTGGTGCTTCATCGAGTGGCTGGTGCGTGGCAAGCCAACCGTCTTGGGAGTCAGCTCCGGACTTGTCGCAGGTTTGGTTTGCATCACACCCGCAGCCGGCTTTGTTAATCCGATGCCGGCCCTCATCATGGGATTTGCGGCAGGCGTGGTTTGCTACTTCGCTTGCACCAAGCTGAAGAGCTCGTTTGGATACGACGACGCTCTCGATGCTTTTGGCGTCCATGGGGTGGGCGGTGCGCTCGGAGCCGTGCTGACGGGCGTTTTCGCGACTCGAGCTTGCTGGGACATCGGAGAGGGTAAAGTCTTGGGGTTGCTTGAAGGTGGATCACAATTGCTCCCTCAAGTGGTAGCAACAGCAATCTCGATCGTATTCGCCGCTGTCGCATCTGTCATCATTCTGTTCGTAGTCAACATTCTGGTTGGACTTCGAGTTGATGAGACCAAGGAACGTCAAGGACTCGACATCAGCGAACACGGAGAAGAGGGTTACATATTTGTTTGATCCGGCTCGTTCGGGTTCGTCACTCCAGCGATTCGGATTCTAAGTTGGAGAGATCATGTTGAACTATGGATTCTTGATCGACATGGATGGGGTGATCTACCGAGGTAGTCACCTCATTCCCGGGGCAGACCGATTCATCGAACTCTTGCTCGAGCAGGATGTTCCGTTTCGATTCTTGACGAACAACAGCCAGCGGACTCGCCGCGATGTCGCAACCAAACTCAAACGGTTGGGAATTCGTGCCGACGAATCGCACGTATTTACTTGTGCCATGGCCACCGCGCGGTTTCTGGCTCGACAAAAGCCAGGAGGTACCGCATTCGTGATCGGCGAGGGCGGCTTGCTTCAAGCATTGCATCACAACGGCTTTTCGATTGTCGATCAGGACCCCGATTACGTTGTTGTCGGCGAAGGCAAAACCGTCACCCACGAGATGCTGGATACGGCAGTCCAGCTAATCATGCGCGGTGCCAAGCTGATTGCGACCAATCTCGATCCAAACTGCCCGACGCAAAACGGAATGCGATCAGGTTGCGGAGCTACGGTTGCGTTCTTAGAAACCGCAACGGGTGCAAGAGCTTTCAGTGTTGGCAAGCCCAGTCCGGTCATGATGCGATTGTCGCGGAACGAGTTGCGCACTCCGACATCGAGAACCATCATGATCGGCGACACAATGGAAACCGACATTCTTGGAGGCGTTCAAATGGGCTACCGGACGGTTCTCGTCTTATCCGGTGGAACCAAGAAAGAGGACTTGGATCGCCATGCCTACCGACCGGACCTTGTGGTTGATTCCATTGCTTCGCTGGTCGAGCGATTTCGAGAGCTCCCGAGGCTATTTGCTCCGGAAGTTCACAACGATGATACGGTAGCGGATCTGGCGGGCTGGGCATCGGGCGGGGGCGAATGAATTAGCCTGTCGAGAGAAGAACCAATGGTTTGATTAACTTCGCCCACCAATAAAAATGTCGTGGCGCGCCGCTCCATCGCCGCGCCACGACTCCACATGTCGCTGGAACGAATGCTAGGATTCGTCCCACCCCCCAATCCGTGGTCTTATCATCATCGGTCATACCATCGCCAAAAGTTCAGCCGAATTTGCGGCATCCGCTGCTTTACCGTCAAAATCCCAAAGGTAGGGGGAACTCCGCAGTGGGCTGAGGTCTTTCCAAAATCCATCCGGGCCTGTCTGCAGCAAAGTGACCACGCACCTTTTCCAACTTCCTCAACGAGACGTCAAAGCATGCTCACCGTTCGAGCGAACTTCTTTTGTAAGCGATCATGGGTCATTCGCACGTGCGCGCGGGTGATCCGCTTTTCGGTCTCAATCAGGTTGGGCTACACGGTACCGCCTGTCGGCTGACTACGGTAAAACTTCGTTGTTCCAGTCACATGCGCTACCATTCGTAAACGCTTACCTTCTCTTGCGAAGAGTGCTCCATTCGAGTCAGCCACACGGATGATCGAAAGTGTCGACCAATGGGAATGGTGCCGCAGTACCTATCGAACCGCCTCGAACGTCGTCATCAAATCAACGATAGACGCTGGGAATCGACTGAGGCTGATTCGGGTATGTCACTGGAACATTCGCATTCATGGGATACGCTGGCTGTGGAATCGGATTGGGAGAGGAGGCCCAGCGGGCAGGAACAGGGGATGCTTGAGGCACACTGCTCGGCATTCTCGATTGGGGAACCGCATTCGGCGGAAACTGCGATCCATTGGGGAAGGTATTGGAAACACCCCAGGCAGGGACGAAATTCGACGGATGGGTGGCGAACGGTTGTGCGTTCATCGCACAAGCACCATTTCCATGGATGCAAGCTCCGTGGACAAACCGATGTTGTCGAGCGTGTCGGCAAGCTCGCTCGATTGGATAATGCCCCCACAGATCCGCCGAACATGGATCATCTTGCATGGACTGATACAGAGGCGTGGTGCGCCATTCAGGGCAGGTTGGTCCGTTGACAGTCGGC
>JBBIUE010000114.1:0-10378 GCA_037440405.1 Pirellula sp. | reverse complement strand
TCGTTTCATGTCCAGACCAGTTTTTTACCCTCGCACCGGGCTGTGAACGGTTACCAGCAAACGTGCAAAGGCGAACCCAAGACGCTCATGCCGAACCAGATGTTTCGATCCTTCGGCTTATACATGGTAGATGCTCAGCTGCCGCTTGCCTCATTCAGAGGTTCAGCAATCACTGTTCGATGCGAACTCCTCGAACGCCTTGCGGATTTGGCTGGGTATTGGAACGCTTTTCAGACCATTTGGAGTTTCCAAGCAGCAGACCGCAGTCGTCTTACCCGTGCAAACAATTCGGTCGCCGTGTCGCATTTCAAAATGGTAGGTGACGCTTTTTTCACCGATACGTGCGATGGAGACGTTGATTGAAACGATGTCTTGAAATCGTACCGAGTTCGGAAAATCGGCTTCGACGTGGACACGAGGCCAACGAACGCGCTCTTCTGGTGGGATATCTTGAGCATCACTTTCGATCATCACGCTCGTGCCGACATGTCGCAAAAACTCATGCTCGGCCTGCTCAAAATAGACCATCAGGGCAGAGAAGTGCGCGATACCAGCGGCATCTGTATCTCTGAATTCAATTCGCCGATGGGTTTGGAACCGGCTTCCCATGAGTTATCCTGGGAAGTAGAAAGATTACTCGGCAACGTAAGGGAGCAGAGCCATGAACCGTGCTCGCTTGATGGCTTGCGCTACAGCATGCTGGGATACGGCCGTACAACCTGTCTTGCGACGTCCGACAATTCGCCCGTGGCGATTGATGAGTTTTGAAAGCAACTCAACATCCTTGTAATCAACGTACATGGGGCGGGGACGTTTTCCATTGACGAAAAGGGGATCTTTTCTCTTGGTTCGAACCCGAGTACGACTACGCTTGCGAGCCCCCTTCTTCGCGTTTCGATTTCCAAATGGCGGACGACCACCTTCATAAGATGAACGATTTCCGAACGAAGAGCTGGGAGCGTTGGACATAACGATGCTTGGTTGGTAACGAAGAAATCAGAGTGAAACAAGGTTTCGAACATCAACGAACTCCAAAGTTTAAAGCCGAACCTCAATTTACGCAATCCCTGAATTCTCTGGAAAAAGCCGGATTTCGCCCTGGTGCAACGCAGCAAAAAAATCGGTCATGCTTGTAAGCAAATCCGTCCTCTGGACAATCTCCGAAGCCGTTAGCCAAAGGACTTCGGCCACTTCCCGTGGATTCGGAATAGGCTCAGTATTGGTCGGGCGGCGAATATGAAACCACTCTAATCGCGTTCCCCAGGCGGTGACGTTCGACCAAAGCTGTCCAATAATAGCTATATCCAGATTCAATTCTTCCTTCCATTCTCGGCGAACCGCTTCTTCAAAGGATTCTCCTTCTTCAATGTGTCCTCCCGGAAAGCAAATCCGATCAGGTGCCTTCACGAACGCGGATCGGCGTATGACCAAGAATCTGTTTTGCTCGCAGAGAATGCCGACGACGCCGTGGCTGCTTGTTGCTGCTGCAGTCATGTTTTTAAGTTATCTCCCTTGTACTCTTCGATTATCGAGGTTGATCGACTCAATTCAAGGGTGCCATGAGTAAAAACACAACGTACGATCCTCATGCAGAGCAATCTCGGAAATATGCTGAAGCGACGTTGCGTAGTCTCGTGGATGCTGGCTATCTAGCTTACTTCGCTGGCGGTTGCGTTCGAGACATGTTGCGAGGCGAGACTCCCGAGGATTACGACATCGCCACCAACGCGACGCCAGACCAAGTCTGCCAGGTGTTCAGTCGTCAAAGAACGAAGTTTGTCGGGGCCAGTTTTGGAGTCGTCATTGTCCACGACCATGCCAAACCCAGTTTGCATCAAGTCGAAGTAGCAACATTTCGCAGTGACGGATCTTATTCCGATGGTCGGCGTCCCGACTCGGTTGAGTTCACTTCCCCCGAACAAGATGCCTTGCGTCGAGATTTCACAATCAACGCGATTTTTTACGATCCGATTCAAAAACAATACATCGACTATGTCGGTGGACAGAACGATTTGATTCGGGGGATTGTTCGTGCCGTCGGCGATCCGCATCACCGCTTTCAGGAGGACAAATTGCGAATGCTTCGGGCCGTTCGCTTCGCCGTTCGATTTGGTTATTCGATCGACCCAGAAACGGAACGAGCGATCGCAGCCATGGCTCCGACTCTGAACGTGGTCAGCCCGGAACGCATCTCGATGGAATTGCACAAGACCTTATCGCTGCCGAATAACGGTTGGGCGTTGTCGAAGCTTTACGCGACGCGATTGCTCGCGACGATTCATCCAGACCTCTTTGCGTTCTGGCGAGATGATGCCATTCGTCAATCCAGCTTGGACTTGGTTCAGCGGCTTCCGTCAAGCCAATACGGTGCCGTGGTCGCCGCGATGTTCTGGGACTGGTTGCTTCAGTCGCAATGCGATCCTTCCGAACTTGCAAGCGATCTCAAAGAACGATGGCGAATCTCGAATGCCGAAGCGGCCAGCATCGCGAATATCCTGACTCACTCGACCTCCCTGCAAGTTAAGCTTCCTCTCCCGTGGTCGCGACTTCAGCCAATCCTGGTCTCAAGCGATGCTTCTGAAGCTATCGCCTTAGCGCAAGCGATTCGCTCTCGCCGCAGCGAACCTACGGACGACCTGGAAGCTTACCGACAGTATTTGAGCTGGCAGAAAGATCAGTTGAACCCAGACCCGCTGTTGTCAGGAAGCGATCTTCTGCACATCGGCATCGCACCTGGACCCGCGATTGCCAAGTTGCTCTCCCAAGTCCGCGATTTGCAATTGGACGGGCAGCTCCGTTCGCGCGAAGATGCGATGGCCTGGATTCAAGCTCAGCGAGAATCGGGATCGTCGAAAAGATCGTCCTCATCGTAATCCTGATCCTCGTCTGCATCCTCGTCGCCTTCTTCGGAGAAATCCGGATGAAGCGGGTCATCGGGATTAAAGAAAAAGTCCCCCAGTCCGAGCGGAACCGGAGAGTCTCCCAACGTTCGAGCTTTTCGTTTTGCCATTTGATCGAGGTCCAACGCTTCATCGCCCAGGCAGTGCAACAGAGCCTCCTTCCAAACTTTGTCCTTAGCGAGTGGATGATCTGGATTCTGCGCTAACCGTTTAATCGCGTAGCGAAGCAGATTGATTCCGTCGCGAGCAGCGAAGTCGAGCTGCAACTGATGCGACTTTTGCAACAAGTCCACCGTTAACGCGAGCATTTCTGGCTCTGCAAAAGGCAGATGGTACTTTAGAATCGCCATTTCATCTTGCCGACTTGGGAATCCGACCGTCAAGGTTGGTTGAAGTCGACTGAGAATGTAGTCAGGAACCTCGTAAGTCGAATCGTCCTGGTTCATCGTTACGGCACATCGAAAATTGCGATGCGCATGGATGGTCACTCCGGCCACAATGGATTCAACTTGCCGACGTGTGTCGAACAGTGGAGCCAGGCTTGCCCAAGACTTCTCGTTCATCCGGTTCCCTTCATCGAGGATACAGACGCCTCCTCGGATCATCGCCGTCACGAGTGGCGAAGCGTGGTAAGCGATCTTGCCTTCATTGGAAAGGACCGGAGTCACCAACAAATCTTCCGGCCGCGTGTCCGCTGTGCATTGGTAAATGTAGAGCTCTCGCTTCAGCAACTGAGCGGCAGCCATTCCTAAAGCCGTCTTGCCAATCCCCGGTACACCCACCAACCTCGGCGTCAATGGTAAATCACGCTCGTCAACGACCAACCAACATGCCAGCAGTTGCTGCAAGATCTCCTGCTGGCCGATCCATACCGATTCGTTGTCCATAGGCTGGCCAAGCTTAATCTGTACGCCGTCGATGTTGATGATTTCCATGGGGGCCTTTGCAAGTCTGGCGAGACAGGAAGCAATATTCGCTGGTAAGCAACACATCTCAAGAATACAGATGAGCGCCAACGAGTTCCAAAACCAATTCTGACCGTCCGCTCGAACATTGTCCAGCGACGATGCTATCGCACAAGATTGATTAACTCGTTTCGTCAAACCTCAGCGTGGGCGGAGCGAGTTCAAGCCCCTAGGGTCCGGTATCGCATTACCTCCTGGCGTTGGAGTCGGCGGTTGGGAGGTACCGAGCCCCTGGCTGCCATTCAATTCGACTTGAATCTGCGATATCTGAGCATTTCGAATTTCATTCGCAGCAACGTCGAAATCCGCGGAACGGACCACAACTCGATTCGGGGCCAATGAGTTGCCTCCTTGATAGTACAGGATCTCCGCCGGTTGCTGATTGCGACCTTCGATGTGAAGAATGTTGTGAACGCCGGAGTAACGGACCTTGGAAGCGATCAATTGATATTGACCACCTGTGGCAAGTCCATCGACTTTGACGCGATCGCGGGCTTCGACTTCCAACAACGATGGCGAGGGTGCGTTTGACGCAGATGCACGATTCCAACTCAGATCATCAACGCGTTGCACCTGCAAAACATCGCAAGTAATCAATTTTTGGTCCAACGAAAGTTGCCGAATCGCGTGGACATCCAACTCATCTTCCCATCGAGCAATGGGACCATCGACGGCTTCGACGCGATCCATAAAACGAACCGAACCTCGTTGGTACTCCCCTTCCATCCTGCCGACATAGACGAGATGAAGGCACTGCAATTGATGGGCACTGGTAGCAGCCTCGTTCGGACCCTTTTGATGGAGCATTGGCGTGGCAGCAGTCCCAATCCGACGTGAACGCAGCCAGCCAGGTCCTTGTCCAACCAGCGTTTGCTCTTGCAAGTGAAACTCGATTCGGGGAAGCGACAAATGTTCCAGCGATCGACGGTTGCCTTGCAAATCCGTTTGCGCTCCACGAACATCGACGCGCTCATTCAGTACCAATTTCGACAGTTCGCCTTCGATGGGGGAGTCGCTCCCCATCACGATCCTTTTCGCGAAGTGTAGTTCCAATTCTTCAGACTCGCCGCTGATGTGCCAGAGCGTATCCTCCGCCGTTCGCAATCGTCCTCGCATCTTCACTCCGCCGAGCATCTTGGCAACCAAACCATCGAAGATCAGTTGGCCCGCCCATTCGACCCGCATCGGCTCGATCCACTCCATGTTCGAACTTGCTGTCGGGAAACCAGGTGGCGCCGAAGACATTTGTATCGCAGGTGATGCCGTTGCCATTGCTTCCGGCGGAAGCACAATCAGACCCGGCTGGTCCATCCAGACCATCTGGTCCTGCTCGTTGAAACGAATCTCCTTGCCTTCCAGCCATCCCGTTCCGATTTGAATTTTGGCGGGTTCGCCGGCAACGGAGATGTTGGATTTCCCCTGGTTGACCGTATTCATCAGCACCATCGTGCCCGTAATCGTCAGCGGCATCGGGCGTTGTGATGAAATGCGTTCTCGAGTAACCGTAACATTTCCGTCGATCACCAGATCGTCGATGGTGGGGCTCTCGTTGACGACGAGAATTCGCGTCTTCAAGGTATTTCCAGTTACGCTGATCGGCGTTTCTTGAACATCCGCGAAACGCATGGGGGCGCTGACGAAGGGAGACGTTGTTCCGGCAAGCTGACCGGGACCGGTCTCAGGAGATGGTTTGGGCTGCCTCGCCAGCGGTTGAGTCATCGCTGGATTTCCTCCGGGAATCGGGGATGACGGCGGAGGAGCCGGATAGACGAACCAAGCATGAAGATCACCGATCTGAGCCCGAAGCATCGGCGAGCGGACAATCACATCTCCACGAGCCCGCATGCGACTCGGCCGAGCTTTGCCATACGATGGAGCCGCCGCTGTCGGGTTCGTCGACTCATCGACATCCGCCTGCGGAGGAATGAACCACAAATCAAAATACTCGGCCGAAAATCGTCCATGCCGATCGCTGGTTGCATAGGCAGCACCGTCCATAGTCAGACGATCGTCATCTCCATCGGGCTGCAAGGTCAAATGGTTGGACCACACGAGCTTCCACTGATCGCCATCCTGAGTCCGTAGCCTTGCTTGGCCCGGCCCTGCCGCATAGATTTTCCCAAGACGTTGGATTGCCGGTGACTGCATCGGCCTGCCGACATCTTGGCTATTGGCGGACATTGCACGGTTTGTGGCCACCAGTACTAAATCGTCACGCTGGATGCGTATATCCGGTGACCAGGCTTGAAACTGGTCTTTTTCGAGATAGGCTGGGTCAGATTCCGGCTCGGTTGTCCCCGGCAAACGGTTGCTGATAGCCATCTGGCCTCGCTTCAGGTCGACTTCCAACCAGCGGCCTTGGCCACGAGCTTGAATACCTGGAGCTTCTACGCGAATCAGCCGCGAGATATCGGTCTTGTCATCGCTGTTGCGACCTTCCGCCTCGATGCGATCGACTCGGCCAGCGGAGAACTTCCGTAGATTTCCATCAGAGTCTGTCCAATCGATGTGCAGCTTCATTGTCTGACTAGCGAACCGATCCTCCGGTTGATTCCGCACCCGGTGCGTCATTTCCACCCCATCGTTCAGTGTTGCGATCGATGTGTGAAAGTCGAAGCGAAAGCTCCCTTGACAATCCACGTCGAGATAGGCTGGCTGGGATATTGCATGATCGGCGCTGGTGGTTCCACCCTTGGCCGATGTTTGCGACGACTCTCCCCATAGCCCTCCGTCCGCCAATCGAAACCGAACTCGATCCACGTAGATCAGCTCCAGATAGTCGAATCCATCAAAGGGCGAGTCCCCAGAACCGGCGAGCTCTGACGGCGAGAGCAAATCGCGATCCATGAAGATTTCGAGCGATCGTCCCTGAATGATACTTTCACCACTTTGTAAACGAACTTCCTGATTGGTCCAGATATGTCGGCGATCAATCCGCAGGTCGCTGGTCTCGATCAAGAGCGACTCCGAGCCGTCAGCGAGCTTCTCAGGAGAAAAGATGCGAATCTGTCCTAAAAGCTGTCCGCCACTCACCGGGGGCGGTCGACCAGTGGTCCAATCGATGGCCTGTTTGAACTGAATCTCCGCTCCTCGAGGAGCATCCACCAACAATACTTTCGGCGGGCTGCCATCGGTCTGCTGGGAGTTCCCGTTTTGAATCAGCAACATGCTCAGAGGAGTCAATCGCCACCGGTCATCGCTCAACTGCTGCCACTCTTGGAACAGCAGGACTCCGGATTCGGTCTGCAAAACGCGGGGCTGTTGAGCCCTCCAGTCGCCTTCAGGAAAGAGTTCCTTCCACCAATGGTCAGCGGCAGTGAGGTAGGGACCGTCCCACACGACTCGTCGCTGCTGCACGGGAGGATCAATCAGTGGTGCCACAAACCAGCTGTAAACGCCAAATGCTGCAAGCAACGGCAAGAGAACACGAAAATAATCACGAACGGCGGTCATCCATGGTTCCTATGCGCTGGCCCGCCGAGGAATAAAGTCCTCCCACAAGCTCTTCGCCTTGAGAATGCGTTCGATCAACTCTCGGATAGCACCGCTGCCTCCGGGTGAACGGAGTACCCAATCCGCTGACTCGCGAACCTCTTCAGCCGCGTCGGCGACCGCCACAGAAAGCCCGACTTCAAACATGACGGGCAGGTCCGGAAGATCATCACCGATGTAACACACTGCCTGGGGAGCGAGATGCAACGACGTTATGATCTCGCGAGCGGCAGGCAGTTTATCTGACGAACCTTGCCGCAGCAAAGTCACTCCCAGTTCCGCTGCCCGCATCTTCACGATCTGAGAATTCCTGGCGGTGATAATCCCAAAGTGAAATCCCGCCTTTTGCCAAAGCTTGATCGCGAGACCGTCTCGAACATGAAATTTCTTCGTTTCGACACCGGTATTGTCCAAGATGATCTCGCCGTTGGTTAGCACGCCGTCCACGTCCGAGAGAATCAGTTTGATTCGTCCAGCCAGTTCCATGTCTCGGTTAGCCACTGCAGAGTTTTCCTCTCACATCTCAACTTTGAATTTGCGCCGTGCGGTTCTTATGACAAGGTGTCATACCTAATCTTCGTTTCCAAATAGCCGGAGCGTCGCTGGACGTTCTTCCATGTCCGAAGGTGCGGACGTTTCCAATTGGACAAAGCTTACCAAGTCGGTAATATCGATGATCCCAACTGGCCGATCATGCTCATCGACCACGGGTAACTCGCTGATTTTGCGATTGGAAAGTAGAAAAACCGCGTCTCGCACGCTAGCTCCGTGGCAAATAGCGTGGAAACGTCGTGTCATCACGGAATCGATCGGCTGATCGAGTTGATCGTCCCGCCGCTTCTCCAGCAACCTCGCGAGATCGCTATCGGTGAAGATGCCAACCAAACGCGCTTCGGCGTCGGTCAGCATGATCGCTCCCGTGCGACGACCGGGCTTCGCGGCCGCTACCAGTACCTCCCGAATGGTCTGATCAGCTCGGCAAATACGGCATTGATCCAGCGGTCGCATCACTTCATCAATCTTGGAAAGCTTTCGCCCTAATGCGCCTCCCGGATGGTAGCGGGCAAAGTCGGTGGAACTGAATCCGCGCCGTTTGCTTACCACGATCGCTAAAGCGTCTCCCAAGGCCAGCATCGAAGTTGTGCTCGTACTCGGAGCCAATCCGTGAACGCAAGCCTCGTGCATCGGCGGCAAAAGCAGAACAACATCTGCGGCCCTCGCAAGAGCACTCGATGCGTTCCCGGTGATGGCGATCAGTCCAGAACTTTGGCCTCGGAGAGCACCGAGAATGCGCGTTACTTCCTCCGTGTTTCCACTGTGCGAGAGGACCAGAACCACATCCTCCGATCGAATGCAGCCCAAATCTCCATGGACCGCTTCGGCTGGATGTACAAAATGGCTCGGAGTTCCAGTCGATGCAAGCGTCGCGGCAATTTTCCTGCCGATCAACCCCGCTTTTCCGATCCCACTCACGATAACATTGCCACGACACTCTTCGATCATGGTTACGGCATCGCAGAACGACTGATCCATGCACTCTGCAAGCTGCTGAATCGCCTTGGACTCGGTAAGCAAAATCTGTCGCGCGAGCAACCGCTGTTCAAAGGGACTAAATTCAATGCCCCCAGCCAATTTACTTGCTTCACCCATCGTGCGTCCTTGCTCTCAAACTAAGCGTGTCTTCGCTTTCAACGAATGTCTTCGCTCTCAACTACCCAATGATCCGTGCTTTCGATAGCAGAACGGTTATTGCACTTGAAAGCAGAATGTCGTTCTGCAATGCAAAAAGACTGCGTTTCCATCGTTCACGTAGATCTCCAGCGCACCAGCGCGATGGAATACTATCCAAATCGTCTTGCTCAATCAACGTTACATTTCTAAAGCTCTCCAGTGCAGTGCTCACACTCGCAGCGATTGAATCGCTAGCTTTTTGCAGGCAGAGCCTTGCGACTTGCGGTTGACTGGATTGAAGACTGTTTTCGAGTGAAAAAAACCTATGGACGTTTTCTAAATCGGGCTCTCCTTTTCAAGCTTTCCCTGCGAGAATGTTCGGTAACCGTTGAAAGGTTGGGCTGAAGTTTGAAGCTGTTCGAGGAATTGCACTTACTTCTTTGCAGGTGCGAAGCTCAGCCCTTCACGTATCGGCCTGAGTAGCTTGCGGAAACACTGCTCCAACGAACGCAAGCAGTGAAGCCTGCGCAGAGACCAAAATTGGCGTGTTCCACCATAGACAGGCTTGGACGACGATGAATTCCGAAGATTCACGACACGTCGAACAACTTGATCGGTTATGAGTCGAACGGCAGCCAAGGAGTACTGCTCGGTGGAGTGTCCTTCTCTCGCTTCTTGTTCCCGCCAGCAATCATCTTCGCTAGCCTGTGACACTCGCTTTCGAACCACTCGAGCTTTGACTTGAGTTGCTCATGCTCCTTCCGAAGCAGCTCCAGTTCCGAAAGAGAAGCATCGGTGTTTGAGTAGTGAGAGGTTGAATCTTGCATGTTCTCTGGAACGCTTGAGCGAGAATGAAGGTTCATGAGATTTCCCAAAACAAAAAACAAATCGATAAGCATGTAATGACAAACCATCAAGTGGGTGTTAACAGTCTCCTGTCAACAAATTGGGACGTCTGGCCCAGACAGCAAATGCGTGATGCTTTCAGCAAGTCGCGCGAAAAGCGAACAATTTGGAAAACAAGACTATTTGTTAGTTGAGGCTCGTCTTGGTTGTGATTCGACGTTGAGCTTAAACGGCTAATGCTACTCCTTGAAAGATGGCACACCATAAAAAACTGGGCTTATTAGCTGCTGCGGATTGCCGGTTATTCCTGCTTGTAAGCAGGGGTAAAATTGCACCTCCTGTGCGTTTCGCATCGGACCTGCCATTTTTCTTCGAATCCTCGCCTCATGAATACAGCGATAGGCAACACCTTGCATGTTGATTTTAGCAGCAACCGTTTTGGATAAAATCGGCTCAAAAGCTGGAGAATGTGACTGCTTCGACACAATGATTATGGGTTCCAAG
>JBBIUE010000113.1:0-11316 GCA_037440405.1 Pirellula sp. | reverse complement strand
ACTCGGTTCTCCACATGTGGTTATTGGCAAGTTCATAACTCACCGAGTCGCCCAACAGAGATGGCAGCATCATCGAAAATGGCCAGTCGTGCTTTTCGATTTCAAGAATCGCACCCTCGCGTTTTGCCTGATCGAGGATAGGACGTACTGGAGGAATGGCCAATTCGAAAGGAGAGTTGTGATTGAGAGCGAGTACGGCTCCGAGCGTATGTCGCTGCGAGCCCATCGAAAAAATCTCCCATTCGGTGTTCTTGGGCCAGATCCAATGATGATCATCAATGCGAATGATCTGTGCCGGAAGTTCTGCATCCTCCCGATTGGTTCGATCTCCAGCTTCTGCGGTGCGATCACTTCGCGTGGTCCAATAGACCATCGGGAAAGCAAGGTTCACATCGTCGGCCAACATGGCGATGGGCAATTCTCGGATCGGTCGATGAACATGCGTGTCCGCGCAGTACCATCTAAGCTGCTTCATGTTGATCCAGCGACGCATGAGGAACGATAGTTTCGGCTGATCGTTCCCTTCTTCAACGGTGAATGAACTGTCGATGGGAAGGTATTCTTTACCGCGCTCGATACGAATGGTGTACTCGCCGGGACAAAGACGTAGTTGAAACGGATGAGGACTCAGGCTCGTATGGAATTCTTCTGAGCGAGGATTGATCCAATTCCGTTTCTCATACGAAATTGCTCGACCATCAGTTGCTGCGGTAGTCGCGAAACGCCAACGTTCATCTTTTCCACGAACGTATAAGCGGCACGGAATGAGCTCACCGCTCTCAATGTCGCGAACCTCACCTAAGATCGTCTTCTCCTCCATCGGTTTCCACGAGGATTCGATGCGGTCGAGTTCCGATTCGATGTCCGTTCCTTCGTAGAAGGAGAACCAGCCATCGATGGAACGAGTTTCGCCGGGAGGACAATCAGGAATTTTTGGGTCCGCATGGAGGCAGGGACAGGGTGGATTTCCCCAAGTACGATGAATGGGCTGCCAACCAAGGATGATCCAACGCTTCCCTTGGTCATCGCAGCAGGCGGCTAAATGTTCTCTAAAGACCTTGTTCTCGTTGGTTTGCCCTTCAAAACCCTTGGCACCTTTGAGCATGGCACACATTTGTACTCGCAGATCGGTCAACGTTTCCGACGTTCCGTTTGTTAACTTCATGCGAAGCTGCAAGAAACCACGGTGCGGCGTTGCGGTAACTTGGATCTCGATGCCATTGGGCAGCAACCAGCGTGAACGAAAATCACCCCCTACACCGCGAATCCAATCTTGATCTTTTAGTTTGATTCCTTGCTTCGTCCAAACGGTGTCGATATGAGTGTGGGCGAGAAAAGTCAGCCCCAAATTGGACCAAAGCGCTTCGGGAACATCGAGAACCACATAACTGGCCGGATCCCAGGGAGTAAAGACACTGAGTTTCGTTCCTCGCATGGGATCAATCGCTCCTTCGAGGAAACCAATCCTTGGGTGGCGTCCGCCTGGATAGGGCAAAACCTGGATCACTGGATCGACCGGGAGAGGCGGACGGTTTGCCGCAGAGATGTCGAGTTCATCAAGGGCGGATTTCACTTCATCGGCAGACAAACCAGTTGCTTGTTGTACTTCCTCGAGGCTGAATTGATGGTGCCAAATCATGTTCTCGATCCACCGAGCGAGTTCAAGTCTGGAGGCAAGTGCGGGATCATCACCCAGCACCCAATGACCGGCACCTACAACCAAGGCGATGGCTACTGCTAGAACACAGATTGACGAACATCGAGATGGCCCGAGAACTGTGATCATACGACATGGTCCTTTCAACGTATGGGTACCTTCGCTGGAACAAAGTTCGTAATCATCGCATCCAATGACCGATGTTTCTTTTTTCATCTCAACTCATCAAAACGACCACGATGCTGGTCCAAATATCCTTCTATAGGAGGATAAAGCCGGAATGATTCGCAAAATTTTTTAACTTTTCGCTGTCAATTACTAGCAAGTCAGCTTCACAGATTTGATGAGTAACGCACAATTTTACTAGCTCAAATGACTTCCATAGATGCGCTCAAGTGAGGAAATCGAGGGTTGAACCCGAGTTCCTCTCCATTTGTGAAATCTGCTGAAAATCACGCAAGCATGCTGATTTCTATCGTTTTCGAATTCATTTTGTTTGGAGTATTCAATGGCAAAGAAATCTGCGTCCTCGGTCAACAAGTCAGAACTCATTCGAAATATCAAAGGTGAGAATCCTGCCTTCAAGCCGATCGACATCTGCGATGTTCTGAAAAAGGAACATGGCATCGTCGTCAAGCCGGCTTATGTTAGTACGATTCTATCACAAGCCAAGGCACGCGAGTTGGCAGGTAAGGTTCCTGGAAAGCGTGGACGTCCCCGTCTTGAGACGTTGGATCAAGGTTCGAACGTTTCCTTCGACAACCTGCTTAAAGCAAAACATTTGGTCGATCAAGTTGGAGGTGTTGCGGAAGCGATTTCCGCTATCCATGCTCTGACGAAGATTCTCGCAAGTTCAAAAATTTGAACTGAGTTGATTCGTTTTCGAGATTCGCTGTTGATCTTGCCTGCGTCGCAAAATGTCGCGTCCAAAACGCTTCGGAATTTGTTTTGACTACCGCTCAGGTATCGCGTGACCGAAGCGACATTCGGAGCGGTAGACACGGTAATCAGACAATTCGCGGCGTAGTGTAATCAGGCTCCGCGGGAGAACCTAGATGGTGCCCTGCATTTACGAAGCGAAAGACGCTTTCAATAGCGATCGCCTGCGAATTTCGTCAGATGGTTGAACTTGCACTGGGGACTCCGCGATCGATCTTCGACTTCTGGGAGAAGTGATCGACTTCAGCACGTCAGAGCGTTGCTGGAGGTTAAGGATGGGAAACGCGATTGCAACATCATGCAGATTGGCCTGTTCATACCGTGTTACATCGACCAACTTTATCCCGAGGTTGGTCTGGCCACTCTGGAATTGCTGGAGCAAGTTGGTTGTTACGTTGAGTTCCCCGAGGCTCAGACATGCTGCGGTCAGCCTATGGCGAATACTGGTTGCAACGCGCAAACGCAGCCGTTAGCCGAAAAGTTCTTTGACGTTTTTCGCAGCTTTGAGTTCGTTGTCGCCCCATCCGGTTCTTGTGTTTCGATGGTGCGAAACCATTATCAGGAGTATGTAAGGGGTAGACCAGAGTTTGAGAGTCTTTGCGCTCGCACTTTTGAGCTCTGCGAGTTTTTGACGGATGTCCTTCACGTCGATACGATTGCGGTTCGCTTTCCTTATCGAGTCGGGCTTCACGCAAGTTGCCACGGCCTCCGCGAGCTTCGTCTCGATGCTTGTTCGGAGCTCAGAAGTAAACAGTCGAGCAAAGTGAAGTCGCTGCTTGAGAAATTGGATGGTATTGAGCTGGTGACGCTGAACCGGCCCGATGAATGTTGCGGATTTGGCGGGACCTTTGCGGTTGCCGAAGAAGGGGTATCGGTCCTGATGGGTGAAGACCGCGTGTTGGATCACGAGCAATCCGGTGCTCAAGTCATCACCGCGACCGATATGAGTTGTCTGATGCATCTGGAAGGGATCGTCAGGCGACAAAGGAAAAAACTCGCGATCATGCACATCGCACAGATCCTCGCTGGTCGGCAGCCTGAATTCTGAAGTGCCGACCTAGGTGACATGCTGCTATCCTATAGGCAACGCAGAATCCCATGTCGCTTTGTCCCAAGCGGTAGAGAACAAATGGCAGTCCACTCCTTCGATCACGCGCAACAATCCAACCGATTTGTTCAGAATCGCGAGCGAGCTCGCTGGCACGATTCCGCTCTTTGGTTTGTCCGTCAGAAACGGGACCGACAAGCATCCATGATTCCCGAATGGGAAGAGCTCCGGGAGAAAGCCTCTCAAATCAAAGCATACACGCTGAACAACCTCGCAGATCTGCTGGAAGAATTCGAACGCCAGGCAACGCGAGTCGGTGCCGTTGTTCATTGGGCGGCCCATGCTGAGGAACACAACCAGATCGTTCACGAAATTCTCCAAAAACATCGGGTCCGCCGAATTGTCAAAAGCAAGTCGATGCTCACCGAGGAGTGCCACCTCAATCCCTACCTCGAGTCGCGAGGGATCCAAGTTGTCGACACCGACCTCGGAGAGTGGATCGTGCAGCTCCGAGACGAATCTCCCAGCCATATCGTGCTACCGGCCATCCACATCAAGAAAGAAGAAGTCGGAGAGACCTTTCATCAACACATTGGGACGCCCGAGGGTAATGCGGATCCGACCTTTCTTGCGAGGGCAGCTCGACACCACTTAAGGCAGAAGTTCATTGGTGCAGAGGCGGGAATCACCGGAGTCAATTTCGCCGTCGCGGAAAATGGAAGCATTGTCATTTGCACCAATGAGGGAAATGCCGACTTGGGGGTTTCTCTTCCGCCTGTTCATATTGCCTGCATGGGGATTGAAAAGCTTATTCCTCGGCTTGAAGATTTGTCCGTGTTTACGCGGTTGTTAGCTCGAAGTGCCACCGGGCAACCAATCACCAGCTACACTTCGCATTTTCGAGGACCTCTGCCAGGTGGTGAGCTTCACATCGTCATCGTTGACAACGGGCGAAGCAATTTGCGAGAGAGCAACGAGTTCCATCGCTCGCTTCATTGCATCCGCTGTGGGGCCTGCATGAATACCTGCCCGGTTTATCGCAGGAGCGGCGGGCACAGTTACGGAACAACCGTTCCTGGACCGATTGGTAGCATCCTGGCACCTGCTATGAAACCCGAGACATATTCGAGCCTTCCGTATGCATGTACGCTTTGCGGTTCCTGCACCGATGTGTGTCCGGTCAAAATTGACCTTCATCATCAGTTGCTCACTTGGCGTGGCGAATTGGCCAAAGAGCGACGCATACCGGTTTCGAAGCGTTGGTCGATGGCCTTGGCCAGCATCGTGTTGCGCAATACAAGAATGTATCAACTCGCAGGTTGGTTAGGACGGAACGCGCTTCGCTACCTTCCGCGATTCTTGGTATACAACCGATGGAATGTGTGGGGCAGAAGTCGTGATTTCCCGCCTCCACCCAGAAGGTCATTTCGCGCGGCGTATCGAGAACGCAACCAAAAGCGTCGCGAAAGGAAGCCATCGCCATGAGTTCTTCCAGCCGCAAATCCATCCTCTCTAAATTGCGACAGCACCAACGTCCCAAGGTCGAATTGCCCAATCTTTCCGAGGGCCATTGGATTCAATACGATGATCCCGTCGCCCAGCTCCAGAAAACCCTGGAATTTGTCGGAGGCTCTTTTCATCAAGTCGAGAACGTAGGTGCGATCGAGAATGTTCTCGCAAACTTTGAAGAGTGGCGTGCAGCACGGCGCGTCCTCAGCCTCGTTGACGAGGTTACCGGTAACGTTTGCTCCGACGAGGTCGCCACTCCGCACGAATTTGAGGATCTCGATTTCGTCGTCGCTCGAGGCGATCTCGCTGTCGCAGAGAATGCTGCCGTTTGGGTCGACGATCGGCAGGTGCGGCATCGCGTATGCTACTTCATCACTCAGTATCTGATCTTGGTCGTCAATCGCGATAGCCTAGTTTCCAACATGTATGAAGCCTATCAGCGCCTCGGTCAGCCCTTCCCTCGGTTCGGTTGCTTTATCTCGGGCCCCTCGAAAACTGCCGACATCGAGCAGTCGTTAGTGATCGGAGCCCACGGCTGTCGCTCCATGCAACTCTTTCTCGTGGGTTGACTGTCTGGTCATCCGCTTCCAACTTCTTAGAGTGCTCCTCAGCGAAGTCAAAAACGATTGATCTCAACTCTATCTAGATGATCCGAGAGGCAGTCGGAGACAGCAATCGACTTTGGTGGATTACGCGAACTTAGCTGCAATCTGTTTCTGAGTTCGCTCATTTATCCATACGTCATTCGACGCAACGCACTGAACTTGAACGGCTTGCTTCGCACTCCTGAGGCGCAACATGTGATCAGGTACGCAGTTAGTGTTCCGAGTGCCTTCCATGAACTCTTTGCTCAGATCTATGCCGCACCTAGCGGAGGGGTTTGCAACCAAGGAATATCGCGGTCGTGGGTGATTCGAGCATTTTAGACTTCGAGCTGGTATAGTACATCAATCCGCCCGAGAGTGACGTTGTAGGGAGTCCATCATCGATCTCACCCTCCAACTTATTGCCTACCGCGTTGCTCAGTTTGTTTAACACAAAGAATGATTGGAGGACGTGCAATGTCGATGCGATTCCGACGCGAATTTCTTGCGAGTGTTGGTAGTGGAATGATGATCGCCGGCTTGGGTTCTAACTTAGCAGCAGAGTTAGGTCTTGTTGGCGAGCTTGGTGACGAAGCATTTCGTGATGAGGGCGGGCGTTTAACTTTTGGCGACATGGAACCGCTGGTGGCGTACATTCAAGAAACGGAGCCATCTCGACTGCAAGCGGGACTGGTCGACAAGATTCGCTCGGGCCTTGACTTCAAGACGATCATCGCCGCAGGAGCACTGGCCAACGCTCGCGTGTTTGGCGGACAAGACTACGACGGATATCACACGTTCATGGCTTTGGGGCCGGCGTTGAGTATGTCTAGCCGACTGGCGACGGAGCGAGCCGCGCTCCCCATTTTGAAGGTGCTGTACCGAAATGCACAGCGGATTCAGAGTCGTGGTGGCCCCACGAAAGAGGCTCTCGGAGAACTTCATGCAGACCATGATTTTGTCGGCGTTGGGGGTGGGGAGATGCAGGAAGCGACCCGCAGCGGCAATCTCGAACAGGCCGAACAACTGCTGGCCTCCATGTCACATCTTCCGGCGGGTGAGGCTTACAATCACTTGCAATATTCGGTGCAGGACGAAGTCGACGTTCATCGTGTCGTTTTGGCTTGGCGAGCGTGGATGACCCTCGACATCACCGGTCCGCAGTTCGCGCAAACGCTGTTGAGACAATCTGTCCGATATTGTGTAGACGCAGAGCGACAATTAAATGCCCGCAATCAGAAACCTTCACCGATCCGAGAGCTTTTGCCCAAGCTTCTCTCCAAAGGGCGATTGCTGGGTGAGCCTCTTGGCGATCGGGACCCAGGGGATGGCTGGCTCGAGTCGACGATCTCGTCCATCGTCTTCGGTTCGCCTGAGCAAGCGGCAACGCTGATCGCCGATGCTTTGGCGGAGGGCATTGCTCCCAGTGTTATTGGCGAAGCAATCTCATTGGCTTCGACGCGATTGCTGCTCCATGACCGGGGTCTGACCGCGAGTCAAGCGCGTCCTGATCGTCCGGAGGGGAGTGTCCATGGAGCATCGATTGGCGTTCATGCATCCGATTCTGCAAACGCCTGGCGAAACATTGCTCGCGTCACGAATCAGCGCAATACTGTGGCAAGCTTGATCGTAGGCGCTTACCACACAGCCGGGCGCGGTGGACAAATTCAGTCCGCACCCATCCCTTACGCAGATGCAGCCAAGGGTCTGAACTGCAAGAGCCAAGAGCATTTTATGCAAGAGCTCCATGAGAGCATTCAACGCAACGACCAGTTGCAGACGTGTGCCCTGGTCGAAGCAGCTCATCAAGCAGGGATGGATGCCGAAATCGTCCTGAATGGTTTATTAGACTACGCGGTTAGCGAAGATGGAGCGCTTCACGCCGAAAAGTACTTCCGAACCGTCCAGGAAGAGTTCGCGACCACTCGAAGTAGTTTCCGGTGGCAACATCTCGTCGGGCTCGGTCGAGTCACCGCTAGTGAGTTCGGACACCCAGCTCCCGGTCAATCCGAGGCGAGACAGTTGCTTGGCATTTAAGCCTGCGTCCAAGGGTTCCGATTCATCCCAGGCGGCTAGCAACCGATCCACCAATGGCCAACGTTCGCTGGCTGCAGTGTCGGTCCTAGCGAGACTGACGCTGCTTTGAGCAGCGGGGCCGCCTGTGATCGCTGCTGCGCTATCGCTCTCGATTTCGGCCAATCCAATCTCGCTCGAATGCGCATCTGATAGGGTTGCAGATTGATCGAGGAGTAGATCGTCGTGGCCATGGCTCTCGTGATCATGATCGTCGCAATGATCATCGTGATATTCGTGGTCCTCGCCACCATCTTCCGTGGGTGGAGCAGGTGCTTTGTGGGGTGGGCGCATTCCGATCAGCCACATGCCGCCGGAATCTCGCCATAACAGAGGTGGAACGCCTCCCGGTGGTAAGTGATTGCCGGGTGGAACTGTTCCAGGCGCATCATCGTCTAGGATGGTTCCGGTCCCGACGTCCCTGGTAATGTAGCCGTTCACTGGAGAATGTAGCTGAATGTAAAACTCTTCATCTTCTTCCGCACGAAGGTCTGTCCCGATATTGATGAAAAATGTTCCGCTGGTCGCACCTGGGGGAATGTGAACCGTCCCGGATCTAGCAGCATAGTCGCGATTCGCTGTCGTTGCCGTTCCATCCACGGTGAAATAGGAAACGGATGTTCGCAGCATCGAGGGATGCTCAAGGCTGACGGTAAAATACATGGGAACGCTCTTTCCGTCAGCAGGATTGCCTTCGAGCTGCGCCACATCGTTAATTGCAATCGCTCCGTCATCGTTGAGGATCGTTATTTCTCCGAGCGGCACTTCGATCGGAATACTTCCTGTCGCATTGAAGAGCTCAACAAAAAAGTTTTCGTGAGGCTCGCTGATCGTATCATCGACGATCGAGACAGTGATATTTCGACTCGTAGCCGTAGGGGTGAACGTTACGCTGCCCGTTTTGTGGACATAGTCCTCACCGGATACCGCCGTCCCAGGTATCGTTCGGTACGACACGGTAACGTTGTGGCCAGGCGGATCCAACAGCTCAGCCCTAAGTGTTACGTTGCCTCTGGCCTCTCGCGCGGAAACACTGTTGATGACAATCCTTGGGAAACGTGGTTCTACAATGGTTCCGGTAATGGTGTAACGACCAAGACTTGCGTACTTTGTGAAACCAGAAGGAGGATTCGCAGAAGGATTTCCGACGCCTGCCCCTTCGATATGAAGGAAGTAGTCGCCAGCGGCAAGCTGCAGGGACAAACTCGCGCTCAGCGAGTTTGAAGGATTGGAAGTTGCGACAAGATTGCCAGCGGCGTCGTACAGATCGGCTTTGACTTTGAGGTTGGGGCCAGGAGTAAACGGAGCAATATTCAAACTGACTGGGCCAGCTCCCGTTGTAAAACGAAAGACATCGACGTCGGTGTTTCGTTCGATGATGCCCTCTGCCGAGACGCTCGTTCCATTTACCGCCAACGGAGTTGCGGAAGCGGCCGTATCGCCATGATCATCCACACGATAGGAAAAACCATTGAACGTGGTGATAATTTGAAGATCGTCCGGACCTCGGTTGTAATTGGCATTGGCTCCGCCGTTGTTCGAATTGTAGTAAACGCCGTTGTCCCATTGAGTGACGTTGCGCGAGTACCCCACTCCCATAATCGAGGCCCAGCCCAATTCTCCACTTCCGTGTCCCGAATAGTAGCTTGAGCCGGGAAGACCATCATGGGACAACCCTAACGAATGACCGACCTCATGGCTACCCGCTTCAGCAATATTCTTCGCCGAGGTGGTGTAAACGAAAACGGGAGTGTCGGAGTTCCAATTAAAGCTATTGATGTAAGCAATACCGCCACAACCGCAGCCTTGCGTATCTCTCGTAATGACCATCCGAACACCCCAGTGTTCGTCATTTGAACTCGTCTTGCGCAACGCATCGATTCCAGGATCGACTGTTGTGACATTGACTTCGAATGGAATAAAGTCTTCAGCGATGCGTTTCCAAGCCTCCTCGATATTGTTGAGCTCAGCGGTACTAAATGACGAAGTGTTGCCATCAATGTCGTACGGCGGGGAGTTGATCTGAGAAGTATTCCAGTAATTGTTCCACGAAGTACCGGTTGTCACATGGCCATCAAAATCCAGGTAGACAGTGTGCTTGGCGCCTGGAAAACTGCTGAATGCAGGAACCGCTAGAGACAAACAAAGTCGAGGCTCCATTGGCTCGAAACCTAGTTTCCTCGCTCGTAAATTTTTGAGGCTCATGAGATGAATTCCGATCTAGCAAGAGGATTGGCAGTGCTAGCTCGCACCAAGCTGACTTGGCACGGCATCGTCAATGAGTGATAAGAATGGGAACGAATGCACTTGAGCTTTGATCGTTCTCGATTATGAAGTGCTCATCGAGAGACTACGTTCTGTTCTACACCGTCTTTGCAGATGGATCAACCTATCGGAGTTACCAAATGGGAATGAAACCACGTGAAATTGGGACGAATCCTCCCTCAATGAAGTGATGTTCAGAATCGAACTCTCAACGCTTGAGCACTAGTAAAACAGGGAATCCGAAACTATTGTGGAACCATGTCTGATTATCGAACTTCATCCGCAGCCGACCACGTTGGGAGCATTGGACCAATGATACTTCGCCGTCAATTTCTACAAAGCACCTTGTTTGGAATAGGCGGTGTAGCAGTTGCGAATCGCGTGGCCTCGTCCATGTTCTCCCTTGAACCAGATCTCGCATTGGAAGGAGCGAAAGTCATTACCGTGACTGGCGAAACGATCGACGATGGCGTTGTGATCGTTCGCGATGGCAAGATATCGGCCATTGGTTCGAGAGATCAGGTCAAGGTACCGGAAAGTGCAACGCGAGTGGATCTGGCAGGGCGGTGGCTTTTGCCAGGACTTATCTGTACCCACAGCCACATTGGGAATATCGGCGGTGCTGACGGCAGTAGTCCCATCCAGCCCGGAGTTCGGATTCTCGATTCGATCAACGTGCGCGACGCTGGATTCCGTCGGGCCTTGGCAGGAGGGCTCACGACTCTAAACATCATGCCGGGGTCGGGCCATTTGATCAGCGGCCAGACAGCTTACGTCAAACTTCGATTCTTCGACCATGGTCCAAGGACGGTCGACGACATCTTGATTCGGGATGCTCAGGGGCAGCCGATCGGCGGATTAAAGATGGCGAATGGGACGAACTCGATTGGCGAAGCTCCGTTTCCTGGGACGCGAGGAAAATCGGCTTACTTGGTTCGGGAGCAATACATCAAGGCCCGCGAATATCATGCGAGCATCACGCGAGCTGGCGGTGACGTCGAGAAACTTCCACCAAGAGACCTCAACCTGGAAGGCTTAGTCGAAGCAATGCAAGGCAAACGCATCGTTCATCATCACACGCATCGGCACGACGACATCATCACCGTCTTACGATTGGCTCAGGAGTTCGGATTACAGGTTGTGCTGCACCACGTGAGTGAGGGCTGGCGCGTCGCCGAAGAAATCAAGAAAGCGAATGTGCCGTGCTCTTTGATTCTGCTTGACTCTCCGGGAGGGAAATT
>JBBIUE010000112.1:0-11799 GCA_037440405.1 Pirellula sp. | reverse complement strand
TTGGCAGTGAATTGGCAGTGAATTCGCCGGAAATTAAAAGTCATTATGCAGCAAACCTTTACCGAATCCGTCGTCGAGCAAGCGGCCCTTGAATGGCTGGCCGAGCTGGGCTGGCAGACTGCCTTCGGACCGGAGATTGCCGGAGCCGAGCGGGCGGATTATTCACAGGTGGTGCTCGAAGGCCGGCTGCGGCAGGCACTCGAGCGACTGAACCCTGAAGTGCCAGCCGACGCACTGGAGGAGGCGTTTCGCAAGCTGACCCGACCCGACATGCCGTCGCTGGTCGCTAACAACCATGTGATCCACCGCTACCTGGTCGAGGGCGTGCCGGTCGAGTACCAGCGCACGGATGGCTCGATCGGCGGCGATCTGGTGCGCGTGCTGGATTTCGACGATGCCGATAACAACGACTTCCTGGCCGTCAATCAGTTGACCGTAGTGGAGTTGGGGGCAACGGGAAGGGGGCACGAACGGCGGCCGGACATCGTGTTGTTCGTCAACGGTCTGCCGCTGGCAGTGCTGGAACTCAAGAACGCGGCCGACGAGGACGCGGACATCTGGAAGGCGTTCAATCAACTGCAAACCTACAAGCAGCAGATTCCCTCGCTGTTCCAATGCAACGCGGCGCTGGTGATCTCCGACGGCGTAGAGGCCCGTATCGGCACGATCTCTGCGGACCGGGAACGCTTCATGCCGTGGCGGACGATCGAAGGGGAAGAACTGGCCGACACACGGTTGCCGCAACTTCAAGTGATGCTGGAGGGGGTCTTTGAAAAACGGCGGCTGCTGGACCTGGTGCGGTACTTCATCGTGTTCGAGGATGTCGGCGGCGGCGTGCTGATCAAGAAGGTGGCGGGCTACCACCAGTATCACGCGGTGAATCTGGCACTGCAGGAAACGATCAGAGCGAGCGTCGCCGCAATCGAGCAGATGGCGATACACGAAGCGGAAGGAACCTACTTTTCTCGCCCGCGGGGCGATGCCAAACCGGGCGACAAACGCGTCGGTGTGATTTGGCATACGCAGGGTTCCGGCAAGAGCCTGACGATGGCCTTCTACGCTGGCCGCGTGGTGCTGCATCCGGCGATGGAGAACCCGACGCTGGTGGTAATCACCGACCGCAACGACCTGGACGACCAGTTGTTCGGAACGTTCGCCAAATGCCACGAACTGTTGCGGCAACACCCCGTTCAGGCTCAGAGCCGGGCGCATCTGCGGGAATTGCTCACGACGGCGTCGGGGGGAGTGGTGTTTACAACCGTTCACAAGTTTTTCCCCACCGAGGGAGCGGACCAGCACCCGCTGCTCTCGGATCGGCGGAACATCGTCGTGATCGCCGACGAAGCGCATCGCAGCCAATACGACTTTATCGATGGTTTCGCCCGGCACATGCGCGAAGCTCTGACGAACGCTTCTTTCATCGGTTTCACCGGAACGCCGATCGAACTGACGGACAAGAACACGCGGGCCGTGTTCGGCAACTACGTTAGCGTCTACGACATCGAGCGAGCGGTGAAGGACGGGGCGACGGTTCCGATCTTCTACGAGAGCCGATTGGCGAAATTGCAGCTTGACGAAACGAAACGCCCCCAGTTGGACGAGGAGTTCGAGGAGGCGACCGAAGGCGAGGAACTAGAGGACAAGGAAAAGCTCAAAACCAAGTGGGCGGCGCTTGAGGCCCTGGTTGGCGCGGAGCAACGGGTCGAATTGATCGCGCAGGATTTGGTGACCCACTTCGAGCGCCGGCTCGAAGCGATGGACGGCAAGGCGATGGTGGTTTGCATGAGCCGTCGCATTTGTGTTGACCTGTATAACGCCATCATCCAACTGCGACCGGACTGGCACCACGACGATGACGACCAAGGAATCATCAAGGTCATCATGACGGGCTCGGCGGCTGATCCACCGGATTGGCAACCGCATGTTCGCAGCAAATCGCGTCGTGAGGAAATGGCCAAACGATTCAAGGATGCCCAAGACCCGTTCAAGATTGTGATCGTCCGCGATATGTGGCTGACCGGTTTCGATGCCCCCTGCCTGCACACCATGTATGCCGACAAGCCGATGAGAGGCCACGGACTGATGCAGGCCATCGCGCGGGTCAATCGAGTCTTCAAAGACAAGCCTGGCGGTTTGATTGTCGATTATCTCGGACTGGCTCACGAGTTGAAGCAGGCGCTGGCGACTTATACCGACAGTGGCGGCTCTGGACGAACGGCCATCGACCAAGAGGAAGCGGTCGCCGTGATGCAGGAAAAATACGAGATCTGCTGCGGCGTTTTTCACGGGTTTGACTGGGCGGTTTGGCATGTGGGGTCGCCGCAGCAACGACTCTCGATTCTCCCGGCGGCTCAAGAGCATGTGCTGGCGCAGGACGATGGCAAACAGCGACTGGTCAAGAGTGTCGGCGAACTGACCAAGGCTTTTGCTTTGGCCGTGCCGCATGAAGCTGCGATCGCGGTTCGGGACGATGTGGCGTTTTTTCAGGCGGTCAAAGCGGTACTTACCAAAGGTGCCGGTGCCAGCGACCGCAGTCCCGATGAAGTCGAACATGCCCTGCGTCAGATCGTGTCGCGTGCCGTGTCATCGGATGAGGTGATCGATATTTTTGCCGCAGCGGGATTGAAGAAGCCGGACATTTCGATTTTGTCCGACGAGTTCCTAGCAGAAGTTCAAGGGATGCCTCAGCGGAACCTCGCGGTTGAAATGCTCCGCAAGCTATTACAAGGGGAGATCAAGACTCGCGGTCGCAAGAACGTCGTACAAGCACGCTCGTTCGGTGAAATGCTTGAGAAGTCGATCGCTCGCTACCAGAACCGGGCGATTGAAACGGCACAGGTTATTGAAGAACTGATCGCGCTCGCCAGGGAGATGCGTGCTGCCGAAGAGCGTGGAGAACAACTGGGCCTGAACGAGGACGAAGTGGCGTTTTATGACGCGCTCGAGGTCAACGACAGTGCCGTGCAGGTGCTGGGCGATCAAACGCTCCGGATTATTGCGCAAGAACTTGTTCGTGCGGTGCGGAATAACTTGTCCATCGATTGGACCGTCCGTGAAAACGTTCGTGCGCACATGCGAGTGATCATCAAACGCATCCTGCGCAAGTACGGTTACCCACCTGACAAGCAAGAGCGGGCGACGCAGACCGTTCTGGAGCAAGCTGAGGCGTTGACGCGGGTGTGGACCGAAGGGGAATAATCACTCTTCACTCCCCGCTCCACCGCGTCGCCCGCCTGAGGGCCTGCTGGATTCAAACAAATCGTCAAAGAGTGGATAAAAGAGCCACGGGCTTTCGGGCAGGAGTGTCCTGTTGGGCAGGGTTGATTCGACAGGCAGCGATCAAACTTCTTGAAAGCGCTGTTCGATCTATTCTCGATTGCGAAGCAGATCAGCTCGACACTTCTCATTGGCTGTGACGCATAGACAGGACTTCGTGGAATTTGCAATTGAAAGGTTGCTTCCTACTTGCGACCAGCGGGCAGTCGGCCGACGCGAGGAACACGCTTGAGAAGCCTGCCATTGCGGGCAATATCAAGCTGATCTGTGATCGTCCCATAATCCCGACGCATGATCTTGCTGACCTTGATGGTTCGAACCGGATTCTTTCGGTCGAACGTTTCCTCGACCTTGGCTGCCAGCATCTCGCGTCGAGCTAACGGTCAATCGACATGCAACCGTTCTCGCCTCAAGCACGGGCCGCCGCATTTCGGCGAATAGCGTGGTCGATTCGCTTCCAAGCCTTCCTCGCCAACTAAGCTCTGCCCCGGTGGTTAATCGACGATTCTGACTACCTCTGCGAACGCATACGTCGAAATCGGCTTTGGTGAATTTCTGCAACTTCTGGTTCCTTCTCCTCACCCAAACACAGAATGCGAAAGGCCGCATTCACGCTTTGTTTATCAACTTCGCGTAAGCTCTCCTGATTCTTGGAAATTGGAAAGCATGAACTCGTTGCGGGTTTGGCCATCGCTCCAACCCGCATTGCATATCCGATCGATCCTGAAACTGACGCAGTCTGTGCAATTCGGAAAGGGCATTCCTCACTCCGCAGAATCTTTGAGATTTCGAATGAGGAACTCGGTCATGAGGCGGTACATGTGATAGCGTTGCATCGGGTCGCCGACGCCGTGGCGGTTCTTGGGGTAGACCATCAAATCGAACGGCTTATTGGCTCGCTGTAAGGCGTAAGCTAGTTGCATCGAATTATTCAGATGGACGTTGTCGTCGATCTCGCCGTGCAAGATGAGCAAACGTCCGTGGAGATTGGCAGCCGCTTCAACGGCCGAAGACGATTTGTATCCAGCTTTGTTGTTGTCGGGAACGTCCATATAGCGTTCGGTATAGATGGAATCATAGTTTCGCCAATCGGTAACGGGAGCACCGGCAATTCCAGCGCGGAATAGTTTTGTATGGGTCATAGCATAGGCCGTGAAGTAGCCACCATAACTCCAGCCCCACATGGCGATGCGATCGGGATCGGCCCAAGGTTGCTGACTTAACCAAGCGACAGCATCTGATAAATCTTCTGTCTCGATGCGCCCAAGGTCCTTGTACGTTTTCCACGTATCCGCTGCACCGTTGCCACGAGCAGCACGATTATCGCACAGCAGCACGAAGATACCCTGCTGAGCGAGGTACTGATGCCACCATAGGTCGCGTCCCCCCCACGAGTTCGAAACCGTGGGCGCGCGCGGTCCGCCATAGACATAGATCAAGACAGGATAGCTTCCATCCGGTTTCGCTAAATCGACATGCGGCGGTGCGATCAACATGCTGTGAAGTGGCTGGCCGTCTCGGGCCGGTATCGTGAACAACGTTGGAGGCTTGGCGTCCACCATCCGATGCAAATCTTGCGTGGGAGCGTTCAGCACCCGAATTCGCTTGCCATTCCGGTCACAAAGTTCGGTCAGGCCCGGGCTTGATATCGACGTGTAGCTGTGAATGAAATAGCGACCGGATGGATGGACATTCGCCGAGTGCGTGCCCGCGAGGTGAGTGACGGGGGTGATAACGTTATCTGACAGGCTGACACGGTAAACATGCTGTTCGATCGGATGAGCCAAATTTCCCCGAATCCATACCGTGCCTTCATCAGGTTCGACTAATAGAACATCCTCTACGTCCCAATCTCCGGACGTGATTGCTTGGCGCTGGGTGCCGTCGCCGGACACTCGATAGAGATGCCGCCTCCCCGCCGGAAGATCGCTAAGCCACAAGAAGTCGCCATTGGACAAAAATTGCGGTAGGCCCAAGACATCGATCCAAGCCGGTCCCTCCTCGCGAAATAGCTTTCTTGTCTGAGCGGAATCGCGATCCACCCAGACCAAGTCGAGCCAAGTTTGAATCCGATTTTGAATCTGGATCGTGACTCCGGCACTAGTTGGATGCCAAGCGAATCGAACGAGCAGACGGTCTTTCTCCGAGTATTCACTCAGCTCGACGGGCTTTACTTCTCGCGATGAGACATCGACCAAAAAAGCGTTGGCGGTCGGATTCGGAGCACCCGCTTTTGGATAACGAGTCAATTCAAGATTCTGAGAATAACTGATCGAGTCGTTGACCCGAAATTCGGGAACGTCATTTTCATGAAGCTGCAAAAATGCGATCGATCTTCCATCCGGGCTCCACCAATAAGCTTTGAAGTTGCCGCGACCGTAGACTTCCTCTTGGTATACCCAGTCCAGTACGCCATTGAGCACTTCTGCAGATCCGTCGCTGGTTATCTGATGCGTATCGCCGGTGGCGCATTCGACAACGTAGAGATTGTTACCGCGAATGAATGCGACGTGGTCTCCGGTCGGACTGAGTTCCGCATATCCTTCCGCGTCTTCGGGAGTGTTCGTCAATCGCTTCGTTTCGCCGCTCGCGGCATCGAACAAGAACAAATCGTTTTGGTTTCGTACCAAAGCGAAACGCAGAGAACTGTCAAAGGAGCCGAGGGGATCGCCCATACCACTGCGTTCGCGGTTCTGAATGCCGGTCTTGGCCAGCGAATCCGCGAGGCGTTGTGCTAAGTCGAATGGCCGCATGGCTCCCGTTGCAGCCTCGACCGCATAAACTCGATTTCCACGCGATGCGAGGTACTCGGTCGAGTCGGGCAACCAACGGTTTGAACCGCTACCTCTTCGCCCGCCACCTCCCAGGCCCAACGTCCGCCCCGGCTCAAGAAGCGATTCGAGAGAAAGCGGAATCGATGGAGGGACAGCATCGATCGGCTTCGTGGAGAGAGCGACTTGCTGCATGACTCGCAAGACCGGATAATGATCGGCTTCGCGAAACGTTGGCGGCATGAATCCCCACCCAGCAAGAGTCTCATCCGATGCTGGCTCGAGAAGATAGCTGACCAGCACTCCCAGTGGTTGGTCCGTGCGGATAACGAATGATTTCTCCGGAATTTCGGCGGACACCGACGCAGACTCGACTTCGACCTTTTGCAGTGGCAAGCCTTCGAAATTCTCATTGCGAATCGACTTGATGGTATAGCGCTCAACGGGTAGCGATATGCCGCCACTGGTCGATTGTTCGACTCGAACTCCGTGCATGGCAAGCCGATCCACTGCCCATGCGTAGTTCGGCGGAATGATGTAGGCAGCAGGCATCGCCACTTCTGAAGTCGGCTTGGCGTCATTCCATAGCGTAATCGCGTAATCGTTCGGTTCTAGGGTATCAAGCCGATCACGATCGGCAGACGACGGAAAACGTCGATCTGCTGGAGCTTTCCCCTCCTTGTATCGATAGCCTAAGGCTTTGAACTCTCCGATGACCGGAGCGATTTCAGCACGAATCGGAATGGAGGCTTCCGCCCGATTCGCTCCTCGCTGGTCAGCTCGCTGGAACTCGGCCTGCAAAGCCTCCTTTTCCTCCAAGAGAACGTCGACACAGTTTTGCACGAAAGCGTACGTTGCATCGATGCGGGTCCGATAGTCGGCATAGGAGTACGACTCAGACAAAATTCCGAGCCGACCACGCAAGCCCATGTACTCCGTACCATACCGAGGCTCGTGTCCATACGTTTCCCATCGGTCGTAGCTGCTGTTGAAGTTGCCGTAAAAGAACGTTTCGAATCCCTTCACCTTCATTCTTTCGGTAACTTTCGGGAGGAGGGTCGATCGCCCCCAAGCTCGAATGCCCTGAGGAGTCGCGGGATTGTGCGGCAGGTCATACGTAAGCTGATATCGATGCAATGACCCATTGGTGGTATGCGTATCAATTAGTACATCGATTCCCCATTGATCGATCGTGCGCACAAGAGACCGGACTTCTGGCGATTCGAGCTTCACGAAGTCGCGATTTAGATCCAAACCTTGTGCGTTCTCTCGAATTCCCATCCCAGCAGCAGGCCCCACTTGGCCCGGACGATGCTGCCCGATGCGTTCTGCCGAGTCGGCGCTGAAGTTGGGGATGACCACGAAGACGGCATTTGCGAAACGGCTGGCTTGGACGTCTCCGCACCAGTCGCGGCACAAAGCGAGCAGAGCTTCTTTTCCGTCGCACTCCCCAGAATGGATTCCGCCCAGCAAACCGATCACCAAGCGGTTGTCGTTGGGTTTCCGAGGTAGCTCCAATAGAGCCGCATCTCCGAGGATCAACGCCCAAATTGGACGCTCCTCGGTCGTCACGCCGATTGATACCAATCGTGCATTTGGACTGGCTGCGTCGAGGGCGGAGAGAAACGTATGAACTTCGTCGCCGTTAGCGGTTCGCTCGTAATTGGATTGCTCTGCAACCGTCTTGAGTTGGGCAATCGCTGATCGAATTGCTTCGGCGGATCGATCTTGTCCGCAGACTGCAAGGAATGATTGGCAGGCAACTGCCGCGAAAAAGAAAAGGCTAAAGTGGAGAGGATATCGAGTGAATCTCATTTTAACTTCTCGTTCGTTCAGGGTGCTCATTCATCAATGAAAATCAAGCTCATTCAATATGCAAATCGCAAGCTGGCCTACCCAGCCCACTTGAGTAAGTTATTCTGATTAGTGAATGCTGCAGCTCGAAGTCCGCAAGTTTAGTCTAGCTGAACGCGCTTTGAAACTGGGAATGACATGATCCATCGAAACTCGATTCTGCCCCTGCGTGCCTTGATCTTATGCGTTTCGATGGCGGCCATTTACTCGATGACTTCAATCTGCAATTGCGTTGGCCAGGAACCCAAAGCCGAACTCATCATGCAGTTGAAGGATGGGGAAGAGCCGCAACCAGCTGAGTTTAGCGAACTTGAATGGCTTGTCGGTCGATGGATCGGCACTGGATTGGGCGGTGACTGCGAGGAAGTTTTCTTGCCAGCATGGAATGACTCGATGATCGGCACGTTTCGTTACGCTCGCGATGGGAGGTTGATCTTCAGCGAGTACTTTTCTCTTGTGAAAAGTCAGAATGGCGGACTCGTTTTACGCCTAAAACACTTTCACCCTGACTTCACGGGTTGGGAGGAGAAGTCAGATTTCGTCGAATTTCCACTCATCAAATTAGATGGTCAGACTGCGTATTTCGGTGGGATCACTTATCGACGTGTAGACGATGCTCTTACGGTATGGGTAGCCATCAAGGATCGCGATGGAAAAGTGCGCGAGGAACGTTTCGAGTTTCGACAAGTAAAATCCGATGGTCCGAAATGACATCATTTCGGCAAACCGATAATCCTATTGCGGAATCCTGTCTTTTCAGTTATTCCGACGGCATTTCAAGAAGTTTCCAGAATCGCTATCGCATCAAAGGGCAATGAGCATGGTACGAGGCAAGACCTATGACGATGTAATTGGCACGGTTGGCGAAACGCCGATGATCCGTATCAACCGATTAGTATCGAAGGACCACGCGACCGTCTTTGCAAAGTGTGAGTTCTTCAATCCGCTCAAGAGCGTCAAAGACCGAATCGGCATGGCGATGATCCAAGACGCGGAGGCGTCGGGCAAGCTAACTCCGGAAACGCACATTGTCGAGCCGACCAGCGGTAACACTGGAATCGCTTTGGCGTTCGTGTGCGCAGCAAAGGGTTATCGGCTGACCTTAACCATGCCAGAATCAATGTCGGTGGAACGTCGCGCATTACTTCGAGCGATGGGCGCAAACTTAGTGCTCACTCCTGCGGCAGAAGGCATGCGAGGAGCCATCAACAAAGCTGCCGAAATCGTTTCTCAGGACGCCATGGCTTGGATGCCCCAACAATTTGAGAATCCTGCGAACCCCGCAATTCACGAAAAGACGACGGGCCCGGAAATCTGGGGTGATTCCGGTGGCCAAATCGATGCCATCGTAGCAGGAGTCGGGACCGGTGGGACAATTACCGGAGTTGCCCGCTACATCAAGACGCTGAACCCTAATTTCAAAGCCATCGCGGTGGAGCCAAAACATTCCCCGGTTATTAGCGGCGGCCAACCTGGCAGGCATCGCATTCAAGGTATTGGAGCGGGATTTGTTCCCAAAAACCTCGATACTTCGCTCGTCGATGAAGTCATTCAGGTCGACGATGAGGACGCCTTCGAGTGGGGGCGACGATTAGCGAGACATGAGGGCATCATGGCTGGAATTAGCAGTGGTGCGAATATGTGGGCCGCAGCCCAGGTCGCGGCTCGACCGGAATTTCGCGGTAAACGAATCGTGACAGTCATGTGCAGCTTGGGCGAGCGTTACTTGTCGACGCCGCTGTTCGCGGAACCGGCTAACAGTTAGGAAAGCAGCAGGTATCTATCTACCAAACACAGCCCGCTCCGTGAGCAAAGGAACCTTCTCGCTTCCCTCACTAACGTTTCGGGCTGCGATTGATTCACCGTCCGTTCGCCATGGTCGTCAGAACACAATGGCGAATGGATCGCTTGATCGAGTGTGCAGTGCTTGCCACTGCTTCGCGAACGATGTTCCTTGAAGAGTTTTGGCGAATTCGCCTGTCTCGTTGACTTGGTGGATGCCATGCTGCCGGATGATATTGCCAAGCTGCAGGACGATAATACGATGGGTCGCAAGGGAGTGCGCGATGTTTGCAGATGTTAGTTTGGTCGAAGCTCAGCAAGTCAATGCTGCTGTCCAAGAAACGACAAGCACGATTGTGCAAGTCGGACGAGAAGTCGCGTCGGGGAATGTCCACGCACTCATCGTCTTGCTGGAACGATTTGTGCTGCCCGGTGGGTTGTCGTTGCTGATCTTAGTAGTCGCTTATTTTATCGCTCGATACGTCGCACGAATTGTTCAAACTCCAATTTGTTTGAAAGTTGACGAGACCCTCGGAAAATTCGTCGGACGTCTGGTCTTCTACGGAATCATCGTGGCAGTCGTGATCTGGAGACTGAGTGCCGTCGGCATCAACGTCACCAGTTTCACCGCCCTCCTTGCGGCAGCTGGGTTTGCAATCGGGCTCGCCTTTCAGGGTACTCTCAGCAACTTTGCCGCCGGCGTGCTTCTTCTCGTCTTCAGGCCGTTCAAGGTCGGCGATTTGATTGTGACCGCAGGTATGACGGGAAAGATCAATGAAATCGACTTATTTACAACCACGCTGGATACGCCGGATAATCGCAGGATCATCGTTCCCAATAGCGCCATCGCTGGCTCAACCATTGAGAATGTCACTCACCACAAACACCGCAGGATCGACGTTGTCGTCGGAGTATCCTACGCCGCTTCGATTGATCAGACTCGAGAAACGCTGGTGCGAGCTTGTGAATCGCTAAAAGATGTCCTGGTTGAAGGTGAGAACCGAGGTTTTCAAATTCTATTGACCGGATTGAATACGAGTTCCGTCGATTGGACCATTCGCTTTTGGGCCAATACCAAGGACTTTCATCAGGTGCGAGAGAAAGTCATCGCGGCGGCAAAAAACCATCTGGATCAAGCCGGCATCCGCATTCCCTTTCCACAAATGGATGTGCATCTCCATCAGGCTGCGACCCATACCGAAACTTCGGAGGAAGCTCATGGCGTCCATCGACTTCGACCAAGAAAGAAGGAACCCGGCCCAGTACACTTTTAGTCGATGTTAATGCACTTATAGTTGATCCCAGTGCATTTCTAGTCGATGCCGATCCAGTCTTGATCGATGCCGATCTATCTTGGGTGGACACCCATGCAGGTTTGGTCGCCACACATGAAGCTTTGGTCGCCACACATGAAGCTTTGGTCGCCACACATGAAGCTTTGGTCGACACCCATGAAGCTTTGGGTAACACCCATGCCTCCTAGCTCGACGCCAGGCTCGCTGGATTCACACTTCCATGCACGATGAATCATTTTGAAGAATGCGACAAGAGTAGCTCGAAGCGTGAGCAAGGGATCAACGCGGACCGTGGCTGACACCGCATGCAAGGGGTGTTTAGCTGTGGCTTGGAGGAAATCGCCGCTCGGATACACTTAATTTCTCCTAAATCCAGCAATGACGAGCACTTAGGTGTCAAAAGAATCTAAAAAAGTAATAACTGTGATAGGGGGGGATCTGGTTTTTGCCGTTTTTTTCCGACAAAGATAACCTGCTTGGCAAACTGCTTGTCTGTTACGGATAACAAGCGGACTTGACCATCAGAGGGCAACAATTTCATCAACCGATTCCGGTAGACATCGCTAGCTTCCTCATTATTGCAATACCGCGCATACACCGAGTACTGCAGCATGGTGAAGCCTTCCTGCAAAAGCTTTTTGCGAAAGCGAACATATTGCCGCTTCTCATTCTTCGTCTCTACTGGCAGATCAAACATGGCAAACAACCACACTGCTTTGTACTCCGATTTTGCCATGCGCTTCATCTCACTGTGATGCGACATTGACTAGAGCTGGTTTCAAAACCGTCTTAAGCAGATGAACGAGCACGCGAGATGGATA
>JBBIUE010000111.1:0-13311 GCA_037440405.1 Pirellula sp. | reverse complement strand
GTCGGCTGCGGCGCTCTGCGGATCGACGAAGAGGGGAGATGTTTTTTCGTCGGCACCTCCTGGAAAAAGGACTCGAAGACGGCGGAGTACCGCCAGGTTTCAGAAAGCTCGGCGAGGAAGGTCGAATGCCAGAGCGTAACGCTGTGTACACAATCTGCCATCCCTTCTACATGCCCGGAGGTGAACTTCGGGTTCAGGATCTGGATGGCTACACAATCTTGATTGGGCAGTTCGGATAGTCGCACGCGGGCAAAGATGAACGTTGATGGCTTCAACGGCTAGAGAATCTTCAGATCAGATCGAACACTGAGATGACGCAGTATCAGACCACCGCTCGCTTAATCGTCTCCCGAAGATTCGATCAAGTATTTTTTTAGTTTCCGGTCTAACGTCGAGCGTTCAATGCCGAGAATAGCGGCCGATCGAGATTTGTGACCGCCAGTGGCTTCGAGCGTTGCGAGTATATGTCTGCGTTCCAGTTCTTCGAGTGATAGCTCATGATATACATACTGGGCTGGCGAGGCTGCTCCGCCCGGTATCACGAGATTCGACAACGCTAAGTCTTCTGGCTCGGCCAATTCTCCCGAAGCTAGCACGACCGCCCGCTCGACTGCGTTTCTCAGTTCTCGAATATTGCCGGGCCACTGGTAATCATGCATGGCTTTCTTGGAGCGTTCGCTGAAGCCCGTCGGTCCCGATCCGATCTCTTCGCGGAATTGTTTTAGGAAATGATCGGCCAGCATCATGATGTCATCGCGGCGTTCTCGAAGAGGAGGAACGGTCAATTCAATCACTCGCAATCGAAAGTAGAGGTCGGCACGGAATTCGCCAGCCTTGACAGCCGCTTCGAGATCCCGATTCGTTGCTGCGACAACACGAACGTCCGCGTTGATGGTCTTGGTTCCGCCAACACGTTCGAAGGTTCGATTTTCGAGGGCTCGGAGAAATTTTGCCTGAATTTCCATGCTCATCTCTCCGATTTCATCGAGCATCAACGTACCTCCGAAAGCCAGCTCGAACTTTCCAATTTTTCGCTCGGTGGCTCCGGTAAATGCTCCCTTCTCATGCCCGAACAACTCACTTTCCAACAAGGTTGGGGACAACGCCGCACAGTTCAGCGCGATGAATGGTCCATTGCATCGGGGGCTAGCAGCATGGATTGCGCGAGCGACCAATTCTTTTCCCGTCCCACTCTCGCCTCGAATCAGGATCGTCGCAGCAGTCGGACCGACTCGTACAATTTGTTGCTGAACTCGAAGCAGCGCGGGAGAGTTTCCAATGAGAGGCACAGAGCCGCCGAGCTGTTCTCGCAGCTTTCGCAGCTCCCGCTGGCTCTCCTGGAGTCGATGCGTTAACTTTTGTTTCGTTCGAACATTCTGCCAAGCGATCCCTATCGTCTCGGCAACTGCCAGCACGGTTTCCAAGTCTTCCGAAGTCAATGTCCGTTCATCGCAACTCGTATAAACGTGGATGAATCCAACGATGGAGGACTCGACTCGAATAGGAGCGAGTACAACGCTCGATGTGTTGAGAAGAAAACTCGATGAAACTCCCACCCATGGCTGCTCTCCGTCCACATTTCTTGCCAAGATCGCTTGGTCTTCGCGCATGACCGCTTGGACAAGAAACTCATTCACCCGATGGTAAGCCTTGCCCTCTCGCTCGCTTGTGGCAAGCAGAACGAGCTCTTTACCGCTAGGTTGGGTTCGGTCTTCCTTGCCTAGCCTCAGAACGCCGCCCGCCGTCGCTTCAAGCATCTGCAAGAGCCGTTCCAATGCAGTAAGCGCCACCGATTCGGCGGTCGATTCTTTGGAAAGATCATAGGCTAAACGAAAGAGTCCTCGCGCGATGGATTCCGACCTAGGGGGGGCAGAGCCAGCAGGCCTGCTGTGGGTTGGCTCGTCCGCCGAGCGAAGCCAAATCGCTTGGTTCGACCGGTGAGTAATGGTGTGTGGTTCAGGGTGCTCCAAGGTATTCCGGTCAGCTGCCTCTGGAAAATCACGCGGGGGAACTTGCGCTCGGAAGCCGTTCGATAGTGACGTCGTAAACGTCATCGCGCAATGCGATACATGGATGACGTCACCATCACTCAGAACGTGCTCCGACGTGATTTGTTCGCCATTAACGAATGTTCCGTTCCGACTGCCCAAATCACGCACAACCCATCCATTTGGGTGGGTTCGAATTTCAGCGTGGTTCCGGCTGCACAGCTCGTCCGAAATGACGATCTGGCAGTTGGAGGCTCTACCGATCGCCAGCGGTACAGACGGACTCAGACGGAAAACGTCATTCCATCTGCCTCCTTGGCGAATGATCAAGTAAGCTGCAGTGTTCTTTTGTTGCATAATCTCCGGTCACGGATTATTCTGCTAATAAGGTCTTCTCAGGTAGTCCCGTTCAGGGACAACGGGCTGCACGACGGAAAGATCGCCTAGATTCTATTCTATTTGCGTTCTTCCGTCGCTCATCGGTGTCCGTTTGTTTTCATGGAGTTGACAAATGTCGGTTGTGATCAAGAAGTGGAGTTTTGGAATGGGACTTGCCTGCCGCAGTGGCTTTTTGACGGGCTTCATGGCATTGCTGCTGATTTTCACGTCCAACGCGATCGTTCAAGCTCAGTTTTTTAATGGCTTTCGGCAAGGTGTCGTAGGCGGGGTCATGATCGACGCCGAAGGCATGGCGAGAAACGCGACGATTGCTGAGCTGCATGACATGTTGGCTCAAATGCGAGGCCAGGTGCAGGGGGCTGTGGGCGATTTGGCAAAACCCTCGGATCGTCGAATGATATCGCTTAAACAATTGCAGCAGATCATCGACGACTCGCAGACTCAAAAGAAGTCTTTGCCCGAAGAGGTCATGTTCCTCGGAGGTTTGACACGAATCGAATTTGTCTTCGTCATGCCTGAAGAAAACGATATCGTAATCGCCGGACCAGCCGAAAGCTGGAAAGTCTCTGAGACTGGCTCCATTGTTGGTTCCAAATCGGGCCGTCCTGTAATGTATCTGGATGATCTGCTGGTTGCTTTCCATTCACTTCGAGCTGCCCGAAGCGAGGGCATTTCCTGCTCGATTGATCCGACTCCCGAAGGTATTCAGCGATATGAGCAGGTGATCCGCCAAGCAGCGGCGAACCTCGAATCGAATCCATCAACCCTGGAACCGGTCCTGAAAGAGGCTTTCGGTCCACAGGACGTTCGATTCACTGGTATTCCAACCAACAGCCATCTCGCCCGAGTCCTGCTGGGTGCCGATTACCAGATGAAGCGTTACGGAATGGAATTGGCCCAGCCTCCCGTGAAGGGCATACCGAGCTATCTCTCCATGGTTCGAAATTCGAACGCAAATCAAGTTGAATCGCGTTTCTGGATGGCATGCGATTACAATGCGATTCAGAAGAGCGATGATGGCCTCGTATGGAAGATTGGGGGCAACGGAATCAAGACTTTGACAGAAGCCGAAATTGTCGATTCGACGGGCGGTCGCAAACAACTTGGCAAAGCCCATCCTACGGCTCAGAAGTGGGCAGATACCTTTACTAAGAAACTGGACGAACTGTCAAAAAAAGATCCCGTTTTCGGCGAATTGCGGAATGTCATGGACCTCTGTGTCGTCGCAGCTCTGATTGAAGTCCAAGGGCTGGAAGCTGCTGCTGGGTGCGATCTGTCCATCCTACGCGGAGCGGCTGAGTCGTCGGAACTCGCGATGAGTGGAACCCCAAAAACGCTTCCTCCACAACTCAGCTTCGTTCGTTCGAACAAGGGATTAGTTGTTGCAGCCAGCGGAGGTGTGATGATCGATTCTTTCGCCATCGCGTCAAATGTGCAATCCAGCGACCAACTCAATTCCGAAAAGGTAACTCGTCCGTCCTCGTCGGCTGGATGGGTTTGGTAAGCTCGAAACGCAGAGAAACACTCGATCCTTTGACGAGCATCGGTTTGCCGCCGATGCTCGTTTTGTTTTCAAGTTTCAACTTTTCCTTTTTTGCCATTCCACGTTATCAATGAGTGTGGTCGAAAGTAGGTTCTCATCGCGAATGATTCCTATCTGCAAATGAGAACTGTATTTGGCACTGGTCACTGAGTCCAAGACTAGGTCACTACCTCGCTCTCCAAGCTGGGCTGGAATTTACGTTCCTGCATTGTAGAGAACGTCGGGATGGGGAAAACCCAGTCGTTTGTCTACCTGGTTGAAAAGGGATTGTCCCTCGATAAATCTTTGAAGATTGATGCATGCAAGAAGTGTCGCGTCGTCAATTCTGCGTGCCGCCTGCGCGCCAACGTGCGGAGTAATGATAACGTTTGGCAAATCCCATAGCAGACTTGAGTTCGGTAGTGGCTCAACTTCGGCAACATCGAGCCCAGCTCCCCGCAAATGCCCTGACTTGAGAGCATCGATGAGATCATTTTCAACAACGACCTGACCGCGTGCGACATTGATTAAGTAGCTTCCACGTGGCATCGCTTCGAAAACGTTGCGACCGATCCAATGATACGTCGCCTCATTCAATGGAATGGTTAGGATCAAGATTTCCGAACGAGAAACTACCTCCAACAAGTCCTCGGGTGGCAATAGCTCGCGGACGCCTGCCGGTTTTTTAACTGGATAGTAATCGATGGCGTCGACTTCAACCGCGAATGGTTGCAGGACTTGAACCAGACGGCGACCATTGCCTCCCAAACCAATGATGCCAATTCTCTTGCCGTGCAAGTCATCGGTAGGGCGTCGAACATACTCTTTGGACAACGTCTGCCTGAAAAAAACGGGGAGTCCTCGCAATAGCCCGAGCAACAATGCCAACGTTTGTTCTGCGACTTGGTTTGCAAAGAGGCCGGAAGCACTGCAGACCACAATACCAGAATGGATGACACTCGGTACGAGGCAATGGTCCAGCCCAGCGGCCGAGGATTGAATGAACTTCAATCGGCCTCGAGCAACGACTTCTTCCCAAGGGACAGGAACTTTCGCATGTCCGATAAAAATATCGGCATCCAGAATCGCCTCGGCTATTCCTTCCTGCCCAGCGTTGATGACTTGGCAACCGGGAGCCGCTGCTTCGATTGCTGCAACATGTTTTGGTTCTACCTGGTAGCACAAGACGATATTCAACCCGAACCATCCTTTCAATGAGAGTATTACAGGGCGAGTATGATGATTGCGTCTTCATTCAATGAAGGTCACAGGTGGACAGACGTTCCACTTGGGTCAAACTCGGCTTCACTGGCCCAAACGACTAGTTCTCGCATTCGTTCTTGAAGTCGGTTCGCAAGAACTTCCATACTAAATCGCTCACTACCGTGATGTCCGAGGAGGATCATATTGACTCCACGGTGGATTGCCTCCAAGCACTGATGGTAATTCGCTTCGCCAGTGATCAACAGATCGCAGCCTGAGGACTGAGCGGCTTCCAAGAAACTCGCTCCGCTACCACAAACGATTGCAACTCGACTTACCGATCGATCAGCGTTGCCGATCAACTGATAACTTGGAAGCTTCAGTTGTTGTTGTACTCGGATGGCCAATTGCTCCGCCGTTACGTGAGAATGACACGTTCCAACTCGCGCGCTTCCGTAGTAGGCTCCAACGTCATCGCGACCTCTTACAACGAGAGGCGCGATGCCTTGAAGCGAAAGTTGATGGGCTAGTTGATCATTGATCCCATCGGCGGCGTTGTCCCATGCTGTATGTGGGCAATACAGTGAAATTCCGTTTGTCGCAAGCAGCCAGATGAGTCTCCCTGTCGGATCATCGGCTGTAATTCTTTGAATCGGACGAAAGGGAAGCGGATGATGAGCGATGATCATATCCGCTTCCTTCGCAATGGCTTCCGCGATAACGGACTCTCCAGCCGTGAGGCAGGTCATCAGTCGAAAGACAGGTCGATCCCGATCACCAATCAGCAAACCGACGTTGTCCCACGTTTCGGCCAGACCAAGAGGCGCGAGTTCCTCCATCAGCAGACAAATACTTCGTACCGTGTTGGAATGCTGATTCAGTTCGGGTTCCATTTTCGATTCGGTTTTCCATCCAACAGCAGCTCTATCGCCACCAATTGTCGGCTGAACGCTTACCTTCCGAGGTTGGTTTCATTTGATAGGGAAGGCGACTTCGAGTTCGCGTCGCTTCGCCTATCTTGACCAAGTCCAATTTCACTCCTCCGCTGACGATCGCGACGACACGGCGATCGGGAAGCACTCGCGTGGTCGAAACGGGATCGATGCTCTTTGGCGATTGTGGTAACGAAGGAGCGAACTCTGGAGCATTGAGGATGCGAAACGGCGGAGAATCCTTGCCGTCTGATTCGCGTCGCACGATCTCCAAAGCAATAGCAAGAGAAAAAATGTGACGCAGTCGCCCATAAATGGGATACATTTCAGCAACTTGATCGAAGCGTTTCGTAAAGTTGGCTGCAAAGCGATCAGCCGCCAAGTCTTGCTGACCCGAAGCCCGGCGATTACCTCGCTGATCCGACCACTGCTGCTCGCTTAACAATTGAACCGGATCAGATGGCAAGACGAACATCGTTCGATCTGCATCGGTTTCGATGATGCCTGGATTGATGGTAAACCACCATCGGATGAGTCCTTGTGCAGGCACCGAGCCGAGGTTGGTCGCTTCTACAAAATAGTCATACAGTCCAGCGGGTCCCTTTTCGAGTCCAAGTCCGAGACGTTTGAGATGATGATCCGCGATCAACATGGCTGTTCCAGTCGGCGATTCCCCCGGCAATCCAAGAATTTGAACTTCCTGCGGGCCGATGATATTCAGAAGTTTGGTTGTCCAACCTTTGGGATCGCGAGCAAGCTGCTTTTGCGATTCGGGAGCATTGATGAAATGAATCGCTTCTCCCAAGTTTTGGGTTACCGGATCAATGGAACATCCCACAACTCCGCGATTATCCAAAACATGCGGTGCCAGGCATAGCAAATCTTCCAGCAGCACCGGAGGTAGTTTCGTGTTGGGGCATGTCAGCTCGCCTTGAGGACTCAATGCCAATCCACCAGCAGGGCCTCCGATGAACCACTCGCGGGTAGCCTCATCGAACGCGACAGCATCTATGCGACTGAGGCCACCGAGGAGCTCCATCGATACCGAAGTTGGTCGGTCGGTTCCAATACGATTCTCCAACTCCCGATCCAATGCATGAAGCGACACCCATCGCATCTCGGACCACTCTTGGAATGCACCCAGTCCAGGCACCAAGATTGGCGACGATTCAAGTGGATCTCTGAGACGTTTCCGTATTGATGAGGAGGTCGTATATTTGATCGCCCCCGAGGCATCGATCCACACACCGCTTGGAAATGGTTCGATCGTATCCGTCTGCTCTTCCCAGCGACCGGCAATCGTGTTCTGGATAAGCTCGATGAGCTCCGTGAAATCAGCGCGAGAGACCCCACCTTGAGCTCCGGACGGTGGACCGGTTGTGTCCCCGCCGTTGGTTCCAAGTGAATTTTCAGACGATGAAACTCCTGAAGTCGAACTCGTTCCGAAGCCTGCTCTTTGAAAACCTCCTTCTCGAGGAAACTGCTGCTGTCCGATGGCGCCCGCTGAATGTCCCATCCGATCATTGCGATCACGCATCCGAAGTTCAATGAGCGAATCCAAGTAGCCCAAGCGATCGTTCATCGGCAGGTCGGCAAGGGCTGCCTGGAGAGCGGGCAAGTCGTTGCGCTCAATTGCGTTTCGAGCTTGCTGTCGAAAGGTCTCCACATCGCCATGCGAAATCTCCTGGCCTAGAGCTTGCCGCCTCGCTGTCAGCAGGCAAAGAACCAACACACCGATGGCGAGAACAACATTCGGAATTTTTTTTGAAAGCTGCGAATCGCATGGCATAGAAAGAATTCCTTCAAAACAATGGCTAAGGTCGCCATCACCGTCCTGACCAGTATTTTAACAGCTTTCTCACGGTGATGATAGCGAATGACGTCAGCAGTTGCTGTCGCTAACGTAACTGGAGCATACAGTGTCTTCATTCAGCGCTCGGATAGCCCTCAAGCTGGATAGGATCGGTTGGGATGGTTGCAATTCAAGAGTGACAGCGAAAAAGGTGGCCGAATTTGGTATTCGGCGAGGAGCTTCTCGATGAAACCATTCCTTAACCGTCCGATGAGTTCAGCAATGCGTCTTTCGATTGTTGCGGATTCGGTTTACAATGAAGTTCGTGATTGACGAAGCTGTTTCACCGCAACCGGCGTTCGAGCAGTCGCGGACGTAATTTCGGGTTCAGATTGTCGTTCCAAATGAATGGGTGGCATGTCGAAAAGCACAAACAACGTGAAACTGTTGCAGACAGAACAAGTTGAATACAGCCGTCAATTGGCCAAGTCTGCTGCCCGTGTGGCAGCGGAAAATCGCGGTCAAGACATTGTGGTGCTCGACGTGGCGAAGCAGACTCCGATCTTCGATTGCTTCTTGATTGTTACTGGGACTAGCCGCCGACAATTGCAGGCGATCGGCGATGATATCGATCGAGTTCTTAAATCCGAATACGACGAAGAGAAACTGAGCATTTCTGGACAAGGCGAAAGCCGGTGGATCGTGATCGATTATGGCGGCCTAGTGGTTCATTTGTTCGATGAAGAATCACGTAATTTCTATGACCTCGAGGGGCTGTGGGGTGATAGCGTGCGGTTGGACCTGAGCGAAGCCCTCCGAAATACAGGTGCGACGATGACTCGCCTCGACGGATAAGCGAGAGAACGGAGCTGGTTTGGCATGACGATCGCGATGTCCATCGAGTACCTACTTTGGTATTTCCCGGTGCTTGCTGCGGTTTCGCTGGTTCTAGCTGGGGCCCGGCACGAGAAGAAGGAGCTAATCGTCAAGCAAGCTTGGCATAATGCGATCTGGATCACCGTCTTTTTGTTGGTGATCAGTGGCCTTTTGTGGTTCGCCTCATTGTGGATTTAGGCATTATCTATGATTTTCATCGCCGCATTTTGAATCGGTCTTTCGGCAGAAAAGTCCGATAAAACACGCCCTTCATGGTTTCGTAACTGTTTCTTCACAATGCCGTTTTACCATGCTGCGAGGTCTGAGGGCTGGCTAATCCTCAGTGAGAAATCCTAAACTGGTTCGCTCGCATGGAAGGCAATCGAAGTTTGAGGATAGCTTTCTGGAAAGGAATAGCCGGTCATGTCACACCATTTGCAGCGGGAGTTGGAAGAACTTCATCGGCACATCTTGAGCCAAGCAGCGCTCGTGGAACAGATCATTGGGGATGCGGTGAAAGCATTGTGTTCTCGGAGATACGAACTGGTTCCGCGGGTTCTCGAACAGGATGAGCGGGTGAATCGCGATGAGGTCAAGCTAGAAGAGGAGTGCTTGAAATTATTGGCGCTTCATCAACCCGTGGCCCACGATCTTCGGCGGATTACAACCGTGCTCAAGATTAATATCGATCTCGAACGTATTGCGGATTTGGGATGCAACATCGCCGAGCGTGCACAAGCTCTGCGGGACTTTCCCTACTTCCCGATGCCTGACGAGCTTACCAGGATGGCAGACAACGCGACCGAGATGGTCCACTTGGCGCTGGATTCCTTCGTGAACACAGATAGCCGAGGAGCCATCGAAGTCATCCAACTGGACTCGCATGTCGATGACCAGAACCGCATGATTATTCAAGCAATTAAGGACCTCATGCAGCAGGATTCTCGTCTGGTTGAACCCGGATTGCAGGTATTTTCTGCTGCAAGACACATCGAGCGCATTGCGGACCACGCGGAGAATATTGCCGAAGAGGTCCTCTACATGATCAACGGCGAAATCGTTCGCCACAAACACGGACTTTTTTCGAAACCGATTAATACGTAAACGGAAACCTATGTCGCAACGAAGAATTCTCGTAATCGAAGACGATCGGGCCCTCTCCGAGGTCTTATCCTACAACCTTCAACAGAACGGTTTTCAAGTAGAAGTTGCCTACGATGGCCAAACAGGACTGAATATGGCCACGAGCAACCCACCGGAGATCATTCTATTGGACGTGATGTTGCCATTGTTGGATGGCATCGAAGTTTGCCGAAAACTTCGATCGCAGCAGGAAACGCGCAACTGCATGGTACTGATGCTGACAGCAAAATCGGAGGAAGCAGACCAACTCATCGGATTCTCGGTCGGAGCGGACGACTACATCGTAAAGCCGTTTAGCGTTAAGGTACTTCTCGAACGAGTCAAGGCGATTCGACGCCGCCTTTCTACCGAGCCAGCCGAAGTGAGTGCGTTGGCTTCGCAAGGTATCATCATCGATTTGGTTCGTCACCAGGCGACGCTCCACGGCAAGAATCTTGATTTGACGCCATCCGAGTTCCGTTTACTCGAAACTCTGGTGAGGCACCCGGGTCGCGCCTATCATCGCCAGGATTTGATCGAATCGGCCCTTGGGGAGGATACCTTGGTCCTGGAACGAACGATCGATGTCCACATCCGAGCGTTAAGAAAGAAACTGGGTGACGACGGAACGTTGATCGAAACAGTGCGCGGTGTGGGATATCGCCTTCGCGAAGGCGATCGCATCTAAATTCGAAAGAGCCGGACCAGAATCCAGAAAACGATCCCAAGTCCCCCCCATGCGGCTATTGTGATTCGCAGTGCCATCAGCCAAGAAGGTAGGGGAGTGTCGCTTTCGCATTGGCGGACGGGAATCGTCATGATTTCATCGCGAAGAGAAAGAATCTCGCGCTCTCCCAAGACGGACCAGTGCATCGCACGTTGATCACGTTGTTCGCCGTCAGCTTTCTGGAAGTTCACTCGGGTCGGCATCCAGAAACCATGCAGATTCGTGTACTCGCCGTTCCACTCAACAGAAGGAGTCGGATCTTGGCCTCGGAATTGGGAAATTTGTCGGCATCGCCAGCCAAGCTCAGGATCGACGGTCATACGAATGATCGAAACATTCTCCGCACTTGTGAATCGGCATTGGATGATCCACATGCGTTTCGAAGAGTCTTCCTCCAAGAACTCAACAAAGCCTTCCGTGGACGATTTCAAGTTATCGGCCAAAACGCTCAGGGGATGTGTCCAAAGAAGCGTTTCTCTCAACCAATCACGAATATGTCTCGCAATCTTTTCTCGGAACGACTCTGCGTCGTCGCGGCAGCCCGTTCTCAAGCGTTCCCCAGGTTGCTTGTGTGCAAACAGGCTCAACTGGGGAGTTGCGGCCCAAGCATTGCTGTAACCGCCCGCATCTCGAGTCATGAGCAACTCGCTTTCGGAGATCGCAAGTCGAACTGTGCTGACTGACGCAGACTCATTCCCATCGCTCGCTGTGTTCGTGACGACTTTTGCAGCGAAGCTGTCCGGGTACAGAGAGTCACGATCCTCCATCAGCTTGTCTCTAATGAACTCCCAGTCTGCGGCGTTCACTCCTTCTGCAAGTCGCATTTTGGAGAGCAAATCCTGGCCCCTCGTCGGACTGGGTTCTTCAGGGAATTTCCAATCTGGAAATCGACGATGCATCCAATGGTCGAAGTCGGTGCATAACTGCTTCCACGATTTCCCATAAATTTGTGCGACCTTCTGTTCAAAACTTCCTCGATCGGCTTCTCGATAGAGTTTCAAAAATTTCGGTCCCCCTTCCGTTTCAATCAGATAGGCGACCAGTGGACCTCCCCACACATAAACTGGTCCGAACGAACGACTGTACCAACGCTCCTGGACCATTTCAACGGAAGTCGGATAGTCGTTATCCGCCGACAACTGCATGATCAAATCACGGCACATTGCTTCAATCGATTTGCTCTGCAGTTCCGCCCATCCCTCCACCAAGACGGCGGGAGGAGCCGAGTCCGGCAAGCACAGAAGCTCGATGAAAGCGTGTGCCACTTCATGTCGATCAAGATAAGACAATTCCGATGCAGTCTCGGTTACCCGATCTGAGACTGCCCAGCCGAAGAGAGCACGTCCGGTTTGGCCCAAGATGGAATGTCGAACCCAGTACGGCCTTCGCTGGGGAGTTTCCTCCAACAATTCACCCATCGACTCGATGTGCTCTTCCATCAGCTTCATCGCGGAGGACGGGTCCTGAAAACTACCATCATCAATCAATACAAATCGCTCGGAGTCCATCCGACGCAGATTTCTAAACTTCACTTCGGCATCGCCGAGGTCGGATGCCAAAGCGGCTATCGCATTCGAAAGCCAATGTCGGTGAATATTTTGCCTTGCTTCGGCCCGCCAATACAGTTCCGCGAAGTACGCTGCCGAAGCAACAAGCGGTAATGTCCCCAACATCCAGCAAGTCAGCGCGGCAATCCGACGCGGTCCCATCAGAAACTGAATGAGTCCGACCAAGAACGTGAGACACCCGAAAAGAATCATCGGACCTACCGTGGCTGCTGCCCAACGGTAATCGGGTTCCCACCTCAGTGTTCGCCATGACCAAAGGTAGACGATTGAAGCAGAAAGAAATGCCAGCCAAGTCAAGAAACCCAACGCAACCAACAAGCGTAGCTTGCGGCGAGTTCGACTCACCGAATTTGACGCGGACTGCGATTCAATCATGGAAAGTTCTGCGATGAGTTCTGACGATCCCATCCTGGGTGATGCCATCAACGCTTCAGGTTAATTCAACGAACCATGAAACCGCAAGTAATCCTGAGTCAAAAGGCCGAACCGTGCGAATCCATACCTATCGCAAACAGAAGATTAGTCGATCTCCTCATCGTCATCAAATTCAGCATCCTCGTCTTCATCCTCAATTTCGGCCAGACCATCATCAGGAGGCTCGATCTCGTACTCTTCTTCTAATTCCTCTTCGAAATCGTCGTCGAAGTCATCATCAAAGTCGTCCTCATCGAAATCATCAAACGTTTCGTCGGGTTCATCGTCGACCGGCAGAGGTGCGTCGTCATCGTCTACATCAGCGTCTTCTTTCTCTTCTTCCTCGTCCTCATCATCATCCCAGTTGACGATCGTAGGGGCAGTGGATTTGGGAAGAGGAGCCAGTAAAGCCTGCTCGAACCAATCCTCTGATAGCTTTGAATTCTCTGCGTCGGAATTGCGAGGAACCTGGAAGAGGATCGACACGATGCTGCACCTGGAACTTTCGTGAAGAAACTGTGAAGAAAACGGCTCGGTTGTTTGCCAGCCAACCGGTCGTAAAGATTTGCTTCTAATCTGGATCTTGTCAACTAGACGTCCATTCCAGGAAGACTTTTCGCTGCTCGATCATGGCCTCGACTTTATTGGCCGGATCCGTCCTTGCTTCAAGCAAAATCCAACCTCGATGTTGAATCGAGCGGAATAACGCAAACAATTCCTGGTACGGATAATCACCCAGATTCAGCTCGCGGACGTGCGTCGTATCGC
>JBBIUE010000110.1:0-13550 GCA_037440405.1 Pirellula sp. | reverse complement strand
TTTTTGACGACGCTAGACTCGAATCCTGTCGCAATTGAGATGAACATCCGCCCCTGATAAAAGACACTACCCAAACCTCGGATCGAAGTTGAATTCCGTTTCTCTTTTCGATAGCATACTTCGTGAATTCGGCGAATCCAATGCCGACGGAAATTGAACATTTGCCAATCGTAGCTAGCCGTGGATTCTACGGAGAGTAATTTCGTGTCTCTTCGACTTTTTAGTCGGTAATTCTGCCATTCGTAGCTTAGTTTCATTTGACTAGGGGAAAATGATGTCATCACAACTTCCAAATCCTTACGCTGCTCCACGTACTCAACCGACAGCAACTGCGAGCCTGCGGGACAGCGGTGAGCTAGCTACGTTGAGCCAGCGCTTTGCCGGAGCTTTTATTGACGGAATCATCCTTTTTCCGGTCATGTTTGCTGTCGGGTTGGTCCTAGGCATTGCGCTGGTTGCTTTTGAAATTGAGCCAGACTCACGGGCCTTCAACTTGATTGCGACCATCGTAGCGACCGTCGTCGGTGCGGTAATTTTTGTTGCTGTGAATGGGTACCTTCTGGCAACTCGAGGGCAAACCGTTGGAAAGTTTTTTGTAAAAACGCGAATCGTCTCAGACGATGGGACACCTGTTCCCTTAGGACTTTTGGTCCTAAAGCGCTATTTGCCCATCTGGGTTGTTAGCCAAATCGCTTATGTCGGTGGTTTGGTCGCGCTGATCAACGTTCTGATGATTTTTCGAGCGAATCGCAAATGCCTCCACGACGATATTGCCGGAACGAAAGTTATTCAGCTGTAAGAGTGACTTCGTTATCCTGTCACGTTGGTGTCTTTAGTTGGCAGATTCTAATGGTTCATCGCTACTGACTGCAGAAACGAATGGAACGATTGCGGGTAAAAGAAGAATGCGCGTTGCTGTTGATTCAGAAAGTGCACATTGAAGATCTATAGTGAAACTTTTCGATTTTCAATTCGCTTATGAGACCAATCATCACATTAACAACGGACTTTGGCGAAGGTACCTATGTCGCGCAGATGAAAGGGGTTCTTTTGGCAGCATGTCCCGATGCTCGGATCGTCGACATCGCCCATCATGTTGCGCCGCAGAGTGTCGCGGAAGGGGCATCGCTGCTTCTTGAAGCTGCGACGCACTTCCCTCCAAAGACCATTCACGTCGCAGTGATCGATCCCGGAGTAGGAACACAACGCGCGCTTCTCTATGCCGAAATCGGTGCATGGAGATTCCTCGCTCCAGATAATGGCCTACTTCAGAAATGCGCGGAGAAGTTTCCGTTACATCGGATCATTCGTCTCGATAACAAAAGCCACTGGCGAAATCCAGTTTCCGCAACCTTTCACGGTCGAGATATCCTTTGTCCGGTCGCTGCGTACCTCGCCAACGGCGGCGATCCTGACGAGCTTGGTTGCCCTGTGTCCTCAATGGTAACCATGGAATCACCTAAAATCGAAGTGCGAGGTGAACGGTTAACTGGGCTGATTGAGCGCATCGACCATTTCGGGAACCTCATCACCAACATTCCATCGCTCGATTTCAGTTCCTTCGAAGGGGATATTGTTAAGATCGTTTTGTGGAATGGGCGGTTCTCGATCCCGTTCAGGCGAACTTATGGCCAACTTTCGGCGGGACGCATTGTCGGGTTGATTGGATCGTCGAATTGGTTCGAAATAGCGGTTGTTCAGGGAAATGCGCAGAAAACATTACGGTCCAAGCTGGGAGATGGTATCGTGGTTCAACTCCCACTCCAAATCGGCTAAACTGTTTCGTGAACGTTTCCATCACCATCACCGTCCCTTCGTAGCACGAAGCGCTTGCGAGCAGAGGGTTTTGGGATAGGCACTTGGGTTCGGATTCTTGAGTTCAATGCGGGGTTGATCGCGTGGCAGGAAAACTTCAGGGCAGCGTGGTTCGAGTAACCGAGGATGGTGACCTTATCACGGACATTTCCTTGGACAAGTTGACCGGGGTGCCGCGCGATACTTCGGTGCATATCAAAGTCGATGAGGAACACGAGACCTACGGAATCTTTGAAGCGAATCATGGACAGCCTTCAATGACTTTGATCGCTATCTGCGACAACGGTGACCCGCTGCGGCTGCACCTCGTTGGCGATTCAGCCAGTATGATGCTGGGTGTTCGAGCGGGCGCATCGGTCGAAATCGATTGGCCCTAGATGGCTTCCGTCGCTCACGTGATTGAAGAAGAATTGCATCGTTGGGATCGCGAGATCGTGTGGCACGCGTTCTCGCAAATGGCAGAGTACGACGGGCTGATTGTCGAATCGGCTCAAGGTTCGTGGCTGACGCTCGTCGACGGCAAAAAATTGCTCGATGGTGTGAGTAGTCTCTGGTGCAATGTCCATGGTCATCGACATCCGACGATCGACGCAGCCATCCGCGATCAGCTCGATCAGGTTGCTCACGTCACCTCTCTGGGGCTTAGTCATCCCACGACCATTCGTTTGGCGAAACGATTAACGGAACTAGCTCCGATCGGGCTGAACCATGTCTTCTTCTCTAGTGACGGATCGAGTGCCGTTGAGGTGGCCCTGAAGCTCGCCTTTCAATATTGGCGCCAGTGCGAAGTACCCGAGCCGGAGCGATCTCTCTTTCTCGCTGTCGGCTCAGCCTATCACGGCGACACCATTGGCAGCGTCAGCGTGGGAGGCATTTCGCGGTTCCATGCGATGTTCGCACCGCTGCTGTTCCATGTTCGTCACGGCCCAATGCCAGATACCTTCCGACGTCCCATCGATGTACCTGATGATGAACTCGGCGAGTTCTACTTAAGCGAATACGAAGCCATTCTTGCCGAGGAGGGGACGCGAATCGCCGCCATCATCGCTGAACCAATCGTGCAAGGTGCCGCCGGGATGGTTGTGCATCCAAAAGGATTCTTGTCAGGTTTACGAAGGCTGGCTGACGAGTACGGAACGATGTTGATCGTTGACGAAATCGCGACTGGCATGGGGCGAACGGGGCGAATGTTCGCTTGTGACTGGGAACAGGTTGCACCTGACCTGATGTGTTTGGGAAAAGGGCTTTCCGGCGGTTATTTGCCGATAGCGGCCACACTCGCCAATGACCGTATTTGGAACGCCTTTCTGGGAGAGTATGCGCATTCGAAAAGCTTTTTCCATGGTCATACTTATGGTGGAAATCCGCTTGCTGCGGCTGCCGCCTTGGGCTGCTTGAAGGTCTTTGAGGAAGAGCGGACATTAGAACAATTACCGGACAAGATTTCTCGATTGGGCCAGGTACTCGAGCCGCTTCGCAATCATCCCAAGGTTGGACATGTTCGACAGGTTGGTTTGATGGCTGCAATCGAACTCGTACAGGACAGGAGAACCAACGCTCCCTACCCATGGTCCGAACGGCGAGGAGTGAGAGCGTGCCAGGTTGCCATTCAGCACGGAGTCTGGCTGCGACCGCTCGGAAATGTGATGGTCATCATGCCTCCGCTCAACATTTCTGATGAGGACATCGAGTTGATCGGTCAAGCCGTCAAAGCGGGCGTCGATGCTGCCACCAGCTGAATGTGTTTGAATCGATCGACAATGATCTCTGCATACCGAAGCGAGATTCGAGCGCAACGAGTTGTGTGCTTTGATCTGGTCAAAGGTCGGTCCCGTAAAAATTCAAGCCTAACTCTCGAAGATACTCGAGGCATTCGTCGAGGTCGGGGACCTGAACTCCTGGAACTCGACCGTCCCGATCGCATTCCGCCAATAAAATGAGCTCTTCAAAGCTCTCATTGGCACTCAATCGCTTCCGAGCCCTGGAACCAATCGTACCATCCAAGACCCGTTGCGCTTCCATGTGATGCTCAATCAACCACTTTGTCCGATCCGTGATGAACCCATCCAACGCATCTACGCCAGCCGCAACGTGGTCCGTAGGATCGATCCCCTTCCCCACATCGTGCAGCAGCGCCGCCAAAAGAAACTCTTCATCGTACGGAAGCTCTTGCTTCGCCAGATCAAAAACCTGAAGACTGTGATAAAGGACATCTCCTTCCGGATGATACTTGGCATGTTGCTTCACGTTTTCAAGCGGTAAAAGAAGCGATTCATACACTTGGAACCGGTCAGGAGTGTCACTCGCTTCTTGAACTGCTGCGTCGATATCGCGTTCCGGATAGATTTGCTGAAGGAGCTGTTCGAATTCAGCTAAGGACGCTCGTTCCATCGCTTTACCGGTGATCGAGCTCTTAAACACAAAGTGAGCTTTGTCGGACGGATAGATGGTCAATTCCACCGGAAACTCATCGCGGATGTGAATATGAGTGAAGACGCGGTGCTCTCCCATTTTCTTGACGGATTTGCGCTCAACCTCGTGATGGACCATTTCATTTTCCAAGACCAACACAATCGCTTCGATCGAGTCGGAGAAGAGATGGAGGTCGATATCGGATGCGTGATGGACGTGACCGGTCAATACGGAACCGATCAATCGAGGTCGAAACCTCTGAAGGATTCTCATCCACCGAAGGGCGCAAATACGCATTTCCATCAATCGATCAGCTTGTCGTTCGCCTTCGTGAAGGCGCGCCATCGCCAAAACCTGTTCGCGGATTTCGGCATTGCTCGGCAGATCGGAAGGTTTCAGCCAACCTCGCACGATCCGGCGAGCCGCCTTCAGCTTGGCTCGCATGTATTCCGATTCCTGCTGCGTGTACATCAACCGCGCAGCATCCCAAGCAATCTGGATCCGTAGTTTGTTGTTTGTCATCTTGCTGGTTGGATAAGGGGGGACTTTTTGACCCTCTCTTTCATCATCGCACGCGTGCTTCGTCCAATCGATGATCGTGGGCGTTCAGCCCGATTCGAGATAAGTTAACCGCAACCGTTTTGGATTAACCAATTGGCCGATAACGCGCCGCAGCTCATCGACAGTTGAGTTTTCGACAAAGCAAGAGAAAACCTTCATCATCGCTTGTTTGCCACGGTATTAGGTCCTCCAGGGATGCGACCCTCTTTGCAGTCGGGACATCGAACGTCACGGTTTCCCCGGCAGCCAGGACAAGTTTTCAAAACCGCTTCTTCTCGAGTCATCAGCGCTCCGGTAACAGGATTCCTCGCATACGGAACTTGCTGGGTTCCAACTTTGACTTCGCCGGCGCCTGAACATTCCGTGCACCGCTTCATTCCATCGCCTCCACATCGGAAGCACCACTCGTCACGAAGAACAAAACGTTGCGCGATGTTGTCAACCTGATAATAGGCAGCATACGTTGGATCTTCAAAATCTGCTCGCCGCCCCCAAGTTAGTATTGGAACGATCGCTTGCTCGAGCAACTTTTGTCTGTCTGTTTTGCCGAGAGCATGGTCGATCGAGAGATCTGCCGTTTGAACGTATTTTCCCATCCAATTACGTACTTCGTCCGTAGTGAATGCTAAGCTTGCGCTCTCACCACCGAATTTACCGAGATCCCAATGGACCCCAACGATATTGAAAGAATCATCGAAAACCGGGCCCCCGCGAACGCCACCTGCTGGCCGCGCCGAAGTGAAGAGATGTCCCGTCTTCGCATCCAAATTGACAACCTGCCCCCGTGCGAAAAGCAACTTGTCTAACATGTTCGGACCTCGCTGATAACCTGCGATCAGTACCGCATCCCCGTCGCTCGCGACAATATCCCCAAACAGATATGGCTTCACTTTGAGGCCATCGATTTGAAGAACGGCAAGTTCAGCTTGTGTTGAGCCTTTCTCGAAGACTTCAAGCTTGAAGTCCGTTACCTGTCCGGAAATGTTGGCGACTGAGGTCGATTGAGTCGCTGACAGGCCAATCCCAGCGTCTCCAGTGGAAAGGCCGACGCTTGAAGTATTGGAACGGGTCTCGGTCACAACTGTCTTTTTTATGTCCTTACCTCCAGTCACAGTTTTTTCCGGTATCGAGACAATCACGCGACGAGCCGGTTGGAGCTTCCAGCCAGAATTTGGCGAATCGGAAACCTTCGCGGCAATGGTCGCCAGCGTAGGCTTTCGAGAAGCATGGCGAATGGAGTTTGCAGTGGTCAATACGTGACCTGGTGCCACAACCAATCCCGTTCCACAAGCGATCAATTCCAGGGTCGGATCAGGGGGCACAATGCCTTTTACTTGCAGGTCATTCCCCTCTCCAAATGGAATATCCATTTCTAAACTGTAATACCAACCGTTCTGGTACTTCTTCTTTGAGTCTTCCAGGGGAAGTCGAGCAATCGCTCGAACAAGCTTGCTCTGGAACTCGGGCTGAACGCGGACGGCAGCGCGTTTTCCACCGGTTGTTAGCTCATTCATGAACCGAGTGTTGTGAGCCAATGTCGGAGGAATCATATCCATCAAGCTGATGGCCTTGATGAACTCGCCGACTGCATTGTCACCTTTGGTTTGCTTGACGTAACAAACCGCGAGATTGTTGTGAACAGCAATGAGCGTTCGCAGGTGCAATGACGGATCCACCTCGCGTTGTTTCTGAATGCGCTTGATGGACTCCTTAAATCGAGATTCTGCTAATTCGGGCTTGTTCTGACCAGCACACTGGGCAACACCGCCCCACAGGTCCGCATAGGGCGAGGATGGGTAATCCTTTGACAGGACATTGAGGATTTCCGGTACGGTCTCCGGACGCTCGCGGAGATCATCGAGGTTTTCAATCACTCTTGCAAACTGGAGGCGATCCATCTCGCGAAACTTGGCGGCTTGCAGATAATTGCGGTCGTTTTGACCAAGTTTGGAGATAGGCACGACTCGCAACTGATTGGATGAGGCCTCACGTAAGGAGACTGCATCGTCCGTTTGCGATTCAAGTACAGCCAGAATGCTGGAGCCGCCTTCGGAGAACCAATCACGAGCTTCCGTGCCTAGTGTTTGCTGTTGGAATGAATGAACATTCCCAGTCGCCACGGAGACTGCAAAAAAATAAAGGAAAGCAGCATTTTGCCGCAATGAACTCAACATGATCTTCTCCATCTCAAGTGTATGGGAGGCGACTGAGCAAATGCAGAAACGGACTGCAGCACCACCAAGAGAGAAGCTCTAGAAAGTTTTATCGAAATTCAATCGAACATTCAAGTTAAGCACTCCCCAATTAGCGTGAATCTTCGGGGAATAACCGCTTGTTCAAAGTGTTCTTTTGCTTTAGAAAAGCGACCTTCGGGAGTTGTTGGCACTGCATTCTTATAGTCGGATCGATCATGTTTCACGCAGTTGGCACGGACGTTTCATTTCCCAAGCTTGAGGAGGAAGTGCTTGGATTCTGGAAAGAACAGCGAATTTACGAGAAGTCGCTCGAGCAGAAGGCGAATTCGCCACCATTCATTTTTTTTGAAGGTCCGCCGACTGCCAACGGATTACCGCATCCGGGCCACTGCTTAACGCGAGCTATCAAAGATTTATTCCCACGCTATCGGACCATGCGAGGATTCCGCTGCGAGCGGAAAGCGGGCTGGGACACACATGGGCTCCCCGTCGAAGTGGAAGTTTGCAAGGAGTTGGGCATCCACAGCAAGGATGAAATTGAAAGTTACGGCGTTGAACCGTTCATCCACCGTTGCCAGCAAAGTGTTTGGCGCTACATGCAAGAATGGGAGCGGCTGACCGAACGAATCGGCTTTTGGATCGATCTCAGTCAGGCTTATGTGACTTATCACCAATCCTTTGTCGAAAGTGTCTGGTGGTCGCTGAAAAATTTGTTCGATCGCGGGCTGCTTTATCGCGGGCACAAAATCGTTTGGTGGTGGGCACAAGGGGGCACGGCTCTAAGTAGCGGCGAAGTAGGGCAAGGCTATCGCGAAGTTGCCGATCCGAGCGTCTTTGTTCGCTTTCCCCTGGAAAATGATCCTAACACAAGCTTAGTTGTCTGGACCACGACACCCTGGACATTGCCGAGCAATCAATTCGCGGCGGTCCATCCCGAATTGAATTATGTCATTTGCAAAGTTGATGCAGGTCCGGAGCAGTGGATCATCGCTGAAGCCCTAATTGCTGCCATCGCAGAGAAAACGAAGCGAGAGTTGTCCGTGGTTGAGACGGTTCTCGGTCGAGCTCTAGTAGGCAGAACCTATCTCCCACCGTTCGACTTCTATTACGCGAAATGTGGCAAGCAATCCGGAAAGCTCAAATCTGGCAGGGAGCAGCGCGTGCAGTGGCGAATCGTCGATGCTGATTTTGTGACCACGGACTCGGGCACAGGCATCGTCCATCTGGCACCAGCCTTCGGCGAAGTCGATTACGATGTCTTGCTCCGGGAACAAAAACGCTTTGAACCCGAAGACACACCGACCTTAATCTGCGCGGTCGATTCCAATGGACGGTTCAACCAGGATGTTCCTGATTATCAAGGTCAATGGGTCAAAGATGCCGATAAGCCAATCGCGCGGCGGCTCCGGGAAACAGGGTTGCTTGTCCATCAAGAACAGTATCTTCACGACTATCCTTTCTGTTGGCGAGCCGATTCCGACCCACTGATTCAATATCCTCGTGAGAGCTGGTTCATTCGCACGACGGCTTTCCGAGATGCGATGTTGGCCAACAATAAGATGATTCAATGGTTGCCCGAACACATTCGTGACGGGCGGTTCGGCAACTTTTTAGAGTCGAACGTCGATTGGGCTCTTTCTCGCGAAAGGTATTGGGGGACGCCACTTCCCATTTGGGTCTGCGAGATTACCGGCAAAATGGAAGCGGTGGGAAATTATTCGGAACTGCTTTCGAAACCGGGCGTTCGAGGCATGGAGGTTTGGGAAGCAGCCAAAAAAAAGAATCCCGAATTGGTTGACGATCTGAAAGTCCACAAACCCTACATCGACGCCATTACTTACGACTCCCCTTTCCTTAGCGGTGCTCGAATGAGGCGAGTGTCGGAAGTCATCGACTGCTGGTATGACAGCGGAGCCATGCCTTTCGCCCAGTGGGGATATCCGCACTTGAATCAGGAACGCTTTCAACAGCAGTTTCCAGCAGACTTTATCAGCGAAGCGATTGACCAAACTCGCGGCTGGTTTTACAGCCAACTCGCCATCAGCACCATGTTGTTTGGATCGGCACAGGTCGAGACAGCTCGGCACGAATCCGCGTTGAGCGTTCCCTACCCACACCCGTTTAAGAACTGCATCGTCCTGGGTCTGATGCTCGCAGAATGGTACGAGACGAGGGACGGGAAGCAACGCTTCCTTTCCGAGGAAGAGGCGAAGGCGGCCGGTGCCGATGTCGTGTCGAAAGTCGGCAAGATGTCCAAAAGCCTTCGCAATTATCGGAGCCCTCATGAAATTTTTGATCGCTACGGTGCCGACGCATTGCGTTGGTATTTCTTCGCCAATCAACCTCCTTGGAACTCCATCGTCTACAGTGAGCGAGCCATTCGCGATAGTATTCCCGAATTCTTGTTGCGACTTTGGAACGTTCTGAGCTTCTTTACGATTTATGCTGAAATCGATGGGTTCGATGGACCTTCCGGTGCGAAGAACCTCGACCAGTTATCCCCTCAAGAGCTGGAAAGCTGCTCAGGTTACCGTCCGATTTCTGAACGCAGCGAGCTGGATCGCTGGATGATCAGCGAGCTGAACGAAACGATTCGAACAGTAACGGATCGCATGGATCGCTATGACAACTACGGAGCATGTCAGCGACTGTACAGTTTGGTGGACGGGCTCAGCAATTGGTTTGTACGCCGAAGCCGCTCACGGTTTTGGGCTGAGGACAAGACGGATCCCGAAAAGCTCGATGCCTACTGGACGCTCTATGAGAGCCTGATCACCATCAGCAAGTTGATTGCTCCCTTCGTGCCGTTTATCGCCGAATCGATATGGAAACAGTTGACGCCTGGCCTGGGGTGCCGCGAAAGCGTTCACCTCTGCGATTATCCGATGGCGGTCATTGAAAGGATGGATGCGAACCTGAGCAAACGGATGGCGACACTTCGCGAAATCGCGTCGCTCGGTCGCTCTGCACGCATGAATGCCAAGCTGAAAGTGCGTCAGCCACTGTCCAAGGTCGAAGTCGTTTTGGTGGACGAAACAGCTCGGCCTTGGCTCGAGGAACATGACGAGATTTTGCGAGATGAGCTGAACGTCAAAGAGATTCACTACGCCAGCGGCTCTAGTCCGTACATCGAATACCAAGTGGTTCCCAACTTTCGAATACTCGGCCCGAAGCTCGGTCCCAATTTACCCAAAGTCAAACAGCTACTCGCCCAAGCCGACGGGCGGGCCTTGCTCCATGAACTGAAGACACAAGGAAAAATGGTCCTATCCGTTGAAGGGAAGCCGATTGAGCTGGAGGATTCGGACGTTCAAGTCCGCCTGCTCGCGAAAGCAGGTTGGGCAGCCGAGCAAGGGAATGAGTCGGTCGTGATCCTTTCGACGGAACTCGACGACTCTCTCATTCGAGAGGGTATTGCTAAAGACCTGATACGCTCGATTCAAGACCTGAGAAAGAAGCGGCAACTGCGTTTCACCGATCGCATTACCCTTTTCATCGCGACGGAATCGGAAGTTGTTCAGCGAGCAATCGAAGAGCACCGAGTCTTCATCTCCCGTGAAACTTTAGCTGAAAATCTTCAATTGGTCCCAACCCTCTCGGGTAACGGTATCGAGGTAGAGGTCGGAGACGATCAAGTCCGTATTGATCTAAGAGTTGCAGTCGCCTCCACTCCTGAATAGCTGTAGATATCGAGCAATGAAGACATCAGGGTTGACGTGATCATGGTTCAAACGTTGCCGATAGCAGTTCTAATTTCCGGCGGCGGAACGACGCTGAAAAACCTATTGGAACGTCAGTCGAAGGGTGAACTTGCGATCGACACTCGACTCGTTGTCAGTAGCCGAAGCACGGCAGGTGGACTGCAATTCGCCAGAGAGGCCGGCATACCAACCATCGTCCTTCCTCGGCGCCGATTCGGTTCTGATCAAGCCTTTAGCCAAGCCATCTTTGCTGCCTGTGACGTCCATCAGGTCCAATGGGTGGTCATGGGAGGGTTCTTGTGCCATGTCCTAATTCCTGAGTCCTTCCGTGGGAGAGTCATCAATATCCACCCGTCTCTGGTTCCTGCGTTCAGCGGCAAGGGATTCTATGGTCTCCGAGTTCATCAAGCTGCCTTGGAATACGGCGTCCAAGTTTCGGGATGTACGGTTCATCTTGTCGACGATGAATACGATCATGGCCCCATCCTGCTCCAAAAGACCTGTGAAGTCCTCCCAGATGATACCGCTGAAACCCTTCAAAGACGAGTTTTTGCTTTGGAATGCGACGCTCTCCCGGAAGTCCTCCAGGCCATCGCCGAGGATCGTCTTCAGTCAACGGATCACGCCCGACGATTTCATTTATTGCAGACGAAAAAACGACAGATTCACTGACAGAAGCCCGTCCAGATCATAGCGACTTTCGCCTCGCCAACCCTTGTTTTTATTGGTGCTGAGGCACTTGAGCACCTCTGTAAAGGATCAATCTCAGCATTCTTTGATGAATTGAGAGTTCCAACAGGGTTTTTGGCAGTCCACACGAGTCAGGTACAAGGTGCCACACACTTGCATGCCTTGAAATGAGAGGATCAACCTGTCTGGCTGACGATGCAGCCAAGAACACTCTCCTGAGTCGATTGGATGCAGAATTCCTCGATCCCCGGACAAGGGGCCGCTGAAATCAAGGTATTCGAGCCGGTGATTTGCCAACTGAAGCACGGATTGTGTGGGAATGTCCATGGGATGGTGCTGGAACTCCCACGTTAGGAGGTAGTCGTTATCCCGAACAAACAGGTCGTAATGACTGCTTCTGCCAAGATTTTCGCCTGCCTCGTGAAACACTAAGGCAAAAACTGTTCGATCTGTAGGGTTTATTCGGCCAGACATTGGTTTTTTTGAGGACTTCCGGAACTTCAGATGAAGTCAGTCATCCAAACAAAGTCCGCTTTTGTCAAGGTTTGGGGCCTAAACAAACGGTTTCGTCGGTTCTCTCGGTGAGTAGAACTGCATTCTGCCTTGCTTTTTTGCTAGCAGACCACACGTTTAGGGTAGTCCGATCCTCCAACAGAGTTGCGGACATTGTGAAAAGCAGATCATTTTGGCCGATTTTCAACGCGAATTTGCATCGCAGTAGGCCCCAACTATAATCGACCATGATTGTCTACTTTTCCTATTTCGTGCGTCTTGCCCAAAGTGACTTGATTTGATTTACCAAGGAAAAACAAGGGTAAACGCTAAATTTCCTATTCCGGCAATGGCTTCAAAGGCCCCAGAACGGGGTCACTTTGGAGAGTCGTCACATCGTTGAGGGTTGGTAATGGCCATCCGAAGGAATCGTGAAAGATTGGGTGTGAAGAGAACCTCTGGTAACGATGATTCAAAATCATCGCCACGGCGGGAGTCGCGTAGGCGGCTTCGTCAGCACCTTTTAGAAAAGCTTGAACCGCGACAACTGTTAGCAGCAGGTCCTCGGTTGATCGGCGTGCAGCCGAACAACAGTGAGCTGTTGTCAAATGGCGATGTCCGCAACGTTGCTCCTCGGGAGTTGGTCTTCCGATTCCAAGAGGATCAAGTAATCGATGCGTCAACTTTGTCGGCGATCCGTGTCACACGCTCTGGGCATGACGGTTCGTTTAGTGTCGCGAGTGCGGAAAGCGATTTTGGATCGAATGGTCAGGTTGCGATTCGGCTGACAGCCAAGCAGATAGGCGAGAACCTTTCAATTGCAGTTTCGCGAGCAAATTTGGGGAACGGGGTACTTCCAACCATCACTCGAAGTGGATCTGCGGTTTCGGTTGTTTTGAATTCAAATGCAACGACACCGACCACAGCTCAGCAGCTTGTGAAGGCGCTCAATGAAAGTGGTGCTTCCAGTCCTGTGTTGACCGCTCGAATTGCTGGGGGTGTGGCGACGACGGTCCTTGGAACTATTAATCCCAATGCATACTCCCCGATTGCGGTCAATGGAACGAACGATCTGAATGTTCCGACAGGACACATCTCGGTTGGGAGTGCTCCAAAACAAAACGAAGTCACATTACGGTTCGCGGATAATCTGCCGGATGACTTTTACCGCGTGCAGATTTTTGGATTTGACGATGCCGCCAGCGGTATCGTTGGGTTACGGAACAGTTTCGGTGACTTGCTGACGCCGAACGATTCACGATCGCGTCAAGAGTCGATCGATTTTCGTTTAGATTTGGGTCCTCAGGTTGTCGCGGTGGTACCTCAGCCCGTCTATCGAGTGGATGGGATTTTGATTCAGCAACGGGATACGGTCGTCGTCTACTTTGACAACGATAAGCTGCTCGTTGAGAACGACGCGACTGGAAAGCCGACGCGCCGCTCGGCTGAGAACGTCGACTTCTATCAGTTGATTCTGACGAAGGAGACCGTGCGCAACACGGACGACGTTGTTTTCAAGCCTGTCAGTGCGAAATACAACGCTCTGGCGAACACGGTTACACTGAAGTTCGCAAGTGACATTGATGTCTTAGATGGGTCTGGTAATGCTTCGAATACTTGGCGGTTGCGGGTAGGTACGCGCGAGTCGATGCCGATTGCCCCGATCGCCAGCGAGGCATCGGCG
>JBBIUE010000109.1:0-13598 GCA_037440405.1 Pirellula sp. | reverse complement strand
TGGCCATGTCCTTATTAAGGAAGAAAACATCGATCCATGTCCAGACCAGTTTTTTTCCTTGCGCTGGGCTGTGAACGGTTACCGTAAAACCGGAATATCGTACTTTTCCGGCTCCGACGAATCAGGATAACTAATTCGCAACGAATTCTTTTCAGAGGTTGATTCTGAATGTTGCGGTGCGAGTCCCGCCGATGGATCGGCTATTTCCAGAATCTCGACGAGCGTTGCTCAGGAGGCCTGTTTGCGATTGCATTGAGGAAGCTCGCTTGCCGGTGCAGCTCCCGACGTACGGTCATGATGAACAGGTATCGAGGGCACAAAAAAACCGGCTGCTAGCAGTTGCCAGGAGCCGGTCCTTGTTATCCCTCGATCGTTGGCGGCAAAAATCGGAGCCGCTGCGAGACTGGCGAGAATCGAGCGTGCTACTGCACTAGCCCATGGATGACTCTGGCCAACGCGATTTTATGGTCCCTCTGCCGGAATGGACGATCGAAAGTTTGGTGAGCATTTCATCTCACTAACCTAATGATAGGTTGCGACGCAATGGTCGCAAGTGTGAAATCGGTTGAACTTCGCTCGAACCTTGGTTATTCCGGAAATTTTCACGAAGATCATTCGTCGACGGACGCTTCGAGCATGAAGACGCGAAACCTTTTTATTTCATTCGACGCACTTTGACTCCATTCGCGATAATTCTTCGATTTTCGGCATCGGAGTTGCAGCAAAAAAATGAGGAATGTCGCGGTTGGCTCTGTGTTTCATCGCAAGCGATGTGGGGTAGTCACCTAGCATGTTTCGACAGGATGGCTCGCGCAGTTCCGCTACCTCCGCTCTGGCCATCTACGTGATTAACCTGTCAAGAGAATCGTTGAGTCATTGCACTTGGAACCGTCACGACTTGGCCGCCAGCAGTCGAACTTCGCGGTGTCGAAAACAGCTCACCAAGTGATCGTTCACCAAGCCAATCGCTTGCATGTGCGCGTACATGATCGTGCTTCCGACGAATTTGAAGCCTCGGCGCTTCAAGTCTTTGCTTAAGGCATCCGATTCGGGTGATGTGGCGGGAAGATCAGAAAGAAGTTTGTGTCGATTGTTGATGGGGCGGCCACCGACGAAGCTCCAGATGTACTGATCGAAGCTTCCTTGTTCTTCAACCACGGCCAAGAAGCACTTGGCGTTGGTAACGGTTGCAGCGATCTTCTGACGGTTTCGAATAATTCCTGGATCTTCCATCAACCGTTCAATTCGCTTTTCCGTGAATCTGGCGACTTGTTCCGGATCGAAATTGGCAAAGGCTTTGCGATAGCCCTCGCGGCGCGAGAGGATCGTCCACCAACTGAGCCCTGCCTGAGCTCCTTCCAGAACTAGAAACTCGAAGTGCTTTCGGTCATCATGAACGGGGACTCCCCACTCTTCATCGTGGTAGCGGATATAAGCTTCGTGTTTGGTACCAGCCCAACCGCAACGGGAGATTTCTTTCATCATGCTGACCTTGTCGCTTTCGAGTCCTCTTGCAATGTTCGGTTGTCATTCGACAAGGAAAGTGTACAACAATTCGGGCCGTTAAAGTGGCCCCTTCGGAAGCAGGATCAATCGCATCGTCAATCCAAGTTCTCGGCGTGCGTTTTTTGGATATAAGGTTCGAAGATGACTGACTGTTCCGGTAAGAAATTGTCGTTGCTGGGGGAGGCTCCTTGATTCACCAACGAATTCAATCAGAGGCCCTTTCCGTTAGCGATGTGAGGGCAGTGGGTTGGAGATGACGATCCAATGTCGATGGTTGCAGCGTCTGATGTACTTGATCGCTGCGACGTTATTGTTGGCGTCCTTTGCGGTGGTGATGCCGCGATCCTGGATGGAGCAAATTGCCCAATGGACAGGCACTGGGCCGTTGCCAAGTCTGCCATTGGCCGGCTATTTGGCTCGCCAGACTTCTGCGCTCTACGCTTTGCATGGCGCGATGCTAGCCATCGTGGCGAGACATCTTCCGCGCGCTTTGCCCATGATCGTTCCGATCGGCTACGCAACCCTAGTGTTCTCGATCACTGTGTTAGGGATCGATCTATGGGAGAGAATGCCTCTTTACTGGACGATTGGAGAGTTCCTGGGGACGCTAACTGGTGGTGCACTACTCATCGTCGTGGGCAAATGGGTGGCAGCATTCACCAAAGATTAGCTTCGAAAAGCACTCCCCGAAACAGCTAATTTCGGTTCTAATCTTGGTCATGGGAGTGAGTCGTCGCCTCGTTCCTCAAGTAAAATGAAAAGTAGCTTGATGATGTCGAGCTACTGTTGGATTTTGAAGCTCTTCCAAGTGCAAGGCAGGTACTCGATGGAACTCAGGAAAAGGACTGTGACACAATATCGTCGATTCACATTCTTATTGTTTTCTGGTTGTCTTTGGTTGATTGCGCCCGTGGGGTGCGACAGCAAAAGCGGAACGGATACCGCGCCGGCCGCTAATATGACCACGAAGACTCCGTCGGAGAGCAAATCCGATTCGCATGGCCATTCTCACGCTCACTCGCATGATCACGGCGATCATGGCGAGCACGGTGGTCACCTAGTGCATCTCTCTCCTTCCGGAGCGCATGCCGAGTGGGCTCACGATGACGAAACGGGCACCTTGACCGTGTACCTCGAAGAGATCGTGTCTGGCGGAGCCAAGGTGGAGCGAGTTCAAGTGGAATTGGAGGTCTCCGGAAATCCAAAGAAAACCTATGATCTCGAATCCGGAAAAGATGATCATAACATCGAGAATTCTGTGTTCACGATCAAGAGTGCCGAACTCTTGACTGCGTTAGAGATGCCTGAGGGAGTGAAGGCAAAGCTGATTGTTGTCGTCGATGGAGCCGAGCAATCCTGCATGTTGGAGCATTCGCACGACGATCACGGACACAACCACTAGTCACGGGTCCCACGGGGGACGCACCGTTGAACGGTCAGCCGCAGGGGGTTCGCTCGGAGTACGATCCGAAAACCGCGTCTGACTCTCTATCGGGCTCATCCAATCCATCAAGGTATTCATGCGAAGAACGGACATACGAAACGTCGTCATTATTGCCCATGTCGACCATGGGAAGACATCGTTGGTTGATTGTTTTCTGAAGCAAAGCGGTCAGTTCCGCGAGTCGCAGCTCCAGGGTGAGCAAATTCTCGACAGCAACGCTTTGGAACGGGAACGCGGCATTACGATCCTCTCCAAGAACATTGCTCTCCCCTACCGCGACGTGAAGATCAATTTGATTGACACACCGGGACACGCCGACTTTGGTGGCGAGGTCGAGCGAGTGGTTCGGATGGCGGATGGTGCACTCGTCCTGATCGATGCTGCGGAGGGGCCGATGCCTCAAACGCGATTCGTCTTGTCGAAGGCGATCGAGGTGGGTGTGAAACCCATCTTTGTGATCAACAAGATCGATCGTTCCGATGCCCGATGCGCGGAAGTGCTCGACGAGGCACTGATGCTGCTGGTGGACTTGGGTGGCGAAGAGTACATCGAGAAATTCGACTACATCTACGCTTCGGGGCGAGAGGGATACGCAACGTTTGACCCCAAGGTCCGTGGCCAGGACATGCGGCCACTTTTGGATATGATTCTCGAGCGGATTCCTGGACCCGAAGTGGAACTGGATGCCCCGCTTCAGATGCTCGTCACCAACCTGGATTGGTCCGAGTATGTGGGACGAATCGCCATTGGCCGAATCCAAGCCGGAACGCTGAGGCGAGGGCAACAAGTGGACATCGTCAAGGATGAGAATCAAATCGAGCCTGCTCAAGTGAGTGCCTTGTTCCAATTTGACAAACTCGGACGAACAGAGGTCGAGGAGTCAACGGCTGGAGACATTGTTGCCGTGGTGGGTCTGGACGACATTGAAATTGGCGATACGATTTGCCTGCGAGGAGTGGCTCGTCCATTACCTCGAATTCGGGTCGATGAACCGACGCTCGAGATGATCTTCACCATCAACTCGTCGCCATTCGCTGGACGTGACGGAAAGTATGTCACCAATCGGCAACTCAAGATGCGATTGGAGAAGGAACTGGAACGAAACGTCGCTCTACGAGTGCGCCAGCTTGAAGGTTCCGATGCTTTTGTCGTGTCAGGCCGAGGCGTGCTGCATTTGTCGGTCCTCATCGAGACCATGCGTCGCGAAGGCTTTGAACTTTCCGTTGGCAAGCCTCATGTCGTCCTCAAGCAGATTTATGGGAAGACCCATGAGCCATTCGAGACGTTGACCGTTGAAGTTCCCACCGATCGAGTCGGCCCCGTGATGGAGATGGTTGGGAATCGACGAGGCACCTTGAGCGAGATGATGCCACGTGGCGACTTCACGCTGCTTCGATTCGAGATACCTGCTCGAGGATTGATCGGGCTGCGAACACGTATGCTGAATGCGACCCAAGGCACCGCCATTATTCATCATCGATTCTCAGAGTATCGCCCGATGGAAGCCGAGCTTCCAAGGCGTCCGAATGGAGTTTTGGTGTCGATGTTGACTGGACGAGCCGTGCCGTACGCATTGTACAGCCTTCAGGAGCGTTCGGAGTTGTTCGTCGCTCCCAACGATGAGGTTTACGAAGGGATGATCGTCGGCGAGAACGCCCGCGAAAACGATCTGGTCGTCAATCCGTGCAAAGAAAAGAAGCTGACCAACATTCGGGCCGCCGGAAACGACGAGAACATCATTCTCAAACCGCCGCGCATACTGTTTCTTGAAGCAGCGCTCGAGTACATCGAAGAAGACGAGCTTGTAGAAATTACGCCGCAGTTCATCCGGCTTCGAAAGATTCAATTGAAAGAAAACGAGCGACGTCGCGCGAAACCCCCAGGGCAACTCGTTGGCTAATGCGAACGGCAATTCAAAGTTGGCCGACCCAAAATTCAAAGTTGGCCGACCCAAAATTGTCAGATAGGGACGAGATGTTGAGCCAACATTTATTCAGCGGGTTACGGTCGATAATCCCTCATCTGCCACCGTCGAACCAGAACCGACAAGTTGCATCATCTGTAAAGCTTGATCATTCACGGAAGCGACGACTTCCCAAACCTTAGAAGCGCGTGCGACTTTTCGCTGATCCGTTCAAGCATTTGCATGTACGAGTCGTGGATCGGTGCCTTTGATGATTTGACTGATGCCCGTCTGGTTGAAGCCTTTGTAGCCATCGTTGCGTTCCAGGATTTCTAGGTGTGAACCGATAGCCCCATGCTTGCGGAAATGCTCAGCCTGGTCTCGCGTAATGTGGCCAGCTTCTAAGGCACGGTCGATCCGTTCTTGTCTCACCGGCCATGTTTCTCCGACAGTGAAGCACTGCCTGAGGAATGGAAAATCGGTGAACGGCTTCATGCTATCCGAGCCGAGCGACGCTAATTGGCTGCGAGCCGCGTCGAAATCAAACTGGCATTCGAGATGGTGCAGTCCGGCTTCCAAAATGGCCTCGCCGTGCAGCTCACACCACAACCCGACGGTTCCGAGACTGGCCTGAGGGGAAAGAACGTGATGTGCGAAATCGTTCACAACTTCATCAGGGGCCAAGTCGACGTCGGCGAAGACAACGATGCCAGTATCTGCATGTTCGAGCACCTGGGCCCCCCAGCCCGCTTCGTGCCCTGCGTAGAATCGTTCCCGGCAAACCATACCAAGTTTCTCCAGCGATCGCGTCAGCAGGTGAAAGGCTTGGCGACTCGAACGATACGTATGGTGGTCGTGATTGGCCCAGCCGAGTCCAAGACGATCTTGCCGCAGTTTTTGCAGTTGTGCAGCTCGATTTCGCGATTGCCAGTACTTTCGTTCCGCTGCAAAGAACAGGTCGGCGGCCCGACCCGTGCCCACCGCGCCAACTGCCTCAGCGATGATCCGATTGAGCTCTTGGAAACCATGCTCGAGCTGTTCAAAACGCCGTGGTCGCAGCTGAAATGACTCGCTCAGACGATCAATGTCAGCGACCGATGCAGCCAAAACGTCAGGTGCGTTCCAGCCCCAGCTTCCGTGTCGTTCGACCACCCAGATTTCAAGATCACTGTCGCGACGCACAAGCAACCGCCGAACTTGGGCGCTGGGAGCCCCAAGCAGCTCTTGTCTTTCATCCAGGCCCATCGCAACTGCAAAGTCAATGACGGACTCGACTTTTATCGCCAACAATTCGGATCGAGAATGTGGATTGGGGATGAGACTAGGTAGGAGAGCCCCTGGATGCCGATAGACGGTTGGCTCGTTCGCAAGCTCATGCGGAATAAATCCGAGTTCACCGAGTTCCTCAGAAGTACTCGACACCGTCATGCGGTCAATCCAATCGAAAAGCCGCGTACCCGTTTCTGATCCCAGTCGGCGAGAAAACTCAATGAGCCAAGGACTTCCCTCAACAAATCGATCGAGATGACTTTGAATAAGCTGCTTTGCTTCGGGTTGAACGGTCCAGTTCTCGTTATGCATCTTCTCAACTCCTGTGCTCGATGAAATTCCCAAAAGATATGATCAATGATGTCGGTTCGCCATTGCTGTGTCACCATTCGTTGGAACCGTTGGTCTAATCCGAACCTAAGTTGCTGCCCAACGGTTTGACCTCAGTCGGAAATGGGGAGGCAACTCGACTGTCGGTCGGATAAAACCAAGGCAACCCAATGAATGGTCTGGGACGTTTCGGAATGACGTTTCCGTGAACCTCTTCACAACATGAAGATTCATCAGCCCAATTCGTAGCGACGGTCGACGTGATTTAGCCAATCGATCTCAAAGCGAATCGGACTTTCCCAATCTTTTCGATGCGACGAAGAGCAACGCATGACGGAATAGAATTAAAAATTCGAACGCACCGAAAGCGAAGCGTCAAGTCACCTCAAAATAAGTTCTGGGAAATCGTTTTGACCGAAAGAAGTGGTATTCAGCTATGGCAACACGCGGAGGATCTTTGGATTGCTGACTTTTTCATCCTCGCCGTGTCGCCACAGGCAGATTTCGCCGGAAGATAATCCAGCAACAAGTGCATCGGCTCGGTGAGCGTACGAGAGGATTCGCTTGTCCTGAGGAATGCTGAATTCGGCCAGTCGCTTCCAATATGCCTGCTTGCGGGTCTTCGGGTTGCCTTTGTCGTCCTTGCCGTCGCTAACGTCTTCCCAGTCAACTCGCAGTTTACTTACGCGATCATCGAACATGACGAACAAATCGCTGTCCGCTCCCAGGAGTAAAACCGATCGTCGAGAATATCCCTCCGATGAGGTGATGGTGTATTCTCCTGAATCAAAAGGCCAGAGGCGAAGTTTTCCAGTCTCATCCAGGGTCGCAACCCCAGACTTCATGAATGCAACTCCGCCGACAGATCGCTCATGTTTATCGAAAGACGTTTTCCATTGCCATCCATCAGCCCGCAATAATTTTGCGGAACGATCGCGACCGGCTGTGGCAAGACGAGTACCACTGGAGTCCCACTGCACGGACTGGACCGAATCGGCATGGGCTTGCGAAGCAAACAGCTCTTTGCCGTCCGGGGTTGCGAAGACGCGAACTGAACCATCGGAGCAGCCAATGGCTAACTTCGTACCGTCTGGACTCAGCGCAATCGCCTGCGTCGGATCGGCATCCACGAATATGCGTTGGGGTGAGTCATTCTCGTACGGACGAATGAGATCGACTTGGCCAAACTGTCCTGGAATGCCGCTGGCAACAGCGAGCGAGTGACCATCGTTGGAAACAGTAATCGCGGTGATACGGTAACCAAGTTCCTGCCAACGCCGCTCGAGCTTTTCGTCGGCATAGTTCCATTGAATGACTTCGCGAATCCCAGCGACGTAAAGCCTCTGGTCGGCAGTCGAGATTGCCACCGCCGATATCGGAAGGACTCCCTCGTAGTGATTAGGCGAGCCTAGCCGAACGTCTGCCATCGCGGCTATCGCTCCGAGCGTTTCTTCGGCGACTTCAGAAGTAGAAGCACCGGAACGAATCCACTCTTCAACTTGTTGAATCTCTGAATCCGACAAGGCGCTGTGAGGTGGCATGCGTTCGTCCGGATCGCTGGACGCGATTCGGCGATAAATTTCGCTCTCCTCTGGTGCGTTGGGAATGATTGGTCGAGCGCCGCTCCAACCCGGCGAGAACATTTGATGAACCCGTGTCAAACGATAACCACCTTCGGCGGTCCGGTCATTGTGACAAGCGATGCAGTTGTCAACCATCAGCGGAGCGATCTGCGAAACAAACTTTTCGTCGGAGATGCCGAACGAGCTTGCTGCGGGCATAACCAGCAACAGCCCGAGAAAAACGATGGGGGAAATAGATTTTCGCATGACAGGCTTGATCGCGTAAGCTTGGCCGCGCCGACCGGCTTCGCGAATGGAAGGGGGGCTGGGCAGGACGATCGACGCGGTTGATGAACGCAACAAGCCGGTGCGTTGATCACCGGCTCGTCTAAACACTCAAATGATTATACTCAAAAACGCCCATCAAGTCGGCTGCGACCGACCTTGCACGTCCTACGAAACTCGCTCAAGAAAGCGATCGAGAGCTGCAGACATGCGTTCTTCCGTGTCGTAAGTGCCGTCGGCAATAGCTCGGCGAATTTCGGCAATTCGTTCCAAACGCATATCATCGCCGCTGGTTGCAGAAACGGCATTCACGGATTGAACGCCTGTTTCAGCGGATAGGTCCAGCCGATCCACCGGCATATTCATCGCCGTATCACCCACCGAGTTCAATTCCGAGTTCGGTGCGACCTGCCCGATTTGGCTAGTCGATTGCACTGAATTGATGCCTAGATTACCGGAAATCTCCATCGAGCTTACTCCCCTTGAAAAAGGACTTGATTATGGAATCGCTGATCGCGAACGCCTCGCGAGCTCAGTTCGGCGATGCTTTACTGACGCCGATTTGCTTCGCAGTCCGTGTCAAGGGTACAGTCCATAGCGATTGGAAAGGGTTGACGTCCCTTTGGTATCCAATCATGCGAAAGTCTGATGTTCTTCGACACGGCAAGCGATCTCGTCTCAGTGAATCTGCTCTCCTTCGTTTCGTATGGATCGTCAACGACCCGAATCAATCTACCATTTGTACGAACTCGGCAGCCGGGTTCGATTGTGCGCAATTGGTAGTCCTTCGCTACACGTTCCTTCCATTTGCAACAACCGTTCCACACCAGGAACTATAGTCCATTCGTTCTGTGAAATACAGGGCGAATGCTCGAAAAGTCCGATTCCGGCGCAGCTCCCGTCCGATGATCCATTGTAAGTTTTACAAGCAATGTTCCGAAAATGGCATCGAAGAAACAGTCGGGGATGGGCTAGCAAAGCATCGCGGCGGTGATTCCACAACGGACGAAGTATGACCATTACGGTAGGGGAATGTTGACGATCAACGGTTCGCTAAATACTTCCAAGCCGTTGCGAATCGCAACGGCTTGGAAGATCGCTGGTCCATAACCGACTCGAATCTGCGGCACACTCAACTCAGCCATGGACTCGGTAGTCGATGCGATTGTGCGGGACAGATGTCGAATGTCAATCCGGTCTGCGTTCGATTGCGTCGCGACTCGTAACTTGATTTCTTCTTTGGGCAAAGGAAGAGCTAGCTCAAGCTTGACTTGTTCTTCCGGCCCACCCAGGATGAATGGTTTTCGCAGTTCTCGCTTGGATCGGGCGTTGGAGTCGTCAATAACAATCATTCCTAGCTCGTGGTAGCCCGGCGACGCATTAGAAAGTTTCAAATCAAACATGCGAGAGAATGGTCCGCTGGCGATTGGGACTCCGTCGACAAAGAGCTCCAGATAAGCTGGCGATGGCCCGTTGAGGCGTGGTTGGGCACTTAGCTCAAACTTCAATCGAAGTTCGGGTTGGCTGAGGCTCCAATGTTCCAGCCGAACATCAGGCGAATTCGCGAAGGGTTGGCAAAGGGGATCCCCGACGATCAACAACTGGTAAGGACCAGAAATCGCGGAGTAGAAAGCTTCGGCCAAGGTTAGGCCGTCGGCGTAGTATGCGTGCATCATGGCGTGGGGAAACTTCGCCTGAATACTGTACGGTTCGGTAACGGTCCCACTACTTGCCGCCGCACCTTGCAACAGAAATTCGGTGAGCTTCGTTTGATTCGAACCGGGCTCCATGACGCCCCCTAAGCTCGTCATGTTTTCAGCGATCGCACCTTCCATGAGCTTGGAACCCGAGCTCGACCAGTCGAATGTCGAACGACCGATCATGACTCCCAGGCACTGTGGTTTGCGCATCGGCATGATTGACGTAATGATCTCGCCTCGATAGCCGAGTTTTTTGAGTCGCTCGATGGCGATCGGGAAGCCCGGTTGACGTGCCTGCGATCTCGCGTCGGGAGTCGCAGAAAAATAGAACTGTCCCTGAGGTCGCTGATAATCGGCTCTCGCCGAGCGTGTCAATTGCTCGATTGCCTGTCGCAGACTGGTACCCTCTCCTCGCGTAACGCCCAGGACAATAGAAAGCATGTAAGAGATGCCTTCATTTTGATTGGGGCCAGCCACTCCGTTGGGAGCGTAAAAAGCCATCGATTGGAATCCTCGCGTGGGCATGAAATCGAACTCGTCATTGCCACAGGCCTCAAGCAAGAACGAAAACCGATTCAGCTTCTTCAGATCAGCAAATGCCGGTTCTGTTTCAATGCGGCTGCGAAACGACCAATTCGCTGCGATCGCTTTTTCGAGCATTTCGATCGCTTTGTCATTCAGCTTCGCTTTCGCGAACTCAACTGCGGATTCGAAAGCTACTGGAAACTGATAGGGATGGCGGTCGAATAGCTCGGAGAGCGAATTCGCAGCCGCCGAATGATTGCCATCCTTCGAAGCCCGCTTCGCACTTATCCAAGCCGTTCGATCATCGCTAAAGAAAGGTTGCGCGAAATACCGATCAGTCGATGATCCCGCATAGAGGTTCGATTCCAGTTGAACGATGTTTGGGTCCTTCCTCATGCAATACCGAAAGAGGTAAGTGCATCCATTGATCGAGCCGATCGGAGTCAGATATTGAGGTCGGGATTCGATCGCTTTGAGGTCGGGTGCAAGATTAATGGCGGTGGGAAAGTCAGCAGAATATGCGATGCCTTGGATACGGCCTGACAACCGACGAGCATCTATTTCGCGGAGAACTGGCTCAAGTATCGACTTTCGAAACTGATTGACGTTGATCCGTTCCTGTTCGGGAACGTCGTCGAGGACAATCATGTTGATGGCCGGGATATCTCGCAATTGTGCGTAAACGTTGGCAAGGGTCAACGATGCTTCGGAGTTGCCGTTGACCACGACAACCCACTGGCCGCCGGTTGCCCCAGCAAGAATCAATGAGGAGGGCAACTCGATCAAACAAGCAAAGCAGAGGGCAAGGATGATCAGCAAATTGTGATGGACGGCCATGAGCGAGCTTTTCTTAAAGGCGGATGAAAGCGAATAGCTCCTTCCACGTGGGATTCGCGTTCCAAAAGATGCTAAAATTGTATCAGTAAGTGTGCTTTCGATTTCCAACCTGCCAGGAAGCTTCGGAAAAGTTCGACTCGTCCGGTCTTGCAGAAATAAGGGCTGATTCTATAATTCTGGATTCCTTGAGAATTGCTTTTGGTGATGAGGTTACGTCACGTTCGTATGCAAATTCAGAAGGGCCGAATGCGGGTGTAGCTCAGTTGGTAGAGCACAACGTTGCCAACGTTGTTGTCGTGGGTTCGAATCCCATCACCCGCTCCTTGTTGATCGCCATCCCTATCGGGCTGGCGTTTTTAATTGAAAGTTCTTCCGCGAGCTACTCGGCTCGCATGTGAGACTTCCCATGGCGAACACCGATCAAATTGAATTGAACGAACAAAAGGAAGATACGAAGCTTGATTTGCAGGCGAAGATCAATGAGGTTGGCTCCTGCCAGCGTCACATTGTCGTCACGATTCCTCGAGCTGAAGTGGATCGATACTTCCGAAAGAATTTTGATGAGCTTTGCCCGAAAGCGGAATTGCCAGGCTTTCGTCCAGGAAAAGCCCCTCGGAAACTTGTCGAAAGTCGTTTTCGCGAACAAATTCGTGATCAGGTGAAAGCGTCCTTGTTGATGGATAGCATCGCTCAAATCACGGAAGGGGGCGATTTCTCGCCCATCAGCGAACCGGATCTCGACGTAGGAGCTGTTGACTTAAGAGATGAAGGGGATTTTCATTTCGAGTTCAACATAGAGGTTCGACCTGTGTTTGAACTTCCAAACTGGCGAGGCATCAACTTGGTGGCGCCATCCTACGAGATTACCGATGCGGACATCGACGAACAGCTCGGGCGCTCGCTGGAAAAATTTGCGAAGGGTGAACCAGTCGATGGTCCCGCTCAGCTCGGGGACACTTTGGTCGTCAATATCGAGTTTCGCCACGGCGATCGATTGCTCGCAACATTGGACCGAGAAAAGATCGTGTTGCGGCCGAAGTTGAGCTTGGCGGACGCGACCTATGACGATTTCGGAAAATTGTTGGAAGGTGTTCGAGAAGGTGAAAGCAGGACTGCCACGATCAACATTGACGAGCGATGTTCCGAGGCTGAAATGCGTGGCGCTGCCGTTGAGATGGAGATCGAAGTGGTCGATGTGATTCGCCTCGATATTTCCAATCTTAACGCGAGGACTCTCGATGACTTAGGTTTCGACTCGGTGGATGAACTTCGGGAATTCGTCCGGGAGGAGCTTTCGAAACGCCAGAAATACTATCGGCAGCAGGAACTGCGCAGCCAAATCGTGCAGTTTCTTGCATCCAGTGCTGACTTTGATTTGCCCAAGGAATTGGTGTCCCGACAGACGGCCCGCGAGTTACAGCGCCAGATGCTGGAACTTCGGCGGAGTGGGTTTGGCGACAATGAAATTCGTGCTTACATGAACGCAACCCGTCGCGATGCTGAGCAATCGACCATTCGTGCACTTCGTGAACATTTCATATTGGAGAAGATTGCCGACGAAGAGAAGATCGACGCCTCTCCGGAAGAGTACGATGACGAGATTGAATTGATCGCCGAGCAAAGTGACTCATCGCCTCGAGTTGTGCGGGCTCGACTCGAAAAAACTGGTAGCATGGACGCAATTCGCAATCAAATTGTTGAACGCAAAGTGATCGAACTGATTGCTGCCTCGGCTCAGCTTGTTGAAAAGGAAGATCGCTCCTTCCTGACGAAAGTTCCCCAAGAAACGGCTATCGATTTGCACGTCGTTGCGGTCAGCGATTCTATTCCCGAGGCGAAGTATGACGAGCGGCCAGAAGATGGAAAGAAGGAAGGAGCGACTGTCAAGTTGAACAGTCCCTAAGATCCGTTGGTTTGGTGCAGGGAATTTGGCGACGAATCCTTGTTCCGACTAAAATTCCGAGAGAACGGAATGAAGGCGAAAGCTTGTCGAGCTATCTCAAGATGACTTTTGTGAGCAAAGGATGTGACTTTGAATTCTGAAATGCTTTTGAACTCAATGCAAAATGCTTACGGCTATCAAAGCTATCAGCGGCAGCGGCAGCTCACCTTGGGAGACCTCTTGCTGGAAAATCGCATCGTCTTTCTTCAGGGGGAGATCTACACCGGCAATGCGAACGAACTCGTGATGAAGTTGCTCTACTTGCAGAGCGAGAATCGACGCAAGGATATTCACT
>JBBIUE010000108.1:0-13940 GCA_037440405.1 Pirellula sp. | reverse complement strand
CGAATTGGCATGAGTGACGTTACACTCTCTGGAAATTCGCGAGGAATCGGAGGCTGAAGCTGCGCTTGGCCGAGACCTTCTTGCAGCGTCGGCGGATAGTAGATCGGATCAGAGGGTGGTGCTGGAGCGCTGTGGAGAATGATGGAGCCAACCGTTGCCGCAGCATGCAATCGTGATCGCGACGAAAACCCAACAGGGTCGGGTCCGTTCGACTCAAAGCCCGGGGGCAATACCTCCATGCCATTGGCATGGAGCATCGAACCCGTATTGCCGGCGATTGTTCCAGACGCAAGGCTCTCTACTTTTGGAGTGCCTGCCCGCGAGTCGACATGGGCCTGAGGCCGTTGGTGTGAGCGGAATTGCCGCGCGAGGAGAACGCCACACGCCAAAACCACCACGGCCCAAAACCGCTGATTCGACAAAAGGGTTCGCAACATCGGATGCTCTCGATTGAGTTTCGGCCAACATCGCTAGCATCCGTGGGCGATGAGACCAACAACTGAGTCCGACCTCCTGGTCGACTGCCCTATTAATCGCACTGTCTCATACGAGGTCAAGAAGGTGTGCAGACCCGCCTTCGTTCCTCGACCGTATATCGTCGAAAGGTCCTGGTGGTTTTGAGGAAGCATCCGAATCCCGATAAATGAACAACAAATCGATGAGGGATGCGTCAGGTACGTAAATCCTCGGCATCAGCAAAGTTATAGCGAACGGTGAAAAGATATTGATTATCGGATGAAGATTGGCATACTCAGAAGAACTTGCCAATCTGAACTCTCGACTTCGACTCTATGGATCTCCGCTTAAAGCCGGAGAGTGAGTACCTCCCTTGCCCCCATCCTTGATTCGAATTCACGCCTCCGACAATTGCGCGGTTGCTACGCGCCCGCTCATTCCGGGTCATGTCGGCGAGTTAGCAACCGGAGAAACGTTTCCGATTCTGCAGCCTGTGCCGGCCGGACATAAGCTCGCTATCGACGACATTCCGGAGGGTGGATCGGTCATCAAATATGGATGGCCAATCGGCCGAGCCACGCAGATCATCAGCGTCGGACAGCATATTCATTCTCATAATCTCACCTGCGAGTACCAGATCGACTTGAAATCGATTGCCAGCAAGGTGCCAGCTCCGTTCGAGCCGGTTGCCAATCGTACTTTCCAAGGCTTTCGTCGGCCCAATGGTACGGTGGGGACGCGGAATTACATCGGCGTGATTTCCACCGTGAATTGTTCTGCTTCGGTTTGTCGATTTGTTGCGCAACGTTTTGGTCCGGATCAACTGCGTGAATTTCCCAATGTTGACGGCGTGGTTGCTTTCCGGCATGAGGGCGGTTGCGCCATGTCGCTCCATGGCATGAAGCACCGCATGTTGAGCCGAGTCCTGGCGGGCATCGCGAAACATCCGAATATTGCTGCCTATGTGCTGATCGGATTAGGATGTGAGCAATCGACGATCGCAGGATTGCAAAGCGAGCATGGACTTTACCAAATCGACTTGGGTCGGAATCTGCGGCAAGGGACGGAATCGCTGACTGTTCCAACGATGACGATTCAAGAATGCGGCGGCACGGCTGCCACGGTGGAAAGGGCTGTCGAAGCGGTTCGGAAACTTCTCCCTGCCGTTAATGCACTTCGGCGAGAAACTTGTTCGGCTAGCCATTTGATCCTGGGAACCAATTGTGGCGGTTCGGATGGCTATTCTGGTATCACTGCGAATCCGGCGGTTGGCGTTGCTGTCGAACGTCTCGTCGCTTGCGGAGGAACGGGGATTCTGGCGGAGACCACGGAGCTACACGGTGCTGAACAGTTGCTCATCAGTCGAGCCCGTTCGCAAGCCGTTGCAGAAAAGCTCCTCGAGCGAATGGAGTGGTGGAAGTGGTATGTCGGGCTGTTCGACGAGGTGCTCGACGGCAATCCCTCCATCGGCAACAAAGCAGGCGGGTTGACAACGATTATCGAGAAGTCGTTAGGCGCCGCTGCGAAGGGAGGATCGACGACGCTTGAAGCAGTCTACGAATATGCTGAGCCAGTAACCGCCAAAGGCCTCGTGGTCATGGACACTCCTGGTTACGATCCTGCCAGCGTGACTGGTTTGGTCGCGGGGGGTGCCAACCTCATCGTGTTCACTACGGGCCGCGGAAGCTGCTTTGGCTGCAAACCCGTTCCGTCGCTTAAGGTCGCGACCAACAGCGACACCTTCGAGAAACTGAAATCCGACATGGATATCGACGCCGGACCGATTGTAACGGGTGTACCTGTCGAGACGATCGGGGACCAAATCTTTGAACGCCTCTTGGAGGTTGCTAGCGGCGACAAGACAAAAAGCGAATTCCTGGGCTATGGAGATGAAGAGTTCGTTCCCTGGACGGTCGGCCCAACTTTGTAGCGATACGTTGCCAGGTCGTGCAACTTCGTTTAGTCTCTAGGAATCCCGTTACTATCCCATTCTCGCTGTACTTGGAAACAAGATGCCGATTCAAGTTACGTGTCCGAGCTGCAAAACTGCGCTCCAGGTCCCAGATGCTCTTGCCGGAAAGCAAGGCAAATGTCGGTGCGGGACGATCCTTAGCATACCAGCGAGCACTGCATCTTCGGGGAGTCGGCCGCAACCGATGAAGGCGGGGCAACCCGCACCTCGGCCTAGCGCTAAGCCAGCTCCCGTTTCCAAGGCGAATCCGATCGTGGCTTCCTTGCTTGAACAGGTCACGGAATCGGACATGAAACTCAAAGCGGTAGTGCCAAAGGTCGAAGCACCTCCGACCAAGCAGAGCGAATTGGCCCTGCTCAAATCGTTCACCAAGGCGGACGACTTCCAAGCACCCGTCGTCGATGCCAACAAGCGACCCACGAGCGCGATGGTCATCGGCATCTTCAGTTTGCTAATCGCTTTCTCTTCGATCGCTGCAGGCGCCGTCCTTTTCTCGAATTCAGAAGTTGCGAATCAAGCTTACGGCAATATACCGGAGGGAGCAGTACAGCTTCTTGCCGTGCTGAGTATTGTGCAGGGAAGCTTGATGCTCGTCGCGGGCATTGGATTGTTCACCCGCATCGCCATTCTCTGGTACGTTGCCGCATCCGTTTGGGCACTCCGGTTGGTCGACCAGTTGGGCTGGGCCTTTGTCGGACTTATTTACGCACGCCAGGTGAACATTTCCTACACCTACGTTAGGTTTGCGGGAATCGTCGTTGTGGGTGGGATCTTTCTGTATTCACTTCACTCGGAACGTGTCCGCAAGTGGTTCCATGTTCGGCTCCATCCTCAACTGGCCTTTGCCATTACGGGCGGTATCGGACTCGTGCTCGGCATTATCATCCCACTCTATTTCATGCTCACGAAACCCGAGTGAAACTCTGTTGCGGAGGGTTGATGGCTGAAGCAGAGACAGCTTTCGTGGGGCATCGTCCAATTTCATCCACCTCAATGCCAAAGGTCTCATTGTATCTGGCGAAGATCGCGAAAACGGGGTTGAGCGCATTCCGTTCGCACTGCTGACGGGATTTGCTTCGTGCGCGAATCTGTCCCAGCTCAACTCCTCACAGCAAGTGAATGGTCAACCTAGCCCGCTCGCCGAAAATCATGGATGATCATCGATCGTTCGGCATGAGCCGATAGAGCCAGCTTGGCCATTTGCTCTATACTCGCCCGCCAAGTTAGTGGGCGAGTTCCATTACCTGAAATCTTGCTGCTGGCAGGCATTGATTCCCAATTAGCAATTTTTGAGGCAAGCTCGGAAGAGTCGTGAGGTGAGAAGAATTCTCCACTGGCTCCCGCGACTTCACGGTGGATCGGGATATCGCTTGCGAAGACCTTCTTGCCGTACCATTCGGCCTCGACAATCGGAAGACCGAAACCTTCCGCCAGCGAAGGCATGATCAACGCCTGAGCTCGAACATACGAGAAATGGAGCTCCGCGTCGGTGAGATCCTCAAATAGAAAGAGCTCGCGACGAAACCTTGAGTGTTTGCGAATGCGTTCGGCCAGTCGCTGACCGTACTTCCCAACACGTCCGACAAAGCAAAGCTTAACCGGAACGTTATCACGCCATAGCTGCTCGAATGCGTCCAGGACCATCGCCTGATTTTTTCGAGGATCAAATGTCCCGACGACCAGAAAGACCGATTCTGATGAATTCAAAAATAGAAGCATAAGATCGGAGCGAACGGGACCGTCGAATCGATTTGCAAAATCGGCCCCCAATCGAAAGGCTTCGACTTTGGGGACAAATTCGGTGTCTTTTGTCGCGTTGGCAATGTTCTCGAGTACATCGACTCGGACCGTTTGAGACACAGTAAGAATCAAATCCGAGTGTTTGACCACGTTGCCAAAGTAGCGTTTGAATTTCAAGTGCCTCTTGGTCCCGACGAATTTCGGATGGATCAAAGGAATCAAGTCGTGAATCAGAGTCACAACGAAAGCCCCCCGCATTCGAGCTTGGTCGACGGCCTTCCAAATACGTGGTTCCGCCCAATAGGCATCCGGCAGCACAATCAAATCACCTTCGCCGGCGATCAACTGATTGGACGGCCGACAAGCGCGGTGACTGCAAAAAGCTCCCCAGATCACTCCAGGCATCTTGAATAGGCCTAAATGGCCGACCGACGGAATCAGCCAGCGTCGTAACTTGGGATGAGGCACCAACTTGCATAGCGCACTCGCTGATTGGCGATACCAGATCGGCAATGCATCCCAGGCGTTCGCCTGAAAGCGTTTTCTGCGATCTAGCCAACGCTTGGCATGCGCATCAACACGGTAGATATTGTTTTGACGGATGAAGACCGACACACTTTCGCCGTCCCAAGTGGCTGGAAAATGCTCGAGAATTGCGAGAACGACTCGTTCGATTCCCGACGTTTTTCCAGACTTGCAGGTGACGGTCCCATCCAGCAATACTCGCTTTGGGAGATAGATGATGATTGCCTCGAAAAAGTAAGTGGACTAAAGTCCGACTGACGTCGGATCAAAGGGGCCCTGACTAATGGGAGCTGGTGAAGTAGTATCGCTCGCTCCAGGCGTGAAGAATCGGCCTCGCTGATAGGCATCGCGGTAGGCATCTTCAGCCCATCCGGCTTCACTCAAGAAGACCTGATTGAAGGCTAGCAGCGATCCTTTCTGGCGATGGAAATCTCGAATCGCCAGAGAGTAATCAACCAAGGACCGATAGTAGCTGTTCTCGCTTGCGGCGAGCTGTTGCTGCGCCTGAAGCAAAAAATTGATATTGATGAGTCCACGCTCGTATCGGTTTCTCAGAACGTCAACTTGCAATCGGTCCGCTTCGACACGATTGAAGTTCGTCTGGACTTGAAGATACGAACGAGCAACTTGCCTCTGAGCGGTACTCAGGTCATGAGAAATGCGTAGTTCTTGCTCGCGCAGGATGGCGCATTCGCGAGCTAGGCTCAACTGCGCATGTCGAACGGCAGCACTGGCTTGTCGGAAGCCAACGGGATAACTTAGTTCCACCCCTGCTTGCCATTCCTGATAGTCACCTTCAAATATGTTCTGGTACACGCTTTCAAATGAGTTGGTCGGGTTTCGCGATCCAATGAAATGATCACCCAATCCACGCCAACGATATTGAGTTAGTGCATCGAGTCGAGGACGGCGATTCAAGCGAGCTGCTACAAGTTCCAGCTCTCTTCGCTTGATATTCCACTTCTGTCGGCGAATCTCGACTCGTTGTGTGATCGCATCACCGAGCGCACGTTCCCAGTCCGAAACAACTTCGGCTTGAATCGGCGTATCGCTCGGCTTGATCAACTTGCCGTCACTTGGGGCTAACCCCAAGACGTAGCGAAGATTCTGTTCCGCAGCGTAGAGTCCTGTGTTTCCGGCAAGTGCTTCATTGACTTGAGACTCGAACAAATAGAACTGGGAGCGAGCTTGGGCTTCGGCATCGGCCTCGCCTCCGCGTGCGCTAACTTTCTGCAGCTCGTTCACTCGCTGCCATGTGCGCAGCGCGTTCTCTCTTCCTTTCACCTGCGCATCGAGAGCTCGGTAAGCGAAATACAGCTCCCAATAAGCCGTTTCGACATCGCTAGTAAGCTGAATGATCCCTTGTTCGAAATCCGCAAGGGAGATATCGGCATTGATGCGAGCGATCAAAACGCCATTGTAGGAGCCGACAACGTTGGTTGGACCGGCGATGCGATTAAAAGTCGTACCGGCTCCCTGCATCAATGGTTGCCGCCATTCTGCTTCGAAGAAACCGGTAAAGTCACTGGCAAATAGCCGGGCAGGACTGTTATTGTTGTCGTAAATGATGTTGTGCCGGAACGCGAACTGAGCCCCCGTCGCCGTACGCTTGCGAATTTCCGAAGCGAAATTGCCAGACGTCTGCTGCAACGCTTGCGGCAAGAACGCCAGAAACACGGTGTTGTTCGGACGATTATTCTTCTGCCAGAAGAGTTGGGTCGAGACCTGAGCGTCAAACGCAGAAAGGGCGGCCTCAACCCCTGCCTGCGGATTGGCCTCCGTCAACGCCGGGTCCAGCGTCGTGGGCGTGCCTTGAGGCGCTTGAACAACCGAACCTCCGAGTGCCCGTATCACTTCGCTGCTGCGCATCGCGATCGCTAAGGCTTCCTGCAGCGATAAATCCCACGTTTCCAGTTCACTTGGGTTCTCGATCGTCAACGGACGAGGGGCAGAGATCGCCAACTGGTTTGGCTGCGTTCGAACGTCCGGATACTCGATGCTGGTCGCAATGCTCTGATAATAAGCAACATCTCGCTCGTCGCGCCATGCTTTGAATTTGCGAGGCAGACACCCTCCAGCTACTGACAACAGGAGACAGCCTCCGATTAATCCTCGACGCCAGCATGAAGTGCGTTTCATTCAAGTCCACCGTGGTATAACCGGCCCATTAAGTGCAAATGGCATGTTCTGAAGAACGTGCCGAATTGGTATCGGTGCCACGAGCCCTAGGACTGGATCCTACGGCGGTGTACTTACACAAGGTCCAACGAGTACGAGCTGAACAATCGAATTTGACGGGAATCGCTGCTTAGACGATTCAATCGCTTCAATCGCTACAACTTGCCATGGAAGTCGAAGCGGCAAAACGCAAGACTCCTTCGAGTGGCGGCCGAGGATCGCTTTGAATGTGCTTCGCCTGAGGAAAGCGATCCCGCAATCGAATCCTCAGATACTTGACCAAAAGCCTAAGGCTGAAAGAGCGAGGAGAGGATCATTAAGGATGGCGTTCGGATTGCAATCGAGGCTGCAACTGGATCAAGCCGTAATAGCTGCTGAAAAATGCCAAGCCAAAGAAGACATCGCCAATCAGCGTCCAGCGATAGAACGGCAGACCGGAAAGATAAGCGCTGATCAATCCTGCGAAGGTTCGAGGGTAGCCCATCCGAGGATCGAGCCACGCCGCAAAGTTCGTGATGACGAAGAAGCCAATCGAACCAATCATTGCTGCAACGATCACAGCGGAAATGCCTGAAAGCATCGAGCCAGACTTGCTCTCTCCGATCCGAGTGAACTTGCCACCGAGCTTTCCTATCATGACTTGAAAACTGTAGCCCGCGAGGATCCACAGCAACAAACTGACGCTCATTCCCGGCAAACCATTCAATCGTCCCAATACTTCGCTGGCCAAATAGACTGCGAGGGGCACCACCAACGCAGTGAATCCGCGCAAATAAGATCCACAAAAGAGGGCTAATCCTCCAAAGGCAACGAAGTTGTATTCGTGGGGAAACAGACGGCCAACAATGGCAATCGTTGCAAAGAAACCGATGCTTGTTGCCAACCAGATTTTGTCGTGACGATTCATATCTATACGGACTTCATTCATCAATGGCTTGCTTACTCGTTTCAGTAATCGGTTAAGCATTCTAGCGGCGTGACCGCATTTTGTCTTGATAACTGTGAAGTCGAGAAATTTTGTGGTCACAATTCGCGGACGAACAGGTCCGAAAAAGTATGCGAGTGACCATTTCAACAAACAACGCGGATGAGGAACCAACTGGAAAGAGGGACGCTCGCAGCCGGAATGCACGGATCTGCGATTCTCGGCGTGATGCCTCCTCAAGGGACTGGGCTGATTGCAGTGCCGTCTTCATGGCAGTTCCCAAGAATTGCTAGCGTTAATTTCTCGGGAAACTTTTTGGAAAAATTTTCGACAACGCACCTTAGCTAGCTCAATTGTTAAGGCACTGTTAAAATTTTCACCAAAGCATCCAAATCATGAGTACTTACAGAACGGATGACGAGGGGGAGAAAAACAACCCTGATGGGTGGCATGGATGCTATTTCCTTGAAGTTTTCGGGCCCGACCGAAGGCGATTTTTGGTGTTTGACAGGTCGGGTTGTGACGATAAACTTTGCCATCCGGTTCGATATGTAGTACTGCGAGTCTTTGCATCTACTATATGTGGTGGCTGTGGCTACTTTGGCTGCAACCATGGTCGAGCCCACCTTACAGCCGGGTGGAAAGCACCAGAACCGACAGGAGTCTTTTCCAAAGATATCGCAATCTTTGGTTGGTTGTAGTGAAATTCTGTATACTAGATTGGTGATTCGCTGTGGTTCGCGCTGCGCGGAAAGCCGATCGACGTGGTCTTTTCGGGGCAAAGATACGAACTTGAAGGAGTCGCTAGGAATGGCAACTGTAGAAATTGGACGCGGAGTCAGGAAACAGTCTGTAGGAACCCGAAGTCGCAGGAAGAATCTTGGGCTTCAAATCGACGCAAGGTTTTGTCCAGCAGAGGCTGACACTCCTTTTGCAACCACGGAGTGGGAGACGCGGAGCGCTTCGATCAAAGATGAAGGTGGAAAGGTCCTTTTCGAACAGACAAACTGCCAAGTTCCCAAATCCTGGAGCCAGCTTGCAACGAACGTCGTGGTCAGCAAGTACTTTTACGGCGATCCGCGAAATGCCTCGGAGCGAGAATTCAGCGTCGAACAACTGATTCACCGCGTCACGAGAACGATTGCCGATTGGGGAATCGAAGATGGCTATTTCGAAACCGAAGAGGACGGAGAACGCTTTTACCGCGATCTGAGCTGGCTTTGTTTGCATCAGTACGGCGCGTTCAATTCTCCCGTTTGGTTCAATGTCGGGCTGTTCCATCAGTACGGTGTGGAGGGGGCCAAATGCAATTGGCACTACAACCAGACCACGGGGCAAGTTGAGCAACCTGAGAACCCCTATGAGTATCCTCAAGGTTCGGCGTGCTTTATTCAGAGTGTCGAAGACAACATGGAAGACATTATGCGGCTAGCGACCAGCGAAGCCATGTTGTTCAAGTTTGGTTCGGGAACCGGCACGGACTTGTCGACCATCCGAAGTTCTCGCGAAAAGCTATCCGGAGGCGGAAAGCCGAGTGGACCTCTGTCGTTCATGCGGGTCTACGATCAGATCGCTGCCGTCGTGAAGTCCGGAGGGAAGACTCGGCGTGCTGCGAAGATGCAATCGCTCAAAGTCTGGCACCCGGACATCATGGAGTTCATCGAATGCAAGTGGAAGGAAGAGCAGAAAGCGCATGCGTTGATCCGACAAGGCTATGAAGCCAATTTCAACGGCGAGGCTTACTCTTCAGTGATGTTCCAGAACGCGAATCTATCCGTTCGGGTCTCCGACGAATTCATGCAGGCCGTCAAGAAGGGTGAAATGTGGAAGACGCAGTGGGTCAGTGGGAAATGTGACACGGAGTCGCCAGCTTTCGAAGCCAAAAAGATTCTCGATCGGATGGCGGAATGCGCGTGGCACTGTGGCGATCCCGGTGTCCAGTACGATTCCACCATCAATCGTTGGCATACCTGCCCAAACAGTGGCCGCATTAATGCGAGCAACCCATGTTCGGAATACATGTTCCTCGACGACACGGCTTGCAATTTGGCGTCGATCAATCTGATGAAGTTCCGCCAGCCGGATGGTTCGTTCGATGTGGATGGATTCACTTCTGCATGTCGATTGTTCTTTATTGCTCAGGAAATCTTGGTGGACCATGCGAGCTATCCGACGGATCGCATCGCCATGAACAGTCATTTGTTCCGTCCATTGGGGCTGGGCTATTCGAACCTGGGTTCGCTGATCATGACCAGCGGTTTGGCTTACGATTCGGATGCGGCTCGCGGAATGTGCGGATCGATCACAGCTCTGCTGCACGGCGCGGCGAACCTAACCAGCGCGGAGATGGCTGGGGTTGTCGGAACGTTCGAAAAGTACGACGAGAATCGGGACGCCATGCTGAACGTGATGCAGATGCATCGCGATTCCGTCGAGCAGATTCACGACGCCGGTCCGAAGTACTTGAAGGACGCTGCTCGCGAGTTCTGGGACAAAGTCCTCGAACTTGGCAAACGATACGGATTCCGCAATGCCCAGGCCACCGTTCTCGCACCGACAGGCACCATTAGCTTTATGATGGACTGCGATACGACTGGTATCGAACCGGATATCGCGTTGGTCAAATACAAACAGCTTGCTGGCGGCGGCATGCTCAAGATTATCAATCGCACGGTGGCGTTGGGCCTCCAAACGCTGGGCTACGACGATGCGACGGTTCAAAAAATCGAAAACTATGTTGCCGAGAAGGACACGATTGAAGGAGCTCCGGGGCTTCTCTCTGAGCACCTCCCGGTATTCGATTGTGCCTTCAAGCCAGCGAACGGTGTACGCAGCATTCCTTGGCAAGCTCACGTTCGCATGATGGCTGCGGCTCAGCCGTTCCTTTCCGGAGCGATCAGCAAGACCGTCAATATGCCAGCAGAAACGACTGTCAAAGACATCGCCGATGCCTATATGTGGGGCTGGGAATTGGGACTGAAAGCCGTAGCGATCTATCGCGATGGCTCGAAACAAAGTCAACCACTGTCCACGAAATCCGAAGGACAGAAGGCCGCCGAGCAAGCGACTCCGAAAGTGATCACCAAGCCGCGACGAGAACGTCTGCCTGATACGCGGCAGTCAATCACTCATAAATTCAACATCGGTGGCCATGAAGGCTACATAAGTGTTGGATTGTATCCCGATGGCCGTCCTGGCGAGTTGTTTATCACCATGGCAAAGCAGGGAAGCACGATCGGCGGTTTGATGGACAGTTTTGGTACAGCCGTTTCGCTGGCCCTTCAGTATGGTGTGCCGTTGGAAGTGCTGGTCAATAAATTCAGCCACACTCGATTCGAACCCATGGGACACACTCACAATCCAGATATCCGCATAGCCAAGAGCGTTGTGGACTACATTTTCCGTTGGATGGGAATGACCTTCATCGCCGGATATCGGGATGCCATGCTCGGGCAGTCCAAGTCTGCTGATGTGAATGGATCGTCAATGACATCCGACTTGAAGAACGGTCTTTCCAACGCGCCCGTCGATGGTAACACCGCCGAAGTTGCCCTGGATGGCTTAGAGCTGTCGTTTCCAACCAGTTCCAAGAACGCTCTTGATCTTCTCGAACGGAGCGGGGTAGCACGGGCAGGCCTATCGGCCACCGATAGCCAATTCGCTCGATTCCAAAGCGATGCGCCAACCTGCGACAATTGTGGCGCCATCACGGTACGCAACGGAAGTTGCTATCTATGCCACAATTGCGGAAACAGCCTCGGTTGCAGCTAGTTCGCGCCGAAATCGTTCTGTACTTCGAAAGGGAGGCTGTCGAACCACGGTTTGACAGCCTCTTTCGTTTGTGTCTGTCTTTGCCGAAGAACAACGCATGTATTTGAATTGGATCGTCAATCGCTGGACCAGCCTCATCCATTGTTCCCACCAACTGAGCCTCGCTCGGCCTCTACCTGGGATTCACGACTGGACGCCTTTAAGAGATGTGGTGTTGCGTCTGACACAAGACTTTGTCGATGCGGGCTTAGCCTCTGAAACGGAGCAGCGCGTCGCATGGCAGAAGTTGCTGGAGGCATCCATGCGAGCCGATTCCGCGTGCGATGTCGCCGAACTGCTGGGAGGCGTGCTGCCGAAGAATACAAGCCGCTCTGGACTGACGCAGCGAATGAACGAAGCGGCTCTGGTCTTTCGTGAAATGTTCCCCAACCTTGAAAAGCAACTGGAGTGGCGCATGCAGCCTCTGCGAGAGCAATGGGAAGCCTATGGTCCGGGGCTCTTGGCACACGCAGGCCGACTCGTCCCAGCTTGCAAGTCTCACCGAGGAAAGGAAGCAGCCGTGCAAGTGATGCAGCCCATTTGTGGCGGTTTCGGTGCCAGCCATCCCGATGTCGCTGCCGTGCGCATCGAAGCAGTTCTTACCAACCCGCTGCAAGAATTGCCTGAGGTCGTTCGCTTGGGATGGCTCTTGATGCAATTGCAACTCCCATCATGGAGACCCTCCCTCTCCATCGAGGAACGACTGATCGAGCCGATCGGAGTATTGGCTCTCCTTCCGCCTGCGTTGGCAGCAGGCCAAGTTGTCGAGTTGTGCCGCATCGACGAACCGCATGTGTCGCTTGCTATTGAACAATGGCAGGTCGCGGCTCCGCGCGAAGTTGCACAAACGGCAACCATTTTGCTCAGTTGGTGGGAGGCCTACCTGCAGACCAATTCGGATTGGCCCATTGCTCTTACAGCACTCCAACGTTCGCTGCTCGCGTGAATCGATGATATCGCTTCACGCATTTCCACTTGGACACGAGCGACAAAAGTAGCCCCCAGCGTCACGGCGTGTTGATTTATTCACTTTATCAGCCGCAGTGTACTAGCTCGCGGCTGAATTTGCAGTGGTTTTCAAGCGAAAACTGGTTGTGATCGCGTTTCAAGAGTATAAAACAAGTAACCGTTCACGACTCACGCGCGGGCCGCCGCAATTTTGGCGGTTGGAACGGATATGTTTCGCCAAGTTGTAAAGCGCCAAAATTGCTCTGGCCCTGCGGTTAAACGAAGAGCCTGACTCCACTCGTGAACGCTTACTAAAACAAAATCCGTCAGTATGCGCATTGTAATTGCACTAACTACTCATATGGCAACGAGCGATCTCGGAGTTCTCTGTGGCAACTTATCAGGCTACAACCGGACGCGATCGCATGCCGGCTGACTAAATCAACTCGCCGGTCAGCAAGGGATGCGTTGTTTTGTGCCTCACTGTCGTTTCTGACGGTGGTCCTTTCACTCGCGCTCTCCATTGATCTTACCGCTGGGTAGTGGAGGGATTGAATGAAGCAGATGACGATGGATGAACAGGCGACTGATGGGTAGCGGCACGTTCAGTAATAAAAAAACGATCGGAAGCGATGATGCAACTCCGCTGCCATGTGATCTCCGGCCGTTGCGAAAACGTAATACAGCAGTCGAAGGGAGCAGATACCAAGATGGATCGAACTATTCGTTAGGAATCGCAGCCTGTGAACTGCCAAAACGAACGCGTTCCCAGAAACAGAAATATCCCTGAAGAAACTCGACCCGAGAATGCACAATTCTAGCAGGACGTGATCAAGCCTTGGTGGTCACACCTGGTCGCATGCAGCTTACCGAAGAAGCAGACTTTTTTGAACTTTCTTCCGTTTTTTTTTTTGGCTTGACATCGTTATCGCGCATCCCCAAGATTAAAGATCGCTTTGTGTATCCTACGACTTATCAGCAACTAATTCAGAGGAGTGAATGGTCATGGCGACGAGATCGAACTTCCAATTCTCGATTACGTTTTGCAGCATCGTGGTCGTGCTTGGTGTTGTGACTTGGTTGAACCGCGTTCAACGTCACGAGACCACAATGAAAGACGTCCCGAATGACGTCGCAGGGAAGCTTTTCGGGGGTGATCAGTTCAAAGCTTGTTTCGTGAAGCCGGAGTGCCAGGTGCGAACCCGAGCGTGAGCTATGTTGACCAGTGAGCAGTGTGATTTTCAAATGGAAGTAACCAATCGTAATTTGCCTAATCCACTTGAATGCAGAGCACATCCCAGTAGAGTTTGCCAAAATGGGTTGGGTGCGCGTCGAGAATGCGCTGTTTGGAAATGGGCGTGTCTCTGGGATGGTGGAATTTGCAAG
>JBBIUE010000107.1:0-14629 GCA_037440405.1 Pirellula sp. | reverse complement strand
TCTGGCTGTATTCTTCAATGGCATGAAGTCGCCGGGCTGCGTCAGCCGTCAGAGGCCTTCCAGGCTCAACAAGAAGATAACAATGAGCTTGATGCTTGTACCTTCCGACGCGGCCGCGAAGCTGGTGCAATTCCGTGAGACCATACCTGTTCGCTTCATTGATGAAGATCGTGTTCGCATTTGGAATATCCAAACCGCTTTCAATAATGGTCGTCGACAGCAACATATCGAAGCGATGTTCAATGAAGTCAACCATTACCTTTTCCAGCTCATGCTCATGCATTTGGCCGTGCCCAAACTGAATGCGCGCTTCGGGAACAATGTTCCTCAGGCGGGACCCAAGGAAGTGCAGGTCGCTGATTCGGTTATGAACGAAGTAAATCTGTCCACCTCGATTGAGTTCGCGAAGCACTGCTTGACGGATTAAAGACTCATTGAATCGAACGACGCGCGTTTCAACTGCCAAGCGATCTTCAGGGGCCGTCTCCAGATTGGAAATGTCGCGGACGCCCAACAGTGACATGTGCAACGTTCTGGGGATGGGAGTTGCTGAGAGGGTCATGACGTCGACGTTGGGTCGAACTTGTTTCAGGCTCTCTTTGATCTTCACGCCGAAACGCTGTTCTTCATCGATAATGACCAAACCGAGGTTGAAAAATTGCACATCAGCCGACGCGATGCGGTGCGTCCCGATGAGAATATCGATATTGCCTTTTGCCAAACGTTTCAGAATGTCCTTCTCTTCCGCAGTGGAGCAGAATCGGCTCAGGCGTGCGATATCACACGGGAATTCGGACATCCGTTCGCGAAATGTCTTGTAATGCTGTTCTGCGAGTACCGTGGTAGGGACGAGGACGGCGACTTGATAGCCACTTTGGATGGCCTTGAAAGCGGCTCGCATGGCTACCTCGGTCTTTCCGAATCCCACGTCGCCGCAGATCAAGCGGTCCATGGGGCGAGCTCTCTCCATGTCCTTCTTCGTTGCGTCGATGGCGGAAAGTTGGTCCGGCGTTTCTTCGTAGGGAAACGAGGCATCGAACTGGTGCTGCCAGACCGAGTCCAGTTCGAATGCGATTCCTGATTGGCTCTTTCTTTGTGCTTGGAGTTCGAGATACTCGACAGCCAAATCGTGGACCGCTTCCTTTGCTGCGGCCTTTTGCTTTGACCAACTCTGATTGCCAATCTTGGCAAGTTTGGGGCGAGCTTTCGTTCCTCCCACATACCGATGCACCAAGTCGATTTTCGTGGTTGGAACGAAGAGTTTGGTACCTTCCGCGAATTCCAGCTCAAGGTGCTCGATTTTCTGCCCGTGCTTTTCAAGCATTTGCAGACCGCGATAGATGCCGATGCCATGAGCGAGATGGACAATCAAGTCCCCGTCCCGCAAATCCAGAAAACTATCGATGGCTCGCGTTGCATGCTTCTTAGTGATTCGACGCAACTGCGTTCGCCGAAACATCTGCGTGACCGACAGAACGATCCAGCCGTCGGGTAGAATCTCAAATCCTGAACTGATGCCTGCAACGGTGAAATGCAATCGGCCTGAGCGGTAGACTTCACTTTCGCTCAGCAGATCGCGCATGCGTTCAACTTCTCCGACGTTGACGCAAATCAACAAAATGTGCCTCCGCCCGGCAGAGAGCGCGTCCATCATGCCGACAAGCTGATCGAGCTCGCATGCAGCTCTTTGCACGTCGCCAAGAGGCAATCGTGCGAGTTCGCCGGTGTAACCCGACTCGCTCAATTGCGAAGCACCAATAAAACGTCTCCGCATTAAATCGGAAAGGACAACCGACGGAGCCCTGAATCGGTCAGGAAACGGAAGTCGAGAAATCGTTCCTTCAGCGATGTTCAAAGCCGACATCGGCTCATAGCAGGCGACCATTGCATCTACGGGAAAATAATCGAGCAGCGAAGCATCGTCATCGGTTGCTATTTGCTGAACGTTGAGCAGTTCGAAGCTCTCCAATCGCTCAAGGCTCTTTTGAGTAACGACATCAAACGATCGAATGGATTCGATTTCGTCACCGAAAAACTCAATTCTCACCGGATTCACAGTGTCAGCGGGAAAAACGTCCACGATTCCACCGCGGAAGGTGCATTCTCCCGGAAGCTGAACCGCTGTTGTCGTGCTATAACCGTTCTCTGCAAGCCACAGGCGAAGGTCGCTTGGATTGAAGACATTGCCGACGGCGAGCGTCCGGCGATTCGCCATCATACGCTGAAGGCTAGGGACCGCTTGCGTCAATGCGGTCAGCGTCGAGATGAAGATCGGCTTGGATTGCGAGCCGCATTTGACAGAACTGTCTGAGGAATGGATTTGCTGCTGATCGTTGGCAAGTCGGCTGACAACTTGAATGCGTTGGACGTTTTCTTGCTGAACGAGGGAGTCTAATTCACTACCCCCGCTGGCCATTGGGAAAATGCTGCATTCCACTCCGGACCACAACTCGAGGTCGTCCGCAACCGTTTCGGCATCAGTTGCGTGGGCAACGACAACGAGCAGCGGTCCGCGAGACTTATGCCTTACGGCAGCTGATAAAGGCGCAAGGCAGCCGAGCCAAATCCCATCGAAATGAATGGGTTGGCCAACCTCCCAAGACTCCAAAGACTGGGTGAAACGCGGATGTTGAACGATCTGCTCAATGACATCGCTCAATGCTACCGACGGATCCTGAGGTGGCTGTATTGCTTGTTCAGACGTCATCCCAGTTGCTAGTCACCGTCCATTGAGCGAGCCGATTCCAATCGGCATAAAAGATGGATTTGTATGCCACGACGCAATCGAAAAATCAAAGTCAATCGTAGAGGTCTTGTCGCAAAATGATTGTGATTCATTATCTTCGGCAAGGGAATCTTGACTACCTCCATACCTCCAACTGTCGAAAATTGCCATCGTTTATTGCTGGAGCAAAGAAGTAGGCCGAGAAGGGATTATCGGAATGGCGTTCCGCAGGGAAAAAAGATGCCTATGGGCGTCCAGTGCGAGCTAACAGGACTGGATTCCGGCAACAACGGCCTGCCTACGGAACGTTGACCTAAAACTTGAGGAAACGCGAAGTGAGACTACCGAACAGCGTTGCCTCTGCGACAATGAATTCATGAAGCTGGATATTGTTATCACTGAGTTGTTTGTGGGAGGAGCCGAACGCTGCGCGGTGCAATTGGCACTCCACTTAAAACAGCAGAATCATTCCGTGCGCGTGATCTCGCTTGGGGCAAGTCCCATAGGGGATTCAGCCATCTTGATTCGTCAATTGGAACAGGCAAACATACCGACCCACTTTTTGGATGGTACAGGGCCTTGGCATCTGCTTCGAACCTACCGTCGTCTGAAACGATTAGTGGTCACGGATCCACCTGAACTCGCCCAAGCGTTCCTGTTCCACGCAAACGTACTTGCTGCGATGGTTTATCCGCAGCTCAAGGACCGTTCTATTCCCTTAGTTGGCGGTTCGCGCGTCGCCGAGACTCGGCGCACGCGGCATCCGTTTTCGCGATGGGCAGCAAAACGCATGAGCAAGATCGTTTGCGTATCCGAGTCCGTGCGACGATGGGCCATTCAAACAGAAGGAATGGATCGAGAGAAACTACTCGTCATTTCCAATGGAGTTGAAACAAGCGAGTCGAACGACGGAGTGCCTTGGGAGGATTTCGGAATTCCTGAGCAGGCACGCAAACTTTTGTTTGTTGGACGATTGGAGCCCCAGAAAGGCATCGACAAGCTGGTGGCATTGGCTGAACAATTCTTGCCGATGGAAGACTGGCATCTCGTGATTGTTGGCGAGGGACCGCTTGGCCAAACGTTGAGACATAAAGCTTTGGAGTCGACGTTCAGTCGCCGATTTCATTTTGTGGGATGGCAAGCCAATCCGCGAGCATGGATGCGGTCATCCGATCTCCTTCTTCTACCAGCACGGTATGAAGGCATGCCGAATGTTGTACTTGAAGCAATGGCGGAGGGGCGGTGTGTGGTAGCGACCGATGTTGAGGGTGTTCGAGAGTGCCTTGGTCCGAACGCAGCCGATCAAATTGTTGGCCGGAATGACTGGAACGGCTTCGCGGCGCGAGTTTGGAAGTTGATGGAAGGTGATGTGCGACGCCAGGAACTGGGAAGATTGAACCGAGCGTACTGTCAAGAGAACCACAATTTGTATCGGAAGCTGGATGAATATGAGTCGCTGTATCGGACGCTCTTGGCCAGAAAGGTTTGACTTCGCTTCACCTGTTTGGGTCAGCGCCGGTTCACTTGGATCGTCTCGGTGGGCGGGGAAATTGTTGTCGGTTTACGGTATCACCAATTTGGTCCGTCCAGTTCGCGTTGCTTCATTTCCCATTGCGATTGGCCTTGAGGTCGAAGTGGATCGGTTTCCTATCGGGATAGAACGATAGAGTTTTGGCAAAGCTTGAGTCTTCCCCCTGCTCGATTGTTCCGAAATCGGGATAATGTCTAGGATTGATTCAATAGAAGAAGAAACCGAGCGGCAAACCAGGAATTGCGGATGGGAATAACTTACAAGGATAGTGGCGTCGATCTCGATTTGTACGAGGATTCGATGCGTCGACTGCCATCGCTGATGCACCGGACTTTCAATCCACGGGTTGTTCGCAACGACGGTGGATTTGCGGGGTTGTATGCGCTTGACTTTGCCAACTCCTTATTTTCCAGGAACTACGATCAACCATTGCTTGTGTCTGGAACGGACGGGGTAGGTACGAAGCTCAAAGTCGCATCGATGATGGGCCGTCATGAAACGATTGGTATCGACCTCGTCGCGATGTGTGTCAACGATGTGCTGTGTACCGGCGCAGAGCCGCTCTTTTTTCTCGATTATGTGGCAATGTCGCGGGACAATCCACCTTTGCTGGAGTCCATTGTTCGCGGCATTTCAGAAGGTTGTTTGCAAGCGGACTGCGCGCTGCTTGGCGGCGAGACGGCGATCATGCCGGACTTGTACCAAAACGATGATTACGATCTTGCCGGATTCTGTGTTGGCGTCGTTGAAAAAAAGAACCTCATCTCCGGTTCTAGTATCGCTCCAGGTGACACGCTGATTGGAATATCTTCGTCTGGATTCCACTCCAACGGCTACAGCCTGGTCCGCAAAGTAGTTTTCGAGGTCGCGAAACACGCCCCGTCGGATTTCGTCCATGAACTAGGCGAAACCATCGGAGACATATTGCTCCGACCGACCCACATTTACGCCAAGGTTCTTCGAAACGTTCTCGGCCATTACTCGGTCAAGAATGTCGTGCATGGCATCGCTCACATCACTGGCGGCGGATTGCTCGAAAACACAGAAAGGATTTTACCCTGCAACGTTGACTTTGCGTTCGATCGCGACAGTTGGGAAATTCCACCGGTTTTCCAATGGCTTCAACGATTGGGGGATATACCCAGCGATGAGATGGACCGCGTCTTTAATCTTGGAGTTGGAATGGTCTTGGCGGTCAGTCCGTTTTATGCTTCATCCATCGCTTCGATCATCCGCGATCACGGATACACCTGTTGGACCATTGGGGCCGCTGAATCGGGAAATGGAAAGTCGCGATGGCGGAGGTAGAGAGCCCCGGCGAGCCGCTGGATCGACCGCTTGCGGCAAGCACCGAACCACCAAACATTCGCGGCTACCCTTGGTATGCAGACTTGTGTTTGCTCACGACGGCTGTCACCTGGGGAATCAACATTCCGGTTTTCAAGTATTCGACAATCCAGATGAGTCCGTGGGTATTCAATGCCGCGCGACTGGTTGCTGCCTGTGTCACCCTTGGCATCTGCTGCTGGGTTGAACGCGCCCAAATCGGTCCAATGGCAGGCCGAATCCCCGTGCTCCGCGTTTTACTCTTCAGTTTACTGACCGGTCTTTTCTATCAAGTTGTTTTCGTTCTCGGAATTGACCGTACGACCGCTGGGAATTCAGCCCTCTTGATGTCCACCATGCCCGTATGGACCGCCGTTCTCTCCTATCTTTTTATTCGGGAGCGTTTGTCGTGGATCGTTTGGGTAGGACTGCTCGTGACCTTTTGTGGAGCACTTCTGATCGTATTGCAAAGCCGAAGCATCAGTATCGCGCCCGAGTACTTTGTGGGCAACCTTCTGATGTTGTCAGCCGCGATGATCTGGGCCTCCGGCACGGTGCTCAGCCGTCCCATCTTGAAAACGATGACGGCCTTGCAGTTGGCATTTGTGAGTTGCCTGGTGACCTTACCCGCCCACATCGCGATTGCTTGGCGCGATCTTCACGAAAGTTGGGAACGCATGTTTGCTTGGCCAAACTGGCTGGCAATCGCTTTTTCAGGAATCCTGTCGACGGGTATTGCTTACGTGACGTGGCACATCGGAGTGCGGCATCTGGGCGGCTCCCACGCAGCCGTCTATCAGAACGTGGTTACGCTGGTTGCCGTCCTCGGTGGATGGATTTTTCTGAAGGAGCAGCCCATGCTCTTGCAGATTGTCGGCGGCTTGCTGATCGTCGTAGGAATGCTGTCCATGCGCCGCGGACGAGACGTACAACGAGAGGTGCAACCTACCGCGCACCCAATAGGCACCACGAACCAACCATCCTCGGACGGAAAGTCCAGGGAGCAGAGCGTTCATGGTCAAGGAGAATAGGGAGTGAATTTGTCATCAGGACTCACGGCTCAAGAGGCAGTTGCAGCGATCAAGAGCGGGATGAACGTCTTTGTCCACGGAGCGTCGGCAACGCCGACCGTTCTCATAGACGCTCTCGTTGAGCGCAAGGACATCGCCGACGTTTCCTTGTACCACCTTCATCTCAATGGTCCCATCCGATTTGTTGAGCCAGATATGTGCGACCGCTTTCATTCCGTTTCCCTTTTCACGGGGGCGTCTGTTCGAGAGGCGGTTCAAACGGGTCGGGCAGACTTCGTTCCGGTCTTTCTGTCCGACATTCCTGAGCTATTCCGATCGCGTCAAATCCCGCTCGATGTGGCTCTAATTCAAGTGTCGCCTCCGGACCGACATGGTTTCTGTTCCTTGGGGACGTCGATCGATGTAGCTCGAGCCGCCGTGGACACCGCTGGTTTGGTCATCGCAGAGATCAATCAGCAGATGCCGAGGACCTTGGGGCAAAGTGCTCTCCATCGATCGAAGATTCATTATTTCGTTTCTACCGACCGGCCTCTTCATGAGCATGCCTTGTCTACGGAAACTGACGTGGAAGCTGCGATAGGCGAGCAAATTGCTAAGCTCGTGCCTGACGGAGCGACGTTGCAGACAGGCATCGGTTCCATTCCTGACGCCGTTCTCTCTCGGTTAAAGAACAAGTCGGACTTGGGTGTGCATAGCGAAATGTTTTCAGATCGCATGGTCGACCTGATCGCAAATGGAGTCGTTACCAATCGTCGCAAGAAGATTTTCCCAGGACAGGTCGTTACTAGTTTCGTTACCGGATCAAAGCGACTGTTTGACTTCATCCACGATCACCCACAGATAAGTTTTCTGCCGAGCGACATTACCAATGACACAAATTTGCTAAGAAAATTGGATTGTCTCGTGGCTGTCAATTCTGCGCTCCAAGTCGACCTGACTGGCCAGATTTGCGCTGACTCGATTGGACATCGAATTTTCTCCGGCATTGGAGGGCAAATGGATTTCATACGAGGTGCCGCCCTAAGCCCAGGTGGCATTCCCATCATTGCACTCCCATCGACTGCGAAGGGGGGCTCGATTTCTCGGATCGTGTATGAACTGACCCCTGGTGCCGGAGTTGTCACCACGCGAGGGCATGTCCATTGGGTGGTGACCGAATACGGCGCGGTGAATCTCCACGGACTTCCCCTTCGAAAACGTGCAGAAGCCCTGATAGCCATCGCGCATCCAGATTTCCGCGCAGAACTGAGATCCGCCATCGGCAGAGTCTCTGCAGGTCACTGATCGAGCTGGAGCGAGCCCGAGCCCTCAAGTAACCGCATCGCCAAGGATTCGCGAATTCAGCGAGTTCGTGATGGGAAGGGATGTGTTACAGGGAGGGTCGGAGTCGACAACTCGCGCTAATGTCCGGATGGCAGCGCATGTTCCGTGAGTTACTTCGGCCATGGCAGAGTAGTCGAGAGTATCGGGTAGGTCACTCGGCAGATGATAGTTTGGATTGCGAAGAAAGCTGGTATCCGTCAACATGATGGCCGGATATCCCTGCTCCCAGAATCCACGATGATCGGAGAGCCAAATCTCGGGCACAAAGGAAGGCAGCGCTCGCGCACACAGAGGTAAGGAACAGCCTCTCCTGAAGGCATGGGAGAACTGCCAAAGCAGGCGGAACGAACGAAAGTTGCTGACAGCCGCGATAAAGTTTGCTTCCTTGGGTACGAGGTAACGAAATACTTTAGGAATCGATGCTGGTAAAGGCTGCGGTTGGCCGCATTGAAAATACCCCACCATCTCCAGGCAAATCATGCCGACAAGCTTTTCCTTACGGCGTTTGCACTCGCGAGCATGATGCTGGCTTCCCATTTGCCCCAGATTGAAGTAGGGTGGCTCTTCGCAGGCAAATGCGACGAAGCGAATTGTCCGTTCGCCGAATACCTTCGCGAGCCGGCGCGAAGTTTCGAGAAGAACCGCAATAGCAGAAGCGTTGTCGTCAGCCCCCGGTGTTGTGTCGACGGTATCGTAGTGGGCGCCGAGCACAACGATCTCCCGTCTGCGCGACCTGCCTGGGATTTCGGTGATTAAGTTGCAGGCAGGACCGTACAGCGTTTGAAATGGCTCACGGCGAACAGGAAGCCCGACTTCGTGCCAAAACTGCTCGATCTGAGCGATGGTTGATCGAATAGCCAGCGGTCGCGATGGAACTCGTGGCCCCAATTCGCACAATGATGTGACGTGCCGTTCGAGTTGTCTTGAAAGCGTGCCATGCATAACGGCCACACTAGATCAGTTCGGTCACAACGCGGCAAGGTTCAACCCCAGTCAATCGAGAATCCAATCCCTGGAATTTTACCGAAAACCGAGCGTGATCAATGCCCATCTGATGAAGCAACGTCGCGTGGATATCGTGAACGGCGACAGGATTCTCCACTGCATTGTAGCCAAACTCGTCGGTCGCTCCAAAGCTAAGTCCTGGTCGAAAACCTCCTCCGGCAAACCACATCGTGAAGCCTGCTAAGTGATGATCGCGTCCGTCACCTTGGGCCATCGGCGTCCGCCCAAATTCAGAGCCGAAGATGACGATCGTGTCCTTCAGCATTCCTCGCTGCTTCAGATCCCGAATCAAGGCCGCGGCTCCTCGATCGACTTCCGCTGCCGTTCCGCGAATGTGCTCTTTGATGCTTCCATGATGATCCCAATCGCGATGATAAAGTTGAATGAATCGAACTCCGCGTTCCGCTAATCGCCGCGCAAGCAAACAGTTCGACGCGAAACTTCCATCGCCTCCTTTAGTGCCATAGAGATCAAAAATGTGCTGGGGTTCGTCCCGCAAGTCCATCAGTTCCGGCACGCTCGTTTGCATTCGAAACGCCATCTCGTATTGGCTGATACGAGTGGCAATTTCTGGATCATCAAGCTCGGCATCTGCAACTTGATTCAGTTCCCTTACCGATCGGATCAATTCCTGCTGTTGTTCGCGAGAAACCCCTGCGGGATTACTCAAATAGAGAACGGGATCGCCAACGCTGCGAAACTCAACGCCTTGATATCGGCTGGGCAAGAATCCGGAATGCCATTGCCGCGCTGCGATTGGCTGCTTCTGACCGTAGTTTCCGGTTGAAACCATGACCACAAAGCCGGGAAGATCTTCCGTCTCAGCTCCAAGCCCATACCAAAGCCAGGAGCCCATCGCAGGTCGACCAGCGTTCATTGTCCCTGTATTCATGAAGGTATGAGCGGGATCATGATTGATAGCCTCTGTGTGCATCGAACGAACAATACAGAGATCGTCTGCACAGGTGTTCGCAAGCTCCGGCCAGATGGTGCTGATCTCGTGCCCCGATTCTCCCCAACGTCGGAAAGGATATTGCGGAGCAAAGCAGTTCAGTTTTTGGCCTTGAAGCTGCGCGATTTGCTTTCCCTCGGTCATCGACGAGGGCATCGGCTGTCCATTCAAATCCACCAAGGTCTGCTTGAAGTCAAACGTGTCGAGATGGCTCATGCCTCCTGCCATATACAACCAAATGATCCGCTTGGCCTTCGGAGGAGTCGGAAGCCGAGCTAAGACTTCTGGTTTTGGTGAGTCGTTTGCTTTTGAGACAGGCAACCCGAGGCTGTGAATCAGCGCCATCGAACCGAGACTGATTCCTTGGCGACTGAGAAATGTTCTTCTGGCGATGAGGTGATCTAAGTTCATCATTTCTGCCTCAAGGTCTACTGATCGTTTCATGCAAATTGAGAATAGCTCGCGCGACGCCCGTCCAAGCAGCCAGCTCCGGTCGGTCTACGTGATCGGGTAGAGGATATTCCCCAAGCTGCAAAAGCGAATTCGCCATGTCGGGATGGTCGAGGTAGACCCTGCGCTCGACGTCGAGTTGTCGAAGCAAAATGAGTTCCTCCGCTTCTGTGGCTTCTCGCGTTAGCGCTTGATAGAACATCCACTCGATGCGCTCGAGATCGGCTTGGACTGCACTTTCCAACGCTCGTTGAGCAAAGACGCGAGCACACTCGACGAAGATAGGATCATTCAATAAGACAAGTGACTGCAGCGGCGTGTTGGACCGCGTTCGCGCCGCAGTGCATTCCTCTCGGTTGGGTGCATCGAAGACCAACAGCGACGGATGCAAGTATTGACGTTGCCAATGCGTGTAGAGTCCGCGTCGATACAAATCGCGGCCTTGACTGTTCTGCCATTCTCGCATCGGAAAGTTTAGATAGGCCCAGTACCCCTTCGGCTGATAAGGGCGAACGCTTCGGCCCCCCATTTGTTCGACCAAAAGACCACTCACTCTCAAGCAGGTATCGCGTACGAATTCTGCATCGAGTCGCCATCGGCCTTGATGGCTGAGCCAACGATTGGTGGGATCAATGAGCTTCGATGCATTCGTCGGTTTCGACTGCCGCTGATAGGACTCCGAAGTCACCATCAATCGAATGAGATGCTGGATATCCCAGCCTGAATCGACCAGCTCACAGGCAAGCCAATCGAGCAGTTCTGGATGGCTAGGCCACTCACCTTGGGCCCCAAAGTCCCCGAGATTTCTCGACAGGCCTTCTCCGAAGAATAATTTCCACAGTCGGTTGGCGAGAACGCGCGCTGTCAGCGGGTTCTCTTTGGCCACCAGCCAAGTTGCTAAGTCGAGCCGATTCGGACGCCGATCGACGCTCAGGGTTCCGAGAACGCTCGGAATTCCAGGTGCGACGATGTCTCCGCTATCATCCATCCAGTTTCCACGAGGAAGCACGCGAATCGGTCGTGGCTCCTTAGCAACCGTGACCAGCATCGTGGGTGCTTGGCGGATGACGCTATCTCGCTCCTGTTGCCGCGTTTGCAGCGCCGTCCGCAGTTCGGCGAAGCGTGGATCGATCAAGCGGAAATATTCTCGAACGCGTTTCTGCACTTCGCTGGAACGTTCTCCTCTTGGCTGCACTAGCAGCGCCAATATCTCCGGAGAAGGAGCCGGTTCGTCCCACACTTTTTCCGAGGTTGCGAAGGCGAGCCGGAAGTGGCCGATGAGGTGTTTCGGGTTGTCCAGCCGCTGGTGAAGCTTGATCCGCAGCCGATCTCTGGTTGCAAAGGATTGCTCCGCTGCAAGCTCGAAAATTGCATGATGAGCTTTGCCGGTTTGATCGAGAATCGCCCACCCCCATTTCTCACCTTTCTTATCCCCATCTATGGCCGCTTCAATCGACCATTTTTTGTAGGGATTTCCGCCCGAATGCGATGATTGCTCGTGCGTTGCAATTGCCCGACGTATGGGAAGTGGAATGACATTTTGGTCATCCTCCTCGTGGTATCGTTCGATTTCGATTTCGGTCAGCACAAAGTTTCCATTACCTGCACGACCAGGTCCGCGATTCGGCAGAGAGCCATGGGGCAACACTTCCAACCGCACCATCCGAAGAGGAGATGGCAGAGCACTAAACTCTAGAATGTAGGTGTCACGATCGGAAGCTTCGCCAACGGCAAGCACGGCGTTATTTTCAACAAGCTGCAGATCCGTGTGTTGCTCGGCGAGAATGCTGGATGGAGTCGCAGGCAACCACGAAAGCGCCTCGCGTTCCCATCGCTCCTCGGCTGCGTGATCCGACTCGTCAAATAATTGCAGCCGCTTTTCAAGCTCGGCAATCTCCGAATTTAGACGATCGACTTGAGCTTGCTGATCCGTACTGAGAACGGGGATCGCGGGCCCCCATTGATCGCCTGAGTACAGTCCTCGTTCCTCAATGTCGGCAAAGAACGCTTCTAACTGATAAAATTCGCGGCTGGTGAACGGATCGTATTTGTGATCGTGGCATTCGCAACAGCCGAGGGTTAGTCCTAGCCAAGCCCCCCCAAGGTTGCGCACTCGCTCGGCAGCGTACTTCGCAAGGTACTCCTTGTCTTGAACACCCCCTTCGGCACTCATCATTCCCAAGCGATTGTATCCAGCGGCGACTCGTTGCTCGATCGTTGGCGCCGGTAGCAAATCGCCAGCCAGTTGCTCGATGGTGAATTCGTCGAACCTTTTGTTTTGATGGAAAGCGCGGATGACGTAGTCGCGGAATGGAGAAACACTCACCTCCTGGTCTCCGTGATAGCCGACGCTGTCTGCATATCGAACCAAGTCCAGCCACCACGTTGCCATTCGTTCACCATACGCGGGCGCGGCCAGCAATTCATCGACAAGTTTGTTGTACGTCGTCGAATCAGCCAAATTTGGCAAGGGGTCGGCCATTTCAAGCCTGGGAGGAAGCCCATGCAGGTCGAAATAGAGACGACGAAGGATGGTTCGATGATCGGCTCGCGGAGCAGCGTCCAGCTTTGCAGCGACTAATCCTTCATCGATGAATCGATCGATGGGATGCGAGCTGAAGCCGCTTCTTGCTGGTGGTGGTTCCGAACGCCTGACTGGCTCCAGCGACCAGTGAACTTGCCATTCCGCCCCTTCGGCGATCCAGCGCTCAATGACTCGGACTTGATCCGAGTTCAGCTCTTTGCCGAATTCAGGCGGGGGCATGCGCATCGAATCGTCGCTTGAGCGGATTCGTTGCAACAATTCACTATTGAGGTCACGTGCAATGACCACACCAGTACTCTCCGAACCTCCGAACAGCCCATCCCGCGTGTCCAGTCTCAGATCGGCCTCGCGTTTGTTTTTGTCCGGACCGTGACAGGGAAAACAATTCTCTGCAAGGATGGGACGAACGTCACGATTGAATTGGATTTGGTCCTGCCCCAACGAGATTCCGATAGCCAACTTCAGTTGCATCGCTGCACACATGAAAGCAACCTGAAGACAACTTGGTTTCGAGGGTATCGAACAAGGCTTCATGCAGTACCTCGTCAAGGAACTATGAAACAGAGAGCGTAAACAGTAGGTAGGAAGGTCAGGAAGTCAAAATCGGTCAGAACGAAATCGTGCAATGGATAGAGGCCATTCGGAGCATCTACCAAAGTGAGGTTTTGCCTGCTACGTACGTTAGGAAATCATGATACCACGAGAGGGCGACCCGGGATAACCGAACCAATTCGAAATAAGTTCGGAAATTCCGTTGAGCGGTCTGTAATCTGAGGCCAGCTATTCTCGAAGTTATGACTGATGGTGGTTATGCTGTCAGAAATTTGATTGAATTCGGGGAAAGTGTTATGGAAACGGCTGTATGTCCATCTTGCGGGAACGAGAAGTCAGCGGAAAGTGTGTGCGATGTTTGTTCGTTGCAACTTGCCTTTCGGCCCGAATTGCTTCAACGCAAGAGCAGGAATCGAGTGACCGATTTTCCGCAACCGCTTGAGCTAGCTCCTTCCTTTCCCTCGCTCGAGATTACGGAATTGGTTGGATTCGGTGGCATGGGGGCGATCTACAAGGCCCGTCAAACCACGCTTGATCGAAATGTCGCCATCAAGCTCATCTCTCGCGAGTATTCGGAAGATCCGGCCTTCGTCGAGCGATTCGAGAGGGAAGCCAAGACATTAGCGAAGCTCTCGCATCCGAACATTGTGACCATCTACGATTTCGGTCAAACCGCCGATGGCTTGGCTTACCTCCTCATGGAATTCGTAGACGGGTGCAACCTTCGGGAGGCCATGTCCAATCGGGCATTTCCCGCGAGCGAAGCTGCGGATTTGCTGTATGTAACCGCGAAAGCAATCGAGTTTGCCCACTCCAAGGGGATCATTCATCGCGATATCAAGCCGGAGAATATCTTGATCAGCGACAACGGAACCATCAAAGTTGTCGACTTTGGCATCGCCAAGATGATCGATCATTCTTCGGCCCTGCCAACACTAACTGCAACACGGCAAGTGTTAGGATCGCCTCATTATCTTGCACCTGAACAAATCGAAGCTCCCAATGAGGTCGATCATCGAGTCGACCTTTATGCGCTGGGCGTCGTGTTCTATGAGTTGCTTACTGGAAAATTGCCCTTGGGTCACTTTGAACCGCCCAGCGTCCTCGTACCTGAGATGGATGCGAGGTTTGACTTGATCGTCATGAAGCTGTTGAGCCGCAAACCTTCTGCTCGCTATCAGACGGCAAA
>JBBIUE010000106.1:0-14758 GCA_037440405.1 Pirellula sp. | reverse complement strand
TCCGTTTCGACTGGATTGTCGAGTGAACGCATTGTGTTCATTGCCGGTGGGCCGAGTCATGATTACGGTTCACACGAGCACTACGCCGGTTCGCGGATTCTTGCCGATGCGATCAAGCGGTCGGTCCCTGAAATCGAAGTCGAAATCATCCAAAATGGATGGCCGAAGGACGATTCCGTTCTTGATGGAGCAGCGTCCATCGTCATTTACAGTGACGGCGGAGGAGGCCATCCTTCGCTTCCCCATCTTGAGCGGCTGGGCCAATTGATGGATCGCGGAGTGGGACTCGTCTGTTTACACTACGCGGTTGAAGTTCCTAAAGGTGAGCCAGGCGATCGTTTTCTTGATTGGCTTGGCGGTTATTTCGAACTCCACTGGTCCGTCAATCCGCATTGGACGGCGGATTTTGCATCGCTGCCTGAACACTCAATTACACGCGGGGTCTTACCGTTCAAATCGAATGACGAATGGTACTTTCACATGCGGTTCCGCCCCGACATGGAAGGTGTGACTCCGATCCTGACTGCTTTACCGCCGGATTCGACAATGGAACGTCCGGATGGTCCTCACAGTGGTAATCCTCACGTACGTAAAGCCATGGCAGAACGCGCTCCGCAGCATGTGGCTTGGGCCTATGAACGCAAGAATGGTGGACGATCCTTCGGGTACACAGGTGGCCATGTTCATTGGAACTGGGGGCGACCGGAGATCGCCAAATTGGTGAGCAATGCAATTCTTTGGACGGCAAAGGTCGACGTCCCGCTCGGTGGAGCGAAAACGGAACCGCTGAGCGTATCCGCTCTTCAAGCCAACCAAGATGAGCCGGCGCCCGAGTCTTTTAACGCGGATCACATTCGTCAGGCATACATGTTGCCCCTAGGGCAAGTTTCTAAAGGCAATCCGCGAAAACTTTATCAGTCGGCGGTGATCAATTCGTCGACTCCGAATCATCGAGTCCAAATTTCGGCAGACATCGAAGGAGTTAAACGACTTTTCTTGGTGGTGACCGATGGTGGTGACGGATTTTCTTGCGATTGGGCGAACTGGTTGCAGCCGACGCTTGTCGGTCCATCGGGCAGCCAGCGATTGATCGACCTCAATTGGAAAAACGCAAGAACACAGTGGGGAGCCGTGCGAAAGAATCGGAACGCCAACGGTGATCGAATGAGTGTGCAAGGAAATCCAGTCAGCAACGGTATTGGAACTCATGCCAACAGCGTCATCGAATTCGAGATTCCCGATGGGTTCAACAAGTTCACCGCGATTGGGGCACTTGATACGGGTGGCACTTCCCAAGCGGGAGGAAGGGCGACATCGGTCCAGTTCGCGGTCTATGCCGATGCGGCTCCCCTGGTCTTTGAAGATGACGTCTCCGACTTGCGAAATCCGGAAAACGCAGTCGCTGGCTTGAGCGTTCGGGATGGTCTACAAGTCCAACTTGCGGCGTCGGAGCCGACGTTGAAGAGCCTCACCAATCTCGATATCGATCATCGTGGTCGCGTATGGGTCTGTGAAGTCGTCAACTACCGAAAACACAATGGAGAGCGTCCCGAAGGGGACCGCATTCTCATATTGGAAGATACCGATGGCGACGGTGTAATGGATCATTCGAAGGTCTACTATCAAGGTCGCGACATCGATTCGGCGATGGGGATCAGCGTCCTCGGCAATAAGGTAATCGTTAGCGCTTCGCCGAACGTTTGGGTGTTCACAGATGACAACGGAGACGATGTTCCCGACAGCAAGGAATTGCTGTTCAGCAAGACTGGCATTGCACAGCATGACCACTCAGCGCATAGCTTTGTGTTCGGTCCCGACGGAAAGCTGTATTGGAACTTTGGCAACACGGGTCACGCCGTTCACGACAAGGATGGAAACATCGTGAAAGATCGTTGGGGACGCGAAGTTCGAGAAACCGGCAAACCCTATCGGCAAGGGATGGTATTTCGATGCAACTTGGATGGCAGCGATTTAGAAGTGCTCGGGTACAATTTTCGCAACAACTATGAAGTGGCGGTCGACTCCTTCGGCTCGCTATGGCAGTCGGACAACGATGACGACGGAAACAAGGCGGTACGTATCAACTACGTCATGGAATTCGGTAACTACGGTTATCAGGATGAGATGACAGGCGCGGGTTGGCAAGTCGAGCGTCCGGGTTGGGAAGCAACCATCCCAGAGCGCCATTGGCACTTGAACGACCCCGGGGTCGTCCCAACGCTACTGATTACCGGAGCGGGCTCCCCTACCGGCATTATGGTCTATGAAGGATCGCTTCTGCCGAAAATATTTCATGGTCAAGTCATTCATTGCGATGCGGGGCCGAATGTCGTGCGATCCTATCCAGCGCAACCGGACGGAGCAGGCTATAAGGCGACTATCGAGAATCTGGTCGTGGGTGAGAAGGATCGCTGGTTTCGACCAGCCGATGTTTGCGTTGCTCCGGACGGATCCCTTTTCGTAACGGACTGGTATGACCCAGGCGTTGGCGGACATAACATGGAAGACATGGAGCGCGGGCGATTGTTTCGTATATCGGTACCAGGATCGAATTACAAATTCCCACAGTTTGATTTCGATACTATCGAGGGAGCCATCGAAGCATTCAAGAACCCATGCCTTTCCGTTCGGTACTTGGCTTGGCAGGCCCTGATGCAGCGGGGGAAGGAAAGTCTCCCTGCGCTCGAAAGATTGGTAAGCGATGCTGATGCTCGCCTTCGAGCTCGAGCGTATTGGCTACTCGGGAAAATCGATGGAACTTCGAAATACGCTCTGCAAGCCATGAAGGATGTAGACCCGAACGTGCGAATTGCCGGAGTTCGTTTGGCCAGACAACTGCGGATTCCAACGTCCGAATACATGCCTGGACTTGTGACCGATTCAGACATGCAAGTACTTCGCGAACTTGCGGTCGCATTGCACGAAGATACATCGAACGAGATGCCAAAGTTCTGGGTTCAGTTAGCGAATCGCTACGATGGCTCGGACCGCTGGTATTTGGAGGCGTTGGGGATTGGTGCTACGAATCGGTGGGATGAGTGTTTGTCCCAATACATGGAACAGTTTGGAGACGGAACGCGATCCTTGGCGGCACAAAATATCGTTTGGCGAAGTCGGGCATCGAAGTCGGCGGATTGGATTGTCAAGTTGCTCAAGCAGGACGGAATCTCGGAGGAACGAACCAGTCAGTTGCTCCGATCACTGGACTTCTTGGGCGATCAGGAAAAGCAGAAAGCTTTGGCATCGTTATTGGATTCGGACGTGGAATGATTCGAATGGTACTTCGAGCGCTCAAGTTTCTATGTTGCTGGATGGTATTGCTGTGCAGCGCCTTCGAGGCCTGGCCAATCGCAGCCCAGAGCGATAGCGATGCTTCCCTCCCTCAGCGAGATGCCGAAGCCATTCGGAAGGATCGCTTGAAGGTCGAAGTTCTCATGCGGCTTTCGAACATGGACGTCAATCGAGATGAAAAGCTTCTAGCAACCGTGCATCGTTATTTGGATTTTCTCGGAGATGACCCTCAGCAACTTCGCATCATACGACAACTGAAACCGAATGGCGTGGGTGGTCGGCTATTAGAGTTAGCGGCCACTTGGGAGGAGCAGAAGAAGACGAGCGAGGCTTTGCAAGCCATCGAGTTGGCTTTGAGCCTCGGCTACGTGGATGAGCTAAAGCGAAAATTCACTGCGGAGGAACCCACCGAAGAAGATCGCAGATTGGCGAGAGTTCTTTCCCTATCGGATTCGCGAGAGGCGTTTGGGATCGCCGAATCGCTTATCGAGGAAGCTGGTATTGATGCGGAAATCCGCCAGGCGGCTGCCATCGGACTTTCCAAGTTTCCCGCCGGACAAAAGCGACTTATCGCCTTGGCAGAAGACGATCAGTTAACATCGGATGTTCGTTTCTTGGTGAGCGCTGCTTTGCGAACCTCGGCACTTGACGAAGTTCGAGAAAAGGCCGCAATACTGTTCCCGCCGAAAAAAACGTCAACGGTAGAACTTCCTCCGATTGACGAATTGTGTCGAAAGCAAGGTGATCCAGAGCGTGGTCGATTGCTGTTTGAAGGAGTCGCCAAGTGTAGTCAGTGCCACACTGTCAAAGGGACTGGGAAGAATGTTGGGCCCGACCTGACCGAAATCGGAAGCAAATTGTCGCGAGAAGCAATGTACTTGGCGATTCTCGAGCCGAGTGCTGGAATTAGCCACAATTACGAGTCGTATGCCGCCCTACTTGACACGGGCGCGGTCATCGTTGGACTATTGGTCAGCAAAACGGAACAGCATATTGTGTTGAAAGACGCGGAGGGTATTGAGCGGACACTGGATGCCGATGCCATCGAAGACCTCAAAAAATTGGAGAAATCGTTGATGCCGGACAATCTTCAGGAGACAATGTCGGTCGACGGTCTCATTGACGTAGTTGAATATCTCATGTCCCTGCAGCGAGAGCGACCCTAACCGTATTCTTCAACTGCCGGTCCGCCGGCGCCGAGATGGAGAACCCGGAAAATGCGTCACAATCGGCTTGTCCTGCTCAAAGGTAGGGGAATGAGCGAACTCCCGGTCTCGGATGGCGAGAATTCCATTGGTTGAGAGGACGGTCGAGCTAGAAATTTCGGCAGAAGCACTTCGATTTACCTACTCCTGGCGTAGAATTGCTGGAAAGAACGCTCGATTCGGATTAGTCTAGAAGGACGCGTCAAGAGACTTCGCGGAATGCCCGAGTTGGGCAGTTTCGGTCATTGAACGCTTTCAGTTCTCCTTTTCCCACTTGGTACAGCTTGCTCTTAGAGGATGATGCTCGATGACAAACTATCTAACGCTTGAAGATGCCGCGAAGCGACTCGGATTGAAGCCCGACGAAGTCGTGGAAATGCTCCAACGCAATGAGATTTTTGGATATCGGGACGGCTCGAGCTGGAAGTTCAAGCATGAGGAGATTGAACGGGTACGCATGTCCTTCAGCGGCGAGATTCTCGATGAAGAAGCGGCGGGCTCATCGATCCTCGTTTCCGAGAATGAAGTGGGACCGTCCGGCAGCAAGAGCGGAAGTACGATCGGTTCCGATCGCGGTTTGGGCAACAACGATAGTGATCTTCGGTTGAGCGATGACGGTAGCGACGTAGCATTGGTTCCTGATCCCGAGAGTGGAAGTGGTGTTCGATTAGTCAATCGCGCTTTGCCACTTGCGGAAGATGATGACGATGTTTTGCAACTGGCCGACGATGATGATGATGCCATCAAGATCGGTTCAGGCAGCATGGCCGGAAGCGGCATTAGTGGATTTGATTTAGGCAGCGACCTCAAGATCGATCTTGGATCGGGTAGTGATCCTTCCAAATCACCTCAGTTGAAGAGCCACCACGGGTCGGACGTATTGGCGGAATCGGATATCAAATTATCAACGGGTTCAAAGGGTGGGACAGGCGATATTGTCCGCGGGGACAGTGACCCGGCCGGCAGCGTCGCGAAGCAGTCCAGCATCAGTGATCTCGAAATTGCTACCGATGATGAATTGGTGTTGGGGAGCGGAAGCGACCTAGCGATTGCATCAGAGAGTGGAATCAATCTCATGAGTCCGTCTGACAGTGGGCTGTCCCTTGAAGACGAACCGCTGGACTTGGCAGGAACGGGAATTTCGGGATTGGACTTGGCGAGCGATTCCGATCCGATGGGAAGTGGCGCGTCTGGCAGCGGCTCGCTAGTCGACTTTCAACAAGATGAAGAATTTCAGCTTTCGCCGTCGGGTGGAATCGATGTCGAGGAGGATAGCGGCTCGCAAGTAATCGAGCTCGAAGACTCTAGCGAGATCGGTGACGCCAGTGTTGGCTTTTCTTCTGGCGATGCTGGAATGATGGTCGATGAGTTCGGCATGGGAATGGCTGGCAGCGGCATGGGTACGGAGTCTGGCGTTGCACCATCGACTGTCATGCAAGGAACCCCCGAAGTCCCACTGAATCTTTGGGAAGTTTCGTTCTTGATGATCACCCTTCTGCTGCTTGCCTGCGGTGGCATTTTCGTCACCGATTTGGTGCGGAATATGTGGGCATTTGATTCCACAAGTGACTTCACCACCAAGTTCTCAGAAGCATTCACGAGCATCGTTAGTAACTGAGCCGAACAAGCAGAAGCAATCGTAGCACGGCAATCGCTGCAACTCCGATAACAAAGCTTTGCACGATTCCGAACAAGTCGTTCGGGAAGACCACAATGGCCAGGAATGCCGTTGTCGACAGTCCGACCAGTCCGCTGATCAGAGTCCAAGAAGCGAAATTCAAGACTCTCAAACCGACGGAAGCTGTATAGTTGATGCCTTGAAAAATCATCATTACGCCGAGCCAGGCGATTTCCTTGGAATGGCCTCCGTATTCTGCGCCGAACAGAAATTCCGCCAGCCAACCTCCAAAGGCCGCAGTGAAGACTGCGAACAAAGACATCACTCCTCCAACGAACGCAACGAACTTCCAGGTTAGTGCGGCAACTGCTTGTCGATGGTGTTGTGAATAGGCCTGGGCGACTCGGGGCACCATGATCGACGTGATGGCCAGCAGAAATGGGTTGACAAGCAAGATGACATTGAGGCATGCGGAGTAGATACCCGTTGATGCGGTAGCTACGGAAGTGATGGTCAAGAACCAATGTCCGAAATACGTGTGAACGGTGCTTACTAGGTTTTCGCCAAAAATCCAGCTACCGAATTTGGCGTGTTCCTGGATTTCGCTCCCTCGCGATTGCGGGTCCTGAGCAAAGTCGATGGACTCAACATTCCACCAGAAAAACGCTGCCACTCCGCAAGCTAACCCTGTCGCGATTAATCCAATCAAAGCGGTCGGTCGCGCCAACGTTAGCCATAGAAGAAGTCCTCCGACTTGAACGAATGCGACGGAGCAATCGAGCACAAAGGCGGTCTTCATCCTTGCATGGACAAATTGAAGGCGACGCGAGAACTCGCGAAGCAATACCAGGGGAAGCGCGGCCGCAACGCCAACAAAAACCCAGGGAAGTTCGCTCAGTTCTTGGAACGAACGAGCGATGATGGCAACCACGAGCAATACGGTTGAAAGCAGGGCTGCAAGTTGCCATGTGCAACGGAGAGCGAAGCCCAAATAGGCAGCTTGCTGGTCAGCACGTTTGCGAGGAAGGAACACCGTCAGCGGGGTTGTCACGAATGCTTCGTGAATGCCAACCACCAAAACGAGGGCACCGAAACCGATCGAGTACAAACCTAACTCATGCTCGGATCCGAGTCTGCCGATGAGTACGACCGTCGCGAATCGAGTCGCACTCATGACTCCCTGTCCTGCCATGGCCCACAACATTCCGCTTTTGCGATGAACGACCGTACTCGCAGAAGCGGGGCGTTCAGACAGGCTGGGATCGGTTGCAGATCGTTCTTCGGGGCGCTTGGTCAGCATTCATCTATCGTATTTCGATCCAACTCTTGCCGATAGCTTTCTGCAATACGTTGCCTAGGAAGACTTGGCGATAAATGTAGGAAAACATATCGCAATCCGCAAAATCGGATGTTGGAGTCGAATGCGTACCCTTCCAAGAATTCACACTTCGGACATCGGAATGAGAATGCCCAGTCCCTAGAAGTCAGTTGAGTTCCGGCATGCTCACATCCAACTCGGCGGAGAGGAGTTCAATTTCCCTACCGTCGGGAAGGCGCAAAACAATCATCGAGAATTCTTTACCGCCGGGTTCTGGAACGACGAACAATTGCCCACTACCCCGACTCCCCTTCACATCGAAAACGAGGCCTTCATCTCCCTTTTCCTGCTTGTATCTCGCGGATTCCATGATATTCATCTCCATCGATTCGATGGTCCCAATCTCGCTGGCGAAGTCAGGATTAGACTCGATCATGGTGCGAACCTGCGATGCCAGAATCTTTCCAGCGAAATTGAAACCGAAGTAGGTGAGGAGAAGTGGTCCGCCGCAGCACAGTACCATGCCGACCAAGCCCACACCTGCGATGATGACAATCCATCGCAGAGACTTGCTTTTCTGGGGAGGTGCCGGTGCCGGGTTAAAATCAGATACAGGAAAACTGGACATTCCTACCTCCTTGATAATCGAGTGCATGAAAGAACCTATCCCAAGACCGTCGCTTCGAAGCCCGCAGCGATTGCGAGTAGGCGGTTTTGGGGAAGGCTTTACGACTGAGGACCACTGACTGAGCTGATCATAACCAAAAGCAAGTTGTGTTTCCAGCACAGCTGAAATGCAAAAAAAAGCGCACGGCGTGTTCGGAGGAAGGGAACACGCCGCGCGCTGGAAGAGTAGTTGTCCAAAGCTTGTTTCAATGTCAAACAAGTCCGCCAGAATCTTGTCGAACAAAACCCTTCGCTCTGGAGAGGATGGTCGGAGCGTCAAATGCAACCGACGGACGCTGATGGTTAGGCTGCCCTCCGTGGTCGATTCAGCATCAACTCGTCTTCGGCATCGATCGCACGGGCATCGAGCTCTTTGAGTTCACTACGAATGACTTTCACTTGAGGCGGTGCAGAAACTCCAATGCGAACCTTATCGCCGGAGAGTCGAACGACCGTGATCACGATTTCGTCACCGAGACAAATTTGCTCGGATTCCTTCCTTGTTAAAATCAGCATTTCCGAATTCCGTTTCGTAAAGGCTTACGGGCGCTCTTCCTAACATGCCACACTGATTCGCTCACCCTGCACAGGCGAGAACTTTCTCGATTTCGTGGCTACCAGATCGTTGGCCACTGGAATCATAGAAGTACACGCACGCTTGGCCGAAATCATAGATGGCGGTTAATCGAACACTCCTGGGCCCGTGAAGGCAAAAGAAGATGCCGCAAGGTTTGCCTCGCTTCGTTACAACTCGTTCAGAGATCGGAAACGCTTCAGGAACCAGTTGATTGCGAAGGCACAGCTCCTCACGGATGAAACTACGAAGTTGACCGAACTGAAACTCGCTCATACAGACCATTTTTAGGATGGCCTCCCTTCTTGTGGTTAGAATCCAATTCAGAATCGCCAGCTCTCGGTCCCGCGCCAGGTCCGTCCACCTGTTGAGGGCTTTTTAAAGAGAGTCCTGACAGATTGCCACAATAAAGCCGCCTAGGATCAAGAGCATTCTCAAAACTTAACGGCTTGGTAAATTGTACTATCGGACTCTTAATCCAAACGATTCACGAACAATTGAAAGCTTGACAGTTATGCCGACCATTCCGAATGGAACCTCAAACTGAAGTAGTTGAGAACTTTTTCGCTTTGCGCAATCAAGTTTGGCTACCTAAAGAGCAGTCATTGGAGCAAATGGCATTTGTCGATCGATGAGGTATTGTCAATTTCGCAAGTTCCACAGGGTTTAAGGAAATGGCAAGCTCAGCTCTTAAACAAACACGAATGCTCGTCGCGGACTTGTTCGTTGCAAAACCGTGGATTTATTGGACCGATCTTCTTCTGTGCTTAGCCATTGGCTATCCAGCGGCCGTCATCATGTCTCAGGGGCAGGCGCTTCCTTGGTATGTGCGAGTGGCATGTTGGCCCATCGCTGTGGTTGCCATCTACCGTGGAAGCATCTTCATGCACGAAATCTCCCATTTTCGTCACGGAGAAATGAAGGCGTTCAAGGTGGGATGGAACATTCTTGCCGGTATCCCGATGTTTCTACCGTCGTACTTCTATGAAACGCATCGAGAACACCACAATACGCGTCATTATGGGACCGAAGGAGACGGTGAATATTTGCCGTTTGCTCACGGAAGTTGGAGTGATCTCCTCAAGTACTTCGCTCAAGTGTTGTATTTGCCGATTCTAACTTTCGTTCGCCATCTGATCATCACTCCGGTTTCACTGCTTCATCCAAGAATTCGGCAGTGGGTCTTGGAGCATTGGTCCAGTTTCGTCATCAACTTCAAGTTCAAGCGAGAGATACGAGAGAGCGACCCGAAGGGCTGGTGGCTCGCGATGGAAATCGCATGCCACTTAAACGCTCTCGCCATTGTCGTTGCGATCGCCACGGGATTTCGTCCTTGGTACTTGTTGGCATTGATATACTCCATTGCAGTTGGCGTCTTGACCCTCAACCACATTCGTACCCTCGCCGCGCACAGGTACCGGAGCAACGGGGAGACGATGTCCATCGATGACCAACTACTCGATTCCGTCGATATCGCTAGTAGCAATCCGCTTACGCTTGCCATTTGCCCAGTGGGACTTCGCTACCATGCTCTTCATCATCTATTTCCAGGAATGCCCTACCACAATCTGCACAAAGCGCACTTGCGACTCATGGCGGAACTCCCGGAATCGCATCCCTATCGAAACAGCGTGTTTCCATCCATTCGCTCGGTATTGCAAGACTTGATGCGGACCATGTCCGACAATCAGTTGGGTGCGTCGATCCACCCCCATCCTGCCACCTTTGATACGGAAAAACGAGAAGGACTACGGGATGATAACAAATTGATCTCTGCCTAAGTTCACTAGGCAAGTTCCGCCCAATATCACCGCGATGCCAAGGCAACGGTCCTTCCCTTTGGTCCCAGTAGGGAATGCCAAATAGTTGATTCAGAATCATTGTTGTTGAGTTACCGAAGTTTGGGAATGGAAATACTGCGACCGAATAGGCCTTCCATCACGAATTGCATTTTCCCTTGAAGCGTATGTTTGAAGTCTCAGATCGAAGATCACTTGGCTCAAAAAAAGCGGCGCGCCCGATAGTATAAAATCGCCCGACAAACGCGACCGAAGAATTCTTCCTATTTCCAACATCTCCGGTGCATGACTACAGCTCGAAAGAAATACGCCAAGACTCTGGCTTCAATCTGCGGAATCACGGAAAACTCGGCCCGGACCCATGTAATCATGAGCATCCGGCCGAGCTTCCACGAAAGCGGACTTGAAATTGCGCTCTGTTGGGTTCGCCTGCCAATGAATCGTGCATTATACATTCGGTAGATTGGGAACTGCTGAGCTTGTCGCCAACAATTTGAATCGCCACGTTGTTTTCATGAATCTGCGCAAATCCCAAGACGAATGCAGCCGATTGTCCAGACCAGAATGAAAGTGCTCCACTGAAATCGTGGTTGAAATCGGTCACCAGCAAACGCTGGCTCCCGAGCGGCGGTCGTATTTTGAGCTAGGATCATCAGCGAGTTCAGATTACAATTTGATGAACTTTTGGGGGCTCGGCAATCCCCAAATCTACGTCCTCGACTTAACGGTTTTGAGGCGTTGTACGTCTAGCTCGAAGTGGGCTGGGCAATGGACTCCGTTCCGTCGACAACCATCAATTGCTTGGAGAGTTGGCGACTTGGTTAAACCTGTTGAACACGTCTTTTTTGACATAGTGAAGTTATGGCAACCGACATGACATCTGGAGCGTCCGGTTCCAAAATTGATCGACCTGTATCATTGAAGGTTGCTGAGGTCGATGATCAACTTCATGACGAGCATGAAGCGTATCTGGAAACGACGAAGCGGCTTCCTAAACCCAAAGGAGTCAATGCCCAAAGTCGAATTCTATGGGAGTATCTTATTCCGGTCATCGTCTTCCACCTTCTGATCCCGTTGGCGTTCCTGCCCTACTTTTTCAGTTGGTGGGGATTGCTTTTTCTGCCGATCGGAAATTACTTGTTCTGTTCGATGGGAATTGGAGCCGGATATCATCGCTTGTTGACTCACCGTGGTTTCCAGTGTCCGCTTTGGTTCGAGCACTTTTTAGCGATTTTAGGTGTTTGCAGCTTTCAAGATTCGCCAGCGCGTTGGACACTTGTGCATCGCGTTCATCACCAGCATTCGGATCACCAACCGGACCCGCACACGCCTCTTGTCAGTACCTATTGGGGCCACATGGGATGGCTGTTTGTTGACAATCGCGATTTGAGTACTGCCGCAGCTTACGATCGTTACGTCCGAGACCTCATGCGAGATCCGTTCTATCTTTGGCTTCAGCGAGGAATCAATTGGGTATGGGTTTACGTGGCGCACGCGATCGTCATTTATGGTTTGGGCTTGCTCGTTGGCTGGCTCGCGACGGGTACCATGGCGGGAACCATTCAAATGGGTCTCAAGTGGCTTCTTTGGGGCGTCGTTTTTCGAACGATTTATACATGGCATGTTACCTGGGGCATCAACTCAGCGGCGCACTTGTGGGGGTACAGGAACTACGAAACGCGTGAAAACAGCCGCAACAATTGGCTCTTTGCTTTGCTGACCAACGGAGAGGGATGGCACAACAATCATCATGCGGATCCCCGTTCCGCTCGACATGGCCATCGATGGTGGGAAATCGATGTGACCTTCCTCACGTTGGTGTTTCTTGAAAAGATTGGGCTGATTCAGAATCTCGTGCGACCCAATGAAAGTGCGCTGGCCCGAAAATCGTTAGCCTAACAGCATTGTCGAGTTTCTCGTTTCTGCATATACTTTTGCCCTCAAGTTGGTTCGCGGATTGTCGTTTCACAGCGAGATTTGAAGAAAGTAAAAAGAAGAGGTACAACACGTGGGTGTAAAGAAGACCGGAAAAGGACGTCGTAAGATTGGACGGAAGAAGCGCCGGATGCGCGCTCGGATTCGCCACCGCAAATAGTCGAGCCTGACTCACTTTTCCTTGTCTCTCGCCGAATGCAGGATTTGTTTGACGTTCATCATGCTTACTGGAGGGGTGTTTTCGAATGTCAAAGAGGTGGATGGAACGACTAGGTTTCAACGAATTCTCGACGTATCGATGGTCCTTCGAAGAGGATGTCATGAGCTATCGTGCTCACGGTTTCGGTGCGATCGGTCTATGGCGTGCCAAGCTTTCTGATTACGGCGAAGAGAAAGCGGTGGAGCTTTTGACCGAATGTGGATTGAATGTCTCTTCACTGCATTGGGCAGGGGGATTCACCGGAAGCGACGGCCGAAGCTTTCGCGAATCGTTGCATGACGCTCTTGATGCCGTCGAAGTCGCAGCGCAACTCAAAGCGGAATCGTTGATCGTAGTCACGGGGGGGCGTTTTGGACACACACGTAATCATGTGAATCGCATTGTTCGTGATGCGCTGACGGAACTATCGGAGGCTGCTCAAGCAGTAGGGGTCAGCTTGGCCGTCGAACCCATGCACGCGGGATGCTCTTTCGAATGTTCCTTCCTGAACGATGTCCCCTCCACGCTTGATATGATTGCTCAAATTGGGGCTTCCAATGTGGGGATCGTTTTCGATTGTTATCACCTTGCCCAACAGCCGTTGGCGAACGAGTGGCTCGCACAGCTTGTTCCGTTCATTCGCCTCGTGCAACTCGGCGATGCCAAGTCGCTCCCTGTCTGTGAACAGAATCGGTGCCTGCTGGGCGAAGGGAACATACCGCTCGAGAAGATCATTCAGGTCTTTGAATCAAACGGATACAAAGGGTATTACGAAATCGAACTCTGCGGTCAAGAAGTCGAGCACCACAACTACGAATACTTGCTACAGCAATCGCATCGAACTGCGTCGCATTGGCTGTCTTCCGCAGTGTCGACTTAAGTCGTGTACTCGGAATTGAAGCGCACATATTCCGTGTTGAGGTCAGAGGTCCAGTGCATGGCCCCACCGGTTCCCTGGCCAACTTGCAATTCGATACGGGTCAGCTTCTGACTCTTGATCGACTGGCTCACTTGCGATGCTTCGAACGGGATGGGTTCGCCAAACTCGAAAAGCTTGATGCCATTGATCTGCAGATGGGTGTGAGATGGCTCGATGGGTACACCTGCGTATCCTGCTGCAGAAACGATTCTTCCCCAGTTGGGGTCGCCTCCCGTGATCGCCGTTTTGACCAGATTACTGAGTGCGACATTCCGAGCGATTGCATGTGCGTCAGCATCGGACTGAGCACCCGTGATCGCAATTTCGATCAAGTGAGTCGCACCTTCGCCATCGTCGGGAATTTGCTTGGCCAGATCGATACACAATGAGGTTAAGCTCTCTTCGAACTTGTCGAAATCGCGGGCGTCGAGTGGTTTCCGATGGCTCGCCATTCCCGAGCACAGCAGCACCAAGGAGTCATTCGTACTGGTATGGCCTTCCACAGAGATACAATTGAAAGAATGATCAGCCACGCGCTTCAAAAGTGATTGCGCGGAATGAGGGTCGAGCCACGCATCGGTAACAATAATGCCGAGAAGCGTAGCCATGTTCGGTCCGATCATTCCCGCACCTTTAGCCATTCCCGCTATTCGGATCGGATCGCTTTGATTGCAGTGCATTTCGAGGCAAGCCGTTTTTCGAAATGCGTCCGTGGTCATGATACCATCAACCGCATCCAGAAACCCAGTCTCGGTCGCCGCCAGGACCTGTGAGGCTTGGACGATCCCGCTTCGAATTTTTTCCATCGGAAGAAAACGACCAATGACACCTGTACTCATGATCAAGACATGTTCAGGTCTGCAACCAATTTGACTAGCGACGAGCTCAGTCATCGCTATCGCATCGTTCATCCCGCGCGTGCCTGTACAAGCGTTTGCATTTCCGCTATTGACCACCAAAGCGCGAATCGAATCGCTTGGAGTCCGACTTCGAGACAGAACAACGGGCGCGGCGACAATCTGATTCGTGGTATACACCCCGGCTGCGACTCCCGACTCATCCAATACGACCAGCGACACGTCGCGAGTATTGGGTCGAGTCTTGATTGCGCAGGATACGCCTGAGAATCGAAAGCCTTTCGGCAGATGCATGGTCGTCCTTCCTTGGTCAGGGAACTATTCGAACGTTGCAAACAAGTGTTGTTAGGGAAGTAATCCGAGGGTCGCGTCGAAAC
>JBBIUE010000105.1:0-14886 GCA_037440405.1 Pirellula sp. | reverse complement strand
CGGCCAGGCGCAGCTTCAGCCTCCGATTCCTCGCGAATTTCCAGAGAGCGTAACATCGCTCATGCCGATTCGCCGACCGCCAAGAGATGCCGTCGCCCCGCCTGAAGCAAACGCAGCGGAGCAACTGCAGCAGGAACGACGGCTATCGACATGGCCGGACGAGGATTTTGAAAAGAAAATGACTCCGAAGGGGCGAAACCTACTCGATCCTCGAACAACGGATTGGAAGCCACCAACGTACCTGGAACAGCCCGAGTTGCGCGGGGGTACTGGAATCGTCGCTTCGCACGTTGAGCCGGCCTCACCAAATCCGACGACCAGCCGGCCAACCATTTCCGCTCCAGCTCCTCAAGTATCCGGCCCCAATGCCCATATCATTCGCCAGCCGAATCGATCGCCTCACGGCAGATGATGAAACGCGAATTGACAGATAAAGCTTCGTCTGCGATTTTGACTGCGGTAATGAAACGCTTGGCCAACTAGGGTGACGCATTGAAACCTCCATCTCGCAGCGGTGTTTTTGAGTCCGGAACCGACGAACGTTTAGTACGATTCTCCGAGAGCATTAGCTTCGATCATCGCCTCTATCGTCAGGATATTCGCGGCTCGATCGCTCACGCTCGGATGTTAGCACAACAGGGAATTCTTCAACCCTCCGAATTCGACCAGATTGAGAGTTGCCTTCGAGGCATCGAAAAAGAAATCGATGAAGGTCGATTTTCTTATCGGTTCGAGCTGGAAGATATTCACATGCATATCGAACAGGCGCTGATTGATCGCCTCGGAGATGTCGGTCGTAAACTACATACAGCAAGATCGCGCAATGACCAAGTGTCGACGGACCTAAGAATGTGGGTCCGCGAGGCACTCGATCGAGTCGATGATTTGCTGCGCAACCTGCAGATCGCTTTTCTAACGCGATGCGACCACGAGGTCGAAATCGTCCTTCCGGCTTACACGCATTTGCAACGGGCCCAACCGGTCGTCGCGGCGCACTATTGGCTGGCATACATCGAGAAGTTTTCTCGCGATCGGGAACGAGTCAAGGACTGCCGACGACGGGTCAATGTGTGCCCTCTGGGGGGGGCGGCGGTCGCGGGCACAACCTTTCCGATCGACCGAGAAGCGACCGCGCGCGAACTCGGTTTCGAATCCATCGCTGCGAACAGTATCGACATCAGCAGCGATCGCGACTTTGTACTCGAGAGCGCCAGCACCTTGTCGGTGATTGCAGTGCATTTGAGTGGCTGGGCCGAAGAGTGGATTCTCTGGTCGACCACGGAGTTCGGCTTTTTGAGACTCCCCCAAGCCTTCTGTACAGGAAGCTCGATCATGCCGCAGAAGATCAATCCAGACACCCTGGAATTGATCCGAGGCAAATCAGCTCGCGTGTTGGGAAACCTCTCTCAATTGTTGGTTCTCATGAAGGGGCTGCCACTGGCCTACAACCGCGACTTGCAGGAAGACAAGCCCGCTATATTTGATTCCTTCGACACAATCGAACATTGTCTCGAATTGGCCATTCCAATTGTTCGCCAGACGGAACTGCGTGCGGAGAAAATATCCGAAGGGCTCCATGCTGGTTTCTTGGATGCGACTGCCCTCATGGAATCGTTGATCGAACGCGGTTTTCCTCAGCGAACGGCCCACCATTTAGTGGGAGCTCTTGTCGGAATCGCTCAGCGGCGAGGAGTTTCTCTCGCCGAACTGACGGACGAAGAACTGAAGGAAGCACATTCCGATTTGACATCGGAAATCCTCAAAAAATGTGGTCTTGAGGCCGCAGTTCATGCTTACAAAAGCTTCGGTTCCAGTCATCCGGATTTCGTGCGAAAAGCCGTCGCGCGTTGGAAACAGGAATTACAATACACTGAAGCTTAGCTCCCATCCAGATCTCAAATTGGATGTCCAAAGCGCGGGCAAAGCGGCCGATTCCGGTTGAGTTCCAGCTCGCGGGTCTTTCTTTCGCACAACGAGATGAAGCAACATGATCAGTCAGACAGTTGGGGACGCTCATGGGAACGGCTGCCGCCGCTGGCATTGGATTTGGATTCTCGCCCTGGCTGCCGTCGTCACCTATCCTGCAGCCTGTCTCTCTCAAAATCCATTTGGAGACGATGACGATAGCGATCCGATTGCTGCAGTGCCACAATCGGAAACTATATCAAGCGCTGCAGGTGGCCTTCCTCCGAATTTTCACCCGGTCGTCAGATCGCTCCGCGAGCATCCGCCGACGAACTCGGCCGCCTATGGAAAAGCCCTGCGCCAACTCAGCCGCATCGAGCAATGGGAAGAGGCAGCGAGAATGCTCGATGAACTTTCCCGCAATAAGTTTTCAGACGCAGACGCATCTGTCATGATGACCGAACTGGGTTTGGCAGACATCCTGGCCATGCGCGCTCAGGGTGATCGTTTTACTCCTTCCCAATTAGGCCTACTCAAAAAGATCGAAGAAGGAGCGGTTCGATACCAACGGCGACCGGAGGTGCTTGCCAATGCTTTGAATTTGCTGAAGGGTCCCCGTGCTGAGGATCAAAAGCGCGGTGTACTGGCGATTCAATCTGCGGGCCGCGACGGATTGGCGTTCTTGGTCAATTCGGTGATGCAAGATTTAAGTCCACCCAACGTCGCTGCAAGCGCGGTCATCGCCAGTTACGGAGACGATGGTTACGCAGCCGCTAGAACGGCACTCATGCATGCCGACAGACAGCAACGAACCAGAGTGTTTCAACTTCTCAAAGGCATCGAACATCGATCCATGATCGCTCAGTATCTATCGGGTGCGAACTCGACGGCTGACTCGGACGAATCACGAGAATTGTGCAAGATCGGGGTTAAGAAGATTCTTGGTGCACTTCCTTCGGCTGATCAAGCTCGCGTGCAGCTCCTGGGAATGCTCCAAGCACAATTGCCTTTGCTCGATCCAAGGTCCCTCGGCAATGAACTTGGTTCCTTTCCCACATGGTATTTCGACGGGAAGGACTTGATCCCGAACGAATCGAATGCGTACGATCGGTATCTTCTTGAGAGTGTTTTCTTGAGTGACTCTCTGCGAAGATGTCTTCCTCCATCGGATGTCCCTGCGTCGGCCGCACTTGTCGCCTTGGAGCACTTGGGCCGAAGCAAACGGAATATCGAATGGTCCGATTTGCTTGCCGAACTCGAATCACGCTTCCCCGGTCTCTCTTCGGAAGATAACCGTTTGGCCAAGGTCTGGACGCAGGCGGAAGCGAGCCCGCTCTACAATGCTCAGCGCCTTTCTATTCTGTTGATGGCAGCACGGGTCAGGTCGAATCCGGCTTCTCCATTGACTCGACAGCTTGTCGCCGCGAGTCGGTCCGGCTTGCCGCTGTTGCGATATGAGGCGACGCGAGGCTTGATGCCACTTATCGCAACAGGCACCATTCATGCGTCTGAGCAACTTAAATCGAATATCCGAGAAATGTTGTTGCTCCAAGCACATCCGCTCGTGCTCGTCATCGGGGGAAGCGACTCTCTCACCGATCATGCCGACCACATGTTGGCTCACGCCGGAGTTCGAAGCGAAATCGTCCGAAGTGGTCGCGATGTCATCCAAGCATTGGATTCTAGCTATCCCATCGAAGCAGTGGTCATCGTCGATCGAGTTGGCGATGTCTCCCTTGCGCAACTGGTCCAGCGAGTGCGCGCACACGTTCGCGGATCCATCATTCCGATTCAAATGCTCTTGCCCGAGTATCGCGAGTCGGAACAACGTATTTTGAATGAGATTCCAGGCGTTCAGTTTGGATTCATTCCGCCCAACGAGCCTGGCATGATGAAGTTGATCAGCAATGCGCTCAGCCTACCTGGGCAGGAGCTTTGGCTTCTACCTGAAGAGCGAACGGAATTTCGAGTATTCGCGATCGAGTTGCTACAGGAGATCGCCAGCCAACCAATGACGACCGTTGCTGCCAGCGTTCGCGGTCTTGCCCAGCATTCGCGCGAGAGTGCGTCCCGCGACTGGTTCCAGTCTCTTTCAGATTCGGTTCTCGGTGAAATTGGAACGCAGTTCAGTCAAATCGACTTGGTTCATCGCATTACCAATCCGCAGAATTCCGACGCTTCTCGCCGTGCTGCGGCGGATATGTTGGTCCGTTCCGTTAAGCTTCATGGCGTGCGGATTATGATGTCGGATGTTGAACAGGCTTACAATGCTTACAATACGCTAGGTCGCGCGGATTTCGTTGTGCGAGAATGTTTAGGAAGCGTATTGGATGAAATCGAAATCTTTGCCAAAGAAAATGGTTGGAGTTCCATTCCTCAGGGACGATCTTCGTCGGCTCCCTAATCGGAGTTTCCGTACTTCTACACCCACCATCGCCCAATCTGAGGCTGTTCGCGATCAGGTAATTGCAGACGCTTCCGGAGGGAGTTTCAAATCAGAGTCGCGCCTCGACTGCGCTTTGACAACTCTGTTTGTTGTGCCCCGATGCCACGAAAAAATGGATCCAGCACTTCCGTTCGCGATGAGGACCAACGCGGCTTTAGGAGGGATGCTCTCCCACGACTCGCGAATTATCTTTTCAGCGAATGTACGTAGTGAGGCAAGGCGGGAGTTTCGGTGCTCCTTGGAAACCGTATGTCCAAATTGATATCATCCTCTTCAAACGAGCGTTGGGAATCTGATCTAAAGACAGCGATTGGAGCGGGGCCGTCGACCCAACGGCTGATTGAAGCGATCCGCTTGCTGGCGCCGCTTTGCCACCACGTGCTCATCGTCGGAGAAACAGGATGCGGCCATCGTGAAGTTGCCAAAGCATTGATTAAGGCTGGAGGAAGGTATGATGAATCGCCCAGCGTCTACAGGTGTGGCGATTCACCCGAACCGATCGAAGCGTTTCTTGGTCGCTGCCACCGAGCAAGTTCATTCAAGGCGGGCAACTGCCATGAAGAAAACGAGGATGTGGACTCGAAGCGTCATCCTGCGAGGGTGATCCAAATCGAGAAATTGGAGTCCTTAGACCGGCTCGGACAGCATCAATTGTTGCAGTGGATTGAGTCCCAAAGTTCAAAGACCGGCGATCCTATCTCACTCGATTGCGATCACAGGGATCCAGGAGAGGAGGTTGAGGCTTTGCGGAGCAGGCCGCAACTACTTTTGCTTAGCTCGTCGGAAATCGACAGCCGCGTTCGGGACCGATCGTTCGATCCTGAACTGTTCTACGCCATTCATGCCATGCGATTGGACTTAGTTCCACTTCGTGAACGAAAGAAAGAGATTCCTGAGCTGGTACATGCATTTCAGGAGCGATCTTCGAAACGATTTGGTCGCGAAAGTCCCAAGATGACTCCCGACGCCGTCAGGGCTCTGGCGGAGTATGCCTGGCCGGGCAATTTGCTCGAATTGCAGTCCGTCATGGACCGCATCGTCGCGCTCTTTGATTCGCCAACGCTCCATCGCAATGAATTGTTGGCTCTGATGGAAACGAGAACTTCCGAGGCCATGGTTGCCGCAGGAGAAGATTTCGATTCGCTTGTTAAGATCCTCGTCCGCTTGGGCCTCCAGCGCGCACCCATCGATGCCACAGACTTGCAAGAACAGATCGTTGGACAGGTCGAAAAAGAACTGATCGCGCAGGTACTTTCTTCCTGTGATCAAATTCAAACGAAAGCGGCGATTCGACTGGGAATGAACCGAAATACGCTTCACAAGAAGATGAAAGACTCTGGACTTGATGAGGCAATCGAGTCGGGGAGCAACAACGAATGATGGAGCAGAACTTCATCGCTTGGGTTAAACAGCGTTCACAACAGTTGCCCCAAGTCGAGATCGGCATCGGCGATGATGCGGCTGTACTCGCTAGCAAGCGACCTTGGGTGGTGACCTGTGATTCCCTCTGTGAAAACACCCATTTTCGGCTGGACTGTGCGACCCCGCGACAGGTGGGAAGAAAACTAGCGGCTGTCAACCTAAGCGACTTGGCAGCGATGGCGGCTGATCCTGTGGCATTCTTCATTTCCCTTTGCTTGCCTAGGAGTTGCGGTGAAGTCATGGCGGTCGAAATCATGGAAGGCGTCTTTGAGTTAGCCGAAAAGTACGGAGTTGCAATCGCGGGGGGGGATACCAATTCCTGGGACGCAGGTCTGGTCGCCCATCTGACGGCCGTTGGCCATGCTCCGAGAAGCGGATGCTGGCTCCGGTCGCAAGCGCAACCTGGTGACGCGATCGTTGTCAGCGGTACGCTGGGTGGCAGCATTCTCGGCAAGCATCTCCATTTCGAACCACGATTGCGCTTGTCCAAAAGCTTATGCGAGGCATTCGCGATTCACGCTGCGATTGATGTCAGCGATGGCTTGAGTTTGGACCTGTTGCGGGTCGCAACTGCAAGCCGCTGCGGAGCGGTTCTCGATCTCACTGCCGTGCCGATCAGCGATGCTGCTAAGGAACTGTCGATCACATCCGGTAAAAGTCCCTTGGAACATGCTTTAGGCGACGGCGAGGATTTTGAATTGCTGCTGGCGATTCCAAAATCGGTTCTCCCTTCTCTCCCAAGTCACGTCGACGGTATCCCCTTGACCGTTATCGGAGAGTTCGTCACTCGGACTGGCCTCTGGACGATAGAAAACGGCCAATGGCGCCAACTCCCGCCACGAGGTTACGAACATTGAAAACCCTCTGCCTAATGCATGGGCCGCAAGCTTAACCCTCGGCGAAAGCGAACCAGCGCTCCCAACCTTTGTTCCGAGACTCAATCGCGATTGAACCGTTCACGAGCTTGTTCATCGACGGTTTGCCGATCGAGATGATGAAGGAGCGACACTGCAGCGAATCGATCGGGCCGTCGTACTGTCCGGCTGCATCGTTTTGAAAATCGAAAGTCGCTTTGGAGAACGTCGCCCGCAACGTTTCAATGGCGGCTAACAACTGCTGAGAGCCTTGATGCTCTGCTTGGGAGTGAAAGGCTTTGGCAGCAACCCGTTTCTCAGAATCGAGAAACGTGACGCGGTATCCTTAGAGAGCGAAGTCGATACCGATTCCGAAATGGACAACAATGACCAAAATTCCACAAATAAGTGAAGCAAGAACGTTGTCGTGAAGGTCCTCGAACGGTATTTCAGCCAATATGCTCGTCATAAGAACTCCATGGACTAGGATAGGACCAAAGGTTGCTGGAGTCTGGAGAGAGACGGCGAACGCAAGTGGTCAAACCACAGCGAGTGTTCATCACTGCTCATGAACAAAGCAATTGAGTAGGAACTATCCCTAGCCAGAGTCAAAAATCAAGATTCGAGCAAGTGTTCGTTGCCCGACCGCTCATTTTTGAAGATACCGACCGATTCTTCAGGCCAAGTGCAATCTGCACTTTGAATCCCAGAATGGATGCATTTGCACGATATCAAGCGAAGGGATTCAGGCTTTCTGGTTTGTAGACCAACCTACCGCAACTTGGGCACGTCATGGCATGATTCATGTCGATGCGGTCGCGGACTTGAGCCGTCAATTGGGTATTGCACCCTCCACAGGAGGTCCCATTGAGCTCCGCAAGTGATTCTTCGCCACGAGCCGAAATCAGTCTCTTGAGGTTCGCCTTAACTTCACCTAAAAATCCTTCAATCGCGTCATGAATGTCCATTTCGAGCCTTGTTCGGTTCTCGGAAAGGGCGAGCTTCTTCTCGGCTACCGATTTCTCAGTTCTCGCGAGCTCATTCTCTAATTCATTCAGCTTGGTAGCTCTTTCTTTCACAAGAGAGCCGAGGCCGTCAATCGCTTCGAGCAACTCAAGAATCTCATCTGATAAAACGCTGTTCGCTTGATGATCCGCTGCGATCTGGTCCTTCATGATTTGAAACTCACGATTCGATTTCGCAGCATTCAACTGAGCCTGATGATGGAGCAGTTTGCCCTCCCGCTCGCGAAGTTGTAGTTGCTTCCTATCTGCCTCGATTTTCTTTTGTAACACTTCCTCTTTGGCATCGGAAAGAGCCTTGCGAGCCAAATCGATTTGGGCTGACAACTGCTTCAACAACCTCGGACCGCGTTCCAAATGAGCTTCCACTTCCGCTTTCTGCTTGAGCAGCGAATGCAGGTGTCTCATTCGCTGAACTTCGTCACTCATTCGCTGCTCCATTTTGAAACGATGCGGATATCTTTGCTCAAACGCGGGTCAAGGAGAATTTCCGGTCACGCCATGGAAACTCGATTACTTGGATGCTAAGACCTTCTTTAGAATCTCAACAACCGCGACGCCGCCCTTCGATTCGAAGAACTTCAAAATGACCGGAACAAATTGCAACAACATTTCCGGCTTCAAGCCGAGCTTATTGAACGAACTTGCGAGCGAGGCGAGGTCGCTAAGCCCACCACTCCCAGTCAATTTGGAGGCAAGCGACCCCACCAAATCCATGAGTCCACCCGATGAAGTGTCAACATTCGCTTCAGCGAATTTAACAAAATCGGTTACTTCCGGCGCGGAACTATTGATTTGTTCAAATTCCTCGCTCGATGTCTTTTGTTGAACAAGCTGAAATATCAGCCCAAGGCCAGCCTTCGCCTGGTTTTCATCGACTCCAAGTTGTTCTGCTACGATCTTCGCTAAGTCCATCATCTTTCCTTTACAGCTCAATTAACAAATCGAAGTCGGTTACAGGCTCCAACGTCCTAAACTCAATGTTCGTTCTGAAGCATGGACGCGAAGGAAGCCAACGAATCCAACAAGTGTGGGAGAAATGTAATGTAGCGATCCGGCTCAGATTCGCAATCGCTTGTTCAGTTTTGCCGGAGGGAAAATCTGCCCCCCTGCGTCATGCTTTTCCGGGCCGCTTCGAGGCAACGGACAGCAGCGCAATAGTCGTCGAGTCCAGCCATCTGCCGCACCAATGAAGTTGTCGATCGGTGAAACTGAGTGAATTGCTGCTGGCCAATCGACAGCTCTTGATCTAAAGACTCTTGATGCCTTCCAGCGTTGTCAAACCACACCAAAGTGCTCGGCATATCCACGAAGGCAATTCCGCGTTCACAACAGACCTGGATGGCGGCAGGTGGACGAAATGTGATTGCTTCCGGCCAGGTAGCTGGGATATACATGCCACAACTAATCTGCGCCAACACGGAGGGGCCCGTCAACTGATCACAGAATCCGAGACTGAGTACTTGGTAATCGAATCCCTTTGTTTCGCTGTTGGAAGGGTGACCAATTGCTTGAATCCAATCCGGATCCGAGCCAACTAAGTAGCGGCACCAGTCGACCAAGTCGATCAGTTCTCGATCGGCGATGGCAGAAAGTGCGCGACGGCATCGGTTCGAATGATTTCCTTCTTGCGACAACCGTCGATGACAGAACAGTAGATTCGGACGCCCAAGTTTGGTCGCAATCAGTTCTTTGAGCCGGATCGTTGCAGGAGCGAATCGACGAGATAGCTCTGCCATGAATGAAATTCCCGCGCGATCGACTTGTTCTTTCACTCGGGCCACCTGAACCGGATCAAAATCGACATCGGTCCCGCAGAAAACGGCCTTGCCAAAATCACAGGCAGCTAAGATCGGTCCAATTCCATACCAGTCGGACTCGAGAAAGAAGATGGCATCGAGCTCGGGCCGAGCGATCATCTCTCGAAATCCGTCCATCCTCTGCGCACGGAAATCTCGAGCAATGGAATCGGCGAGAACAGAGACAGCGTGGTAAACGTATCGAATGTCAAAACGATCCTGCATCAATCGTAGGGAAGGATGGTAACGGTGGCCCCAATCTTTGCCCTGTCCAACCAACCCGATTCGCAATCGCATAGACTTGATCGCTTCTAAAGAACTCGACAAACAAAACGGTCAGAGCGTTGAAGGTCTTGAGTTGCAGCGCAACATTGCCGACATTCATTTACCATCCACTCCCACTCCGCTCCATTATGGCGCAGATTTGGACTACAATCCATTGAGGTTGCTATGACTCCCTTCGCTCACGGTCCTACATAAAGGTCTAATCCATGTTCGAATTCAATCGTCGGCGTTTTCTCGCAACATCGGCTGCTGCTTCGGCTCTGGCCTCTGCTGGAGCCTGGAATCGATGGTCGTATGGTGCACCGGGGAGAATACCACTGAAACTGGGAGTACAGCTCTATTCGCTGCGTGGTTTTCCAGTCGAAAGAGCGCTGAAGTTTTCCGCAGAACTCGGATTCGAGCAAGTGGAATTCTACAGTGGCATGCTTCCCATCGACTCCAGCGATGAGCAAATCGAGCAGATTCGAGAGGAAGTCACAAAACTTGGTCTGTCGATTTCAGCTCATGGCGTCAACCACTTTGGTAGAGATTTTGCCGCCAATCGACGGACGTTTGAATTTGCGAAAAAGCTCGGTATTCCACAAATTTCCGCCGATCCAGATCCCGAATCGTTCGAAAACCTGAATGACCTCGTCCAGGAATTTGATATTCGCATCGGAATCCACAATCACGGGCCAACACATCGCTATAACCGAGTAGCGGATGTTCTCCAAGCTATCGAAAAATGGGACATTCGCATCGGAGCGTGTGCTGATCTTGGCCACTATATCCGTTCCGGCGAAGATGGTCCAAACGTCATACGAGCGCTTAGGGGTAGGCTCTACGGGATTCACTTAAAAGACTTTGCAGAGAAAAAAGATGTCACCAAAGGCGTGATCCTGGGGCAGGGGCACCTGGACGTTCCCGCCGTCGTCGCCGCACTCTACGACGTCAATTTTCCTGAAAACGGCGCTTTTTCCCTTGAATATGAAGAGAATCCGCAAGACCCCATTCAAGATATCCGCTTATGCGTCGATGTCGCTCGGAATGCTTTAGCCAAGGTTCAACCTTAGTTGAAGGGATGTGAATATTGACCAATCCGACATGCTAGCGATGGACGAGACGCTGGTCCCTTGCTCAAACAGCGGGTGATCGTTGGCAGATTCGTATCTGTCGATCGCCAACGTTCATTGAAAGCTAACTTCTGCAAAAAGTTGTGTGTTTGCTCTTCACACGATAACCGATTTTTTCCTATCCTCCCAAAATTGCGGGATCGTAACTTAGGGGGTATGAGGAGATACTCGCTAGCGGAGTTTAGCAATGCCTCAGCGTCGACTACAGAAAAGAGACTCTCAGCGATTTGGAGTGGTAGGTGCAGGAGCCATCGCGACTGTGCTGAGCCTCTACCATTTCCTGAACCAAGTCGCCAACGAGGCACCGCGAATGGCCGAGCAAGCCCAAGCGGTGGTCAGCTACCGACAAAACAACTTGCCAAGCTACCAAACTGCTGCTTACTCACTCCCATCAACGAGCCCCAGCGCAAATTCGTCTTGGGGAAACCAATATCAGCAGACGCAATGGGGAAACCTCGCGCAACCAAACTCGACGACGCTGACCTCGAACCCTCCCAACATGATTTCGAGTTCAAAGCAAAATGATGGAAGAACTCTCGCATTCTCTATTCGGTCATCGGAGTCAACCCGCAGGATCGCGGGAGAAATACTCCGAGCCAACAAACAAGTCCTCTATATGGCACAGTCCGTGTACGCCGAACCCTTGGCAGTTGCACTTGCGGAGGTAAGCCAGCGAGGAGTTCCGGTATACGTCATGCTGGACGGAAACACTCAGACTCAGAATCGTTCGGTCGCCGAATATTTGGCAGCCGCGAATGTCCGAACATCAATCATAACCGATCAATCTCTCAGCCCAGTCAGTGTCGTGCTGATCGATGGTCACACCGTGATCTTCGGCAGCTTCGACGGTTTGAATCCAATGGTCGATGATCAGATCGTCGTTGCTCGCCAGCAAATTCAAATATACGATACCTTCGAAACGGCCTTCATGAGCGCCTTTCGGCGAAGCATCGCCTACATCGGTACGACAGTGTCGAATCGTTCGTCAGGATATGGCAGCTCCGCCAATGTCATCGGATACACCACCTCGGCATTAGGAACCGCAGGAGGTTCCCAGCCGGTTTCACAAGCGATCCTAGGTGATCGGCCATCCAATCTAGCCCGTCCACCCAGCTCTCCGACCTATCGCTAGTGCTTTGTCCGTGAAGAACTTGGTGATTCGTAATGAGTCGCCCGAATCTCCGAATCGAGAGATGATGGCAATGATGGCTTGGAGGGACGTGCGATGATGAGGCGATCACAGAATGCCATCGCGAACGATTCTTTGTGTTCTCTCCTCGATGAACTCAGTGTTCGTGTCCGAAACGAGCGTTCCGATTTCGTTAATATCGTTGGAAATGGATAGAGAGTCTTCAGCTAGCCGAATGTGCTTAGGACACTTCCGCCCCAAAATGTTGTTCTGCCAATCACTTTAGAACCTCAGGTTCATCGTCAAAGGTATCAAAGATTACTCGACAACTTCCTTGTGCACAGTTTCACAGCAAGGGGCGCAGCCGTCTCTTCGCAAAGTCGAGCTGCAGATCCGAAACGATCAATTGAAGCCCGCTGCTTGATCAAGGGATCAACTTCTCGTTCCCAGCGAACATATCGGGCATCGATATCTTCAACTCATGTTCGTCTATCCCCAAACACGAGTTGCGCTATCGGCCATTCTTCGCGGATGCAAAGCGAGCTAATTGTTCGCGGTAGTGTTTGTGGTCACCGTTGAGAGCAATACACTCCAACGAGCATTCAATAGCTCGATCAATATTGCCGACTGCATACTCGACTTCGGCTAATGTGTCGATGTAAGTCGGTTCGTTGGGATGTAATTCGCAGGCAAGACGAGCATGTTCGAGTGCCGACTCGAGTTCGCGACCTGTTTTGACAAGGAGCCACGCCAAGTTGTTGTGGTACATGGCGTCTCTAGGCCATTGTTCCAGGTGATTTTTGTGGAACGCCACATGCTGATTCACCCAACGGTCACCATATTCCTTACCAAGTTTATCGTCCGCTAAGGGGACCAATCGGATGGCGGCGTCAATATTGGCAGGACGTATTTGAAAGGCCCTCTGAAAGGCGCTATTTGCCGATTCCCAATGATTGTTCTCCAATGCCAACCGTGCCATGCATAATGCTTCGCATTCTTGGTGTAAGATCGCGTTGAAAATCGAACGGGGAAAGTTCGATGCGTACCACCTTCCGATTCGATAGAGTTGTATCGCTTTCTCTGGATCGCTCTCTTCGATCAAACCAGCCAATTCTGTAGCGATGTCATTGATCGAATCACCCCTTCGATAATCCTGATTCTCAGGGAGCGACGTACGAAGTAGATGTTCTGCCATGATGCGAGCTGGACTATTGAGCCCGCGCTCGCGCATTTGCCGTATGTCAAGAAGGTCGCTGGCGGGGATGGCCAAGCCAAATTCGTAAACCCTCTCTGCGTCCTCATAACGGCCCATTTGCTTGAGCCACTCTGCTCGCTGGAAGCTCATCCAGGTTCTGCTCGGTGCTTGAACCGTATGGAAATGTTTGAGAATGGTCTCCGCACTTTCTAAATCTCCTCGCGCGGCGAGGATATCGACAAAAGCCAGCGAAAAAGCTTTGTTCTCGTTAAGCAACCGCTGGGCTAGATCGTGAAGTCCTACTCTCTGTGCCAATCGCGCTAGGAGCTCGACTTGCGACGCTCTGCCGAAATCGAAATCGTCGTCATCGTCGGACCAGAATCGAATTCCAAATCGATTTGATGGCGATTGCAGCGCTGCCCGGCACATTCGTTCAAATTCCTTTGGATCTTGCAAACGGACTGGCAAGCGAGATTTCTCAAGTGCGCTTAAATCTGCGAGAATCTCTGACCAAGAACGTTCGGGATGTCGTCGCTTAAGCCATCGAGCTATCCTCGGCGTCACCGGGCCCAATCGTTCGGACGACGTTTCCAAGAGAACTTCTTGGTACTCTTGATTGATGCTTCGCTCGAGAAGGTTCCCAAGATGCTGGACAATCCACTCCCTTTGATCGTAAACGCGCCAAACGCGTACCAACATTTCCCATCTCGAAATGTCTTGCGGAAGTTCAGCGTTCGCATATCGAACCAATTCCTCGATGACCGGATCGCTGTCTGCACCGAGTTGCCGCAGTAACATCGCCGCATGAATGCTCATCAAGATGTGCGAAGAGGATGGTTCCGCCGACGCAATAGCTTCATTTCTCTTCACCCAGTCCTGAACGCTTTCTGGGTTGGGATCGAATCCGAGAACAGCAAAGGCAAGGTTGTAATCGCCCAATAATTGATACAGGCGAATCGCTACGTCGGGAGCGTGTTTCGAAATCACTTGAACAGCTTCTCGAAATTGTCCCGAAGCAGCAAAGGCCTCGCTCAGGGCCACCAGATCGGACGAGTCTGTTTTTTTGAATCGTTCGACCAATTCCTTGGCCTCATTCTCCCTGCCTAAAAATTCGAGCAGCAGCAATTGCCTCGCCAGTGAGAGCGAGCTGAGCTCCACTGGCATATTTCCACCTTCGCTGAACAAGCCCATGGGTTCCCCGAGCGCCTTCCAGTGACCATTGCGTACTGCCACCAAATCCGCCATCGGCTTGTCACCGACGGCAATAGCCAGTTGAACTGCCTCGTCAATTTTGCCCGACCACTCAAGCTCCAAGATTCGAACGCGCGTTGTTTCCTGATACTGCAGATGCTCGACGGATAATCCTTTTGCCCCGGTTTGAATCCAAAGGTGACGCATGGAGGCCGCAGCATCTGGAGAATAAAGTAGTCCAACCAGCTTTGGAACCACGTCCGTCTGCTGATCCTCCATTGCTTTCGCTAGCAAGTACGAAAGTCGATTTGTACTGATATCTTCCGTCAACTGCTTTCGCTGGTCGTCGTCCAGAAGTTCAAGCAGACCGATGACTTGGTTCCAACGACTATCCTCCGCTAGCCGGATGATCGTTTCCAAATCGCCAGCCTGAACGAACTCGAGGCTTCGAATGGTATCACCTGCATCGACTTGAGGGCCGAGCCTTTGTAATAGCATCAGCCACCTTGCCGACGAAGCCAAATTC
>JBBIUE010000104.1:12315-14943 GCA_037440405.1 Pirellula sp. | reverse complement strand
AGCAGCCGGAGCCACGAAACCGCCAACAACCAAACCGCCCACTACAAATGCGTCGAGTGGCGATTTCTCCGTCGCTGGAACTTCGCATTCAGTTGGGGGCTCTGCGAAACAAGCTTCTACTTCCGCCTCCCTTTCGGGTGAGTCTCTGCAGCGACTGGGCGGCTACAAAGTGCTTCAGGAGCTTGGACGCGGTGGCATGGGTTCCGTGTACCTCGCGAAGCAAATTTCCCTGGATCGCAGTGTCGCATTGAAGACAATTCAAGCTGAGTGGGCCAAAAACCCGCGAGTGATCGCTCGGTTCATACGCGAAGCGTACGCAGCGGCGCAATTGACGCATCACAACGTCGTCCAAATTTATGATTTAGGTGTGGAGGGGGGAACCAACTTTTTCAGCATGGAGTTGGTCGGCGGCGGGTCATTCGAAGATCTACTCAAGAAGAAAGGCAAGCTCGAGCCCAAAACGGCGGCCTCGCTGATGTTACAAGCCGCGCGGGGTCTCAAATTCGCTCACGATCATGGCATGGTGCACCGCGATATCAAGCCTGCCAACTTGATGTTGACCAACGATGGTTTAGTCAAGATTGCTGATTTGGGACTGGTCAAAACGCCTATGGCGGAAGAGAAAGTAGAAGAAGATGATCGAGATCGCAACGTCATGCTTGCTTCTGCCCGCTCACAAGTAACCGGTTTCGGATCGACCATGGGAACTCCCGCCTACATGTCTCCGGAGCAGGCCGATGATGCGACCAGCGTCGATCATCGCGCCGATATCTATTCACTGGGATGTACATTTTACGCACTCTTGACTGGCCGTCCCCCCTTTGTCGGAAACAGCGCCCTCGAGATGATCACCAAGCACAAGTCAGAACCGATTGTCCGTCCGGAACGCATCGTCGAAGGATTGCCGCCGGACTTGGGCGGCATTGTCGAAAAAATGACTGCCAAAAAGCCCGAAGATCGATACCAAGATTTGAGCGAGTTTATCGCGGATGTTGAGGCGTTCTTAGGCACCGATAGCCAAAAGCCTTTTTCACCTTCGATTGAGCACGCAAATAAACTGAAACAAGCGAGTGATGTTTTTCATTCGGTTCCCATGACGAAATTGCGAACCCTTCTTCCTCTCGGTTTCTTCGTTTTCTCCTTCATTCTCTTCGCTGTTCTCGCTTTCTTTAGTCTTCGAGCCGCAACGGCCGTTGTCTTGATGGCATTCGCAACACCCCTAGCAGTTATCGCGTTGTCGAGCTTTTTGCAATCCGAATCTGCCTTGGGCGCTCGCTTGCGAGAAGTGCTGTGGGAAAGCGGCTGGAAGGACTGGTTGTATTGGGGCTTTGGTGCCGTGCTGATACTGATCATTGCTGGAGTCCTCGGCTTGCTACCGTTCTGGATAGGGGCGTTGCTGGTTTCATTAGGTATTGGTGCTGCCTACCACTTCATCGTTCTCAAGCCCCTCTCCGGGCAGCGGCGAGAATCGTTGGATGCCGTTGAAGGCATCCTGCGCGAACTGCGAGTCCATGGCCTACCCGAATCCGCCGTCCAGCAATTCGTCGCCGAGTTCTCAGGCAAGAATTGGGAAGAACTGTTCGAGCAGCTCTTCGATTACGATTCGATGCGGATGGCCCGAACGGCGCTTGCCAATTCGGGCAAGGACAAAGGGAAGAAGCGTTTCCAGCCATGGCGCGATGCGATTATCGATCGCTTAAATGCTCGCTTGCGAGAGAAGCGGCAGGAAAAGGAGCATCGGATGTTGGCAAATGTCGAGCGTGCAAGCCTGCGAGCAGCAGGCTTGAATGATGCCGAAGCCAGAGCCCAAGCCGAAGATTTTGCCGCAACCTTGGTTACCGTCGCGGGTGAGGCTCGAAACTCGATGTTAGCGGATTTCTCCTTCGGTCCCGTTGATCAGAAGGCAGCCATGAAGCGGGAGAAAATCAAGAACATGCTCGCGGAGGCACGGTCGGGTAAGTTCTCCAAGAAGGAGACGTTTGGCCAAAGGGCTCGGCAGGCGCTGATCGCTCACCTCTTTGGCAGCAAGTATCGATTTCTTTTGGGTGCGATCTTGGTTGCAGGCTGTGCCTTATGGGTTAAACAAAACAATCTGCTCGATCCGGCAAAATTAGAGCAACTACGTCAGGCCGCCGAGCAAGGAGCTGCTCAAGCGACAGAGGCCGTCCGGAACAAGAATGCAGATGCAATTCAAGACGCACAGTCCGTCCTTGCCACAAGCACAGCAATTATCGGAGAAACGCAACCGCTGGCAGTTTTCCCGCTATTCGATAGCTTCGCGCAGGGAGTCATTGGCCTCCTGATCGCAGGCAGCGCGCTCGTCTTCGGCTGGCGCTACTCGTTTTTCGCGACAGCGGCAGCCTTGATCGTGCTGCTCGGAAGCCGATTAGGGATTCCAAGTGTCGGTCCCGTCTCAGCTGCATACGTCAGCGCCGGTGTCGCCTTGGTCGTGATGCTGGTTGGCCTCGCCCTGGGACGAATGCCGATGAAGTCAACCTAGACAAGCGATGCCGCTTGGACTACACCACTAAAACACATCAAGAATGAAGTGATGGCCCCAATGGTACTTCTGTCCTGTTGGGTAATAGTTGTGCCATTTGCGATTGTAGACAGGAATCTGCATTTCTG
>JBBIUE010000104.1:0-12305 GCA_037440405.1 Pirellula sp. | reverse complement strand
TTGCGGGTAGCGATAGTACATGCTCTCGGAGGAGCGGTAGTACTCGTTGCCCCAGAAGTTCTGAGGATAGTACACGTACGGGTAATGATAGAAGCGGCTGTAATCGCGATTGCTGGCGTCGCCACCCCAAACGCGTCCAAAAGCCTGCGGCTGCTGTGCTTCGCTTGTCTGCGTAGTCGCAAAAATGCAAGCTGCGCCAAAAAGGATGCCGAGTACGAACTTGCGCATCATCTAGGTCCACTCCCGAATTGATTTTTTACCGAAGCGAGGCGAGGACGCATGAAATCATTCTCGATGTGCGGTCCAAGGCCTCTTGTGTTTGCGGAATATCCTTTTCATCGTCCCTAGCAAATCCAGAATTGAAGGATTATTCGCCAACTTCCGCAAACTGCTAAAAACACGCTCTGTCGTCGGTACGCGGATCGCTATCACTGCCGATCCTGTGAAGCAATCGGTGGTATGAAATCGCACTTTCAACTCCGCTTTGTTGCGGGAACGCGATCATTTCTAGAAACGCCTGTCATTTTGATTGGTCGAAGGGAAACCGACTTCATTCTTGAAAGGCTCAGCGTGCTAAATGGGGCGGTCTGCCCGCGACCATCGTTCGTCTCGAGAGACTCACTGCACAAACCAATCCAGGAAAGTTACGAATGATGTCATGAATTGGGCAGTCAGTCGCTTCGAAGTCGCTCGCCGTCCCTCTATCATTTTAGATGGAGAATGCTCCCGATCTGGGAGAAAAGCTCCTCTAATTGGCGGTAATAGTCATCGGCTGACATCGAATCGCGTTGGGAGCGAAGGGAATCGATTTGGGATTCGATGCGTTGTCGTGCGGCAAGCTGCTCAGGAGACAAGAGCATTTCCTGAGGGGCGAGTACGAGAATCAGCTTTCGAGCTAACTGACCATCGACATTCAAAGCGCCCGACGCAGTTTGCTGGCCCCTGAGACCTCGAAAGAAAGTCGCCGGAGTTCCTTTACCGTCACCATTATCATCGAGCAGTGCCTGCTCCGTTGCGAGCCTCGCATTCTCTTTGTAGAACATCTGTACGCGATAAGAAGCGCTGAGGAACGCCTCCAGTACGCTGATGGATTCGTCATGGTCGATATCTGTGGCCGGGTCGAGCAACGCCCTCGCAAAGCTGATACCAAATCTTGAAAAGTTGACCTCCGCTCCACTCTTTGTGGCTGAGATGACGATGCGACCCTCACTAGATAACGTTTGCAGGAAAGGAGCGCTACTCGATGCGGCGATTACGATCAACTGTGGACCGTTCCATTGGCTCAACGCGTCCCGCAGCTCGACCGGCGTGATGTCGGGGCCTCTTAGGTTAAATTTGCTGACGTTCTGCTGAAACGTTCCGTGACCAACCAGGAACAACCAGAGAGGTCTGTCAGACCTATCACTTTGTAGCAATTTGACTAAACGTTCGCGATCTGACTCGTCTCCCTCCTGAAGCGGTTGCGTACCATCAATCACAATGGGAGCATGCCCCAAAGCTTGGACTAGTTCTTCTGCTGCCGACCGGAATTGAACTTCGTATTCCGGATCTCCGGCAGCACCGAGGACGATGATGATCTCAGGCTCTGCATCTTGCGCACCGATCGGTCGCACGAGCGCTATCACCAGAAGCAGCAAGAACGCAAGCGGCTTTGGATACTGAGACGCGAAATAAGTTTGCCCAGCAAAAGATAAATGTTTAGCAGACCGAAACAGTAATGACGGATGAAACTTTGAACCCTTGCTGACGCAGCAGCTCATGTTTGGTATATCTTCATCTTCGGTTCGTCTCATGACAATCCACTCCTGCGACGGAACCACCATTCGCCAAACAAGCAGATCAGAGCGGCTGTGATGACCCAAGCGCGATGCCAGAGAGGTTCTTGCAGGTAATCGACAACGGGCACTTTCTCCGTTGGAATCCTCTCGACAAAGCGATCAAGTTCATCAGTCCGCAAAAGTTTCCCACCGGTGCGCTTGGCGAGTTCCTCCAAGTTCGTTCGGTTTGGAACAATCGATTCGAATTCCTTCTGAGCAGGTTCACTCACGAATCCTGCCTGAGCCGTATCGATCCGACTTCCATCGCCAGACTGCGCTTCAACTTCAGCCAAATAGACTCCAGGCGACCGTGCGGCTACATTCAATCGATATTCTCCCGCGACATTTGGTGAAGGGGCTGCAATAAGATCAAGCGGTTCAGCAGCAGGACGTGTGAGTCGCACGATGATTTGAGCACTGTCATCAGGAAGAAATCGTTCATTCAAGACCGTCACCACGAGTTCTCGCGTAGCAGGTCCTTCGTCCGCTGGAAGTTCCCATCGAGCAGACACGCGCTTCGGAACATCGGAAATCAACCAACGAGTAAATTGTCGCCAAAACGTTGACAGCCCCGGAGCGTTTGGTTCTGGGTTCTGCAATTGCCAACGCCACAGATCGCCAACCAGCACCGAGGCCGTTCTACCTCGTCCAAATCGCTGCCAAACGATCGACGGGATTGCATTCTCGATCTTGTCCACCGCTTCGATGGTCGCCAACATCGTGGAACCCGGCTTTGTCGCCCGAATGCGATTTCTTACAGCGAAGTTCGGCATATTCTGCAACCGAACTTGCTCGGCGGCTTCTGTTTCTCGCAGGCGCATGAAGGGCTCGAGCCAGCCTTCGCGGGTAAGTCCAAATCGCCACAGTTCGCCCTGCGTTCCACTCCATTTACCACTACGGTCATCCGATGCGATGTAAACCGGTAGCAGTTCACCGAGGGGAGTGTCTTGAAAATTCTTGCCAAGATAGCTTTCCTGTCCGCCTAGCATTACCAGGACGCCTCCACGTCGCGATACGAACTGCCGAAGAAGTAACATTTGTTCCTGGTTGAAGAACTCGACTTCCAAGTCATCCAGAATAATTGCCTCATAGCTAAACAATTCCTCTGCAGATTTTGGAAACCCTCGACTCTTGATATCCGGGGTTGCGGAGTCCCATTCCGATTCCATCCCTAAACGAATGAACACTTGCTGATCGAATCGTTCCTTTTCTTCTTCCGGAATATCCTCGAAGCCGGAGAACAACGGATTCGAGGACTCGACGCGGACATCGCGGAAATTGAACATGGGTTCGCGGTGAGCGATGCGGATCAGCGAAGCCATGCGCAGTTCATCATCCTCCTCGATAGCTCGCTTCAAAAACTTGTGTTCCCAATTCGGCCGACCGGCGACGTAGAGAATTCGAAAGGGACCACGTCCCCGATCGACAAGAAACTCTCGATGATTGTTGACGAGCGTCACCTCTTCTCGTGTGCGTCCTCGATCGATGGCGGAGGCTTCCGAGCGCAAGACCGTCTCGATGCGATACGAAGAAACTCCCGAGGTTCTAGGCCGAAAGCGAAACGACACCGCATCAACGTCGCGCGTCGATCCCAAGACGATCGACTTTTCCTCGATGCACACGCCGCTTGAATCGTGTATTCGAACGAGGGCGGTTCGTCCCTTGAGGCCGTCATGCTCTAAGGTCGCGTCGATGCTGACCGGAGCCGTCTCAAACTCGGAATTGCGAACTGTCAGAGAACCGATCCGAAGGTCGCGAACATTTGAGATACCCACAGGGAGCACAGGATAGATTGGAAACGGAATACTCTCCAGCGACGCATTGGTCTTCGAATCGGTTGCGTTCCCATCCGAAAAAAGAAGTACTCCTGCTAGCGGTACGTCACGAAATCGATTCGATAGGTCTTGGATGGTCGAATAGAGGCGGGACTCCCAACCATCGAACTGGATGTCGGCAAAATCAGCGACCGGAACGAGAACTTCGTCGAATCGATAGCGGCGTAAACGAAAATCTTGAGCCAATCGCAACTGCCATGGCGATTGGTCATCCAAATCGCGCTGGCGCCGCCGCTTGACATCGTCTGCGCTGTCGTTATCGACCAACATGCTTTGACTGCTATCGACAAGGATGGCGAACGCATTTGCCTGAGGTCGGGGCCTCTCGATAGCCTTTCGAGGTTCAAGCAAACAAACGCACAAAAGAAAGATGCCAGCACATTTAAGCAACAAAGCGACCAGCATCTTCGGATTTTCCGGCAGGATACGCCGATAGCTCCAAACAAGAACGATTGCATACGTTATGAGAAGGAAACTCGCCGGCCGTAGCCAGTTCGGAGAGCCAAGTATCCAGTCCGACATTAACGGCCGCTCCCCAAACGCTCATAATACTCTTGTTGAGCTCGTTCGAACTTTGGGGGAACCGGATCGCGATCCACGGGTACAAGCGCATTCTGCTCAGCCGTTTGTCGGAGCAATTCCCAATGAACTTGCTTTTGGACTTCGCGCAATGGATCGATGATCAATCGTTGCACCAAGGGCCACTGCGGCTCTTTCGAGTGGCGATTGAATTCTCTCCGCATCTCTCGAGCCACTTCGCGAATCTGTGCTAGCCTCGATTGCAATTCTGGGTCCTCGACCAACTCTTCGGCATCGCGGAGCAGGTCCGCCCAACCGGTGAAGTTTTGACCAGTGAGGGGGCCCTCGAGCCGCTCGGATTCTGCGAATCGTTCCAACCAACCTCCGCGCGATCCGTCCCGACCATTCGGAGCGAGGTTGTTCACAGGTGAGTCCCGCAGATTTGCTGAACCACTAGCATCGGGGCTACGTTCCGCCGAAGTCTGATGAGCGTTATCGGCGTCTGGAGTCTCATTTCTGTTCTGTCGTCCATCGGAGCTTTGATCTTGCAGTTGATTCTCGTCAGAGTTTTGGCCCCGTCTTGCACCCTCTCGCTGATTCCTATCTCGATCAGCCGATCCCTGCTGTGGTTCGCGTTCCGAGCTCTCAGGTTGTTGGACGTCGTTGCCTCTCTCATTGTTTTCGCTGACATTACCTTCACCTGCAGACTGTCGCGGATCGTCAAGTTTGCGAGATCCATTCCCCTCATTCTGTGATTCGGAGTTCCGATCTTTGGGACCGAGTCGGTTGGCCTCTCTCTCGATCGCTTGCGACGCTTCCTCCAACTCGCGAAGGGCTCGGCGCAGCGATTCAGACCGACTTCCCAGCACTCCTTGAGCTGCCTCTTCGATACCTGCTCGGAGCTGTTCGATCGCCTCCGTCGCCTGTTGCAATACTCGCGAGGCCGGTTCTTCCAAACCGCGATCGATCAATTGACGCGTTTGATCCAATTTCTGTGTCGTTCCGCTTTGACGAGTTTCGCGAAAGGCGTCGTAGAGCTTATCGGCCAAAATGGGTTCGGCTCCTTCCGCTTGCTCGACCGTTTCTTGAACATGCTGCAAGAGCGAATCAACATGTTCCTTTTGTTGTGCAAGTTGTTCCGGCAAATCCGAACCCTCAACGTTGGGACGCAAACCTTGTTGCGGATCACGGTTACGCTCTTGCCGATCCATCAACATTTGCTGCAGGGATTGTTGACGCTCGGAAACTTCCTGGGCTTCTCGAGTAAGTTGCGTCATGGATTCGGCAAACTGGTTCGCAGACTCCTGTCTCAGCGTTTCCCTCGTCTCTTCGAGCTGTTGCTGGGCTCGCGAGCCAGAGGCGATTGCTGGAGATATCTGTTGCCGATCAAGAGCCTCAGAGGACTGCCGGACGTTCTCGCGAGCTTGCTCGACCTGTTGCTTCGCCTGCTCCATCGCCTCCGATGAAGACGCATCTTCCATGCGATCAAGCAGTTCATCTGCATCCTGAAGCAACTCACGCTGAGCATCGCGCAACCGTTTCAACTGTTCCTCCAACTTTCGCTTTTCCTCTGCATTGGATTCTTGCTGGATGGCTGCCTCCAATTCCTTGAGCTGCTGGTTCATATCCTGCTGACGCTGCGCCAATTCCTTCAGACGATTCATGACTTGACGCATTTCGCGCTGTTCCGAATCCTGTTGTGGATTCGCCGTGCTCTCTTGCTGATAGCGCTGCTCCTGATTGCGAAGCTCCAGTTGCTCAAGCTGCTGTTGTCGCTGTTGCTGGGCCCCGCTACGAGATGCCGACGGGCGGGATCGCTGGTCCTGGGACCGCGAGACCTCAAACTCTCTCGCTCTCAACCGCAACAAGCCAGAATAAGCGGAATGCTCGAAGGGCACGGCATCTCGCAGACTGCGGCTCTCGGAACCACTTACAGCGACGCTCAGATGTTCGAGAGCTCTCCGCATCGCTGATTGGACTTCTTCGACCATTTTCAGCGACGATTCGTCCGAGGCCTGCTGCAGGAGGGCTTGCGACTGGTCCAAAGCATCTTGCTGGGATTGGCGAATAGCTGAAACATCATCCGCCCAGTCGGTGACGCGGCGTTGAGCTCTCAAGACATTCCATGTTGCCGTCAGGATTTGCTTCTGCAATTCAGCAAGGGACTGAGCTTGTTCCCCCGCTCCCATTCCATTTTGCGGACCAGCGGTTGGTTCGCTGTCACCACCGATTGGGGCTGCCCCCTCGCGGAAAATCTCCTCCCAGGGTCGTACCTCCGCGAAGAAAAGGTCGCTTTCGATTCGTCTAACGTTTCCTTCGGAGTCGCGATCCTCGGCCCAAAAGTAATAACTCAGAAGCTGGTCCGGTTCGGCCTGCAAATCCTCGAGCAAAATGTCGTGGACTCCCTCACTTTTTTTTCCTCCGCTCCCGAGTAAAACTTCTTCGGCCGGTTTGCCGTCCAACGAGTAGGATAGCCCAGTGGCGATGAGACCGAAATCATCGTCGAACTTAGCGCTCACTCGCAATTCTTCGAGCGGTGAAACTTGGACATCGGATGCCCGAGCCAACTTAATCGTCGGAGGGTTGTTCGGAATGATGCGGACGCTCAGCTCTGGCTCGACTTTGGCCAGACGACCGTCAACGTCGACCAAGCGTACTCGCCATCGTTCTGACTTCTGAATGATCGTCTCAAAGTGCCAAAGGAGAGGATTGTCGGCGTCTTGTGACGCGGGATGGTCTTGACCGTCGCTTTGAATGAGCGAAGTACGCTGCAAAGGTTTGTTCACAAATAGCTGCCAGTGTACCGTCGTCCCTTCAGGAACCGACGCACGCATGGTGTTCTCGATGCGCCGATGTGATTGTCCCGAATAAGCCGGAGGATCGATTTCCAGGTCGCTCCGATCCAATCGAGGATACTCAAAGACCTCGGCTCGGAACCAGCGTGTCTGCTCACGATCGTAGACAACTCGATAGTCGGTAGTGGCATCGAGTTCTCCGAGAAAGCCTCCGTACAGCGGGTCCTGGAGACTTCTTCGCATTTCAGAGCGATTCTGAGAAACCCCTGTTCGGCTCTCTAACCAAACGGAGCGGGGAACTTCGCCGCCGAAGCGAGCGGTTACGACGAGATGCGAACCCCGCTCAACTTCCGTATCACCCGGTTCAACCTCTACATCGAGAAACTTGGAACGCACGTCCGCAAGCATAGCGCTGGAAGAGTTTCGATGAATGATCGAACTCCCCATGCCAACGATTGCAAAAGCTGCAATCAACAGGGTGGCAAACTGGCAGATCCAAGCGAACGTGATGTTCGACACGGGAACGATCCGCTCCCAATCATTCATTCTTGAGTTGCGAAGAGTCTGATCGATCAACTGTTGCTGCAGAAACGCTCTTCGTTCTCCTCGTGGAACGTCAGGCAGTTCGACTGCCGTCAGCAGTCGCTGCTGAAGTGACGGATATCGCGATTCGACAAGCTCAGCGGTGTCCCGCAGGTCGCGATAACCTCTTTGGCTAAGAAACCAACTGAGAATGGTGCCAACCAGTCCAACTGCGATCGTTGTCAACCACGCGATCCAGGGGGATGTGGTTGGAACTGCAGACGTGTAAAAATACCAAGCAACCACCGCTAAACTCAGCCAGGCGATGGCCAACATCCACGCCAGCCTCACCATCCGCTGCCGACGAGCAAGCCGTTCAAGCAATGCCGCAACATGTTTGTCCGACATGAGAAACCCCATTCAGGAGGGTCGAAGAATCCATCAATGAATACATCATTGTAGCTGCTTTCCTATTAGGAAACTGCACCCACAAGAACAATCCCAGTCAACCGCTGCCAAGATTTCGGTAAGTGGCATCCGAGCCGATCCCAATCCCGTCCGATCATGGCTCGAACAAAGAATTCCGGACCTGCGCTCTACCCATCCTTCCTTCGTAATCGTACTCAATGAAATGGTGCTCTTTCTCGTACTCGTGGTCACTGATTCGAGTGCCAACATCACCATAGTTGTGCGACAGTTGTGGGCTGGACCTACCAGTTGCCGATGCACTGTTTGAAGCGTCGAAGGCTGGGTGGTTCTTTTGATTTCATTCACAAGTGACCAAAGCGTTGCAACACCTTCGGTAATCAGTTACAGTCAACTGTTGGCTCATATCCAAAGCCCATACTGGATTTTGTCTATGACGAACCTTGATCTCACAGTCGTGAGGTAATCGACATGACGAACCAAAAACCACCCCCTGAAAATGCCTTCACGGTTGATCTGCGAGCTGATGACGGCAATAAGGATGAGAAAAGTCGACGCCTTGGCAGCATCAACCGACAGATCGGGCCGTACAAGCTGTTGCAGAAGATTGGCGAAGGAGGCATGGGTGAGGTCTGGATGGCGGACCAGGAGGAGCCCATCCGCCGCCGCGTGGCGCTGAAGCTGATCAAGCGGGGGCTGGACAACAAACAGATCATCGCACGCTTCGAGGCCGAACGACAGGCCCTGGCGATGATGGACCAGCAGAACATCGCCAAAGTTCTCGACGCTGGCACAACCGACAACGGTGCCCCCTACTTCGTCATGGAACTGGTCCAGGGTATCCCCTTGACCAAATACTGCGACCAAAACCGGCTGTCGATCGATGAACGGCTGGAACTGTTTCTACCGGTCTGCCAGGCCGTGCAACATGCTCATCAAAAAGGGATCATCCACCGCGACTTGAAACCATCGAACGTGCTGGTCTGCCAGTACGACGGCAAGCCGATCCCCAAAGTGATCGACTTTGGTCTGGCCAAGGCGCTGCAGCATCAAAGCCGGCTGACCGATAAAACGATGTTCACTGAGTTCGGTCAGGTGGTCGGTACCTTGCAGTACATGAGCCCCGAACAGGCCGGGCTGAATCAACTGGACATCGACACGCGAACCGACATCTATTCTTTGGGTGTCATGCTGTACGAACTGCTGACCGGCAGCACGCCGATCGATGCCGACTCGATGAGGCAGCAAGCCATCTTGCAGGTTTTGGAGACCATCCGATCGAAAGACCCACCGCGACCGAGCATGAGGCTCAGCAGTGTCGCGCAGGAAGCGGCCAGCGGGATCTCCGAGCAACGGCGGATCGAGGTCAGCAAGCTGCGGAGCATCCTGAGCGGCGAGCTAGACTGGATCGTGATGAAGGCTTTGGAAAAGGACCGGACCAGGCGGTATGAATCGGCATCGGGCTTTGCGGCCGATATCAGGCGGTATTTGAACCATGAACCAGTGCTAGCGCGGCCGCCGTCGGTGGGTTATCGCCTGAAGAAGTTTGTGAGGAAGAACCGAGCGGCGGTGCTAGGAGCGTCGGTAATAGCTCTAGCGGTGGTTTTGGAGTGGGCAGGAACTGTATTTGGGCTATTAAAAGCATTACAAAAATTTGAGACTGCTCAGCAGCAGTCAATAGAGGCATACGATTACCGAGCCCAACAGCAACCGAAACGCAAGGAGACCGAGGAGGCTCAGTCACTCGCAGAATCGGAAAAGACTGCGGAGGAACTTGCGCTCGCCGAAGAATCGCGTCAAAGAAAGTATGCCGAGGTGGTGAATACATTTGTGAAACAAGATTCTTTAGAACTCACCAGTGAGGAAAGCGTATCGCATTTGGAGGAGGCGATATCGTTCCTGCAAACTGACAATGACCTGACGCGGGCCGTGCTGTTGGATCGGGCAGCGGAGAAACTGCAGCAGCTTGATAACCTCGTTCCTCAGATCGAATCTCGACTTTGCGATGCTTTCGCCAAGAGCTACACTGACCATGGAGACGTGAAGAAGGCCATCCCTTTCTTGCAGAGAGCGCTAAAAATACGCCAGGAACTCCTCGGCCCTGAACATTTCTTCACGCTGTTTAGCATGAATAGTCTAGCGTCGGGCTACCATGCCGATGGTCAATTGGACAAGGCCTTGCCGCTGATGGAATAAACGCTGTCGCTGAGAAAAAGCAAGCTCGGCCCCGAGCATCCCGATACGCTTAGCAGCTTGAACAGTCTGGCGTCGGGCTACTGGTCGGCAAAAAGATTGGACCTATCCGTGCCGCTATTTGAGGAAGTCTTGGAGCGGCGAGTCCGCAAACTTGGCCGAAACCATCCCGATACTCAATGGACAGTTGCAAATCTGGGCGAGAACTACAAAGATGCCGGAAGACTCGAAGAGGCTATTCCTCTGCTAGAAGAAGCTTACGAGAGTGGTAAACGGTTGCCGCAGCTTGCCTGGGTAAAAGCACAACTGCGAGATGCCTATCTCAAGGGGAAACGAATCGAAGAATTTCAAGCCTTGGCAGAATCAGAGCTGCAAGACGCACGAGCGTCTCTGGCAAAAGATTCCCCTGAACTGGCAGCGGTACTTGTTTCCCTCGGCAAGGACTGTTTGACCGTCGGTGACGCTGCTCAGGCCGAAAGACTGCTGAGCGAAGGGCTGGCGATCTGCCAGCAGGTCACCCCCGACGCATGGAATACGTTCAATGCCCAATCGCTGCTGGGCGGAGCGTTTTTAGCGCAGGCGATTGCCGAAACCGATCCTGCGAAGAAGTCAGAGCTACTCGCCAAAGCCGAGCCGCTGTTGATCCAGGGCTACGAAGGCATGCAACAAAGGCAATCGAGCATACCACCGCAAGCCTCCACCGTCATCCCCGACGCCCTCGACCGCCTGATCGAACTCTGAACTCTACAGGACCAACCCGGACAACTGACCAAGTACCAGGAACTGCGAAGGGCCTATTCGAATACTTCAATACCAGACAGCAGGTGAACCAATTTTTTGCAGTCGCGCTTCTCACATATCCCGCAGCGTCATGGCGTGTTAATTTAATCGCCTTATCAGCCGTAGAACGCTAGCTCACGGTTAGATTTTCAGTAGTTTTGAAGCAACATCAGGACGCTAGCGCGTTCCGGCTGATTAAATCAACAAGCCGGTCAGCGAGGGAATCTCGATCTTGATCTCCAACATCACTAACGAACACTCGATCGGCAACCAACGTCGCAGAGTAAGCGAGGGAATCGCGATCTTGATCTCCCCTTGCTCATCGGCATATTGAATCAGTCGCTCTATCAACCGCCGAGCATACCTCTCGATTAAACCTGCCGTCGACTTAGAAGACGCTGAAAGTAAGTGAAGACGCTGAAAGTGCGTGACGCTGAAAGTGCGTGGCACCAAGTTGCACCGCTAATGACGTGGAGAGTGCGTGGCACCAAGTTGCACCGCTAATGACGTGGAGAGTGCGTGGCACCCAGTTACACCGCTACTCGTGGCACCAAGTTACACCGCTACTAATGACGTGGAGAGTGGGTGGCACCCAGTTACACCGCTATCACCAAGTTGCACGTGGTGTCAGGATCCTTGTTTAACCGCAGGGCCAGAGCTCATTTGGCGCGGTGTCTCTGCAAGCAAACGGATGACGGTATCCGCCAAATGAGCGCCGGCCCGCGCGTGAGCCTTGAACCAGCTGGCAGCGGCACCAGCTCGCACCGCCTGCGCCAAGTCGCACCGCAATGACGTGGAAGGTGCGTGGCACAGAATTGCACGTGGCAGCAAATTGCAAGGTGCAGCATGGACGTGAAAAGTGCGTGGCACCAATTTGCACCGGAGCTGGTTGGGCAGAATGCACGGCTTACTGTCGTTGGTTGAACCTTCATTAGCGGTAAACAAATAAAAATGCTCCCGCTACTGACGTGGAAAGTGGGTTGCACCAAGTCGGTCCGAGGTACCAAGTCGGTCCGCTCGTGCGACATGCCTGGCGGGCTGTGCAAGATATTGCTGGGCGGAGCTGTTGCGTACGCCTTCGGCTAACGGTTAAACGATCGCAAATTCGGAGAATCGATCGGAGATCAACTCCAACTGGTGAACGCTAACTGTTGAACGATTTCGAATCTTAGCCCGATGCGACGTTCATCGGTTTGTCCTTCTTGGTCGTCGATTGGTGCACTATTGAACGATTTCGAATCTTGGCCCGATGCGACAGCGCGGAATCATCATTGACTCCATCACTTGCGTTTCGGGGCTGGTAAGTTTTCAAATTCCGTCCGACCTGCTCCAGTTTCTGGTGGCGGCCGACGTGCGTTGGAACCGGTTTATCGTTGGAGCCGGTTTATCACTGGCAGTGGTTTATCGTTGGAACCGGT
>JBBIUE010000103.1:0-14977 GCA_037440405.1 Pirellula sp. | reverse complement strand
CCGAGTTGCCAGAAGTCGAGACGATGCGACGAGCCGTGCTGCCAGCCGTTGGCGGTAGGATTGTTCGGGTTGCTCTTACCAAATCGAATTATCGTCCGATCCAACTTTATCCCAAATGGCCGACGTTTAGGCGTCGTCTCGAAGGACGAACTATCCGTTCTGTTGACCGCCTCGGCAAACGTGTTGCCCTTCAGCTCGATAGAGGATCAACTCTGATCCTTCAGCCGAAAATGGCGGGAATCGTCATCGTCGGAAACCCACCGTCCATGGAACATGTTCGCGTCGTATTTCATTTGGAGAACTGCAATCTGTCCAGCTTCTTGTATTGGGATCGCCGCGGCCTCGGTTCGATTCAGCTATTCTCTGCAAGTGAATTGGAGGAACGACTCGGCCCGAACGTCCTTGGTCCAGATGCTCTAGTGATCTCGTTTGCGGATTTTCTGTTCCGGCTCAGCAGCGGCCGCACGCCAATCAAAGTCGCACTGATGGACCAGCAGAAGATCGCCGGAATCGGGAATATGTATGCTTCGGAAATCCTCTTTCGAGCCAAGGTTCATCCCTGCCGGACTTGCACATCAGTTTCCGCTACCGAGTGGAAACGCATCTATAGTGCGATGCGGAGAATCCTGTCAGAGGCGATTCAGCTCGAGGGATCGACTCTGAGCGATGGCACATACCTGAAATCGCTCGACTCCGCTGGCCAATACCAGTCGCGTCTGCAGGTATACGACCGAGGCGGTGAACTGTGCAAGCGGTGCCGTTCTTCAGCAGTCCAGCGTATTCGCCAAGCACAACGCAGCACGTACTTTTGTCCGACTTGTCAAATCACCTCCTAATCGATCACATCAATGGCTGAACCTATGCTTCGCGGAACGTTGCGTCAGAACTGGTGGAAATCGTCCAGCCGTCGCCGCACACTGCTGGGAATTGCTGTCATCTGCGTTACTGCGTGCGTTTGGTTCTGGCTGAGTTTGAAAGCACGAGCACCTCACGATGCGTCCAAGGTGCAAGTTTCTACCGAACCGCTTTCTGGAATCATTTTCAATCGTTCGCATGAAATTTCGGTGGAGACGACCAATGTTCGTGTTAAGTCCGAATTGATTCCGGTGTTCGCCGAATCAAGCAATGGAGAACACTTTCTGGTTGGCTCGATGATATTATCGGAGGTAGAACGCTCGCATGAGGGTTCGAATCCCACTACAAAATTTCTCCGTCATGATGCCCTCATCCGCTGGCGAAGCCAATTGTGGGAGCCGGCTGGGAAAATCGCAGTGCTGCACCGAACTCCGGAATCGCTGGCCTGGGTGGCTCAAGCATTGTTGCCTCCGGAAAAGCAGCGTTGGCTTGCCCAGCGTCTCGCCGAGGGGATGATGCAATTCCGCGAGGAACTTGGTGCCGAGCTGGAACCGCTCCTTCTGGAAACCGCTGCTGACGTCATGCCGATTGTTCAAGATCGCTTGCTCGTTGCAATTCGAATTCATCAACCGCAGATTGAGGAGCTATCGCTGAAGTATCGCGATGCGTTGGTACGCGATCGTATTGTCCCGCTGATTCGTCACGAGGTGTTTCCGATCGTTCAGCGCCGAGCTTCGCCGTTGCTCATGAAGATTGGCGAGGAAATGTTCGAGCGAGCCTCGTTGTGGCGGTTTACTTGGCGGCTGTTGTACGATGCCTCTCCGCTACCACAACGTAATCTCGTACAGCATGAGTTTGATCGGTTTCTTCGAACAGAGGGCATTCCCATCCTTTCCGCCCATTCCGAGGAACTGCTTGAGCTTGGCAAAGAAATCGCTAAGGATCTTATAGTCAATCAACGCATTCGCGATGTCAGTCGCGAAGCAGCCACCGAGTTGTTTCAGGACCCGCAACTCAGGGCACTTGTCCAGGATTGCGTCGAGGAAGCTTTTGAGGATACGACTCCAATTCGAGACGCCATTCGCCATCGATGGGAAACTGACAAGTATCAAGGCTTTCTACACCGCCTCGAAACGCTCCTGGAGCCAATCATGCGAGAAATCGGTCATGAGCTATTTGGATCGAAAGAGGCCGGATTGACGGATGAACTGGTGACCGTCCTTCGCGCTCAAATTCTGTCGAAGGACAAAGAATGGGTCGTGGTCCCGTGCAAACATCGTGACGAACGCACGTTCCTTCCAAATTCCATGCAATTGGTCCCAGCTAACTCCCCCGCCACCTATCCAATGCTGCTCACCGACTAGCTGGCAGGCGCCTTTCCAACGCGATTCCACGATTCGCGTTCCCTCGCTGCCGCTCGAGTAAGCAGGTTCTAACTACTGAGTCGTTTCCGAAGGCTTCCCACAGAATGATTTCTGGATTCTCGACTGTTCGTCCCGAACGTCGAACTTGATGCTCGTTTAGACATCTCGCTCGCGGAGGCGTTGCTGCAGATCGGCTAGGCGATTACTGAGCGTCTCCAGGTCATCATGCTGCAGCTCTTGGTCTGTTGTAACAGATTCGCCTAACAGCTCCTGCAACATCTGAATTTTGCCCGCCAATTTACCTTTCTTAAGTCCCTCTTCTATTCCTTCCTCACGTCCTTCCTCCCGTCCTACCTCACGTCCCTCTTCGCGTCCTTGGGTGAGAAGACGATCAGCTAACGATCCAGGTTCGTACTGGACCGGTAAGATGCTGTTCAGCCTCTCCTTGTACTCCTGAGCATCGATACTCTTATTGACGGTCATCACATAAACTCCTATCGCTTGCAGCCACTCCGGAAGAAGGTTCGATTGAATCGATTTGGCGATCGTCAGCAACAACTCCTCCAACATGCCGACCAACTGCTCGCTACGACTATATTTTAGCAGTCGCAGCGTACTTTGCAAAATCGGATCACCCGCGATTTCGCCACTCGTTAGTTGACTTAAATCCAATAGAGGATATCGACAGTCAACCTGATATTCCCACAACCCTTTCGGTGCATCCAACAATTCTCGCATGCTTTTGGCGGCAGTCCAGCCAGTCTCGCCGTGGTAAACGACCAAGGGAACAATCGGACACAGTCGCAATCCTTCACGTAGTCGCTTCTCCCAAATACGCACCATGTAGGACAGCAGCTGAAAGACGGTCAATGGATCGGACTGGCTCTTATGTTCAAACAGAATATAAATCAATGCCCGTTCATCCGGGCTCTTTGTTCGGGGGCTGGCCAAGCGAACTGAGAACAACAAGTCCGAGAACTTCTCCGTCAAATCGGAGTCGATGAAACTGCCTGTTTCAAGCTGAAGACTATTCAGCTCCAGCTCAGCCAAGGCAGCGGAGCTCAGCTGCGTCTCGATCAAACTTCGCGCCGTGGGCAAATGCGACAAGGCGAAGTGAAAGAAATTGTTGTGAGGCGTCGGAAGCTTTTCCATGACGGCCTATTCTAACAGCTCAGCAGGGCTCAAGAAGGTCGCTCATCAGGGTCGGACATTTCGTTGCGATCGCAAACTGTCTTCCCGCGAACGACTCGGGCTAAGGTATGAATTTTCAAGGAATGGCACCGAGAGCCTGCCTGAACTTTGAACATTCGCTTTCTTGGGAATGCGAATTCACAGAAGTCAATCGCGATCATGAAGCCGAATTTATGAATCCGTAACGCATCAAACCAATCACCATCGCTGCTCTTGTCGTATTCCCTCAGTGCGAAACCCTCCGATGCAATTGTATGGTTATCAGGAATTGGCTGTCTCCTTGAAATGAGAGAATTAAGTTAATCGTCGAGATGCGGTATTCGAAAGGGTACAGAAGTCAAACTCGGAAATGAATGGAGTACCAGATGAGAATTGTTCTCGCGGGTGGAAGTGGATTACTGGGGTCGATGCTGCAGGCGCACTTGGTGCAAGCTGGCCATGAGGTCGTCGTCCTTTCACGCAAGGCGACCGAGATAGTCAACCGGACATCCGAAGAAGGAGACAGCGGGACTACTAGGGCCAACAGGGAGACAATGGTCCGCATTGTTCCATGGGATGCCAAAACACTTGGCCCTTGGTTCAGTGAAATCGATGGAGCTGACGTCGTCATCAACCTGGCAGGCCGAAGCGTCAATTGCCGCTACAACGAAACGAACCGCCGCGAAATCTTGCAATCGCGAACGGACTCCACTCGAATGATCGGTCAGGCCATTCAGCGAGCAAGCCGTCCGCCTAAAGCTTGGCTTCAGGCCTCGTCTGCCACCATTTATCGTCATGAATTTGACCAAGGCAATGACGAATTCAGTGGCATCATCGACGACGGCCAATATCGCGATCCGTCTTGGCGTTTCAGCATTGATGTCGTCAAAGCCTGGGAAGCGGCCTGCTTAGAAGCGGAAACACCTGCCACTCGCAAAGCCCTTTTGCGTATTTCGCTGATCATGTCGCCGGATCGCAACAGTGTCTTTGACTTGATGCTTAATCTAGTGCGAAAGGGATTAGGCGGAACATTGGGAAACGGACGCCAGTACGTTTCTTGGATGCATTACCTAGATTTTCTTCATGCTGTGGACTTGGTTATTGATCGCCCGATTTCTGGACCCGTGAATATGGCAGCACCCAATCCTCTTCCCAATCGTGATTTCATGAAGATCCTGAGGCAAGTCTCAGGAGTGCCATTAGGCCTCCCCGCCTTTCAGTGGATGTTGGAGATCGGTGCGATCTTCATGCAAACCGAGACCGAGTTGATTCTCAAGAGTCGCCGAGTCGTGCCTGGAGTCTTACTGGACTCCGGTTTTCAATTCCAGTTCGCAAATTGGCAACAGGCGGCCGAAGACCTGTACCGCCGATGGAAAGTCAACCAAAAATTCTAAAGGCAGCGCTGTCCGGCCAATAGACGTAATTCAAGCACATCGCTTGAAGGTGAAATTCGAATCAAGTGGTCTCCGTCGCTAGGCAGTCCTGTCTCGCTTCAATCTCCACCACGATAATGGTCGAAGGGGCCTTCGTGCAAACTAGCGGATGATGGTTGATATCCATTTTGAGCCGCGGTGCTTCCCTTTCGCGCAGACTCCAGCGTCACTCCGTTCGCAAAATTTTTTCCATCGGTCTACCCTTCGCAAGCTCGTCGATCAATTTGTCCAGATAACGAACCTCCCGCATCAAAGGGTCTTCGATTTCTTCAATACGGACGCCGCAGATCACTCCAGTGATCGAGGTTCTTCGAGGATTTAATTTCTTAGCCTTTGCAAAAAAAGTCTCGAAGTCCGTTTTGTCGTTCAAATGCTTCTCAAGCTGCTTCTGAGTGTAGCCCGTCAGCCAACGCATGATGGTATCGACCTCTTCTTTGGTCCGACCCTTCTTTTCCGCTTTCGCAATGTAGTGAGGGTAAACGCTCGATACACTCATCGAATAGATGCGATGCTTCGTCATAGTTTGAACCTGCGTGAATGTTCCTTTGTTGAATCAGACATGAACCAAGGCGTTCCGAAGGACCGATTCCTGAACACAGTGGCAATAGTGAATGGCGTCGCGTGCCAGCTGCGCGCTCAGACGCGGGAGGGTCGTTCCGGATCGAATGCTGGAAACCATGTCGGCGATTTCCTGTTCGAAAGCCGTCACGTCGTCACCAGGCGGGAGTTCGGGACGCTCGACTTGGCCATCGACGTCAAGAACTTTCAGCGGCATCGTCTCCGGATTATCCGAGAAAGCCGCGAATTCAAATTGAAGCGTTGCTCGTTCAAAGTGAATCTCGAAGCCGTGAGTGAAGGGCCGCCCTGCCTGGTCAATAACGCCAGACGAGGCGCTCACCGCTAGTTTTGGGTCTTCGAACAAATACAAGGCATGGGCGAATTTGGCGACTTGACCTTCCCTACGCCCCGTGGCGTGGATCGACTTCGGTTTTCCAAAAAGCAAGCCAATGAAGTGAGCGTCATGAACATGCAAGTCGACCATCGGCCCACCAACTTTATTCGGATCGAAAAAATCGGGAATCCAGTCGGGGTTCGAAATGACACGCTTGAAGTAGCCACCGATGGGTTTTCCAAAACATCCATCCTGGGCCGATTCCAGTGCGTATTGATATGGACCGATGTACGGCAATACCTGAGCTACCATGACTTGACGATCATTCGCTCGCGCGGCATCGAGAATGCGATCGCAGTCAGCGGAGGTCAATCCCAACGGCTTTTCGCAAAAGACGTGCTTACCCGCCTGCAGTGCTGCAATGGCCACCGGAGCATGAAGATGTGGCGGCAAGCAAATATCCACAACATCGATCGAGTCGTTCGCGAGAAGTTCATCGGTCGCTTCGTACGTTTGGATGCCCGTAACGTCGATGGGCTGGCCTGGAGGACCGAAGTTCCCATGAATGCCCCGCCAGTCGCCAGCTCGTTTCTTCGGGTCGCGAGATACAAATGCCGTCAACTTGGCTTCCTTACTTCGCTGATAAGCCAAATAGTGAATCCATCCCATGAATCCTACACCGACTAAACCAACGTTCAGCATGAACCGGCTCTCCTAATTTTTCCTATTGGTATCCAACTTCCTCGTTGAGGAAACAAACGATGGCAAAACAATTCAACCATATCGCGATTTTCACCGAGTCCTTCAAGCTCAAAGTGTCCATAAGCCGAGGTTCGATCCATCGATGGCGCAAAACGGCAACGCGCGTTCAATCAAGTCTTCGATAAATCACCGCCCAAGTTCGTCCAATGGACCGTCTCCATCAGCTCCCGATTCTTAGAACCCTATCCTTGAGTGTCCCTTCGTCGGCCAAACTGACGGTATGTTCTCGACAAGTTGAAGAAGGCTGCCGAACGTGCAACGGCACGATTGTAACCGAATTGACTTTAACTGCGTGCGGGTCACGTCAAGATTTCTCGAATGACCCGTTGCGGTTCAACGCCGGTTAACCGTTGATCAAGGCCTTGGAAAGCGAAGGTGAATCGCTCGTGATCGATTCCCAAACAATGCAAGATCGTTGCATTCAAATCATTGATATGCACGGGGTCCTTGACGATGTTGTAGCTGAAATCGTCCGTTTCTCCGTACTCGATTCCGCCGCGAATGCCGCCGCCCGCAAGCCAAACACAGAAGCAACGTGGGTGATGATCGCGGCCATAATTTTCACGAGTCAACCCGCCCTGACAGTAGACGGTCCTCCCGAACTCGCCTCCCCAAACGACGAGCGTGGATTCCAACAACCCTCGGTTCTTCAAGTCCTGCAATAACCCGGCTGACGGTTGATCGACGTCGCGGCATTGAGCCGGCAGATCGTTGGCGATATTCCCATGCTGATCCCAGCCGCGATGAAACAACTGGATGACGCGGACTCCACGCTCGACCAATCGCCTGGCCAGCAAAGCGCTGTGCGCGAACGTACCAGGTTTAAGAACTTCGGGGCCGTACAGGTCGAGCACATGCTGCGGTTCGCGCTCAATCTCCAACAGCTCGGGAACACTCGCTTGCATGCGAAATGCCATTTCATACTGAGCGATCCTCGTAACGATTTCGGGGTCGTGCAACATGTCGTGGCGGCGTTGGTTCAGACGTGCCAAGCTATCGAGAAGCATCCTTCGATCATTGCGATTCACGCCGCTGGGATCTTGGAGATACAAGACAGGGTCCGCGCCGCTTCGCAGAGCCACGCCAGTAAACTGCGTCGGCAAAAAGCCACTGGACCACATGCGCGTAAACAACGCTTGGGCCGCAGCCGTCGACGACCAAGAGGGTGTCAGTGCGACGAAGGCTGGTAAATCGTTACTCTCGCTTCCCAACCCGTAGGCCAACCATGATCCGAGACTCGGTTTTCCTGGAACTTCGCTACCAGTCATGACAAAGGTACATGCCGGATCATGATTGATTGCATTCGTGAACACCGATTTCACCACCGCGATATCGTCGATCATGCGGGCTGTGTGCGGCAAGAGCTCGCTGACCCAAATGCCAGACTGGCCATGTTGGTGGAATTTGAACTTGCTTGGGGCGACAGGCAACCTAGCTTGCCCGCTGGTCATCGTTGTAATTCTCTGCCCTTGCCGAATCGAATCGGGCAGGTCTTTGTCGAACATATCAACCAGCTTCGGCTTGTAGTCAAGTAAATCCATCTGTGACGGTCCGCCGTTTGTGTGCAGATAGATAACCGACTTCGCTTTGGGGGTGAAATGCGGTAAATCCGCTCTTCCGGGAAACATGCGTTCTTCGGCAGGCAATTTTTCTCCGTGAAGCCCGACTATTCCAGATGCAGCTAGGGCCATTCGCAGACCAAGCGACCCGAAGAAGTGTCTCCGTGTTGCCATCAAGTTCCAATCGCGTTCATTCATCTCTTAATTCCTGACCGTAACTTCATCGAGGTTGAACAGTAGATTGGCGATCATGGTCATCGCGGCCAATTGCATCGAGTCCAACCGATCGTCTCGCTCCGATTCGCCGACGCGGAGGAGCTTTTCAGCGTCTTCGGGACGGCCTTTCATTTGCTCGGCGAATTTTTCATAGAGTCGTTGTAACTCACTCCGTTCGAACTCGTCCGGTTCGCGCGAGAGACAGCGCCGAAAGCCATTCCGGAGCGATGCGGTTACATCGTTGTCGCCTGAATGCAAAATCCACTCGGCGAACTTTCGGGCTGCCTCAACAAACTGCGTGTCGTTGAGAAGCTGAAGCGCTTGGAGCGGAGTGTTGCTTCGCTCGCGACGAGTGCAGAATTGCTCGCGGTTGGGAGCATCGAAGTTGCTCATCAGCGGCGGTGGGGCGGTTCGCTTGATATAGGTATAAATGCTACGACGGTACAAGGCATCGCCGTGATCTTGAATAAAAAATCGTGTGTTGCTGTCTCCGTAGCCTACCGGTTCCCAGATATTTGGTGGTTGGTAAGGCCGCACGCTCGGCCCGCCACGCTTGCTCGACAGTAGACCACTCACGGCGAGAGCATTATCGCGAATCTGTTCGGCATCAAGCCGGATCCGAGGTCCCCGAGCGAGCCATCGATTTTCCGGATCGAGTTCCCGTTCACTTGTCGACTCTGCCGAGTCTTGCCGGAACGCCTGCGAATGAACCAGCCATCGCATCAATTCGCGAACATTCCAGCCATTCAAACGGAACTGATGGGCCAAATAGTCCAACAATTCAGGGTGACTTGGCAACGCCCCCTGCGTACCAAAATCCTCGCTCGTTTTGACCAAGCCAACACCGAACACTTGTTGCCAGAATCGGTTGACGGTGACTCGAGCCGTCAATGGCTGTTCATTCGATACCAGCCATCGCGCGAGGTCCAATCGATTCAAGGGCCGATCGGAAAGAGCCTTCAACTCAGGAAGGAATTGTGGCGTCGCACGGCTCACGGGCTGGTCCGGTTGATCGTATTGCCCTCGCTTCATCACAAATGCTTGCCGCATCTCTCCCGAATCCGCGAAGACCAATGTGCCAGGAATGGATGCCTCCAATTCTTCAATACTGGTTTTCGTCTCGGACCATGCGGCTCGAAGAGAGACTATCGTCAGAGAAGGTAAAGCTTGGATAAACGCAACATAAAATGCTTCCACGTCCAGCTTCGTTGCTGCCTCGACAGACTCCAATCCGTTTTTGAGAGCAGAGTTGATGTCAGGTTGGGCGAGGGGCGTGTCCTTGCCCTTGCGCGTTGGCCACCATGCCTCAAAAGACTGGGAAGGATCGTTTTCACCGGGGCCGGTCCCCTCAAAACGTAGATGGCTCCAATAGCAAATGCCACCAAACTGACCCAACTTGAACTCCTGGATGGCAGCATCCTTCTTGATGCCCATCCTCTCGAGGTCTAGTTCAAAAGGCCGCCAATCTCCGGGAACCGGCAATGCACCCAACCATTCCTTTTGACTGACGCCAACCTTTGCGGCTTGTTGAGCGGAGGCCGCCCAACCGACCCGCTTGGCACCGTCCGCCCAGCGCAGTTCGACGAAAACAGCGTCGGATGGTTCGTGCTGATCTACCGCCAACCATCCTGTCAATTTGCCATTTTGAGGCGGATAGATCGGATTTGCTCCTAGTTGGACGATTTGCTCAAATCGATCTCCAAATTCCTGCTTCAACGCTCGCTGGCCCTGAGGAACAGCAGGGCTGCCGCGCGGCAACCAAACCGGTGGATTGCGCGAAGTATTGTAGAGTCCAGCTCCATCGGGAAATCGATCGACCAGCAGATGAACGACGAATTTCTCTTCGGAGGAAACTCCCGTCGATGACTCGACTGGCGTTCCGATTATCGCCGAGTTGCTAACCGTCTCAGACTTGTCTTTGCAGCACTCGTTACGATCGTTCACTTCTTGCCGAGCAATCGCCAGTAGTTTGGACCGCCATTCCGCCTCTGCTGCTCGAAGTCGATCCAACTCTGCTTCTTGGTGAGAGCTTGGAACCCGCAAGAAGGGAGGTGTTGTGTTGATGTTCCCATCCATCGCGGGATCGGCGGCGCTGTAGAAAAACGAATAGAGCGAATAGAACTCCTTCATGGTGAGAGGATCGTATTTGTGATCGTGGCAGACCGCGCAACCCGCAGTCAACCCCAGCCACGTTTGAACCGTCGTGCTCGTCCGATCGACGGCGTACCGAAACAAAAACTCAGCATCGATCGCACCACCTTCACTCGTCGTTACATTGCAGCGATTAAAACCTGTAGCAATTTTCTGCGATGTCGTGGCGTTGGGCAGGAGGTCTCCTGCCAACTGCTCGATCGTAAATTGATCGAATGGCATGTTGTTCTGAAAAGCATCGATCACCCAGTCGCGATAGAGCCACATTTGGCGATCGTTGTCCAAATGCAATCCATGAGTGTCGCCATACCGCGCAACGTCTAACCAGTGCCGAGCCATCTCCTCGCCATAGCCGCTCGATTGTAGATACCGATCCACCATGGCTTCATAAGCCGTCGGGGAATTATCGGCAAAGTACGCATCAACCTGTTCCAGCGTTGGTGGCAATCCGGTGAGCGTGAAAGCCACTCGGCGTATCAGCGTAGATTTATCCGCCTGCCGGTTCGGACGAAGCCCGCGTTCCAACATGGCTGGCAGCAAGTAGCGATCAATCAGCTGTTCGCCCCATTCGGGGTAGTTCGGATCGGGTGGCGGGATATCAGGAGACATGACCGGTTCGAACGACCAATGCTTTTGAAAGCGTGCCCCTTGCTCGATCCAACGTCGCAAGACCTCCTTTTCTTCCTCGCTGAGCTGCCTCGCGGCATCAGGGGGAGGCATGACAGTTGTCATATCTTCAGCGCTGATGCGCTTCCACAGTTCACTTGCGTCGATGTCCCCTGGAACGACGGCCGTCGCCCCCGAATCAAGGACGGAAGTTGCAGATGCAGCATCGTCCAGTCGCAACCCAGCCTCTCGCTTGTTCGCATCCATGCCGTGGCAACGAAAACAAGCCGCTGCGAGGATAGGTCGAACGTCGCGGTTGAATTGCAACTCATCTCCCTCGCCACCACGCGTCGGCAACGTTTCACCTAAAGCGCATGCGACCAACATACAAAGGAATTTGGTAAATCGACATGCCGCCTTGAAAAGGAACTCGCGTTGCCCGATTGTGTTCATCATTGTCGATCGAGAGGGGTGAGTTTACGGAGGGAGAACGGAAGGCAGGTCGACTCGACGAACGTACCCAACAGCCAAGTGGCCCCAGCCGTTTCAAAGTATATTGTCAATTCTGTTTCGTACTATGACGAATCCGGCATCGGGCGTGCCACACACTTCCTGTGATACCGGACGGCTGGTGACGTACCTCTCATATATTCGTGTACGATCCAGACTCTCTATTGTAACTTGAGCCTCACATCGCTCCTACTCGGTAATTCGATGAATTGACAATAAGGTCGATCGGGCCATTCTTTGCTGCGAGGAAACACCATTCCAAGTGCGATCATTCAAACCTGACGGTGATTACTCCCTTGGCTTTGCAACGAATTCGGCAGGGAGTTCGATTCCTACGTGGGCTGAAAAAATTGCCTCAGGATCGCCACGATCTTTCAGAGTTTTCGCCAGAACAGCGATGGTCCGAGGTACTCGACCGCGAAACAACTCGAGACGGCCGGTGACATCTCCGTTGCCTGATAAGTCGCGATTCAATACTGTGTCGGTCAAGATGGCAACCTCCTGATCGAGATCCAACATATCGTCACGCAGAAGGATCACCAAACTCGAACGGTCACTCGACTCGATCTCGATGCGTTGCCCCGATCGACGGGCCACAACCTTCTCTCGCTCACGAGGTGGCTTGGTTCCTGTACTTAGCCAATAAAAGCGATCATGGACGACATCATCCTGCAACCACACCACACGATCAGGAATCATGTTTCGAGTGAATTGGGCCATCCATCGGACTCCCTCGGATTCATCACGATCCATCCAATGGCCCTTTCCTGAGTGGATCTTTGCCCAGTGGATATATCCACTGGGATCGCTTTGTCGCAATTCAGCAAGTTGATCCGACCACCGCTGGGCGACTTTATTTCGATCTAAGGCAGCATCTAACTCTCCGACGTGAAGGGTGAACGGCAAATTCCGCAAGCCAAGTGGTTGTGTCTCGTTGGGATGGCCCGCCATCATCGCGGCCGCCGCCCATCGATCAGCCAAGCGAGGAGCAAGTTGATAGACGCCGTCGCCTCCCGCAGAGTAGCCGGTGAGATAGACACGATTCGAATCGATTCCCTCAAACGCGATCATGTTCTCAATCAAACGAGCAAATAGCCTGTCGATATGATCTTGATGCCACAAGTTCCATGTGTCCGATGGAGCGCGCGGCGCGACGTACAATCCCTCTTCTAATTCGTAGAGCCGTTTCTGATTTTGCCACTGTTGATCATTGACTCGTTTCGGTGCTCCGCCCCCTCCGTGCATCGAAATGTACAAGCTGTGCCCATTCGGTGGACGCTGTCCAAAGGTACGGACTTCGTAGGGCATTTTCCATTCGCCTACCGTCAATAACCGAGATTGATGCTCAGCTTCGCGCTCGGCGCGAATACAGAGTTGATGATCGAGAATCAATAGCTTGGCCGCTTCATCCGCCTGTGACCTTGTTAAAGGAACATGAGCGAATGGCTGCTCGTTCAGTTCACCGCGAGCAGCGCATTCTTGCTCAAGCCAGTCCTTTAATCTCTGCAAGACGGAATCGGATGGTACTGTTTGAACAGTAATGAGCTGCCCATCGTGCTCGACCACGATCTCCTGCGAAGTAGTTTGGTCTGAAAGGGTGACCTCCAATCGATAGCGGCCAGGCTGCAACATCGCCGACAAGTGATTGTTGCTATCTGCCGACTCGTCGAGAGTTTGCCCGCGAAAAACGACTTCGTCCTTATTATCCTTCAGAACCAAATTAGCTCGACATCGCTGAGGCAGACCTGGTGCAAAGGCTCGAAATCGGACTTCGATGGTTCCTTCCGGACGATTGGATGGCTTCAAATAATGCTTCGTCACCTCGACAGCGTAGACGTGGTGCTCGCCGCGATGCCATGCAAGGGGAAACCGAAGGTCCGTCCTACGAAAACTGACCGCAAAAATTCCGTGCTGCGGATGCCCCGGTGTGGCCTGGGCAGCTCGCTCAACGAACCATGCTTGATCTAATTGATCGCCGGTGGGTTCCGCTGCACCCGTAAAGTGCCAGCCGTTATCCCAAATCTCGACCCAAGAATGATTACCACTATCGTCCGACCAACGCGGCGTCCCCACAAAACGAGCCGGTATTCCACACGACCGACAGGCATCGATCAGCAAAATAGACAGACCCGTGCATGAGGCAGTCTTGGATTCCAACGTCTCTCGAGGTCCCTGATCTGCGCGGCGACGCTGTGTCGAATAGCGCACACCCGTCTGATGAAAGACGGCCTGGTTCAAGTTTGCTGCAGCAACACTGATCGAATCGAAGTCCTTGACGATCGGCCAAAACTGATCGCGAAGCTGTCGTCGCACGTCGTCCCGAGCTTCATTTACGTTGGCATACGGGAGAACCTCGTTCAAGAATATCTCTTCCGGAATTTGCTTCCCCCATCTGGCAGCATCTCTCGCTTCATACGCGATTGCAACGTGCTCCAATAGAAAACGGCTGGTTAGTGATTCGAGGTCCTTCGGTGGCATGTTCCTCACCAAGAACTCGAGTGCCATCCTCTGTTCCATCGGGCATTCTGCGAGAGCTTGCTCGATCTGTTGCCGATTGTCACCCGCCAACTCCAAAGCAGCGTGCAACTCCTTCGAACTGCTGGATTGGATCGTGTCAGCAGAATGAAGCGTGGCAACCGGTTCCGAGGCGACCGGCTCCTGTAGGACAGCGAACGACTCCCGAAAGGATGCTGTATCGTTTGCGGATGGAACTTGCGAACCAACCGCAGGAGACGAATCGAGCGACTGAGCACTAAGCTCCGAAGGTCGAGTCATGCACCTTAAAATGATGATGACCAATAAACAAAACGTTACTCGCGATTGCAACTTGAAATAGGAATGATGCATTTGAATTTCGATTCCGGTAGGAATTTCGGGCAGGAATATCGTCTTTGGGCGAACGTTGTCATATACCGCATGTGAGAAGTCTCACCATGTTTTCGTATTCTACCAACGCGACCATTCTCTCGCATGGTTGCTGCCAACGTCCAAACGCCGGTTCTTGGCAAATGCGTCAATAGTAAATCTGGCATTGAGCAACTGCACCATGAGCCAATTTTGCGGTGGCCCGCGAAACGGACGTAGACTCGTACGACTGCAAAATCTTTAGTCGAATCGGAGAGACCGACAACGCGCCTGCGACGCTCAAAAAACAGAATTTTGGGCAGGTACAGCAAGAATTGGCAGGCACCGGTCAGTCGTTTCCCTCTACGCATTGGAAGGCATCGTTCAGTTCAGTTGCATCGCGGACAGCTCTCGGCATGGTGCTGGTTTCCTGGCTGCTGGGCTCGGTAGAGTTCTGAACTTCGGAGGCACTCGGTCTCCAACTGTCTAGGCCTGGTACGACTAGGCTTCCGGTGGCAATGCAATCTTCGTCGCGTCCGGCGAAAACAACTCATTTCACCCCGTAACCGTTCACAGCCCGGTGCGAGGGTAAAAAACTGGTCTGGACATGAAACG
>JBBIUE010000102.1:0-15356 GCA_037440405.1 Pirellula sp. | reverse complement strand
AGCGACCATTGGGGCAAAGGAATTCGCCATACCGTTCACCTGCGAAAAATTCGGGGGACTGGCGAAATTGATCGGCATGATCAGCCTCCATGTCGACCAATTGCAACTGGAGTATCGCATTGCCGACAATCTATGGGGAGAAATAAAATCGCAGACACAAACATTATCCATTCCGCTTGCTCAGCTAAATGCCATCGAACTTGCCCATAGCCTGTTTGGGGGCCGACTCGAGCTCAGCTCGAAATCGATTTCGACGCTCGGGGATCTGCCGCAGGCAGAAACGGGACGGGTGAAGCTGAGTATTGCGTCAGACGATCTCTCCGTAGCCGAATCCATGTTGCGAAAATTGCAATCCGTTCCATCGTTCAGTGCCAATCGGCTCATCCGAATTCGCAAGCCTGAACCCGACAGTTACATTCTTGCGACTCTCCTATTCACTTTTGGATTGCTGAACATCTTGGTACTTGTGCTTTGTATGATTTATCTGGCAACTTACAAAAGTGATGACAATCCGATTCGAGCGGTGACGGTAGCAATGTTGCTCGGACCACTATCCTTTTACCAAATCATGGTTGCCGTGTTGCATGTGGCCAGCAAAAGGCCGGCGCTCACCCCCAGCGCGGTGTTGTTGACGATGCTGCCAATCAGTCCATTGTTTCCACTTGGAATCATTTTCGGCATTTGGGCATTCCGATCGCTGAAGGATTCTCAGATGCGTTCCCAAGGCATCGTTCCGGCTACCTCGTCGAACAACCGTACTTGGACTTCCACAACGATGGCCTTTTTGCGAGAAAATCGCATGGCGCGATTGGCCGCTCAAATGCAGACGGCGCTGTTAGTCGTTGGAGCAATCATCCTTGCAGGCTACGGTTTGGGATACTATCCGACTTCGTTGCGAATGCGAGTGATTTTGTCGGACCCATCTCTCGAAGTTGGACCATTCGGAAACGATCACTCTCAATCAGCAGAGGCGCTGCGATCGCGACTGGAAAATGCAGGAGATCTCACCAACGTTAACTTCGTTCTGCATCAGGGAAGTTTGACTTTGTCGGCCTACAAATATCAGCGGGCCCGAATTCTGGAGCAGCTGGCGATCAATCAAAGCCCTCAATTGATTTGGTTGGCAACGTCGGATTTTCCATCGGAATTGCTTAAGAACGGCGATTACAAGTTGCTCGACCTAGACGCGACGCATCCCGAGTCACCGATTCTCAAAGAGCTGTTTGTTCAGCCGTCTGCAATGGGACTTCGCGTCGTGGCATTGTCGGAGAGCTTTCCCATGACGTCGATCGATTGCGCATCAGTAACGTTGGCCGATGAAGGCAACAAGCGTACACGCAAATCTGAACCAGCCGATGTGCGGATCGAATTGACCCAAGCAGGCAGGGAGAAACTGAATCTCAAAGCGCCTACCACGACGGGCTCACGAATTGCATTGATGATTGACGGAGCAGTCATTGGAGTGGCGACAGAATCCCATTCCTCACGCTCGGTTCGATTTCAGCTTTTCGAATCGGAAGAAAGCACCGTTCGCAAACTGCAAGCGGCTATTCGTGGACCGGACCTGCCATTTCAAGTCGAGCTTCTCTCAAAATAATTGAGCAAGATCGGGACCAAAACGCGAACACGGAAGATCTGTGCCAAAGCTCGCTCCAACGGACAAGTGTCGCGGCAGATTCAATATATCTGCCAAGCTTAGACCTCTGCGAGCGTGACGGTTCGAATTGTCGTCTGTCATCAACGCTTCTGGATGGATAATGATCTTCGATCACTCGCCGATGCAGTGTTTGTGACACCTAGCACGAGAATCCAGATCACAGCCAATCTCAGAAATCAAAATCCAAGGTCGAGAATTGAGTCAAGGCTGCATCTAAGCTCGAAACGTCGCTCGAACCAGAAGCTGAACTTACAGAAGATGAAGTCGACCGCGCATTCGCTTGGGACGCTGAGATTGGCTGTTGGGACGCGATCGGCCTCGATGCGCGCGCGACTGACACGTCCGAGATACCGTTCGATGAGGAAGGACTGGTCGATGCCGACAGAGCATTCGTCGTCGATGACAATCCTACGATAGCTGGGACCATCAAGCCACCTTCACCTTCACCGATTAACTGCGAGATGTCGAACGTATTGTTGCCGTTTGAGTTGTTATTATTCGTCGTTTCCAAATCGGCGGGTTCCGCATACACGCGGAGCAAACGCATGCTTCCATTGCTCGCGACCTGATCAACGCGTTTTGCCTCGGTTAAGGCGATGCTTTTGGAGAAGGAACTATTGTCAGCTTTCGTTCCAGTTATCGCTAAGTTGGTGGAGGTGAGCTTAGCCGAGATGGAACGGAAATTCGTCCAAGTTCCTTGAGGTGCTAACCACGCTTGATTCGTGGCATCCGTTTCAGCGGCGACGTAGAATCCACGTCCCAGCGAACGACCTAAGAAATCGCGAATATCAACATATTGAGCCCGAATGGTTCCAAGCTGAAGTCGATTCCCCGTCGAATTGCCATCATTTTCACCTGACACAATGGTCAGACTGGTCGTCCCCTGGGTGAGAAAAGGCAGATTGTCGACTTTAATTTCGTAGGTACCGGGGGCCAGATCGTTGACGGTAAATGCATTGTTGCTGACCGGAATGACGCGAGAAATTGCCTGATTGAAGACATCCGTTCCACTAAGTGCGACGGAATCGACGACGAACGACTGAAGGCCACCTTGGATCGTTCCGCTGATCGAACGGGTCGTAAATCGAACGACTTCCAGTGTCACCGACGCTGTCGAGGTCAGACCACTTCCATCTCCGATCGTGTAGGTGAAGGTGACAGAGGGATCAGTAAAGTTGTTATTTGGTGGCGTGTAGACCAAAGTCTTCTTATCAGCAGAAATGCTAACTGTTCCCTTGCCTGTTGGCGGCTGAGTAATGGACTTGATCGTGTAGGTTTCACCAACATCGACATTGGGATCATTCTTGAGCACGTCGAGTGTCGTGTTCGGAGAGATTGAATTGATTTTGAACGTATCCGCTACCGCTGTGGGCGGATCATTGACGGCAGTGACGGTAAAGGTTGCCGTGCCGGTCGCGGTGCCTCCACTGCTTCCTCTAGCGACGTAGGTCACCAAATCAATTCCGTTGAAATCAGGTTTGGGGCGATAGACCAATTTGGTACCGTCACTGGAGATGGAAGCCGTGCCATTCTGGGCGGATACGCTGCTGATCGTCAACGTATCACCAGTCTGCCCGGGAGTATCGTTGGCAAGAACGTTGTACTCAGCCTGGGCTGCGTCCTCGGCAATGGTGAACGAATCGTTGACAACAACGGGCGAGGGCGCTGAGGACTTGACGTTCATGGTCACCGTTGCCGTGGCCGTGAGACCACCGTCATCTCGAATGGTGTAGGTGAACGTTTCACCGCCGGTAAAGCCTAGTTTCGGAGTGTAAAGCAAGTGCGTTCCGTTGGGACCAATCGTCACCGAACCGCCTTGAGAGGGAGTTCCAACCGCAGTGATGGTCAACGTTTCTCCGATGTCAGGACCACTGTTGTCGTTCGCCAAGACATTGAGGAAATTGTTCGTTGACCCAGTCACCACTTCGAAGGTGTCGTTGACAGCGACCGGCGGGTCATTTACTGGCTGAACTGTGACCGTGACGGTTGCCGTGTCTTCGGCACCATTTTGGTCGCGAGCGATGTAGGTGAAAGTTTCGGTGCCATTGAAGTTTGCCGCAGGAGTGTAAATCACCAACTTGCTGTCAGACGAAATGGTGACCGTGCCTCCAGCACTTGGCGTTCCTACCGATCGAATGGTCAGGGTCGTGCTCGAGCCCACAATCGTATCGTTGGCAAGAACATTCAGTTGATTGGCCGTTGAATCTTCGTCGACACTGAACGAGTCATTGACCGCTGTAAAATTGATCCCCGCGTTGAGCGTCACACCGCCATAACTAACAAGTGATGGCGAGATAGGCTCGTCGTTCACCACGCCATAAGCGAGAATATCCGAACCCTCGTTGTCTGCCGCCTCGGTGGTGAAGACAGCTTGGCCAATTCCCTTCGCGCGAAAACGCACTTCTGCAACAAGTTTCGGGTCCGGGCCGATCGGATTTAGGCTTCCGGCGAATCCTCCAAGTTCGTTGACGACGCCTAAGGTTCCCAAAAGAATATTTGTGCTTGTCAATCCATTGGTGTAGATGGTGCCGTTGCTAACGGGAGTGGCTCCGTCGAGCTCAACAAGGTCGGTGTCATACAAAAGATCGAGGTAAACTGCAAACAGACCTTGCGCTTCACCACCCGTCCTCAAGTCGGTGGCGAATACTTGGACCTTGAAGGACGAATTGAGAGGTGTTGATGTAATTGGAGAATTATTGACATCGACTAGCCGCAGTTCGATGCCGACTTTTGCTTGCTCAGTGACGTTGAGGGCAAAGTTCTGATTTCGTACGTTGCCTGCGAGGTCGGTTAACCGCACTGTGAATTCATGGGGACCAATTTGAGCTGCGGTTGGGGTCCATTGTAGGAGCCCAGTGCTCGGATTGATGGTCATCCCTGTCGGTGCATCAACGATCGTGTATTGTAAGCCTCCGGCACCTTCTTCTGGGTGACTCAAGTCAACCGACATGAGTTGGCCAGCACTGATCGCCGTGGGTAAGCCCGTGTTGGTCAACAAGGCTGGAGGAGTATTATCAAAAGTCACATTCAGCGCCGGGGTCGGGTCACTCTGCTGTGAACCAATGCGCTGAATCGCGACAATTGAGTGCGTCCCCTCACCTAAAGCAGCAATATTGCTCGTTGTGATCGTCGTCACGCTTCCGGTCGCGGTCGCCGTGCCCACGACCGTATTTCCCACCTTCAATTCAACGGTCGCACCATCGGTCGTTCCAATGACCTCGAAAGTCAAGGTTCCCGCGTTGGTGATGTTGTCTGAATCACTGATGCCCGTGTCGGATGAAGCAACAAGTTCAACGGACGTAGGGCCACTCGGCAAGACAGTTACCGTGATGGCTTGGGAATCAAATGGGTTGTTGGCCCCAGACAGTCCGACAGCATTGACGCGGGCAAGTACCTGAAAACTGCCAACGAAACCGGAAGGTGGGGTCACCGTCACCAAGCCAGAAGATGCATTGACATTCAAAGTGTAGTTTACGCTGCCAATTTTGCTCGCACTGAACTCGACTGGGTCGCCTTCGCGATCGACAGCCGACAATTGAATATTCACAGGCGTGCCAGCTGGCGCCGTCACGTTAGGTATGTCGTTAAGGAACGGATGGGAATTCACGTTGTCCTGGACGACGGTTGAGGTGAAGGTCTTCGTAACAAAGTTTCCTTCCGTGTCTTCGATTCGGACGGTAATCGTCGCGGAGCCCGGACTCACACCTTTCAGACGAATGAGTCCGTTCTCATTGTCGTTGAAAATGGTGGCGGAAGAAATCACAATTTCATTCGTGGGTCGACCGACGGTCGGCGAATTCACATCCGTTCGCGCAATGGCAGCGCGGACCGCCTCGCCCTCAATCAATTGTCCAAAGATCGAATGGTTGAAATCGAGGTGACGCTGCGGTCCTTCCGTGATAAAGAACTGCGAATCGTTCGTATCGTCCGAAGACTTCGCGTAGGAAAGAACGCCAGTTCGGTTGTGCTGTAAATTGACGTTGTACTGATCATCGAACTTCCCAAGCTGAGAGCCACCCGAACCCGTACCTGTCGGATCTCCCGTTTGGATGACAAAGCCGCTCAAGACTCGGTGGAAAATGACCTTGTTAGTGGCCGATCGGTTGTAAAATCCTGCATTCACCAATTGAATGATGCGCTCGACCGGACGAGGAGCTTCCGATGCGAATAATTCGAAAACCATATCGCCATAGCCTTCAATCGAAAGTCGGAGGCTCGGATTGCCCTGCAGAACTTCTGCAGTAACGACGGACGGATTGCTGCTAGTAACCGTAATCGTCAGAGGATTACCATTCGGGTCGTAAGCGTCGATTGGGATATGCAACGGGGAATTGATCCGCACAGATTGATTGGGGATGTCGACCGCCGACGGAGTGCTGCTCTTGGGGATGGGAATGCCAGCTTTTTGACTGATTGTTGCGAGCGTTCGCACGCCTTCCAATCGATCGCCGTTTTGAAATTCCCATGTCGGGAAATTGGTGATGTTCTCGGCAATTCCGATGGCATTGAGCGACCGATCTGGATTCGTTACCTCGACAAAGGGCAGGAACTGACCTCCATCTTGGAACAGTTGCTTCTGCTCGGTGCAGAAAGGACACCAGTCAGCGCCAAAGAACTGCACCCCAGCATCTCGAAGTGCTTTGGCGAAGGCGACCAAGTCGTCTTGTGCTTCTCCTTCTGCAATCATGTTGCTCACAGTCATTGCATACAGCGACTGCGATTCTTCTCGAGATGAGCCCAAGCCCAATGGCGAGAATATGTCCGCAACAAGGAGCTGGCGCGTCTCCAACGCCTCCACTCGAATTCGACGTGAATCGCGAGAGCATTTGCCGGGATCATGGGACCGAAAGAAACTACGGAAGAGCGACCGAAGTTTACTGCTTCTTCGTTTCGTCATGCGTGGCAAGCCTCATCGAATTTGGACTGCAAAATAATCAAACGGTTGACTCCCAAGAACTACCTTTGGTTAACCTGGGTGTCAGTCAAGAAGATGCCGTTTATCTTCTAAGTCGGATATTCCCGAACAAACTTTTCAGCAAACTCTTCCTAAACCGAAAAATCGTTGCTGAAATTTTAGACAGTTCCGACGCAATGGCAAAATAGCGGATATCCGAAGACATGTCGGCAAATCGTCTTCTAACTCGATTCCAACAATTCACTTAGAGCGATTTCAAGGGCAAAAGTTCCTTATCCGAACTCTACAGATCAGAACTCGTCATCAAGCAAATCCCCCTCGGAAATCATGCGAAATCCTTTGTTTTGGAGGGTTTCCATGGCGAGTTCCGTATTGTCCACCATGATGGCCACAGCCGGCGAACCGTGAGGACGAAAGATCAATGGGTAAGCCTGAATGATGTTAATCTCCGCTTGAAGAAGAGCCGTACAGACCTGAATCAGCGGCTGACCAGACTGCGGGAGTTCGACTCCGATGAGATCCGTCTCAATGATCGCTAAGCCAGCACGTTCAAGAATCTCTCTCCCTCTTTCAGGGTGGCTCAGCAGGAATCGTACGAAGGCGCATTCAGCGGAGTCCGTTATCGACAATGCAACGATGCGAATACCAGTTCCCTCGAACCTGCGGACGACTTCGAGCAACTGGCCTACTCGATTTTCCAAGAACACTGTGAACTGCCGAATCGTTGGGAAATTTCTTCCACGCATGGTTTCAAAAGGAGTTGAGTAACCACCGCCTTGACTCATTTTCGAACCTCAGTTCTGCTTTTTCGGGCATTTGGGGTATTTCGCGTTGCCAGCGATTATCCGACGAACCCACCGACCATACCTACCTGACTGGAACGTACCAGTCCGGAACTCGAGTTTGCATTCCCCCGAAATTGCTCGCGGTTCATGCAGGACGCTTCGTCGGTTCTGCATTCGCTTCCGACCGTGTCGGATCATTCGTGTCTAAGATAGGCGTCGGCACGCTGAGATGCAACAATTCAGTTCAATTCAATGAACAACAAAGGAAAACCTTGGAGGATACGCCGCAGGTCCTCGACGATCTTGGTTCGATGCGCTAGCATGGAAATTTTCAACTCACAACTTCGATTCGGTTAAATCGTCAATTCCTTTCGGCTTTCTCTATGTTGCGACATTCTATGGAAATCCGGGTTCGTTATCACGAAACGGATGGTCAAGGACGAGTTCACCACGCTCAGTATTTGAATTACTTTGAACGGGGCCGAGTGGAGATGATGCGTGATAGCGGCCACTCGTACCGAGATTTGGAAGCATCCGGTCTGATGTTGGTGGTAACAAAATTCGAGATTGAGTACCGCCTTCCAGCAGAGTTTGATGATCTTCTAAATTTGACGACGATCGTTGAGCGATCGCGAGGAGCGAGGATTTTCCATCGTTACGAGCTGACTCGAGGCGAAGACGTGATCGTATTTGGACGAAGCGAAATCGCTTGTGTGGACCGAAACGGACAGGTGCGCCGACTTCCTGGTTACCTGCAACAGCACAGAGAAGAACGTTCCCGAGGATAACTGGACCTCATCAATGAGCGAATGCAAGATCGAGGAAGTCCTCATTGTAGGAAGCGGGTGGATCGGCAGACAGATTGCCGCGCAGTTAGTTGCGTTCAATGTTCGCGTTTGGCTTTATGATACTCAGCCATCGAGTGTCGAATCGGCGATTGCCTGGATTGATAACCATCTGCGGCGACAGGTTGAACTGAATACTTGGAATGAAAACCAGATGCACGAGTGGCGAGATCGGATATCGCTTTGTTCGCGTCTTGGCGATAGCCCCTGCCATTTGCTCATCGAGTGTACGCCGGAGAAAGCATCTTCGAAACGTCGCGTTCTGAGGGAGCTTTCCGAGACCTATGCCTTTCCCTGCATTATCGCGTCGAACTCGTCGTATTTCATTCCTTCTCACTTTGCGTCTCATTTGCAATCACCGGAACGATTTCTACATTGGCATTTTCATGCTCCTGTTTGGTTGACTCGGCTGGTCGATGTGGTTCCTTGCTCCTCGACTCTCGAGTCGATCGTCGAAGCAGTGGCTAAACTCAGTGCGCGTATCGATCAAACGCCCATCATCCAACGCAAAGAAAATTCTGGGTACATTTTCAACTCTCTGTTGCGAGGCGTACTTGAGTCGGCAATGCAGCTTTGGAATGATGGGGTGGCAACTCCCGAGCAGATCGATTTCGTTTGGCGATCTATCACTAGAATGGAACGAGGACCATTTCGATTCATGGATGAGATTGGCCTAGATGTTGTCCAGCAAGCGTTCCAGAACGCGAAATGGGATGGTCATCGTCACGAGTACGATGCCTGGATTGAAAGGTTGAATGAACTGGTGCAAGATGGAAGGCTTGGTGTGAAGTCGACCCAAGGCTTTTTCCGTTATGAGGAAACTGATTGATGCTGCGAACGAACCATTGGATGTGGATTGTTGGACTTTTCTTATTCACTTGGCAGCAGGAGAGACTCTGGTCGCAGTCCGCTCTGGCCGTGGACGACTTGCCGACCATTTCCGAGTCGGTGCTGCGAGCTCATCTTCGCTTCCTGGCTGATGATTTATTGGAAGGTCGAGGCCCCGGAACTCGCGGTGATGCACTCACCCAACTCTACCTCGCAACGCAATTCGAGTCGCTGGGATTGAAGCCGATTCCCAAAATGGGAGGTTGGATTCAGCCGGTCCCCTTGGTGGGTACAACCACTGCAGCACCCAAGGAACTTCGATTTCAATCGAACAGCGAGTCCGTGTCTTGGAGATACTTCGATGACTACATCGCAGTGACTGGCAAACCTGTCGAATCCGTCGAACTCGCAGGCCGTGAAATCGTCTTTGTCGGATATGGCATCCAAGCACCTGAGTATGACTGGGATGACTTCAAGGATGCTGATCTGGAGGGAAAGATCTTGTTGGTGATGAACAACGATCCTGCTTCGGATCCCAATCTATTTGCCGGCAAGAAGCGGCTCTATTACGGCCGTTGGGATTACAAGTATGAAAGCGCGGCTCGCCAGAAAGCAGCGGGAGCCATCATCATCCACACCACGGAATCGGCGGGTTACCCTTTTCAAGTCATTCAAACCTCTTGGACCGGCGAAGAAGTGGAACTGAGAGATGACATTGGGCCGCGATTGCAGATGCGATCCTGGGCAACCAATGATGCTTGCAAGAAGCTCTGCGAGTTGGCAGGGTACTCGCTCGATGAGTTGCGTGCTCGCGCGGAAATGAGAGATTTCCGACCCGTTCCACTTGGCGTGCGTCTCGATGTGTCGCTGCAAGCGGTGATTCGCCCCTTTGAATCAGGCAATGTTCTCGGAATGATAGAGGGCTCGGACCCAAAACTCAAAGACGAATATGTCATATTTATGGCACATCACGATCATCTCGGCCGAGCTGCTACACGCAACGAGAAGGGGGACGACATTTACAATGGTGCCATCGACAATGCCTCGGGGACTGCGACTTTGCTCGCCATCGCCGATTACTTCAATCAAAATCGCGTTCGGCCGAAGCGTTCCATCCTTTTTGCTGCTGTTGCTGCGGAGGAATCCGGTTTGCTTGGATCGCGATACTTTGCCAGCTTTCCGCCGATCCCGCCCGGCAAGATGTCCGCTGTCCTCAACATCGACGGCATCAATTTTTTAGGACGTTCCAAAGATGTGAATGTCATCGGAGACGGCAAAAGCAACTTGGATGCACTTATCGCCGAAGCTGCAAAACGGCAGAATCGCGTCGTGGTTCCCGACACTTCTCCCGACAAAGGATATTACTACCGCTCGGACCAATTCAGCTTGGCCAAAGTCGGCGTGCCAGGCGTCTATTTGCATTCGGGAATTGCAATTGTCGGCAGACCTGATGGCTGGGGAAAGCAGCAGATCGATGCGTGGACGGAGCGAGATTATCACCAACCTAGCGACGAGTATGATCCGAATTGGAATCTCGAAGGAGCTCTGGAAGACGCCCAACTGCTTGCTTGGATCGGTCTCCAAATCGCCGAAGGAGACGAACTCCCCGCATGGAACCAGGGCGATGAATTCGAGGCTGCTCGTAAAAAGGCGCTCGAAGAAGCTGCTCGTTCAGAATAGTCCGTTCGTGCTCGTTTGGAGGTGCCTTTCCGCGTTCAGCAACCTCAAATGTTCTGACGTTTGTTCAGACGCCTTTGAAACTCGCGGAATTCGTCCGGCCAGGAAGAGGTGAAGCTAAGTTGTTGTCCTGTCCGAGGGTGCGCGATGGATAGACTCTCGGCGTGAAGAGCCAATCGATCGTAGTTCCAAAGTGGATGAACAGCCAAGTGCCGTTGATAACGGGGATCTCCCAGTATTGGATGTCCGGCCTCCGCAAAATGAACGCGAATCTGATTGCGCCGACCCGTTTCCAGCCGGACTTCAAGCATCGTGGCGGATTCCCAAATGCGCGTGACCACGAAGTGTGTGATCGCCAGTTTGCCCTCTTCTGCATTGCGGGTCGAGTATTGATTGAGTTCCGAGTCTGTCGTCAGATACGACTCGTATTTACCTGACGTCTGCCTCATTTGTCCGGAAACGATCGCAACGTATCGTCGATGTGGTTTGCGGGCCGCGAACTGGTCACGAAGACTCTCCGCGATCTGCAAGGACTTCGCAAACACCAAGACTCCAGATACACCGCGGTCCAATCTCTGAACGCAGTAGCACGTGGCATTCTCGTTGCGCTTGTGGAGATATTTGTCGATCATGGCCTGAAGGTTCGACTTCTCCCTCAGTTTTGTTGGAACCGTGAGCAGTCCAGCCGGTTTCTCGACCACGATGAGATCGTCGTCTTCGAACACAATCTTCAGTTGCGGTCGAGCTGAGGAACCACGCTTTGTCTCAGAGTACATTTTCGGTGTGAATTCGACTTCGATTCGATCTCCCGGAGCTAGCTTAAAGTGAGGCTGAGTGCGGATACGGCCATTGACCTTCACGAGGCCATCGTGAATGTGCCTCGCGCTTTCAGCTTCCGTTGTTCGCGCTAATCCCTTGACGAGGTTAGCCAAGTTCCGAGCTGGCGGTGGAATCGAGTTATTGACAATCAGTTCGAACTTCACGCGATTCTTCTTTTAAGCAAACCGAGCAACTCAGAACGATGACGCGCCATCGGAGACGTTGGGAGGATATCCACGCAACGGATGCGAGTTTGGTAGAACGCTGATCGAGTTCCCGCTGACAGACGCTGACACATGGTTTTGAGCACGCTCCTGTTCGCTGTCCCTATCAACGAAATTCCGCATTTGAAGAGGCTTGTTTCCGATATCCTGGAAAAATGACCGCTGGATCAGTAAACAGCAATCAACTAGGTCCTGAAGGATTGGCATGATGAGGTCCCAGTCAGGCGAACTGCTTTGAGCTAGTTCCAAGCGAATTGCTTCAACCGTTGCGAGAATGGTCGGCAGCTCACCCTTTTCAGCGACAAGTCGCAGCGCTTCCAATTGGGATAGGGCTTCGGCGGTATCGCGACTTTCAAACGCTTGCAGAACGCGATCCAATTGCTGCCCAACCTGAATGGCGTTCCGATGAAAGGTGTGCTCCGAACGAGTAAGCTCATTGTTACAAGTTTCTGAGTGAACGGCAATAAATCGCTCAACCAAGTGGGGATCAAATTGGGAACCCGCACATCGCCGAAGTTCCTCAAAGGCCTCAACCGCCGGTCGGCCGCGACGATAAACTCGGTCCGACACCATCGCATCATAAGCGTCCGCAATGCCTACGATCCGCGCGGACAGTGGAATGTCATCCCCCTTGGGATCCCCCGGCTTACAGTTCACGCCATCGTAGCGACAGTGATGATATCTGAGTACATCCGTCAACTCTTTGCAGTGGAAGGCCGACTCGATGATCTCGACTCCGATGTCGGCATGAGCTTCCATGATTCGCCATTCGCCGGAATCCAACTTGCCAGGTTTCAGGAGAACCCCATCTGGGATTCCGATCTTGCCAATATCGTGAAGTAGTGCACCAATTTCCAAGAGATAGATCTCTCGGAAGGACATCAGTCCTTTTGCGACAGCGACACTGAACTCAGCGACACGCTGAGAATGGAGCGCGGTATCTGCGTGCTTGTACGATAACGCTGCATGTAGTGCCACAACCGCTTGATACGAAACAGGCAAGACTTCAGCTACAAGATTCGCCCCTGGCGAATCGGACTTCCGTTGTTTACGATTGTCTACTGCGACCAACTTCTCCGACCATAGCATGACGCGATTTCGACCAGAGTGCTTCGCTTCATAAAGGGCCTTATCCGCCAATTCCAAGAGTTCGTGGCAGGATGCAGGTTGAAACTCCGTGGATCCAACACCAATGCTGCAAGTCACGTGATACGGTTCTGCCATTTGGGACTCAACAGCGGCCCGTACTTGCTCGGCAATCTCGACGGCTTGACTCGAAGGAACGCCGGGCAGCAGGACGCAAAACTCCTCGCCGCCATACCGACCCAGGCAGTGTGGAACCGCAATCGCACTTGCTACCACCTTTACCAACGTCCGCAGCACGTCATCCCCTGCCGCATGGCCGAACGTATCGTTCAATCGCTTAAAATGATCGACGTCCATCATGATCGCCGCGAGCGAACCATGCGAAACCGTCGCTTTCTGCCACAGCGACTCAAGCTGCTCGAAAAGTGCCCTTCGATTGAATGTTCCCGTCAGAGGATCGCGCGAAGCCATTTCTCGTAGAGCGTCATTCTGTCTGCGAATCTGCTCTCTCGATTGTTCCAGACTTTCGAGCGCACGCACTAGGTCGCGACGCTGGTCTTCGAGTTGTGTGATATCCTCGAAGCTCACTAAAGCACCTGCAAGCTTCTCATGGGCGTCGAAAATAGGGGTGGCATTGCAAACAAAACATCGCTCTTCACCCGATGCGTCGCTCAGAAAAAGCGACTGTCCCGTCGATCTCTGCCGAAGGGAAAAAGCACTATCCCAGGGGAAAACTTGATTCTCCTGTTGCCGCCAGGGCAAGGCCTCCAACCGAGTACCTATGAGTTTGGCAGCAGGTATTCCAGTCGAGCGAACAAAGGATTCGTTGACCAACATGACGCGGCCGGAAGCATCCAATACGACGACGCCGCCGACAATGGTGTCAAGCGTGTTACGCACGCGCTGCGGGACGGCACTGTTCGGGTCCAACTCTCTCAAGACTCGGACCAAAAATAGAAGAAAGGACAAGCCGTTTAAGGTTAATCCCATTCCAACCAGCAAAAGATAGCGGCTCCATCCATGCTTCCACCAAGGTATGGGCTCGAAAGCTACTTCACAATGGCCCCAACGTTGGCCATTGCGAATCAACGGAACGGAAAGGCAATTATTCAGACCTTTGCGCTTCGGGTCGGGTTGCCAAAACGTCTGATGGTTCTCACTTTCGAAAACGACGAGCCCATCGAACCGCACGATGCGAAGACTTCTCGCTCCTGCCGGTTCCAGCGATTTGAGCTGGGCCGAAAGAAACGACAGGTCGCGAGAGGCAAGCTGTAACGCGCAACTGTTTGCGAGTTGTTCACACAAGGATGCTCTCCGCCTCATCAACTCCTCGTCGCCGGTTGGCAACACGCCAACCCACCCAGCTATCAATATCGGTAGCAGGGATAAAGCACTGAGTGCGGTGGCAATTCGTTGTGTGACGGAAAACCGTTTCATTGACCTTGCTTTTGAAGTACCCCTATCGATTCATTTACTTCCCGAGAATCTGTACATCTTCCTCGTCTTTGCGAGAGTCACCCACCGCTCTACCGGTATTACCCAAGATGGTAAGGGTATCTAAGTGAAACCAAGCTGGAGTCGCAATCAATAAGGAAGTTATGAGCTGGCTACTCTGAAGCAGCCACAAGATTAATCCTGTCCCCACGAAAACTTTGACCGCCTCAAACCCTAACGTCTGAAAACTCACGGAATTGGCCTCAGGAGAATGAAGACCGTCCATATCGAAAAGCACCCATCGTGAATCGAAACTTTCCTGGTAATTCTTGAAGGACCATGAAAACAATCCGCCAAACATTCCCGAAAGATCTTGCGGATCGTTCGAACGATCAAGAAAGCTCAACGTGCGCACACCTGCGGAGTTCCTATCGTCGTTATCATCATCCTCAATGGTACGATCGCGACTAATCCAATAACTACTAATTCCGCTAGTCCTGGCTGTTGTGCCTAATGGCGTCAAGTCAAAACTCTCTTCTTCGACTGTAATCAGCGGTCCAACTGGCATACTTGCTGTGGTCGAAGTTGTTGGTTCTTCCTTCTTCTTGTCTTCATTCAAGCTTTCCGTGCCGTCGCCTGCCGTGCCAATGAATGAATAAATATTCAATTCAGCTGTAACTTCATTGGAATAGTGGACGCCGTCCGTCACCACGTAAGAAAACTGCACTTTACCCGAAAATGTGCCTAAGGGCTCGTACCATACCGAACCATCTTGTTCAACGATGACACGTCCCGATGAGGTTTGGCTTTGAATAACGACAGAAAGGCTGTCCCCGTCAGGATCAAAGTCATTGTTTAAGAGTGTGTCCAGCTTGACTTTTGAAGGGTTGAACAATTTGAGTTCGATCTGTTCTCCCGTAGCCACCGGTGCCTCATTCTCGTTCCCAATTTCGATCGTAAACGTTCGGGTGCTAAACGAACCGTCGGTGGAAGAGGCTCGAACGGTGATATCAAGCGTCGGCCCAACCGTCTCGCGATCGATGGCTCCCGCGACGGTAACGACTCCGGTGTTGGCATCGATGGCGA
>JBBIUE010000101.1:0-15746 GCA_037440405.1 Pirellula sp. | reverse complement strand
ACCCGAAACCACCTCATCAACAGCCTGATTCCTCCCCCGACCCGTGAACGGTTACTTTTAGCGGAACAGCGTGTCCGACCTTCGAACCGAAGCCGAGTGACGCTGCATCCACAACGCGTCGATGTAGCCGTCTTCTCGCGATGGCAACTTACCCTAAAATCTACTCGTTCTGGCAAAAGGAGATCGCATCGTGAAATCGAAATTCTTCCTCTCGGCCTGCTGGTTGATCCCCCACATCTTTTTATCGAGTATCGCGCACTCGCTTCGAGGGCAACAGGAGTCACAAACGGTGAATGGCAGTTCATCCATTTGGTCAATCGCAATCCATGGCGGCGCCGGGGCGGATCCGAAACGCTGGACTCATGAACAAATTCAATTGCGCATGGAAGGCTTGCACGCCGCTTTGCAGGTCGGTGTTTCCTCGTTGGAATCCGGCGGCGAGGCCATGGATGTGGTCGAGGCAGTCGTCCGCGCACTCGAAGACCACCCCCATTTCAATGCTGGTCGCGGAGCCGTCTGGAACGCGGAAGGAAACTGCATGTTGGATGCTTCGATCATGGACGGCCATCAAATGCTCTGCGGTTCCGTGGCAAGTGTTCAGCGAGTGAAGAATCCGATCTCTTTGGCGCGTCGCGTCATCTCCGATTCTGCTCATGTGTTCTTGGTAGGGGACGGCGCTGAAAAATTTGCTGAGCAGCTTGGAGTGGCATTGGTCGAACCCGATTATTTTCGCACCGATGAACAACGACGCTCCTGGAATCGATGGAAGGAGCGAGACGTGACCAACAAGACAAGCTGGAATCAGAATCCGATCAACGTCGATGATCCTCTTTTCTACCTGGGTACGGTGGGCTGCGTCGTGCTCGACTCGCACGGCAATCTAGCGGCAGGCACCAGTACCGGCGGATTGCTCGGAAAACGATGGGGGCGGATCGGTGATTCACCCATTATCGGCGCAGGAAACTACGCCAAGAACGCTACCTGCGCCATCAGTTGCACGGGCGTCGGCGAACTTTTTATCCGTCACGCCATCGCTATGCGAGTCTCTCTCCAAATGGAACTCGGCGGAAAGAGCCTTGAGGAAGCGGCTTCCGAAGCGATTGACTCGATCCTTCCCAAGGACTCCGGCGGATTGATCGCGGTGGATCATCGCGGCCATATCGCTATGCCTTTTAATACGCCAGGCATGGCTCGAGCCGCCGCCCGGTCCGATGGCTATCGCATGGCTGCTCTTGGGAAAGAGGAATCACCGTGAGATTTCAGGAGCGCGTGGTGATCATCACGGGAGGGGCCCAAGGCATCGGTGCCGGGTGCGCTCGCGTCTTCTCCAACGAAGGCGCCCGAGTCGCTATTCTTGATCGCGATGAACTCGCTGGGCGACGGTTCTTGGATGAGTTAGGCGGACAACATTTGCTTGAAGTCGTCGATGTGGCCGACATTGCACAACTCCATGCAGCGATCGATCGAGTCGGCTCAACCTTGGGTCGCATCGATTGTCTGATCAATAACGCGGGCATTCATCCTCCGGATACACCGATCGAACAGACGACTCCTGAGGAAGCCATGCGCGTCATGCAAATCAATTTCATCAGCACGTATGCCGCCTCCCAATATGCCATGCCTTTCTTGCGAGCTACGCGGGGGACCATCATCAACATCAGTTCCATGACGGCGATTCTTGGCCAAAAGAATTCGGCAGCTTACGCTGCCAGCAAGGGAGCTCAGCTAAGTTTTACCAAAGCGCTTGCTCTTGAGACCGCACCGTATGGAATTCGAGTCAATGCCATCTTGCCCAGCAATGTGGATACGCCGCTGATGCGAGCCTGGGCCGCGAGTTTGCCCAACCCCGAAGAGGCCCTGGAACGTATCGCGGCTCTTCAGCCCATTGGACGGATGGCTCAGCCTGAAGAAATCGGACGCATCTGCCTCTTCTTGGCGAGTGAGGACAGCAGCTTCATCACCGGACAAGGCATCCAAGCCGACGGTGGTGCCGCGCTCGACTACTAAGCACTTCGAAACGCGGAGCAACGGCATGGGTGACTGGATAACGATCTGGACCATCCGAGTCGCCCTCGCCCTCTTTGTCCTTGGAATCGCTTGCGAACTCAGTGGCTTCCGACGTCGATGGTATCGCTTGTGGAGATGGGCTTGGGCCATCGGCTTTGCATTCATGCTCGGTCACGTTGCCGCAGCATTTCATTTCTTCCACCATTGGAGCCACCGCGAAGCTTACCAATCCACCGCCGAGCAGACACAAGCGCTGCTCGGATTCTCTTTCGGCGCTGGCGTCTACTTCAACTATCTTTTCGTCGCTGTTTGGGGTGCGGACCTCTTGCTGGCATGGTCAATCGATGATCGTCAACGTACCCTCTTGCCGAAAGCAATTGGACTGCGAGCCATCGGCTTAGCCTTCCTCGTCTTTATCGCCTTCAATAGCACCGTCGTCTTCGGAACAGGCATGGTTCGATGGTTGGGAATCGTGGCCACTGGTTTGCTTCTGGGAGTCCTTGTTGGGCGTTCCAGACTTTAACTCTCAAAGAGGTTTCCGCTTGGCACGGAACTTCAAACTCAAGTTATCGCTTCGGCTGTCGAGTTTGACTTCAGGGTACCTTTTTTTGATTTCGAACAGTGGATCAGTTCGACGAATGCAACTGAACGGCAAGCAAGCGATTCTGACCTCCTCCATTCGTTTTCAGATAAAGAATGCCGTTGCTGTAGGCCGGAAGCGCGCGATAAGTCGCGGGCGGCAGCGAAAGGGAACCCAACGAATCGAAGGACGATGAAGAGGCTCGAAGCAGATTCAATCGACCCGTAACATCAACACACAGAATCGTCGATTCGAATCCAATCAAGTGAGCGATGCCAATTTGATCGGTCTCCCATCGCAACTCCATTGCGTCGAGATCAATACATCGCAGTTTTCCATTGCCGTAATCTTCTCTCCCATCACTACCAAACAGCGTCGACCCGTAGATGATCGGAGTGGCATATTGGCTGCTGAGCAACTCCGATCGTTGTGTTCCCAACGTTAGTGCGCCTCTCGTTGCCCGGAGTTCCGTCATGCCGATGCCATAACTGGCGGTCAAAATGATTGCTCCGGTTGAAGAACGGACGGGAGTGGCTGCATTGACCGTTGGCCCACGCTGACCAAATGGAGTTTGGAACTGGACACTACCCGAATCGACGTCCAACTGGTAGGTGTTCAACCGGGTCGGGATCAAGACCGAGGGACGCGATGAACCTTCAAGAGTTAATAGGATTGGTGATGCGTAGCTGGCTTCCGCTCCCACTGATTCCCAAAGGGTAGCACCCGACTTGGCATCCACGGCTACGACGCCGCCCGACCGCTTGCCGCCGACCGCTGCGATGACTTTGTCTTCGAAAACGAGGGGCGAACTGCCAGCACCAAAGTACCCGTCTTCGGCCTCATACTCTTGTCTCAGATCGCGCGACCAGAGGATGGCACCATTGCTTGCCGATACGCAGACGAGTTTCCCGGCCCCTCCAAACACGAAGATGCGATCTTCTGCGATGGAAGGGACACAGCGAGGGCCGCGATCGCTATCAATACCGCCGGAATAAGTTGCCCTCCAGGTCTGCGTCCAAACGAGGCCCCCATCGACCTTGTGAAACCGACGGAGTCTCTCTTGATCCCCCACTCGATCAACAAGGTACAAGGCGTCTCCTTTTATCGCTGGCCCACTGTAGCCTTCGCCACAATCGGTCTCCCACGGGATTTGCAGTGCATCCGGAAGTTTGCTCAAGCCATTCTCATCCGCCGCTACATGGCCATCTCGATTGGGTCCGAGCAATTGCGGCCAATCTCCGCCACAGAGATTCACGCAACCAAATGCAATGGCATTTGATGCGATCGCCAGTAGGCCGCACAACTTAAACAAGCGAGCATAGTTGCTCCAAAAGCGTTGCATCACTCTCCACCTCCCGTACTCGATCGGTCTGCCGAACCGAATGCAGTCTCAACCAACATTTTCGGTAGTTCAAGTCCGTGGGTGAATAGCTCTATCAATCCACTCCACCCCATCAAAGCTACTGCTAAAAGGAGCGACAAGAAAAACAGGTTCGCCGCAGGCAGAAAACACCAGCAAAAGGGCCAACGTAGTTGCTTGAGATCATCTTGGTCGCGATGCGTTTCATGATAGCCGGATACGACATGAAAGCCGGTTGCGATTCCCAAGAACACATTCGTCCACGGCAGCAAACGAATGGGCATCAGCAGCGAAAGGAGAAACAGCACCAGCGCCGATGTCGGAAAGAAATAGGGTGCCGAGGTGATCAGCCAATTCCCTTTGCCTCGAAACCGGACCTGAGCTTCTTTCTCTTTGGTACGAAAACTCAGGATACGGTGACCGGTCAGCACCGCGAAGATGAGATGCGTGAATTCGTGCTCGGCGCGAATGATCCATTTGCCGATTCGCGTGCCGTGGAGGTACGACCGCCACATGAAGACAAACGCAATGAGGCCGAACAGAAAAGTGCCCGCATTCCAAGGATGCTCGGGGACCGACAAAAGAATCTTCCAACTACTCCACAGAAGTGAGGGCGTGGCGAGGACGGCAACGGTTGCGACCGGCCACTTCAGCCAATCTAGCCAACGATCTACGCGGTCGATCCACATCGCGATTAGGTCGCTGCGATCTGGAGAGGCACGGTTTCTACGGAATCGGTCGTCACCATCGATCCAAACAAAGTGTGACTGCTTGCATCATGGATGAGCACAGGCAAGGTGTTTCCTGCTTGCCGCTCGTTGCCTTCCCAAACAACGATGCGATCGCAATGCGTGCGTCCAGTCATTTGCCGAATGGGGCCGGAGTCGTTCCGCTTCAGCGATTGCTTGCTTGGCCCCTCGACGAGGACCTCGACCGTCTTCCCGAGAAATTGGAGGTTGTCCTCTTGGCTAATCGCGTTTTGCACGGCCAGCAGCGTCTGATTCCGCTCGGACTTGACCGATTCTGGTACATCATCCGGTAACAGCTCCGCCGCTTTGGTCCCCGGTCGGACGGAGTACTGGAAGATAAAACTATTCTTGAATCGGCAGCGCTTCACCAGTTCGACCGTCTGTTCGAAGTCTCGGTCGGTTTCGCCACAAAAGCCGACAATGAAATCGCTGGAAACGGCAGCGTTCGGAAGAATTTGGTGAACGCGGTCCATCATTTCATAGTAGTCGGCTGTTGTGTATCCCCTCTTCATCCGACGCAGAACATCGTCGGATCCACTCTGCGCAGGGACGTGAAGGTAGGGCGAACACTTGGGGAAGTCGCGGACCGTCTCCAACAATTCGCGCGTCATATCCTTCGGATAATTCGTCACAAACTTGATTCGCTCGATGCCATCGATTTCATGCAGATCTTGGAGCAAATCACTCAATCGAATGGTCCGGCCTCCATCCATGTATCGATAGCTGTTCACGGTTTGTCCGAGCAACACGATCTCCTTGCAACCTTGCCGAGCCAACTCGTGGGCTTCCGCTAAAATTTGAGCTGGTGGTCGGCCTTGCTCGGGACCGCGAGTCATCGGAACGATGCAATAAGTGCAAAACTTATCGCAACCAATCTGAATGCGCAGGTACGCCTGAAAGGGAGTCGGCCTCATCTCCGGATCGCGGAGAGGATCGAACGTCTCATGACTCCGGCGAATTTCTTCTTGCGAGCCATCGCGGCGACCAAGGCTGACAGCAAGCTGCTGCTTCTCTCCGTTTGTCGCTCGCTCGATCAACTCAGGAATTCGATGAAGCTGACCTGGCCCTACCACCATATCGACATACGGTGCTCGCTCAAACACCAGCCGCTGATCCTTCTGAGCCATGCACCCCATGACGCCAATGATCTTCTCGGGATGCTTCTGCTTCATCCGCTTCAGTTTGGCCAAGTTACTATAAGCTTTTTCTTCCGCGTGTTCGCGAACGCTGCACGTATTGAAAAGAATCGTATCCGCCGTCTCCGGCGAATCGGTCAGCACATAACCAGACTTCCGCAAAGCAGCAACGACCATCTCGGAGTCCAGAACATTCATCTGGCACCCCACAGTTTCGATGTAGAGCTTTCTCTCACTCCCCACGTATCGCTCTCCCTCACCGCTCAATGGACGGTGTTCTCGAATGTCCATTCCACTTTCCAGGATCGCTGGAAACAACGCATCAGTGTAACCTGAGGCAGAAAATCATCCAAGTTTAATATGGATTGGGTAAGGTCCAGGATTCCGCAAGCGTCCCTGAATAATAGCTAGCCGAAGCACCATTGAAGAATTCAACGAAAGCGGGTCTATCGAGTACTTGCTGGACGTTGGTAATGGCGGAGATTGTGGAATACGAAGTAACACGAATGAGAGGAGTTGCTACAATGTCGTCAAGAACTCGCCGAGCTTGCAATCGAGTTGGCTGTGGTGGAGTTTGGCGTATCGGTTATGACACTGGGAAAAATTTCGGCTCGGCGGTTTCAAGAATTCTGGAGAGATGAGATGTTGAGAAAGTATTTGGGTATATGCTGCCTCGTGGCAGTGATGATGGCTAATGTTCGCCTATGCGCGAATGACGACGATGCAGGATTGACGATCGGTTCGAAGGCTCCGGCACTCGACATAGAACATTGGCTGAGCGATGGCGAGGGACGATTTGCCCGCGTCAAGCAGTTCGAAAGTGGTAAGGTTTACGTCGTCGAATTCTGGGCAACTTGGTGTGGACCTTGCATCGCCAGTATGCCGCACATCAGCAAGATTCAAGACGAGTTTGCGGACAAGGGGGTGACGGTCGTCAGCGTCAGCGATGAGGACTTGGAAACGGTTCAAGAGTTTCTGAAAAGAAAGACGCCCAAAGACGAAAATATGACCTTTGGCGAACTCACCAAGAACTATTGCTTGACCACCGATCCGGACGAATCCGTATACGAAGATTACATGCGAGCCGCCGGCCAGAATGGTATTCCCACCGCATTCATCGTCGGCAAACAAGGATTGATCGAGTGGATCGGCCACCCGATGGAAATGGATGAACCGCTGAAACAAGTGGTCGAAGATGCGTGGGATCGTTCAGCGTTCGCTGAGGAGTTCAAGGAGTCGCAGCAAGTCTCGATCATCTTGTCCAAGGTCTCGCGGGCGATGCGAGACGGCGACACCGACGCAGCCATCGAGATGCTCGACAAATTCATTGGAGAAGCCAAGGCGGACGGCGTGAAGAAGCAACTCATGGAAATTCGAACTCGACTCTTGCTTCGAACCGGTGATGAACGAGCCATCGAGCCGTTCAAGGAGATGATGGGCATGTACAAGAACGACTCGCAGATGTTGAACCAACTCGCTTGGTTCGTTGTCGAGCAAGCCGAGCAGAAGGATGACATGAATCAGGAATTACTCAAGGTTGCTCTCGAAGCAGCGGAATTGGCCGTCAAGGCGGACCCGACAAGCGGTGCGATCCTCGACACCTTGGCGCATCTCCAAGAGCTGACTGGCGATCTCGAAGCGGCCATCGCAACTCAAACGAAGGCCGTTGACAACGCAGAAGAAGGAATGAAGGGGGAGCTTGAGTCCTATCTGAAAAAGCTCAAGGACAAGAAAACCAAGTAATTTGCTTTCTTCCAAAAGAAAACTTCGCGGAACGCACGCCTGACAAGAATTGGCGATGCAGTTCTTGAAAACGGTGCAGCGATCCCTGCACCGTTTTTTCGTAGAATGTGCTCATCACGTGGAGTCACCGAACTGGAGTTCCAAGATAGAAGCCCAAGGTATGTTGCGAGGCGTTGCCACATGCGCGTTGAATCCATTCTCAGTTTGTTGTTACTTGGCTGCAGTTGGATCGTTCCCTCGAAAGAGAACCGATTGCTTGGAACGGAACCTGTTCGGATCACCGTCTTCAACGTCGATGCCTCGCCGAGGATTGGAAAACCACTCGCATACGATCGGTGCCGCGAAGTTACCCAGCCGCTGAGTTGCCGCGGGATCATCCTGCACGGGGCCGTCGATTCGATCGTCCTGTGTGCGATCGATTGGATTGGCATCGCCAATGGCAGTCACGATGAGTTCCGACGACGATTGGCTCGAGCTGCGGGAACTTCGATGGATCGGGTTTGCGTCCACGCGCTCCATCAACATGATGCTCCTCGCTTTGATTCGACCTCCTATCAACTTCTTGCCGCGATGGGGCGGGCCGATGAGTTCTACGATGCAGATTTGTTCGAAGATGTTGTGTCGCGCGTCGAAGCGGCAATTGCGAAATCGATGCAGCATTCGGTATCGCTCACCCGACTGGGTTTCGGTGCCGCCGAGGTTCATGACGTCGCTTCCAACCGCCGGATACTTGGCCCCGGCGGCCTCGTTCGGGCAACGCGGTACACGGCTTGTCGGGACGATGAGCTGCGGCAGGAGCCCGTGGGTGTCATCGATCCATGGTTCAAGCACTTGATCTTTGCAAATGATGAAAGACCCATTGCGGTGTTGAGTTCGTATGCGACCCATCCACAGAGCTACTATCGAACTGGAAAAGCAAATCCGGACTTCCCCGGGATGGCCCGCGATGCTAGGCAGACGCTCACCGATACTTTTCATGTTCACTTCACGGGAGCCGGCGGCAATATCGGCGCTGGCAAATTCAATGACGGTTCCATTCCCATGAGGCAGACACTGGCGGAACGACTGGAAGATGCCATGCGACGGGCTTGGTACGCGACCAACTATGTCCCCCTCTCTGCAGAGGACATCGAGTGGCGTTCCGAGCAAGTTCAGCTCCCAGTCAATCCGAATCCCTCGGTCGAACAGTTGAAGAAAATACTTGCCGCCCCGGATACGCCATCTGGCCAACTTGTTCATGCCGCAGAGAAACTCGCCTTCGCGGAACGCATGCTCGATGGCCACGCCATCACCATCGGGTGCTTGCACGCTGGAGACAATGTTGTGCTGTTCATGCCGGGAGAATTGTTCGTCGAATATCAGTTGGCGGCACAGGCCATGCGGCCCGATAAAAACGTCATCATGGCGGCCTACGGCGATTACGGACCGTTCTACATCGGTACGCGAGTCTCTCATCCGCAAGGAGGTTATGAAGTCAGTAATTCAGCTTCCAACGTTTCCCCCGAAGTCGAAACCGTGCTCATGACCGCTATTAGGAATCTGCTCGACGTTTCTGATTCTTCGATCAACGCAAGCGACTTTACGGAACGCTAAAATGAAGAGCCATTTTGTGGCTCGACAGCCCTTCGAACATCGCAGTGCCGCGCGTCACTCGTCCATGGCGGATCGGATTCGTTGCAGCTCTTTCAACATGAGTTGGATCGGCATATCGTTGTGCCTGCCTCCTTGATGCTCGATGAGAACCGCCTGCGGCGCGGCGGATTGTAACTGCCTTGCATGAGAGAATGGTACCACTTCGTCTCTGGTCCCGTGGATCAAGACGATGGATGACTGAACATGCTGAATGCGGTCAATGGACGGCCAGCGATCGACGAGGAGGAGCTTCACTGGCAGCCAGGGATAATGATAACTAGCTGCGTCCACCATCGAACTAAACGTTGATTTGAGAATGATCGCTGCTGGTTGCGGAGCGAACTCGCTCGGATTCGACCAAAGCGACAGAGCGACGCCGCCCCCCAAGGATTCGCCAAACAACACAATCCGAGATTCTTCGTAGCGCAGCTCGTCGCGGGCGTATCGATAAATCTGATTCGCATCGGATTCCATCGATGGCTCGGTAGGTGTCCCTTGACTATCACCATAACCTCGGTAGTCGAAGATCAATATGTCATAGCCAGCGGTGGCGAATGTCCGCAGGTCATCAAGTCGATTCTGCCGGTTCCCCGCATTGCCAGGAAAGTAAATCAGCAAGGCAGGCCGCTGAGATTGTGAAATATCCTGATCGCTCGCATTCGTCTGAGGCGCGATTGGTAGCAGAGAACGCAAAAGCCAACCTTTGATAATCCTTCCATCGTCGGTTCGGAGATGAACATCGGTGACTGCGGCTCCTGACAGTCCGGCGGCTTGGACCGAAAGGTCCGTCACCACGGTTGGAAAGTACATCAATCGGCGCTGCAAGAAAAAGGCGAGCGAAGTGACGATCATGTAAGGAAGCAACAAAAAGATCAAAAGCCGCCGCACCCATCTTCGCCATCGGGAATCGGATGTCTGCACGAACGGAAACTCCAACTGATTCAGAATGAGAGGCGAAAGACTGGATTTCGTCAATCAAGTCAGGATTGCGGAATGCTAGCTGGACTGTGAGGATCGATTTGCAAGTAATTGCCATCGCTTTGCCCTAACACTCTTTGCTCTAGCTTACTATAAGCGAATTTATGAGGCCATCCGCAGAGCTGGTCACGAAAGTCCGCTCTTCTCTGAATGACGGGAATGGTTGGGTTTCTATTGGGAGTTTTAGGGAACAATTAGATGCGACCGACATGGTACCTGATCGTCTTGGGCATGGTGAGCTTGATGGGTTGCATCGATCCTCGGAATCCCACGGCGAGGTGGGGGGCGGGTGGACAAGGTACCATCGATCGTCAAAAAGCCCGAGCCGTCCTCTTCGATCCATTTCCGTTGAACGACATTGGTCCAGAAGTCGTGGGTGGCCGTCCTCGAGAGTTTGCCCAGCCGCTGCCGGAAGCTAATCGGAATGAACTAACGGCTCGCGCTCCCCTTTATCCTCGTTAGGAAGTGCTTGGCAGCAGCTTGGCCATTTGGGAACTGTCGCCCGACGCTCCGAGTCGAGAAGCGATGGTACACAAAGCCGCCGCGAAACAAGTTCGGGGCCTCTCCGAAAGCGGAAGGACGCCAGCACCCCGATTCTCGCGTTGGTATACAGTCTGTATTTGCTCTACGGGATGGCTCGCCCCGCAATGCTTAAATCGCCCAACGCATGAGTTGCAGATCCTTATGCGTTCGCCCTGAGGCGGGTAGCAATTCGTCCATTCTTGCGTTCGATCATTCGACCTGATGATTGGTTTCATGTCCGTTCCGCGTCGAGACGGCGCGATAGGCGTCGATATCGACGTCGTTGGAAATGCTGGCGACGCGACCGTCGGCGAACACGAAATTGCACTTAGACTGATGATGACTGCGCGCCGTCGAAATTCCGCTAAGCTCATAGAAAGTTATTCCACAATCTTGAATTCCGGAATTTGGCGGAAGAACGTGGTTGTACTCAAGTCCAGAACACCAACAAAGCCATTCACTTCCTCCTTCGGTAAACCACCATTCTCGATGGTCCTTGGTCAGCGTCGCGCATTTCCAAGTCATCTGATTCCGATGAATGATGAATATGGAGGGGTCGTCTGGAATCACGGCGAAATCGCGTCCCCACACCCCGTTGTCCATTTTCAGACGACTTCCGGCTAGCCTTTCGCCAAACGTCACCGTGTTGGACAATCCGTCCGTATACGCCTCCAGCGGCGTCGCCTCATAAGGTCTGAACGCACCCACTGGGACCACAAAAGGAAAGGGAATGACCGAAGGCTCAACATACGATCCCAAGTATTCACCGATGCACATGAGATAGTTCGTTCCGTAGGAAGGTACCAGATCGTCAGACGGACATCGAAAGCAACTGGGGCCACTCAAGAATCGGGCTGGATTGGAAAAGCGTTCGACTCCAAAAGACACTCGATCGTACGTCGCTTGATCATCCAGAAAAGGGAGGAGACGGGCATGGACTGGGACCAAATCCGGAAAAATGTAAGGAGGGGGCTCTTCCAGGGCGATATTTACAGGGTAAGGAAACGCGCGGTGCACCACCGCATAGTTCGACATGGCTAAGCCGATTTGCTTCAAGTTGTTCTGGCACTGAAGACTGCGCGTCGACTCCCTGGCGGACATCACTGCGGGTAGCAGCAGGCTGATCATCATCGCTAGGATCGATAGCACCACCATGACCTCCACCAAAGACAATCCTTGACGTCCAATGAATGCCAGTAGAAGTCTCTGATCTCGGATCCTATCACGTTTCATTGAGCCAAGACCTCCGACGGAATTTCGACGCTGAATGATTCGCCGCCATCCGTGCCTTGAACCGTTATGGGAACCTTCACCGCATTGGCTGGACGAGTCGTTTCAATCGCTTTCCAGAACTCCGGATTGGGTGTAAAGCGTACGCGACTTCGGTCCGACATGGAAACCTGGATCGGAGCATCGTTCGGAACTTGGACCGTCGCGATCTCGCTTACCGACTTGCCGTGATGATAGAGGGTCATCTCATCGGGCAAGCATCGATCTGGAGTCGCCAAGAGCCGCAGCGTGGCCCGTATTCCCAAACTCCACTCCGGTAACACTGTTCCGGAGACATTGGATCGCACCTTCGTGCTCCCATACGTCAAGTAGACGGGAAAAAGAAAGTCCTCGTCATCCTGAGCAATCGATGCCAAACGAAACTCGACAGGAACGGTGTGCATTTTGACTCCCACAACATAGTCCTGCTCGCGGCGTTTGTCAAAGAGAGGAACGACTTCAACTCCTCCCACCTCCAAGTCCCATTTTATCAGATTCGGATCAAATGCCTCACTGAGCTCAAACGAGATGTTCCCTATTCTGGTGAGGGGGAGGTCTTTCTTGCAGAACTCGCCAAAGTCGACTTGCGGCAACTTGACTTGGATTCGAGCTCCCGTCATCTGCATGGTCAGATTTCGCTGAAAAATTCGGTCACGGGAGGAACCGACCGCTCGAAAACCAACTGAAAAGGAAATGGTTCCTTTTCCTTGGTTGGGAAGACACTCATAGGTGACGGTGAACTCCCCGCCCGGCTCGACTTTGTCCGGCGTCATGCTGACCAGTGTAAACGGGCTGCAGCACGCTCCAGACCTCTCAACCTGTTCGAAGGCAATCGGTTCATTGGATCGATTCCGCAAGCGAATGTTGAACTGTACGGGCTCGGAACCAACCACAACTTCATCAGGGCATTCCAGACATTCCAAGCCTTCACTGACAGTTGGCTGAGTTCCCTGGAGTCGAACCGAAGTTGTCGTCGATGCGTTACCTCCGCAACCGGCAATCGCCAACAGCCAACTCAAGCACAAACAACAGAGCGTGTGGCGTGCTCGGGAGAACAAATTCGCCTCGCGTCTCACTCGCCCAGCGAACCAATTCGCCACCGAGCCAAGAAGTGTTCCCAAAAGGAGCCCCATGATGACCAATGCGATGATCAAGAGCCAATCGGCGACGTGCCACGAGCGAGGCGTGACGATCGCTCCATCCTCAGCAATGAAGTATCCCGTCAGCGGTGATGAGAGCACGGGTATCACATTCGAATGGTCCGGTTTCAGCGGCGCCTCCGGAAGTTGTGGATCGATCAGTTGAAGTCCGTTTCGTGTAGGCCGCAACACCAAGTAATGACCACCAAAAGGAGTCTCGATATGGGCAATGACTGGACGTCGAAATTCAACGCTTGATCCCAACTCAACTTGAAACGCTTTTACCGACAATCCAAGTTGCTGACAAATGTCCTTAACTTCTTCAAGTGACATCAACTGCGGTTCCGTACTGGCTTCCTTTTCGAGAAATGAAGAATCCACATCGCGTCCACCAAGAAAAGCAAACAAGTACGATGCAGCGATTCCGCAAGGAATCCTCGGCGACTGTGACTTGAATGAAACGCTTTTATCCAGTTCGGTCAGCCTATTGTCGCTAGCTGGCTGAACCCAAGCGATGAGGAACCACGAGCAGACGAGTCGAAGCAACATGTTTGATATCCCAAGAGAATTTAACCAATCCTATTTCATTTCTTTCTAGACTTTCTTTGAACTCTGTAGATGCCGAACGCGCAGCCACCAAATAGCGCGATCCCAAGAGCGCTCCACCAAGCGAGCCGGGGTAGCCAAGACGTAAGCGATCTTCCTCGAAGATCCGGAGGAGCCTCGACGTCGGGACGAGCCATCATTCGTTTGATTTCTTCAATATCCGGCATCGTCACCGAGTCCCCACCCACTTTGTATCGAATTTCCTGCAAGCGATCATGGACCTCGGTCCCATCGGGAAATTCGATTTTCGGTTTCATGGCGATGGGAGAATAGCCGACATCGGAGAACTCCGCGAACAGCTCCTTCTTTTTGTTCTGTCCGGCGGTCCGCAGATGAAAGAAAAATCGGGCTTTTCGTGGAAACCAGAACTTTCTGCCATCGACGATGAACGACTGATTTTCAATCGTCCAATCGTGGCTGTAATCACCATGAATGGGGCTTTTACATTCCTCGAAGATTCGTAAAACCTGAAAGCCATCGCGCAAATCGAGTTCGAAATAGCCAACTTTCGGACCGAACTCGAAATGAATGAACGTCCGATCGTGTCGATTCTCGACACGTTTTAGGCTCCAGATAATATTATCTTTGGAAACTGCGAACAAGAAGTTAGGCCACCAAAAGCGATCGATGTGGAAATCAAGTGTTTCTCCACTAGGCTCTCCGAACGAACCTCGCTTTTGAACTTTTCCATTGATTAACCGCGAACTGAAATCGACCGACATCTCGTCGCTTCGAAGAATCTCACGTACATTGTCTGGTGACGGCTCTGCTCGAAACCATTCGAAATGTCGCGGAGCCAACTTCCATTCCCCAGCTACTGCCGATTCATCGAAACCGAAGATCGTTCGATTCTCCATGTTGGTCCGATCTCCGAACCGAATGTCCCAGCGCCCTAAGAACATTCCTTCGGGCAGGCCAGACAAATACGATTGCAGCAAGGAATCCGCGATGGTATCTCGATACGGTTTGTCGAAACTCGGTTCTTGCCCCGATGCGAAGTTCCATGCGGGCCTCAGGCCAACGATTACAAGAACCGCGATTGTCGCAAAGTTCATGATCCATTTGCAGAGAACATCAAAGTAAAACCAACGGCTATCAAGATGTTGCCCGCCCTGCGAGGCTTGAGTCCTCGAAACATCCAAGACGAAACCTACACTCAACATCAAACGGTCTCCGTCGAGAAAAGGGGATGAGTGAAATGCTCGCTTCAACACGAGAACACGCAAGCGGACACTATTCGCGATTTTATTGACCCGTGAGAAAGTTGACAATCAATAGCATCGACTCAACAATTTTCGATTTCCTTTTTACTCCAAGAAGTCGAAAATGCTACGAAAGACTATTCAAGCAAGATGCCACAATCGACATTAGCGTTGAAGAAGCTGGAGAAACGTTGAGAACAACGACAAACTCCGGTGATTTCTCACTTTCGAAGATTTTCCGACACCCACTACTTCAACACATGAATCGACACACCGAGGGCTCGCGCCAAGTTTATTGCTACCATGATGGGAATCCTGTTTCACGCCGAACTCCAAGCGCAAGAACAAAAGAGCTGCGCATATCATCCGTAACCTAGCGCAACCAATTCTCAGAACAAACCAATCCCAGCAATGCACGAACTATTCGCATGTTTGCCCTGGGCACAATGAGCCGTCGTTCAACAAGGAGACAAAATTTCCACTCTGACATTGACCAATGCGGACTTGGCCACAAAAGTCTGCTATATTCTTCGCACCAGAACACCAAAAACCTCCATTACCACAATTTGACTGCATATTACTCATGGCACCACCGTTGGCATCAGTACACTGCACTGCAGCGGTACCATTCGGTGCGCTTGCACATTGCGAACCACACACCCAAAATGATCCGTAATTAGGATTGTGCGCGGGATAGGCACACAAACAGGGTTAAGTGGTCCTGCAGTGCCGTCCAAAATCTCCTCCGAGAATTGAACTCGCTTCATTTGAAGTCAGCTTACGGATGGAGCCGCTTGGGCTTGCGGCCACGGACGCAATGAGG
>JBBIUE010000100.1:0-16097 GCA_037440405.1 Pirellula sp. | reverse complement strand
ATGCGAACGAAGTCGTGATGAAGTTGCTCTACTTGCAGAGCGAGAATCGACGCAAGGATATTCACTTCTACATCAATTCCCCAGGTGGAGAGGTCGTCTCGACTCTAGCGATTTATGACACCATGCAAATTCTCTCCTGTCCTGTGGCAACCTACTGCGTCGGCCAAGCAGCAAGTGGAGGAGCGGTGCTCCTTGCTGGTGGAACCAAAGGCAAACGCTATTGTCTTCCACACAGCCGAGTGATGGTTCATCAGCCACATGGAGGCGTCGGTGGCCAAGTATCCGATATCGAGATCCAAGCCCACGAAATTCTTCGCAATCGCGAGATGCTCAACGAAATTCTATCTCGCCACACGGGTCAGACCTTGGAGAAGATTGCTCAAGACACAGATCGCGATTTCTTCCTGTCTGCGGATGAAGCAGTCAGCTACGGCTTGGTAGACCAGATTCTTCAGAAGCAGCCATTGCCTGAAGGTTCCGAAACCTAAATCTTCTATCTATCGCAACGACGCGCAACCGAATGGAGTGAGGTCATGCCGACCATCCCTTATGTGATTGAGAAAAGTGGACGCGAAGAGCGGGTCTACGATATCTACAGCCGATTGCTCAAGGATCGAATCATCTTCTTGGGGACGCAGGTTGACGACGAGGTGGCGAATGCTTTGGTCGCTCAAATGCTTTTCCTCCAAGCCGATGATCCGAAGGCCGACATTCACATGTACATCAACAGCCCGGGTGGCAGCGTGAGTGCGGGTATGGCGATCTACGATACGATGCAATTTGTATCCTGCGATATCGCGACCTATTGCATCGGGCAAGCGGCTTCCATGGGAGCCGTCTTGTTGACTGCAGGCACGAAAGGGAAACGTTACTCACTTCCAAATTCGCGGATCATGATCCATCAGCCCCTTGCTGGAATGCAGGGAACGGCAGAAGAAATTGCTATCCATGTTCGGGAGTTCAAACGGACCAAGTCCAGATTGAACGAAATTCTGATGAAGCACTGCGGTAAGGACCTCGCAACGATCGAGAAAGACACGGATCGAGACCGATTCATGGACCCGAAAGAAGCGATGGATTATGGACTGATCGATGCGGTCGTCGAATCCATGCCGCGCCCGGCTTGAGCGAACTGCTGAACCGCTTAAGGGAGCAGCGCAACGAACGATGCCGGGCCGCTTGTGCTGCGCCGCGCGCACCTCCAAGAGACAGTGAGCAACTACTCCGACGGATCGTTCCTTGCTCAACTGCCACTCGTTATCGATAGCCCAAAAGTTCGCTGAGAAACTTGGTTCTGATGGGCTGAAATCCCTCATTCGCGACTGCGAAAATCGGTGGATTTGGTACAATTCTCCCTGCGATTGTTAAGACTTCGGATGGCGACGTTACGTTCGCGTTTCCAGGGCACCTGCTGCCTGTTTCTTGAACGTCAGATCGAGATGACAATTCATGGATTCGGACAATCAAGTTCCTGCTGGAAATGATCCCCAACAGCCCGCCAAGCGGCCGGATGAGCCGATCGAGTTTGATCGCTCGGACTATTCTGCTGAGGACCTAAAACACCTCAGCGACCTGGAGCATGTCCGCGAGCGTCCGTCGATGTACATCGGCGATACGACGCTCAAGGGCCTCCACCATTTAGTCTATGAAGTCGTTGACAATTCCATTGACGAAGCGATGGCTGGCCATGCCAAGAATATCGGCGTGACCATCAATGCCGACGGTTCGGTTACCGTTGATGATGATGGACGAGGCATACCGTTTGACCTCCATCAACAGTTGTCCGAAATGATGGGGCGTGAGGTCAGCACGTTGGAAGGAGTGATGACCGTTCTCAAGTTCGGTGGCAAGTTCGAGAAAAAAGCGTATCAGGCGTCTGGCGGTCTTCACGGCGTCGGAGTCACGGTCGTCAATTTCCTTTCGCAATGGTGCGAAGTTGAAGTTTGCCGAGATGGAAAAGTTGCCACACAGAGCTATGAACGAGGGGTCCCCACCGGACCCGTCCAAGTCGTCCGATCGACCAATCGACGCGGAACCAAAACGACGTTCAAACCGGACAGCCAGATTTTCCCGAACACTAAGTTCTCGTTCGATACGCTTTACAAGCGATTGCAAGAACTGGCCTTCCTCAATAGCGGAGTCCGCATCCGATTCCGCGATGAGCGCATCGGAGAGGGTGACGAGTTCTACTACGAGCGAGGAATTGTCGAATTTGTCGAGCACCTCAATCGAGCCAGCGATGTGATCCACAATGATGTGATTCTGATCTCGGGCGAGAAGGACGGCGTCGGCTACGAGATCGCTCTCCAGTACTCGACCGAGTATACGGAGAACCTCCAGTCGTATGTGAATAACATCCACACCGTGGAAGGCGGGACTCATGTTTCTGGTTTCCGAGCCGCTCTCACGAGAACGTTGAACGCCTATGGAAAGAAGGAGAACATCTTCAAAGACTTAACGCCGATTGGGGATGACTTCCGCGAGGGTTTGACGGCAGTGATCAGCATGAGAGTCGCACACCCGCAATTCGAAGGTCAAACGAAAACCAAGCTCGGCAATGGCGAGATCGAAGGGATCGTTAACGCGGTGGTTGGAGATAGCCTCGGCAAATACATGGAGGAGAACCCGAAGGCAGCCAAAGCCATTGTCAAGAAGGGCCTTCTGGCGGCAGAGGCGCGCGAAGCCGCTCGCAAAGCGAAAGACATGCTGCGGCAACGCAAGAATGCTTTAGGCGGCGGCGGGCTGCCGGGAAAGCTTCGCGATTGCATCAGCAACAAAATGGAGGAGTGCGAACTCTACCTGGTCGAAGGTGACTCGGCAGGTGGAAGCGCGGAAGGAGGTCGCTTTCGCGATACTCAAGCCATTCTGCCGCTGCGGGGTAAGATCATCAACGCCTACAAGAGCCGCGACGATAAGGTCTTGGCCAACGAAGAAATCATGAGCATGATTCAGGCCATTGGATCAGGAATTGGCGCTGATCAGGATGTGGCGAAACGGCGCTATAATCGCATCATTATCATGACGGACGCCGACGTCGATGGTTCGCACATTCGAACACTGCTTTTGTGCTTCTTCTATCGACAGATGTATCAGCTCGTCGCTGGAGGCCACGTTTACGTTGCTCAGCCGCCTCTGTTCCGCGTGGTTCGCGGCAAAAAAGAGAAATACTACGTGCAAACCGAAGAGGAGATGAAAGAACAGCTCTTATCGAAAGGTCTGTCGAATACTTCCCTCATTGCTGAGGACGGTCGGACCATCGATGGCGATCAGATGAAGGCATTGTGTCAAACATTGGCAGCCATGGAAGATGCGATGCTTACGCTCGAGCGTCGGGGAATTAGCTTGAAATTTCACGCCGAACGCATGGAGCCAGAATCTGGACGGATGCCCGTCTTCCACCTGATGATGCCCAAGGGAGAAGCTTGGTTTGTTACTCGCGATAAGTTGGATGAGTTCATCAATCAACAAGGCTTCAGCTCGGAAGAAGCTGTCCCAGCCGAGGGAGGCTCGAATGAAGCGGCACCGAATGCCAACGGATTTCATGTGATCGAGCTGTATGAGGTTCGCACTATCAATTCCGGCCTGAAGGAATTGACCAAGCTGGGATTCGGAATTGCAGACTTGCTGCCCAAGGAACGGACGGGTGCGACCGAACCTCGCTTTCGCCTGAGACGAGATGATTCGGAAACTTCGCTTGAAGACTTGCGAGATTTGCTCCCAGCAATTCGCGCCGCCGGTGAGAAGGGCTTGCAGATCACTCGCTTCAAAGGGTTGGGTGAAATGAATGCCGAGGAGCTTCGGGAAACGACTCTTGATCCCGCTCAGCGAACGATGATCAAAGTGACCTTGGTCGATGCGGCGGCGGCGGATGAAATGTTTCGTGTGCTCATGGGCGATAAGGTGGAGCCAAGACGCGAATTCATCGAAAAACACGCCCTCGAAGTCCGTAACCTGGATGTGTAGCGAGAGCGAGCAAAACGAAAAAGGCTTTGACGGCATGGCGGGTTCCGTCAAAGCCTTTTCGCTAGGTTGGTTCGCTTCGTCGCTGATGATACGAGAACCGAACGCCAATGTTCGAAAATGAGCGTCGTCACCAAGGAGCTCGGACAGGATAGATTCCGAACTGATCTGTGTGGCTCGGCCAGACCGGTGTCGCTCGGAATAATCCGCCTCCAGCACCCGAAGGTGGAAGACCTTTGAATTGATGATAAACCGGAGTCATGGTGTTTTGAGAAACACCCCACGAGTAGTTGGATTGCATGACAACATTGGGAGGAACTACCAAAGCCGTCGGCTGACCGGTCCGAAGGTAATAATAGTTTCCGTGCCATGCGGATCTCTGGGCAAAATGATCCGCGTAATGTTCACCATACATTCGAGGAGTGAGGATCGTTCTCCCCCACCCCGGTGCCTGCGCGGAAACACTTGATGCCAAGCAGGCCAACATGAGAATTGCGAAAGAACTTGCAATGAAACGAACCATAGGAATGCTTTCCGTGGCTCGGCATCTGCCGTTCGGGAAATCCATTTCCACCAACTTGAATGCGGAGCGAGTTAGTGTGAAAGGAACTTGACAGTCCGACCCACTGCCGTGCGGACCGGAGGATTATAGTACGTTGCCATCGTCCGATTGAGACCAGCTCCGCTATCGTAGTAGGAGTGGTAGCGATGGCGATGATGGTACATGAACTCGTGAGGCTGAAATGGCTCATAAGTAATGTAGGTGTGCCCGACCCAACCTGGTACTCCGACTGGGGAGATGTACATGCCGGCTTGTGCTTGGTTTATTGGGCCCTGGGTGAAGTAATTGTCGAAAAGATGTTCCGCACTGTTGTACATCCCATGCTGCGCACTGCCACCCGCACTCCAGGCTCCTCCGGCACCTCCGCAGGAAGGGCATTGGGCAGTCGCCTGAGAATTCAGTAGAGCGATCGCCAGGCAAGCCAATCCTCCGCTTAGCAACTTATGTGTCCAATTTTTGAACTGCATGAAATCATCTCCTTGATACGGAATACCCTGAAAGGACTTGGAAGAGGGGCTTGGTCGATCCAGAGAACCCGCTTTCCGAGCGGATTGTGTACCTAGATGACTGCTTCGATCTCCAACTTTCGGAAAGAGCACGTCTTGTAGTACAACGTTTTGCTTGCACTCGTCAAAACCTATATTTGCCGGTGAACTCGATGTCGATCGTCAAAGTCGGCGATGATTGGCTCAGTAGTTATTTAGCCTAGACCTCCCAGGCGTTATGCTTTAACTTTGTGGCGACTTTGCCTTGCGCGAGCTGATTGCGGTCGATCCGCAAAAACTCGCAATTCGGATCGCAACCCGTATGTCTTTCCGTTCGATTGGATCGATGGTGACAACAGAACAGATCAAACGCAAAACCAAATCGCGACGCGCAACTGCCGAATCGATGGCGACCAAGCAGCGCGACATTTCAGTCAGCGAGTTCTTCGCGAAAAACAAGCATCTCCTCGGATTCGACAATCCAAGAAAAGCCCTGCTCACGACGGTCAAGGAGGCCGTCGACAACTCATTGGACGCCTGCGAGGAAGCTGGCATCGTTCCCGAAATCTGGGTCGCCATACATCAGCCGCAACCTGGCCGGTTTCAAGTCAGCATTCAAGATAACGGACCGGGAATCGTCAAGAAGCAGATCCCTTTAATCTTTGGAAAGCTCCTTTACGGAAGCAAATTTCATCGGCTTCGGATGAGCCGTGGTCAGCAAGGAATCGGCATCAGTGCCGCAGGAATGAACGGCATGTTGACGACGGGCCGCCCACTTCGAATTCTTTCCAAGACCTCGAGGTCCAAGCCGCTTCATTACTTCATGTTGCAGATCGACACCAAGAAGAATCAACCGGAGATTGTCAACGGCAAAGGGGAAGGTGTCGATATTCCGGCGGGGCCGAAGGGGTTGGCGTACATTCGCGAGAACGAAATCGCATGGGAATCTCATTATCCGCCAGCCCAATCAGGCGCCAATGGACATGCATCGGAGAATGGAACGGTTGACGCGATGGTCCCTGCGTTCCATGCTCCAGCGGGACAGCGACCAGGTGACGAAGTCGAAACAGGCACACGGGTTACGATCGAATTGGCCGCCGTCCACAAACGTGGAAGAGGAAGTGTCGATGAGTACCTTGAACAGACCGCCATCGCGAATCCGCACGTGACGATCCACTATCGCGATCCCGATGGTCACGAAGTTACCTACGATCGCAGTACGACGGAGCTTCCTGCGGAAGCCAAAGAGATCAAGCCTCATCCTTATGGAGTCGAACTGGGGCAATTGGTAACCATGCTGGCTGACATGAAGGAGGAAACGATCTCTGGATTCTTGACATCCTCCTTTTCGTGCGTAACACCTGCCGTCGCCAGAAAAGTCTGTGAGCTTGCCAAGCTCAGCCCACGCGCACGGGCTGGAAAAGCCAATCACGGCGACGCGGAAAGGCTTTACAAAGCGTTGCAGGAAACGCGCATTAGGCCACCTTCGACCGACTGTATCGTCCCGATCGGGCAGGAGCTGCTGTTCCGAGGGCTCAAGCATATCGTGCCGGGGGAATACCACGACGCGATTACACGTCCCCCCACCGTTTATCGAGGCTGTCCCTTTCAAATCGAAGTTGCGCTCGCCTACGGTGGAGACGCCGCGACATCCAAGATCACCAAAGAGGAGTTGCAAGAACTCATCCAACAATCGGACGCTCGAACATTGCGGAAATTTTTGATCGATACCTTCTCTGGAGTCGGAGCCGAAATCGCGGATCGCATTATCGAAGAGGCGAAGCTACCAACCCGCTGCAGCCCTCAGAAATTGGGAAAGTCCGAATTTGAGCAGCTCTTTGACGCCATGAAATCAGTCAACACTAGCGACGGCCAAACCATGCAGGTCTATCGGTTTGCCAATCGAGTCCCTTTGCAGTTTCAGGCCGGAGCTTGCGCCATCACTCAGGCGGTGATGGGAACCAACTGGCGCGCTTACGGACTGAGCCAGTCCAAAGGCTCGCTTCCAGCAGGACCGTTGACGCTGATCGTCCATATCGCCAGCGTCTGGGTTCCGTTCACCAGCGAATCGAAGGAAGCCGTGGCATCCTATCCTGAAATTGAGAAGGAGTTGCGGCTCGCACTGCAAAGCATCGGGCGCAACCTTGCCACTTTTCTCCGCAAGCGTCAGGCCATCGTTGCTCAAGGGAACCGCCGCAGTGTGTTCCTTCGCTATTTGCGAGAAGTTGCACAAGCCGTCGGCACCATCAAGAAAATCGATTCGCAACCGGTTTACGATCAACTTTTGACGGTGGCCAAGAAGAAAACCGCGATTGCTGACGTGAAGTTGGATGAATTTGGAGATGAAATTGTCGATGAGGAGTAACCCGCGCATCCATGGCTAAGAGAACACGAACGAGTGCTACGAGGGAAACGCCCGAGGTGGAAATGAAGGGTCGCGATCTGGAGACCATGGACCGCCTCGATAAATTGGCAACCAAGGTGATCGAGGCAGCCAGTCGCCAGCGCGATCCGGCTTTGGATATTCCTTCTCGCAGCTTGACCAACGCCCACTTCAATAAACGCAAACGCTTTATCGAAATGGGCAATCGCACCAACCGACGAGAGCTGTTTAACCTGAATCAAGCTCGCATGTATATGCAGACGCTCCTCGCCGGCAGTGGGTGCAGCTCCCTGTTGCGTCAAGGCAAATCGACCAGCATTCGAGGTCTCTACTACATGCTCAAGCATGCCATCGAAGGGACCAAGGAAGTGACCTTCGAAGACCAAAGCGAATCGGATGCCGTGATCGAGGATTTGGAAGTACTTACCGGGGCGCTGCGAGAGGAACTGCATCTGTTTGCTCAAACCAAAGGTGCTCTCGTTGGTCCAATCACGTTCGTCGATAGCGGGGATACCATCGATGGTAGCCGCATGGGTTCGGGCGGATATGCCATTCCTAGCATTGTCGAGCCCGACGTGATTCAATTCAAAAAGTGCGATGCGAAATTCATACTGCATGTCGAAAAGGACACCGTTTGGCAACGATTCAATCAAGATAAGTTTTGGCAAAAGCACAAGTGCATTTTGACGCACGGTGGTGGCCAACCTCCGCGCGGAGTGCGACGTTTGTTGTATCGACTGCATTCGGAGCTCAATCTGCCGGTCTATTGCCTGCTCGACAACGATCCGTGGGGGTATTACATCTACAGCGTGATCAAACAAGGCTCGATCAATTTGGCCTTCGAGAGCCAACGGATGGCCGTGCCCGAAGCGAAGTATCTCGGATTGCGAAGCATCGATTTCGAACGGTGCGACCTGCGCAACGATGTCATCATCAAGCTGACCGACCAAGATCGCAAGCGTGCAAAACAGATCGCGAAATACCCTTGGTTCGTCGACAAAAAACCGTGGCAAGCGGAAATCAACAAGATGATGGACAACGGTTTCAAGCTCGAAGTCGAATCCCTCATCAGCAAGGATATTTCCTACGTGACGGAGGTCTATGTGCCTGAACGCTTAGCCAACCGCGATTTTCTCGATTGAGCCTTACCGTGAGCCGAAGCGTTGAACTGCTTCGCGAGTTGATCGCGATTCCAAGCGTCAATCCGATGGGTGGCCCCATCGCCCCCGAGGAGTGCTTCGAACACCGGTTGAGCGATTGGTTGACGCAGTTCGCTGCCACACTTGATGTGCCATTCGAGCGAAATCCGATAGCCCAGCTTCAGCAACAACCGTCGCGCGATAACGTCTTGTTCTACTTTGACGCAGGTCACCCCTCGTGCACGCTTTTATGGGATGCTCATCAAGACACTGTCCCATCCGAAGGGATGACCATCCCACCCTTTCAAGCTGAGGTACGAAATGGCAGGATGTACGGGCGTGGAGCAGCAGATGTCAAAGGTGGCATGGCCGCCATGATCGCGGCTTTCGAACGACTCGTGCGCGAGCGGCCACCAGGGTGCTGCAATGTCGTCCTCAGTTTCACTTGCGATGAAGAATACTCCGCGAAAGGGGTGCGCGACCTTGCGACTTACTGGTCTTCCCATTCAAGGCGTTCGACTATTCTAACCGCACCACCAAGCGCGGCGATCGTTGCCGAACCGACGGAGTTGAACGTCGTTGTTGCTCATCGCGGCGTCATCCGCTTTCAGATCGAAACGCGCGGTCGAGCCTGCCATAGCAGCCAGCCCGAACGGGGACGCAACGCTATCTACGCGATGGCCAAAGTTCTTGATCATTTGGAAAGTGAAGCAGTGCTTTTGCAGAGATCGTCCGTTGTCCATCCTCTCTGCGGTCGGCCCACGCTTTCGGTAGGCACCATTCAAGGCGGCACGGCTGTCAACATTGTTCCCGATCGTTGTGAAATCCAAGTCGATCGCCGACTGATACCGGGAGAATCTGCCGAGGAGGTTTGGACGCAGCTTCAAGAGAGGGTCAGCCGAATGGACCCGACAGCCATCTGCCATCGACCATGGCTGTCGTGCGAGGCACTCGACAATACACGAAACGCTGGACTGGCAGCTCAACTACTTCGTACCACAGAAATGTACGTCGGGCCAAAGCAACTCATGTGCGTTCCATTCGGAACCAATGCGTCGACGATTTCCAAGGCCGGTGTTCCTTCCGTCGTTTTCGGCCCTGGCTCCATCGCCCAGGCCCACACTTGCGACGAGTTCATCGATCTGGACCAGTTGGATGCAGCCTCGCAAATCCTGTACGATGTTGCTTGTTCCTGGGGTCGCAACGCCACATGAGCGACCATCGTCAGCTCAGGCAATTGATCCCTCCCTCCTTGATAAGGAGCAATCGAATGAAGCAAACGAATCGACGCGAGTTTCTCAAGAGGTGCGGCGCGGGTGGGATGCTCCTAGCGAATGTACCTCTTGTCAATGCTTCTGAAAACTTCGGCGGCTTTATCAATAACGATGATGGCGGTTGGATCGATGCTCACGTTCACCTGTGGACGCCCGATGTCGACCGCTACCCTCTCGCTTCCGGTTACTCGGTGGCAGACATGCAACCGAAAAGCTTTACATGCGAGGAACTATTCTCTCACACCAAACCGGTTGGCGTGAAGCGAATCGTCCTCATTCAGATGAGCTTTTACAACTTCGACAATTCGTTCATGACCGACATGATTCGAGAATACCCAGGAGTCTTTTCGGGAGTCGGCATCGTCGATTTCGAATCCGAGTCTCTCGAACCACAACTCCGATCGTTGCGGAGCCGCGGCGTTCGTGGCATTCGCATTCACTCGAAGCCGGAAACAGTGGCGACCTGGACCACTTCGGGCGGCATGGCGAACCTTTGGAGACTATGCCGAGAACTGAAACTGGCGGTTTGTCCATTGATCAATCCGCAAGATATCCGGATCATCGATACCTTATGCTCGCGTCATCCGGAAACGCGGGTCGTGATTGATCATTTCGCGAGAATCGGATTGAGTGGTGAAATCGACTGGAATCGCGTCGACGAGCTCTGCCGATTGGCCCGCTTTCCGACCGTTCACGTGAAGACCTCCGCCTTCTATGCGTTAGGAAGAAAGCAACCACCCTACCATGACTTGCTTCCCATGATGCGTCGGTTGCTGGATAGCTACGGTCCGGAGCGCCTGATGTGGGCCAGCGATTGCCCTTTTCAAGTTCAGGGGGCACACGATTACGAGTCGTCCCTTGCCTTGATCAGAGATGCAGACAGCGACTTGCTTTCCCCAAGTGACAAGGAGTGGCTGCTGAGAAAAACAGCAGAGAAGCTTTTCTTCATTCCCTGACCGTGCGAATCGCAAATTCTCTCAGGAGCGGAATCGAAAGGCTCGCCTGAAAAGCCAACCATCAGGACGGTCCCGTCGCCGTTCAAGTTGTATGGAATCTCCCCGGCGTCCGCTCAACAGCATCGTCCAAGTTGTTAGAGATACAATCTTCGAATCTCCGATGACATCGAAAAGCAACATTGCTGAGAAACGCTCCCTTTTGGGAGTCAAAACTTCTGCCGTTCGACCGCGTTCGTCATGAAATCTTTTGCCGCAGATCCTCAATGGCATCCAACGAACTAGTGCGGTAACCGCTCGCGAGCAGGGGGGCGTTTCACCGGTGGGCCAGAGCAAACAAGTTTGTTAGAACTCTTGCCGATGAGGCGCCAGTCCGTTCCCTGATTCTGGGGCTGCCCAGGCCTAGAGCTTAAACAATGGCTTTCTTTCTCACTCGCTCGGGGCAGTCTCATGGCCTTGTCGAGTGGCAGCACTGCGCCAGACTTTGATATCGATTTCGTTTGACTCGAAGGAGACGCGACCATCGCCCCACACCGAATTCACTCCTCCTCGATGGTAGCTTCGAGACGAACGGACGCCGAACAGAGAAAAGATTCCGCGTCCGCAGTCTGGTACGCGATAATTCGGAGGCAAGATGTTATTGTAATTGTTGCTGCCTCCTTCAAACCAAATTCTGGAAAAGGTGAGAAGCCAATCGCTGTGCTGATTGGTTATTTCCGCGCACCGATGCGCGAAAAAGTTGGCTGCCGCCGGATCATGCATTTCCATTTGCTCGAGAAGGGCGATGTTGTTGAATGGACGTCCAGGCCCTACTCTGACCTGCCTTTGCGACCCGACCATGACGTCCGAAAATGCGATCGTCTGCGATAAACCATCCGAAAATTCGCTCAATCGAACAGCCCGCTTGGATTCGAACGCTCCCAGGTTTTCCGCGACTCGCGAGTTTGGCAGAACCATCTGAGTTTCGGCTAACTGCTGTGGATCAAGCATCATCGCGTTCACGCCAGAACATGCTGCGTAACTGCAAGACATCTCGTCCGCGTTTGGGTCCGATGGGCATCGGAAAACAGTAGGACTATGCAAGTTAACAATTCCTCTGTTGCTTCCAACGTTCGGCACAGTGTTGAGATCGATCTTGCTTGCGATCGATCCGGCATCCAAATCGTTGAGCAAATGAACCTGCGCCGGAAACTGCTTGCCGTCTTCCCCCATGGGAAATGCTTTATGGCGAGACGCAAAATTCTGGAGTGCTATTCCGAATTGGCGAAGATTGTTCTGACATTCCAATTTGCGAGAGCTTTCGCGAGCAGCTTGGATTCCGGTTAACAGCAGCGACACCAAGATACCGATGACGGACAAACTGACTAACAATTCGATCATCGAAAATCCACGGACCGTATTTGCACGCATGGTTCGATCACCTTCCTTCAATTGAAGCCTATCCCACTCCCCCGCCGATAGAAGCCCGAAGCGTAAGCGAGCCGATGGTTCTGGTACAAGCTCTTAGCCAACCCCATCGGTGTCCCGCCAACTTGCAGGAGTTCATCGTACACGCCAGAATTGTTACGAACAAGTTTCTTAGAATACCTACCTCATGTCAGCCGTTGTCAGCAACGATTTTCACAAGAATCGGAAACGTTAAGTTCTCTTTGCCCGCTTCGTGCTCGACATCGACAACAAGCGTTCCGCTGAACTCTTGCGTCTCGAGTCGAGTCTCTGGCGCTGGCCCTGGTTCCAGCGCCTTGCCATCCACATTGAATGGAATCGCGAGGTTGGTGGCTGAAGAGTCGCTGAGAAGCCTTGCCCCCAAAACCTGAAATTCTCGTTCTCCAGCGTTTTGGAGGATCAGCTTGCTCGGATAGAACCGCTCTCGAGCGTACACTATTTTGATCGGATCTGACGAACTGTTAATGAACCATTCAGGGACGATCATCAATGCGTGTCCACCCGACGCCTTGATCCCGCGAAAAGAAACACCCCAGGGCCAAGCGACCTGCCCGATCGGCATGCCACTGGTATCAGCGACGGCTCGACAGCGAACAACCTGGATGTCCAGCTCTCTCATCGAACTGCGAGTTTCAACTTTGACAATCGAAAAGTTTGTACTCTGTGGCAAAGGATCGAAAATTAAGTCGGACGGGGAAAATTCGAATCCGACCGGGCCACTCAAAACAACATCAAGATCCAGTTCAAATAGGTCACCTTGGCGAACGCGATGAACTCCTGCCGAAGGCGAAATTTTGACCTCATAACCAGCCTCGTTCATCTCCACAACAATCGAAAAGTCCACAGTCTGCTCCAGACCGTTGGATTTGATCGTTAAGCGTTGAGAAATCGTTGACGTGGCTGCACTATTTGGCTTAACTGAAAAGTCTAATTCGAACTCTGAACCCGGAGCCACGGTTTCAGGGCGTAACGCTTGTAGTAAGACGCTGCTACAGCATAGCGCACCGGCGTCAAAACTCGAAAGAGTGAGAGGGGCGGGACCGATGTTTCTACCACGCATAGTCACTCTAGGAAACTCTGGCCTCTTGCCTTTTACTGATTCTGGAATTGCTACTACTTTGACAAGTTGGTCGCCGTCACTTCGAATGGCAACACTGTTCTGTTCGAGACTTTTTCTTGTGGGCGATTGGTTGCAACCAGCCACAACGGCGGCAAATAACATCAGTGGGATAATGGTCCTGCGTCCAAGCCAATACTTACCACGGAGCAATACCAAAAGACCAGCCAATAACATGACCAACGACCCAAACAAGATCAGCCGTCTTAAGCGCGCGGTTTGCGCCACTCGCTCATAAGCTTGACTTCCGTCAGGGACGATCCACAAACCGGTCCAGTATTGCTTCTCGTACTCCTGGGCCGCAAGTACAGAAACAGGTTCCGGCAGGGCTGGATCGAAGACCAGCCATTTTTCTTTCCGAGGGACCACACAGACAAAATGTCCGGGATCGGACGGATTGAAGTCTCGGTTTTCAAGCAAAGCAATCGCAGGCTTGTCGATCGAAGCATATTGACTTCGGCTGATCTTCACCACTGCCGCATTCAGTCCTTCGGACTGTAAGACCTCCTTCAATGCTTCCAGGCTCATCGAAACTTGATAGGGATGCCTTTGCAAAAATTGATCGCAATCGCTAATCCCAATTCCATTGGCGAGCAGGCAAAGCACGCTGCACGCGATTCCACAACTGATCCGATCCGAACTTCGTTGCGCCTTTACCTCTTCCTGCTGCGCGAACACCATGCCACTCTCGCATCTTCCCATGAAAATCAGGATGAGGAAAAGTCCGAGAAGTATTCGGACTTGACCTAACCCAACCTCGCGACCACTTGTTTTTCGTATCGCACGTATTTGTCGTTTGCTTTCTCTAAGTTCGGTTCTTACCCTCTGCCAGTTCATGGCCGATTCCTCGGACGAAAAGTTGGATGAGATGTGACAATTATCTATTTCGGCGTCGCCGAAGCCGTACCACCCACCAGCCTGCTACCATGACTGCCAAGATTGGCAGACTAAGGTATGCGAAAAACGTCAACCAGCTTCGGGTCTGATACTTGGACTCCGTCGGAAGAGCGTCTTCGTCTTGATCGACTCCTGCAGGTAGTGACTGGATCAATTGATCGAGATTTCGTTGTTCGGTGCTCCTATCATCACCAACCACATAGTCCTCGAGCGTATTGGCGTTTTGAACGTGCACCCCCTCGCCAAATTCGATCTCCCATGACATCGGTTGATTCTTCGCAGAGAAACGCATCGCGTCGCCAACTAGGTGGAATTCCATCGGCTTAACTTGCTTTTGACTCGTTTTGACGTGTATTTCAACAGGAATCCAGACGCCGTCGATGAACTCATTTTTGTAAGTTGCTTCTACTTCATTAAAAGTCGTTCTTACGACTTTTCTCTTGATTTGTAATCCCCGATCTGTATCGAAAACAATCTCATGGACGAGTCCAGAATCGCCAAACTTCCGTTGGAACGAGATTCCTTCGGGAACGAACCGTTTTGCTTCATAAGTACAGAGCAATTCCCTTCTCACAAGTTCCTGGACATAGCTTGGCCAAAAATGAATCCGATCGTAAGTCGATGGTCTGATCGCCCCGAATTTCTTCGTTTTCTCGTGCCAGAATTCTACTAACTGCTTATCTGAATCGTTCGTTTCTAATGACGAGTAAAACTCCTCACCGCTCCTCACTTCGAGTCGCAATCCTCGATCGAAAGAAAACTGAAAACGGACTAGACTCTGATCGCTTGAAATTCCTCTAAACAATGGGGATGTGCTTGGATTTGGTAGCTTGCAATCCCATTCTCCCGACAAGACAACATCTTGATGCTCGGCGACATGCTGTTCGAACAAGGACTCAATGTCGATGTCATCGATTGAAGGAGACTGTCCGAAAGCAAAAGGAACAGCCATGAGCGCCAACAATATCGCAATGGACTTCGAATGTCTCGGCATCATTGAAAACTCCAATTCTCGCGTTTCATCATTCCAACAATCGTCATCTAAATGCGGTCACCGTTTGGAGGCGATTTCATCGTCACATCAAATGGTTGATCAAGGCTTCGAGCATGTCAGAAGAAGAGAATCCAACCCAAACTCATTGACGAACATCGCCGCAGCCCGACATCGAATCAGAAGAGGACAGCCTTTTTCCGTTTGTACTGGACATCGAACCCGCCGCACTCTCTCGAATATACAAGTTCTTGCATATTATTTTGAGAAGTGCTGGCGGATTCGATCGCTACAAAGTCTCGAAAACCGCGCAAATCTGGGGAAAGTTGCTGACTTTTTTGCAGACAACCCTGCACATTGAAACAAGCTGTGGCTGGGTCATCACTCGCCGAGCGATTCGCTCACATTCGGCCCTCGAGAACTAGAACCTACTGCAATTTATGAAAATTAGAGGCATCCCCAACCGGAAACACATTGGCCCGCCGGAACTCCGCCAGTGAATACCAAACCTCCCCCTGCCGTTAGAACGCATGTTCCGTTCAAGAGCGTCCCGCAGCTCAAGGGCGTGTCGTAACAGGTTCCAAACCAAGAATATACGCACTGGCGTTGAGTAACAATCGTACTACACATTGAAGCATTCCCCGGTGTCTGGCATGGGCAATTGCCAAAGCTCCCTGGGGGAAGACTCGAACATCCGCCGCAAGGTGCAACGTTCTGACAGTGCCAACTTCCTTCCCGATTCCTCAATAGGTCATTGACCTCTCCATCAACGATCAACGCACATCCGATTCCGATAGAACCGATCGCCACCAAAATCCCTGCAACTATAAATCGCATGTAATTGATTACCGCGAAAAATTGATCTTGTGTCGAAGTGTTGGTTTTGGCGA
>JBBIUE010000099.1:0-16276 GCA_037440405.1 Pirellula sp. | reverse complement strand
TTCTTGGTTCGGTTCATGCTAAACATGGTTAGGGTCCTTTGCTGGGAGGGATTCAAGACAGAAGTTCTGGGGAACAACTCCCCGTCAACAGCACAATCGCCACGAAACGACGAAGCGCACAAACACCAAAAAAATTTTTTCCCTTTTTTTCCTTGAACAATCCGCCAAAGGATTTGTTGTATTTCGCCCACATTTTGCGACAATGCACGAACGGGACGAACCCAAAACAGTACTTTCCCGAGACTTTGGAGTACGGCATCGGACTTCTCAGTGTCGATAGCTGAATTTTTGAAGACAGCCAGGGAAAGTGCGTTGAGCCACGCCTGTGAGAAGCAGACATGCTTCAGTTGTTTGGTGCACTGCAATCACCGCTGGACTCAGCGATCGCAGAGCGATCGGATTCATGCCTCAGCGGCGTTCTTCCTTTTAGCAAAGGAAATCGAAACGTGGACATTGTCGAAATCGAAACCTTGATCGGTCGAGTACGTCAAGGAGACGAAGCGTCGGCTGCGGAGTTGGTTCGGCAATATGAACCACTGATTCGCCGGGAAGTTCGCATGCGGCTGGAGGACTCGAGGCTGCGGCGAGTACTCGACTCGATGGATGTGGTTCAGTCCGTGATGGCAAGTTTCTTTGTCCGCACAGCACTTGGCGAATACGATCTTAAGAATTCAGCAGACTTAATACGCCTTCTCATTTCCATGACCAAGAACAAAGTGGCTTCAGTCGCTCGATTTGAGAAGCGAGAAAAGCGCGATTCGCGGCGCACAGTTATCGACGAGGAAGTGTTGGTGGCTGTTCCCAACCGCGATGAAACACCGAGTCAAATCGTATCGGGTAGAGAGCTGCTCGAACGGTTCAAGGGGCTGCTTAGCCCAGAAGAAAAACAACTGTCGGAACTTCGTGTTTCTGGGAAAACTTGGGATGAAATTGCCAGTGTGCTCGGCGGAACAGCACAAGCACGCCGAGTCCAATATTCTCGTGTGATCCATCGCGTTTCTTTGGAACTTGGTCTGATCGAGAGTGGGGAATGAACACAAAATCAGGCTCTCGTTCACCCGTCGAAGCGTATCGGAATCGGCTGGAGATTGAGCAAAACGTGGATCTGCTCGCATTCCTTGCGGAGAACCCAAACCTTGAACCAGATGAACTTTCAGAGATATGTCGACACGACCTTCGGGCTTGCTGGCAACGTGGCGAACGACGTCCGTGCGAGTGGTACTTTGAGGCCATCCCCAAGCTGACCAAGAACTCGGACCAAGTCGTCGATTTGGCGTATTGCGAGTATCTTGTTCACGAGGCGCTCTCCCTGAAAATCGATGAATCTTCGTTCCTGGCTCGCTTTCCGCAGATCGCTGAGACGCTGAGGTCTCAAATTCAATTGCATCGTCTGGTCGAGGGACCAACTCAGTTACTTGACACAAAACAGTCGAGCGACACCAGCAGCGGAATTACTAGCGGCTTCCTTGTGGATCCTCAGTTCTTGGAAAATCCAGAGCGCCTAGGACGCTATCAGGTGATCCGACTCCTCGGAAAAGGTGGCATGGGGAGAGTCTTTCTTGCCCAAGATCAAATCCTGAACCGTGAGGTAGCAATCAAAATTCCCAGTTGCGATTCCACGAAACAACCTGGAATCATGAAAAGGCTCTATCTCGAAGCTCGGGCGGTCGCGAAGCTTAAGCATCCTGGCGTTTGCCAAGTCTACGACGTCGGTGAAATTGATGGCCGACATTTCATCTCTATGGAGTATGTCAATGGCCAGACCCTCGCGGAATATCTGAGCTCCCAGAAGGAAATGGAAGTCGACCAAGCGGTTTCGATCACGCTCGAAATTGCAGAGGCCATTGCGTTCGCGCATCAGCAAGGAGTGCTCCATCGCGATCTCAAGCCAAGCAACGTCATGATTGATGAACAAGGCAAAATTCGAGTCATGGATTTTGGTCTTGCCCGAATGTCACTCGCAGATGAAAGCACGATCACCCAAACCGGTGATATATTGGGAACACCCTCCTACTCGTCACCCGAACAGCTTCGAGGGGAGATCGACCGCGTTGGTCCGACTGCAGATGTGTACGGCCTTGGATCTTTGTTGTACTTCTTGCTGGTCGGGCGTCCGCCCTTCGTGGGCAACGTCGCGACGGTGATTCAACAGGTATTCGAATCCGCACCAACTCCACCTTCTAGCTTGCGACCAAGCGTTCCCAAGTACCTGGACGAGATTTGCCTTAAATCTCTTGAAAAGAATCCGTCAGAGCGCTTTTCGACCGTCGAAGAAGCCTTTCGTCAAGCTCTGATTCAAAGGAATCTCCCTCGCCCCAGCATATCGCCCCAAGCATCTCCGAATACTTTGGTTGACTCGGCCAATTCTGGTGAGAAGACTGCTGCAGATCGAAGACGCATGCAGTTCGTCTTTATCTCCGTGGCCGCTGTCAGTCTTATGGTGGGAATCATAGCGGTCATGGCCTATGCTCCATGGTCGAGGCGTCAGGCCTCGACCAATGGATGCTAAATCCGTCCTCGCAAGTGGATCGACTTGGGTCGGAGAGTTCCGATTCCATGAATCGGAAACACTTCCTGTAGAAATCGTTATTTCAAGTGAAGTTGGCGGAAATGTCGAAGCCATCTATCGAACCGAAAACAAATTCGAATGGGAAATTTCCGGAACCTTGAACGGCAACTACATTGACTGGCGATTCGTTTCAAGCAAGCACCCAGACGGCGAGCCGTTGATTCAATCAGGGAAACTAACCAGCACGCTCATCGACGCATCGACCATGGAGGTGCAGTTTTATGATGCGTCGGATATGTCTTCAACTCGATTTACGCTGACTAAAGTCACCACAGCTTCATCCGTGAAACGCTGAAGATTCTCGCTCGTAATCTGTCGTTTGGGAAATCGCGGGATTTCTATCGGAAGCAAAACGCGTTAGCGAAGGTTTGATAGCGTTCGAAATGTGCACGAACGCGCAAGGACTGATCCTCGCTTCGCCTGAGTTCATTTACTAATCTTCTTCGTCCCAATCCTCTTCTTCCTCGTCATCCCAGTCGTCGTCTTCGTCATCCCAGTCTTCATCGTCGTCGTCGAGTTCCTCAGACTCTTCGCTCTCCTCTTCATCAACTTCTTCCCAGTCGTCGTCCTCTTCGTCATCTTCTTCGAGTTCTTCGTCGTCGAGTTCCTCTTCGTCGTCAAGCTCTTCTTCGTCTTCGAGATCGTCATCTACGTCTTCATCGTCGAAGTCGTCATCCTCCTCGTCCTCAAATTCATCTTCGTCTTCGAAGTCGTCATCATCGTGGTCGAAAATGAATGGTGCCAGCGCGATGCTCCGACTTTCTTCAAGCATCTCGGCGAGAGACTCGGAATAAGAGGGTGCAACAAGCGTTCTTCTCACGATGGACTCCTTATGCTTGCTAGCCGTTCAAGTGTTTCAAGAATCTTGGATAACGAATTAAGATACAACGTTTTCATTCGAAGTTTGAGTTTCGTCAACCGGAGTATCAAAAATTGGCCCCGAAACGCGAAGTTCTCTTGCTTTCGGCAATCGATCGAGTGACCGAATCCCGAATATCTGCAAGAACCGTCGAGTCGTACCGTATAGGTAAGGTCTGCCCAAGTCCTCACTTCTTCCAACAATCCGCACAAAATCGCGGTCCATCAGTTGCCGAAGCATTTCGGAACATCCGACCCCACGAATGGCCTCAATATCGGCTCGCAAAACGGGTTGACGATAGGCGATTACGGCAAGAGTTTCAAGCAGAGGAGGCGTCAAACTCAAACTTTCAGGAGTTTGGACGATCCTTCGCAGCCATTTGGCAAACTGGGGGCGGGTTAGCATCTGAAAGCCTCCAGCGACCTCCTCGATCCGGATAGCTCGTTCTTGGCGGTCGAATCGCTCATTGAGCTCCCTGACCAGAGTCCGAGCCTGAGTCGCGTCCTCAAGCCCCGCAATTTGGGCGATTTTTCGGCTGCTCAGCGGCTCGCGCGAAAGAACGAGCAGGGCTGCAACTCGCTGTATTGGTGCAATCGTTTCGGCAACCTTGGATTCGGCGACCGAATTCGCATTCGCTTCGGGAATAGATGCGTCGTGCTTCATGAGGATGAGCTGCGACAAAATCCCCGTTGTCCTTTTCTGAGACTTGAGCGGATGCCAGTTGTTTGTTGGTAATTCCATTCGCGGCTTCATGCGGAATACAATACTATCATTCCTCTGATTTCGAAAGTTCACCTTCCCGACTTGTCGATACAATGTTAACTGCCCAGGTTCCGGTGCTACCAAACGATCGCCGACCGTTCCTCACCTTTCGTGGGTGGATTCTGATTGTTATCGGTGCCTTGGTTATGGTACTCTTGTTCGCTTCCATCTTCCTGAATACCGCTGGACTAGTGGTTGGTGAAGAATTTTCGCCTCAGACCTTTTCATCGAGAGAATTTCATTACTATCAAATCCCGGGTCTGAAATGGCGCCTCAGTTCGACCTACGTTGATAGCGCTAGCGGCACTCTTGCATGCTCCGCCACCATTTCTAAGCATATCGCTTCGTCAGTTCCGAACCCGCGTTGGGATTTGATCTCTTACCGCATGGGTACCTCGACCGAAGTCCGCGCTGAAGCAGCGATACTTGTCGAGTACCTCCGCGACTCGGCTTGGCAAGCAAGCTCTCCATGGGTTCAATGGACGAACGAGCACCCGACTTTGGCGGCGGAGCTTTGGCCAACGGTTCATGGACTGGCAATTCATCATGGTTATTCTAATATCCCCGAACTAATGGATTTCGCATGGTCAGTGCCATCGGTTGTCGACTTGAAGCGGCATTCTCGATTAATCGTTCAGCGCTTCGCAGCCGAACGTGTGACGTTCTTAAATGCTGCGGATCGTAAGACGGAAGCTGCCGAATTGTTAAAGTGGGCATCATCTTTCGAAGGAGCCACCAATCTCGAGGCGAGCGTCAAGTAAATTCAGAATAGCCCGAAACGTAAGTGAGGAACGAAACGCAAGTGGCCCACCGAAAAAGTCAGTGAGGAACATGGAGTTGAACCTGCGAGCACGTAGCAGGTTATCATTGGTAGATTTCTGTCTTCCGCGCGGCTAAAAACCAACATCATTTTTCGGGCAATCAGAACTCGCGATTTGGATTCCTATCGAAACCTTTCAACTCATGCTCAGTTCCATTGGCAACTCGGTCGAGTCTTGTGCCGTGACATTGTGACACAGCCTTGATCCCTCATTTCCTTAAATTTTTTCAACGTCCATGCGTTCATTGATCTACCTCGATAACAACGCCACGACGCACCTAGCTGCTCCGATTATGGAACGCATGACCGAAGTGTGGCGAGCGGAAAAAGGCAATCCTGCCAGTCAGCATCAAATGGGAAGGCGAGCTAGGAGGGTTGTGGAAGCCAGCCGCGATATCTTGGCGGAAGCTTGCGGAGCCAAGTATTTCGGCGGCGATGCGGACCAGGTGATTTTTACCAGCGGAGGAACCGAAGCCAATAATCTCGCAATCACGGGCTTGGTTCGTGAAGCAGGGAAGATCGTCATTTCGAGTGTCGAGCATCCAAGCGTTCTTGCCGCTGCTGAGCATTGGCAGAAGCTAGGGCGTCGCACCCATCGGCTGAGCGTCCGTCAGAACGGTGCGATTGAACTTGCGGAGCTGGATGCGCTGATCGAACAACACTTGAAGGCGGAACAGCCGGATGACCGCATCGCTCTGGTCAGCGTCATGCTTGCAAATAATGAAACGGGCATCCTTTTTCCGGTCGGGGAAATCGCCGCACGTTGTCGAGCCGTCGATATTCCCTGCCACACCGACGCCGTCCAAGCCCTTGGGAAGATTCGACTCAACTTTGCAGAACTCGGCGTCGATGCCATGACCGTGACGGCTCATAAGCTGCACGGTCCGGTCGGAATCGGTGCTTTGATTGTTCGAGAAAAGGTCGCGATCGAACCGATCCTGCGCGGAGGCTTTCAGCAAAGCGGAATTCGACCTGGTACCGAGCCTGCCGCACTCGTCGCCGGATTCGCTGCCGCAGCAGAGCTTGCTGTTGCCGAGCTAAGCCAACGCCAATGGTCCATGCAACACTTGCGAGATCGCTTCGAACAAGGAGTTCGGGACATTTGCGCGAATGCTCAGATCATCGGCCAAGAGTCCACGCGGCTTCCCAATACCTCCTGCATTGCGTTTCCAGGCTATGATCGCCAGCAATTGCAGATGGCATTGGACTTGGTAGGTGTCGCATGCAGTACTGGATCTGCTTGCGCAAGCGGCAGCAGTCTACCGTCCCACGTCCTATTCGCGATGGGTTTCGACGAATCGATCCTTGACAGTTCCCTTCGTTTCAGCAATTCTTGGGAAACGACTGAAGAGCAGATCGATGAAGCTCTCCAACGTTTCCGAACGGCTATACAGAGTATGATGGCCCGCACGGCGTAGACATATACTCGACGATCCCGCCGATATCCCGCCTGAATCCCTCACCAAAAATTTCAGCAGAATTCTCGATGCTAGCTTGCAAGCAGACCATCCAAATACCGATCGCCGTGATCTTGTTGACGGGTCTTGGTTGTTTCAACCTCTTCTCCGCGCAATCCGAATTCGAGCCGGCTCATTCCGACAACTTCGCGAGACTGAACAACCTGCTCCGAGATTACTGTGCGGACTGCCACAGCGGTACGAAACCATCGGCAGGACTTTCAATGGCTGAAGTAGAATCGGATGAGGAGATTGCTGCTTCCCGTTCCATGTGGCAGAAAATCGCTCAGCGGGTCCACGATGGTCAAATGCCTCCCATGGACGCGGAGCCGTTATCGCTTGAAGACCGCACGTGGCTTTCGGACACGATTCCAGGCATTTTCAGAAAAGTTGCCGCCGCACGAGGACCGCAACCCGGACCGTATCGACTGAGGCGACTGAATCGATCGCAGTTGAGCAATTCGATCCGCGACCTGTTGGGGGTCCACTACGACGCCGCACATGCGCTGCCAGTCGATGGAGCCGGAGGCGAAGGCTTCGATAATGCGGCTGAAACGCTCACCCTCTCCCCAATCCATGTCGAAAAATACTTGGATCTCGCACACGAATCGCTTCAATATGCTTCCGCAAACGAGACTTCCCGTCGGATGCTGTTGCACTTGGAATCCAGCTCCGATGCGGATGAGGATCAAAGGGCAACGGAGGTTCTTCGGCGATTCGCAGATCGAGCTTATCGTCGCCCAGCAACCGACGATGAAATTGCCAAACTGCTTCAGTTATTTCGCTCCGGTCGAAACGATCGCGCAATGAGCTGGGACGAATCGATTTGGTTTGCCATGCGCGCTTGCTTGGTCTCACCGCATTTCTTGATGATCATCGAGCAGCCCGCGAAGTATCCAGAACACGTTGCGTTATCACCGTTCGAGCTTGCAACTCGGCTGTCCTATTTTCTCTGGGACTCGATGCCTGACCGCGAATTGCGGCGGGCCGCCGAAGACGGGAGCCTCGTCACTCCCGAAGTACTTGAAGCGCAAGTCCTCCGTATGATTCGCGACGACAAACTTTCCAATATGCTTCACAGCTTTGTCGGTCAGTGGCTTTCGACGCGCGACCTTGGACGCGGCCACAAACTGGATGAGTCGCTATTTCCGGAAATGCATGATGAAATGGCGGATACGCTCCGCTCGGAACCGGTCCGATTCTTCGAATGGATGTTGCGGGAGAACCGAAGCCTGCTGGAACTCTTGGACAGCCGAACCATTTTCATCAACGAGTATTCGATTCGCGTGTACGGCATTTCGAGAAAAGGCATCGACTTAAATCAGAATCTCAAGCGAATCGAACTTCCGGAGGACCACGTTCGCGGCGGCTTGGTGACCATGGGTGGAGTTCTGGCTATCTCTTCTCATGCGACGCGAACGAGTCCGGTCCTTCGGGGGAAGTGGATTCTTGACAAGATTCTCAACACTCCACCGCCACCGCCGCCCCCCAATGTGCCACCGCTCGAGGAATCGGCTCACGATGAAGAGGCGAAGACATTGCGTCAACAACTGGAACGGCATCGAAGCGATGCTACCTGTGCCTCATGCCACAATTTGCTCGATCCACTTGGTTTCGGACTGGAAGAGTTTGATCCGATGGGAAGATTCCGTACAGAAGATCACGGGGAACCTATCGACTGTACCGGGCAACTGCCAACTGGAGAAAAGTTCTCCGGAGCGCGTGGATTGAAACAAATTCTTCTCCAACGCAAGGACCAGTTTATTCGGAATGTCGCAACTCGTATGTTTGCGTTTGCCGTCGGTCGCTCATTAGTAGATAGTGATTATGGAGAAATTGACCGCATCGCAGACGCCGTAATCGCCGACGACTACCGTAGCCAGCGGCTTATACTGGAAATTGTCCGGAGTGTTCCGTTTCAGCACCGAGGTTGGATGGAGGAATCCCCATGAACGTTCGCTCGCAAAGAATTCCTCGTAGGCAGCTATTGCGTGGCGTCGGGGCCGCCTTGGCTTTGCCATGGCTCGAAGCGATGGGAAGTACTCTTTCAGCAGGAGTGCAGACCGATAGTACGGCTCCGATTCGGCTCGGCGTCCTCTTTATGCCCAACGGCGTTCGTCCCGGAAAGTGGATTCCAGAGCGTTCCGGTGAGGATTTTCAGTTGTCCGAAATGCTTCAGCCTTTGTCTCCGTTCCAAAAGGAGACGTTGGTACTTTCCAATCTTTGGAATCGAGCCAGTAAGCCAGGCGACGGCCACTATGTCAAAACGGCGGGATTGCTCACAAGTAAAACGATCAACAAAACGACCGGGGTCGATCTGAATTGCAACGGCATTTCGATGGATCAGATTGCGGCATCACATTTGGGAAAGTTGACGCCACTCCCTTCGCTGGAACTTGGTATCGAACCCGTCCCGACGGGAGTCGATGGCGTCGTTGGGTATACGCGAGTTTATGGAGCCCACATCAGTTGGCGTGGTCCAACTCAGCCCCTGGCGAAAGAGATTCATCCGCGATTGGTCTACGAACGTCTTCTGCGTTCCACAAGACCCCGGAGTGAAGATTCGCTGGCGGACAAACAACTACTCGACTTAGTGCTTGAAGAAGCCAATCAACTTCGTGCGACCTTGGGAGCCAATGATCGTCGCCGTATCGATGAGTATCTCGATGGTGTTCGTTCGCTCGAACAACGCATCCAGCGACTTGAAGACGAAGATGGCAGAATCTGGAAACCGCGAGCCTCACTGGACACTGCTGTTCCACCTCCGGAGTCCATCCCCGAGAAACATGCTGAACACGTTCGTTTGATGCTCGATCTCATAGTTCTCGCCTTCCAAACCGATGTGACCCGAATCAGTACGCTTATGTTGGGCAACTCGGTCAGCAACATTAACTTCTCTTTCCTCGAAGGAGTCTCCGAAGGTTTTCATTCGGTCAGCCATCACGAGAACAAGGAGGACAAACTTGCGCAGTACCAGCGCATCGGAACCTGGCACGTCGAACAACTCGCCTATCTCCTTGAACGTTTGCGCCACTGCCAAGAAGACGACTCGAATTTGCTGGACCGTTCGATGATTCTCTTTGCATCCGACCTAAGTGACGGCAACGCTCACAATCCACACAACCTCCCAGTCGTCTTAGCGGGCAGAGCCGGTGGTCGCCTGCGCACGGGTCGACATCTGCAATACTCTCCAGATACCCCCTTGGCCAATCTTTATGTCACGATGCTCACCGCCCTCGGCATGGATATCCAGCAGTTTGCCGATAGCACCGGCCCCATGGAGAATGTCTTGGCCTAAAGAACGGTAACCGTTCACGACTCACGCGCGGGCCACCGCAATTTTGCGGTTGGAACCGATATATTTCGCCAAGTTGTCATTCGCCAAAATTGCTCTGGCCCTGCGGTTAAACGAAGAGCCTGACTCCATTCGTAAACGCTTACAAAGAACGGACGCACTCTTGTACCCGTCGATTGCTGATGGGTGGGGCGGTTGCATTCATTCGAGATTTGCTTGGCAGTAGTAAGGAAGCGAGGCTGCCTCATTCCCACTGATCAAGTCCTCTTGTAAAACGGAATTCGCCGCCGAAGGCGAACCGCTATTCAATCGCGTCTTGCAATTTGCCTCGCGAGAAGTCAGCGAACTCGCTTCCCTTCGCTTCCGTTGGACAGATTCGTCGTTTCAGGATCATGCGATTTGAGATATCAGGGAGCAACCTATTGCTGTTCCTGCGCTTTAAGAAGCAGTGCGCGAGTGACTTCCTTAATTTTCTGCTGCCGGGCCGCAAGATCGCGGAGTTGCACTTTTAGGTCCTCCGTTTGTGCTTGTCCGATTTCCAAGTTTGGATCGTCGATTCGCTTGGCAAGTGCGGCGGTACGTTGATTGATGCGCTGCTGAAGGGTCTTGACAAGCTTCAATTCAGAAAGTGCATCGACAAGGGGATCGTCACCCGACTGCTGGCCACCCGACTGCTGTTGAGAGCGTCGCGCATTCGCTTCTCGCTCCTTCCTCGTCCGATTGAGGGCTTCGATCATCTCTTCGAGAGCCGTTACGATGTCGTGTTCGATGTCGACCGTAGCAGCGGAGAGGTCGAGACGTGTCAACGAACTTGCGACCGTGTCGACGTCCAACAGAATCTGCTCCAGAATCTGAGGAAACGCTTCGCTTGAACCTTCTTCGCGAAGGAGCAGCATCGCGCGTTGGCCTTCCACCAAGATCTTTCGCTCCTCGTTGGCAAGCCGATTAGCTCCCACTTCGAATTGCCGATCCTGCGCGTCGCCTGTCAGTTCTTGCAACTTCTGCGTGTCCTCTAGTACCGAAACTTGGATTTCCAACATTTTTCGGAAGCGGCTCTCCAAGTCTGCCAGCGATCGCTCGACCTCTTCCTCTCGTAACTGTCGGAGAATGCGCTCGAGGTCCTCGATTGCTTTCGCCAATTCCTGCTCCGCTTGCCGTTGCTTTTCGACCGCTTCTTCTCGCTTTGCTTTCTCTAACTGCTTCTGCGCTTCTTGCATTCGCTTCTGAGCAGCTTTCACTCGACGTTGCGTTTCCTGTTCCGGCGTGCTGGAATCCTCTGACTCTTCCGGCTCCTCCTTCGATGATTCTTCTCCTGAATTCGAATCGGAAGGGGTTGGGTTTTGCGATTGCTGCGAATCCGAACTGCGAGATTCCGATTTGCTACCAGATTGCTTCCCAGCATTTTCTTGCTGTTGTTCTGAAGATTGCGACTGCTGATCCCCCTGCGCCTGCGAATCGTTTTTAGACTCGGCTTCATTTTCTGCGGAGGACTGCGGTGACTTCGTCGGTTCCAATGGACTCGGAGACTGATCATTCGGAGGCGAATCTTTGCCTGACTTCTCTGAATTCGGATCGGACTCTCTTGATTCCGTTGCGGGCATATTCTTCTGGAATTCGTCAGCTAGTTTCTGCTCGAGTTCTCCGGTTTGTGACTCAATCTTCTGCTGGTCTTGCATGGACTGCATCATGTCCGCACCATTCTCCGTTCTCCCTCGCAACGATTTCTGCAATCGCTCAATGCGGCGAACGTCTTTGAGCAATGCTTGAATGCGATCTCTCTCTTCGCGGATGCGTTCGCGACGGTTCTCGCTCTGAAGCAATTCCAGTAACTTCGCCAATGTCTCGCGAGCAGCCTGCTGTTCTTGAATGGCGCGCGAGTATTGCTTCTGATCCAATAGCTGCGCTGCTGAGGCCAGTCGTTGCGAGGTCGCTTGCTCCTTGCTGAGCCGTGCTGCTTGTTGGAGCAATCCGGCCCGAGTCGGATTCGAAGCTGCCTCAAGCTCAGATAAGCGAATGAACAACTCTTCTAGCTTTGAAAACTGCTCCGCCAGTTGCTTTTGTTGCTCAGCCAATTCATTGAGAGATGCCAAGGTCGCTTCGGACGTTTCCTTCGGTGCCTGACTACGCACATCGGTTGGGAGAATGATCACGGCCCCAAGTAGGACTCCAAACGTCAGAAAAAACTTTGCAGATCGGTTAGTTTGAAAGAACCACATAAGGTTTCCTTGAATCGGTTCGTCTCATCGCTGGTGCATAGTGGTAGTTCATGACGACCAAGATTACTTGAACAGCTCCAACGTTTGGCGCTTTTGCTCTTCCTTCGATCTCTGTAGCAAGTCGTCCTGACGATCGACCATTCCACGAATCATATCGATAATCTCGTTGAAATCTTGGATATCGATCATGCTCTTCAGCACGTCTTCCAGCGCTGACAGGATGGCATCCGTGGCCCTCAGATTATTTGATAAAGAATCGCGCACTTCCGTTTGGCTGGCAACCCGCGCCTCCAAATCTCGCAGGCCTGCCACCAATTTTGGAAACTGATTGTCGACGATCTGCTGAATCGGAGCACGGACGTTTTGCTCCAACCGCTGCTGACGATCGACGCTATCGATTCGGTTGTGGACTAGCTCCTGACGAATCTGATAGATCTCGCGCTCAACTCCCCGCAGCTCGGCAAACGATTTATCCCCCTGCATTGTGGATTGTTGTGCTCTAAGTTGCTGCACGCGTTGTTCACGAGCCGGATCGCGGGTCTCACTGGCGACGAAGTCATCCTCGGAGGGAGGTTGCATGATGGCTGTAAACGGCCAACGGTTGGATCCTCGGCCGCCGGTAGCCGACGGATTTGGAGCCATTCGCTCAAGAAGGTCTCGTAGCTGCCTCATTTCGACGACGATCTGTTCGACCCGCGCCCGCATATCGATTTCCCGACGATCCAACAGAATAAGAAGTGCATCGGGGCTAATGACTGAAAGGGAAATCGGCTTACTTCGCCCCACGTGCGCCTCACCATCAAGATCAAAATAATCGGTGGCGGCAGAGGTGATTGTAACCGTGTTTCCAACGGCAATTGATATTCTTTCAGCTTCTCGCAACTCGCGCAGGTCAAGCGTCCAGGTTGATCCAGAATCGCTCGCTGAAGCCAACGGACGATTCGGCTGGTCCTGATCGTCGATGCGAAGTTCGAGCCAACGATCACGAATGCGGTAGTCGTCCTCGAACGTCGCCGTGAGTGGAATATAAGCATCCGGTGTTACCGACGTCCCAACGCCCTTGGCAATCAAATCAGTGATCGGCGGCGTATCCTTGAGCACTGATAGGTAGTACGGGGGGATTCGATCGGAGCACAGTTCTTGCTGATCCCATAGTCGAAACTCGATTCGCAGATTGTCAGTCAGCTCGCCGAGCTCAATTCTGAAAGAATCCCCATTCACTGCGATGGACTGAATCTCAAGCCCTCCCTGCGCTTCCTGATCTGTACGAAGTACCACATAGTCGATCTGACGAAGCGGTTTGTTAGCATATCCGACAAGAGCGACTTGACTTCCCTGGGGAATCCTCAGGCCCGATTGGTAACGTAGTGTTTCATCAGGAGAGCGGTCGTCGATAGCTCTCAAGTAATCGGGATGCTGCACAACTATATCCATCGCAGTAATCAGTGGTCCGTCAACCACGGATACTTTGAATCCCGACAATCGCATGTCACCCGCCCAAGCGGATAATCGGATGTCTTCGTTCATCGCGTCGAACGGAGGGCCTTCGAGAGCAAATGGCTGCCAACCAGCGACAACGGAAGGCAATCGCCGCATCTTGGCGCGACCTGAATTGCCGCTCGCAAGACGATAATTCACGGTACAGTACTCAGGAACGAATCGATTCGCGTCTGCCTCAACATGCAAGACGCCGCGTTTACCGCGAGGTACAACCACTTCTTGAGATTGGAACTTCTTCATATACGTTTTCGGCAGCAATTCGCCTTCCAACTGGGGAATCTCAAGCGTGATTCCGTCGAATTGAATCAACGTCATTCGCGGCCAAGGTTGGTCAGCGAGGGCGAAGAACCGCTTTGCCCAATGGATCGTCCAACTAGGAAAGATCGCGAATAGCAGCAGACTAAGAACGGTCAAGCAGCCCAAGCATATCGCTTGATATCGTACCCGGCTCCACCGCAAAATCGTATGGACGTCGACCTGACCAATTTCCTTTTGTGCGAGTTGGACCGCTTGCGCCGCCATGTCACTCGAACCGACGTCCACGTCTGTCTCGCGCTGTGACACATCGACAGCCGTAACGAGGCTGCTTCGAAACTGAGGATACTTGCGTTCAATGAGCAATGCGAGCGAACTATCGCTCCACGGTTGCATCCAACGACGGAGGCCATGCCACACGAACATTCCGATGAGGATGAAGAGAAAGATGCCAAGCACCACTCCTCGAACGACCTGCGGCGACTCCGCTGCCCCGAGCGGAACAGGCATGAAGTCGATAAGTCCGATCACCCAGAAGCCAAGTAACGAGACGATGCCAACGTAGATCAAGCTCTCAAGCAAAACGAACTTGCGAATAAGACCGCGAAGTCGCCGCAGGGGATTCGCTAAAGCCCCTGGTAGATTTCGCGGTTGCTTCTTGCTGACTTTCATTCTCGACAATTCTTCTAAGCAAGTCTGCTGATTCGCCGTATCAACCATTCCAAGGTCAAGGCCCCAGCAATCCAGAACATCAATACCATCATAAGACGCTTTTGAAATTCTCGGTCTGGAGCACCGGGAAGGTAATTGATTTGATCTTGTTGGGGAAGGCTGTCCGCTAAGCTCGGATTTTGGTCCGTTGGCACCAACGTCCCCTCCAAATTCTCAAAATAAAAGCCGCCCGTTCGAGTTGCTAGGTCCCGCAGCAAGGGCTCATTTCGCTGCGCACGCTGAATTTCGCGAGCGGGAATGCGGACATTGACTTGCTGTCGCAACCATTCTTGGCTAGCCAATCCACCCAAGGAATACTCGACGGAATAGGTACCCGTCATTCTTGCAAGGAAACCGCCGACATAAACGCCCGGTTGGGAAACATCCTGAACAGGGAGCAGAACAAGCGGGGTCGTTCGCTGTTGTGGGTCCACCAGCCGCACTTCGACGTTCGGATCGGTGATCGGATTGAATTGGCTGTCGCGCAAGACGGCGCGGATTGTGACCTGGTCACCGACGAGGGCTTCCTCCTTGTCTACCAGCAACATTCCGCGGTCCGAGTCCCGAAGCAGCCGCCCCTGGCTGGCCCAACGGGTTAACTTTGTGTAATAAGCGTCGAAGAAGTGTTCACCAAGGTCGCGAAGTCGCCACATTTCACCGCCGCCTTGAAAGATGACGCGACCCGCTCCATAGAAATGCTGCGCGAGATAGATTGGAAGAGAGTCGTTCATCACCGAAGACGGATCGTTGAAATGAGCAAGTACCAACGCCCCCGGTTTCGGCTGGTAACATGCAAAGAACCCGTAGACGCCCGCGAACCGCTCCCAGACCGCCTGGCTTTCCGTAGCCGAATTGGCGATATCCAGAAAGTCCGATCGCATTCCATCCGCTGTGAGCGAAATCGGTCGGGAAACTTCGTTTTCATATCGCCCCATTGTCAGCAATCGCGATGCACGGGGATTCAGGACAACGGGAGCAAGGCCGCGAAGCAATTCGGCGCGTCGATCCAAGTTTCCCTCATTGCCAGTCCAGCGCGGTGTCGCGACCGGGCCCGCAATAAGAATTATGCCTCCGGCATACTCGCTGACCCAACGCTCAAGAGTTTCCAAGTGTGATGGATCCAGCGACATCCAGTCCGCATCGAATGCGATCACACAGTCATATCGTGCCATCTCCTGGATCGTTCGCGGAAAGTCCTCCAGAAGCTCATCCGCTTCTTGAGATATTCCTGGACGACCCGTTTGAAGATAAATCGACGTCTCGATGGTCTTGTCGCGGTACAGCAAATTGCGAACAAACTGATATTCTCGCGTCGGACCACCGGCCACAATAAGAACCTTCGCGGTTGAATCGATCACGCGAATCGCCGTGTCTAGAGTATTGTCCAGCTCATTGGAATCAGGACTTCGCGGTATCAATTTGGCTTCATAAACCCACTCTCCTACCTGCCTGGGCTCAACATCGAATACCACGGGAACGAGCTGACTCGATTGAGCAAACTCGACTGCGACTTCGTCTTCAATGGAAAAGGACGAAGCGTTACTGCCCTTGGCGTAACTTCGAAGTTGCAGGCTAGCTGATATCCCCGATTGCCCAGTAGCCTGCAGCAGGACTTGAACTCGGAAGCGATCTCCTTGGTACACTCGCTTGGGGGCATCGACCTCGACGACTCGCAGGTTGACCGGTTCGAGGGTTGAGCCCATGCCGATCGTATGGATGCGGACGGCTTGCGCAGCAGACTGAGCGATGGCCGCATTCGGATCGGTGCCAGCATTGTTTTGGCCATCCGAAATGAGCACGATTCCGGCGAGTGGAGCTCCACGTTCCAGCTC
>JBBIUE010000098.1:0-16808 GCA_037440405.1 Pirellula sp. | reverse complement strand
ATGTTGGTATCGAGGCCAAGCGCATCCTGATCAACGCTAGCCCGCGCAATCTTCAGTCGATGTTGGGAATCCACTCCAGTTCTAACCGCCGTCGCGAAGATGAAGGGGCCGCCGTCAAGGTCAATATGCTGTTGCGATCGCTGCCTGAGCTCAAAGCCGCCGCTATCGCGCCTCGTGATGCATTTTGTGGTTCTCTCCATATCGAGGAAAGCTATTCGCAGCTGCAGTCATCCTACTCGCGAGCGATCAGTGGTACCCTCCCCGACCCTCCGCCTGCTGAAATATACTGCCATACGCTAACCGATCCCTCGATATTGTCGGAAGAACTGCTAGGACGAGGTTTCCACACGTTAACATTGTTTGGTCTCGATGTTCCCTACCGATTGTTCGAAAGCGACAATGAGTCTCGAAAGGCTTGGTTGTTGGAACGCTATCTGAGCAGCATCCAGAACTTCTGCGCGGACGACTTTCGCGAATGCCTGGCGCGCGATCGGGATGGAAAACTATGCATCGAGATCAAGTCACCTGTCGACTTGGAGCGCGAGATGCATTTGGATTTCGGCAATATCTTCCACAATGAACTATCGTGGTTCTTCGCAGAAGATCCTTCAGCAGAGGGTACCTGGGGAGTTGAAACAGAGCGTCCGCGAATTTATCGGTGCGGATCATCCGCGATTCGAGGAGGTGCGGTCAGCGGTATTCCTGGTCACAATGCAGCCAAATGTATTTTTCAGGAACTGGGAATCGACTAACCGGGAACCTAGAACGTGTTCCTCGTTCACCAGCGTTTTGTTAAACTTTCGAACGATCGGAATCTTTCCTTATCCTCAGCTCCATTCCCAGTAGAAAAAGGATTGCTTGTGGCGAACCTCCGCGAACTCACCGATTCGATTCAGCAACAAGCCTCAGTTCTCATGCAAGGGGGCGGCAAAGCAGGTCAAGAACGACAGCGAAAGCTGGGGCGGCTGCCGGTTCGAGAGCGACTGTCTCGATTATTGGATCCGGAAAGTCCCTTTCTCGAAATGGGATTGTGGTCCGCTTGGGGAATGTACGAAGAATGGGGAGAGGTTCCCGCTGCGGGCGTCGTATGCGGCATCGGTTGGATCGAACAGCGTCCATGCATGATCATCGCGAACGATGCTACAGTCAAAGCCGGCGCGATGTTCCCTCAATCGATCAAGAAGGTTTTGCGAGCCCAAAAGATCGCTTTCCAATTGCGGTTGCCTGTCATATATCTGGTCGATTCGGCAGGTGTGTTCCTGCCCCTGCAGGATGAAATTTTCCCGGATGAAGATGATTTCGGGCGCATCTTTCGAAACAATTCCGTACTCTCAGCGCAGGGAATTCCGCAACTAGCTGCTGTGATGGGAAACTGCATCGCAGGAGGGGCTTATTTGCCGGTCTTGTGCGACAAGATTTTGATGACGGAGGGAAGTCAGATGTGTTTAGCCGGTCCAGCTTTGGTCAAAGCAGCGATTGGCCAATTCGTCGATCCCGAGGAACTGGGTGGGGCTAAAATGCATGCGCAAATCAGCGGCACGGCGGACTTTCACGAAAAGGATGATCCCACCTGCTTGGAGCGACTCAGGCGGCTAGTCGATCTTCTTCCTCCGGCAATGCCATCGTCTGCGGGACCGGAACCAAGTGCTGCTCCTGATCGCTTGTTCGATATTGTCTCTGTCGACGGACGGTCAGAATATGACGTGCGGCAGGTCATGGAATGCATCGTCGATGCGGGTTCGATGGACGAGTACAAGCCCGATTATGGACGTACTGTGGTCACCGCCTATGTTCGGATTGGCGGCAGGCCAGTTGGCATCGTAGCGAATCAGAAACGACGTGCTCATTCGGCTCAAGGTGAAATCCAGATTGGAGGCGTGTTGTATCCCGATTCGGTCGAGAAAGCCGCGCGGTTTGTGATGGATTGTAACCAATGCAAACTTCCATTGATCTTTTTTCAGGATGTCCAAGGTTTCATGGTTGGCAAGCAGGCCGAACAAGCGGGAATCATTCGCTCTGGAGCAAAGCTGGTCAACGCCATGAGCAATGCAATCGTGCCAAAAATCACCGTCATCATCGGCGGTTCGTATGGTGCTGGAAATTATGCCATGTGTGGAAAAGCGTACGATCCCGCGCCGATTTTGGCATGGCCGAATGCTCGCTATGCCGTGATGGGTGGAAATCAAGCAGCCGATACGCTGCTGACCCTTCGATTGCGCGACGCGGAGAAGAGTGGCAAGAAGCTTTCTGAAGAAGAAGTCGCGGTGCTTCGCGAATCGGTGCGCAGTCGTTACGAAGAGCAAACCGACATTCGCTACGGTGCGGCTCGCGGTTGGGTCGATGCGATCATTTCGCCGACGGAAACCAGGATGTGGCTGCAAGCCATTCTGCAGTTCGCACCGCGCGATGGGCTAGCGGACTACAAGACAGGAGTGTTGCAAGTGTGAAGCGATTCATTCGTGTTGGTAATGCCCAAGCGTTCTGGGGCGATCGCGGGGACGCGGCGATTGAGCTACTCACCCTCGAACCAGACTTAGATTACTTGACCATGGACTATCTGGCCGAGGTTTCCATGTCGATCTTGGCCATCCAGAGAGAACGCGATCCGTCGGTTGGCTACGCGCGTGATTTCGTCGGCGTTGTCCGGAGCCTGGCGAATTATTGGAATCGAGGTGGTAAGTGTAAATTGATCGTCAATGCTGGCGGTCTCAACCCCCGGGGCTGCGCTCAAGCTTGCGCCGAGGCTCTCGAAGAAGCAGGCTGCCGAGCGATGAGGATCGGCGTCGTTCAGGGAGACGATGTCCTCACAGCTCTACGATGCGATTCGAAGCATCCGAATTATCGAAATTTGGATTCAGGTTCGGAACTTGGCCAAGTCCTCGATCGATTGATCACTGCCAATGCATATCTCGGTGCCGACGGCATTGTTCAAGCTTTGAAACAAGGCGCGGAGATCGTCATTACCGGACGTGTTGCCGATCCATCACTCGTGCTAGCCCCTTGCATTCATGAATTCGGATGGTCGAGCGACGATTGGGATCGCTTGGCCGGAGGAACGGTGGCGGGACATCTCATTGAATGTGGCACGCATGTGACGGGTGGCATTTCTACCGACTGGCTCGACGTTCCCAAGAACGGCCACATCGGCTTTCCAATTGTCGAAATACACACTGACGGATCATGCGTGGCCACGAAGCCATCTCGATCGGGCGGTCGCGTGGACCGTGGAACGGTGACCGAACAGTTGATCTACGAAATTGGTGATCCTTCGAATTACATGAGTCCGGACGTTCAAGTTTCGTTTCTAGATTTGGAGTTAAGCTCGGAAGGCCCAGATCGCGTTCGCGTTCGCGGTGCCAAAGGAAGACCGAAACCAAACACGTACAAAGTAAGTGCCACTTACCGAGATGGCTTTCGCGCCGCTGGACAACTCACCATTTTCGGTCCTGATGCTGTCAGGAAAGCCAAGCGATGCGGCGAAGTTGTGCTGCAACGTTTAGCCGATTACGGATGCCATTATCGAGATGTTGTGGTCGAATGTCTTGGAAGCGGCGACTGTGTTCCTGTGCTGGACGAGTCTCTACAGAATTCCGCGGCGTATGAGACGGTACTCCGAATCGCCGTGGAAGCGTCCGAACGCGAACCCGTCGAACGATTTACAAAAGAAATGATTCCCTTGGTCACCGCTGGGCCGCAAGGAACGACCGGATACGCCGAAGGAAGACCAAGCATCCATTCGATCTTTCGCTATTGGCCGTGTTTGATTGATGTTAGTCTGGCACCGTACAACGTCGATTTATTGACTTCGGCCAACAAGGAAGACAAGTCGCAGCTTCCGAATAAAGACGCCTTACTGTCGCTGAAGCCGCTCGACGATTCCTCGAACACGGAAGCTTCTGCATCCCAGCGGGATCACTTACCCGAAAACTCGACCGTTGCCACAATGCTTCGAGGACGATTGGGCGAATTGGCGTTTGGTCGCAGTGGCGATAAAGGAACCGGTGCGAATATTGGGATAGCGGTTCGCAACTCGGATCATTTCGAATGGCTAAAAGAGTGGTTAACGACCGATCGCGTCAGGGAATACTTTTCACCGCTTGGCGTCGAATCGGTCATTCGCTATGAGCTTCCAAAACTGCACGCAGTCAATTTCGTGGTGAAGGGAATTCTAGCGAGAGGATTGCGAACGGATGCACAAGGCAAGGCTCTTGCGCAAGCACTCCTGGCGATTCCGCTGGATGCCAGCCGACCATCGACGCGCTCCTAATACTAGTTCTCGGTCGATTCAGCGTGTTATTGCGCTTGCGCGGCAGAAATAATGATTCCTAACAGCATGAACATCGCACCCAACACTCCCCAGATGGTTCCTACCACGCCCAACCAAAATCCGACCTGGGTCGTCGTTCGCACGGAAGGATTTAACTGCGCGGCATATCGGCCCCAAAGATCTTGATAACCGATGAACATCGCAATCGGGCCAAATATCGGACCAAAACAAAGTAAACTCAAGATTCCAAACACCAACACGGTCACGGACCGATCGTGGGTTTTCCCAGGGTACGCGGCGGTGCCTCCTGGATAACCTGGCATCGGCTGACTGTAGTTCGCACTAAAGGGGTTGATGGAAAGTTGCGGTAGCACGTTGCCAATTGGTTGCCATGATGAAGCACTGACTTCGCGTATGACGAACTGGGCATTGACTCGCCCCTCGTTCACCCAATTCTCTAAGGAGGCATAATCCGTGGGCCCGTAAACAGTGCCATTCGGAGCTTGCACAACATAAGACTTTAAGCGTGTGGATGGATCAACCTCTGTTTTGATTGGCGATGCGCCAAATGGCGAGACTGGCACGTACTGCGTCTCGGCATACGGATTCGAAGCCGAAGTCAGCGGTGTCAGTTCAGGTGCGTTTTCGTTGCTCGGTGTTAAGGGTTCCGAAAAATTGGTCTCATCGACGGTTACGGTGAATATCTGCTTGCACGCCGGGCACCTCGCTAGTTTGCCGAGGTGCTCGTCAGGCACACTTAATGCCTTACCGCAACCGGTACAGGTGGAAAGAATAGGCATCACCAGACTCCCAAGTTTAGGTTGAATTGGACGCTGCGAGCTTCGAATCCGGACGTAAATAAATGAACGATTTGCCCAGTCTTCCGCCGTAATTTCCGGCAGAAATCTTGATTAATCCAGAGACATCCAAAGCGGCTTCGATAGCCGTTTGAGTTGCTTCGGAAATCGCTTCTAGTGTTGTTCCGTTGATCACAATCTCCATGATGGATCGGCAATCATTCGGTACTTTCGAAGCTGATCCCAGTTTGTCTTTGAGTGTCGGACAGAATTCGGCGTAGGTGCTCGCGATGAGAAATGAGTAGCGGCTTCCCGCCTTGCTGGCACTCGCAGCGACGCCGCGAGGAAACGCTGTTATGACGCCGGGAACTTCTGCGATCGCTTGCGCGGCACGATCTGCTGCTTCGATCGCAGCATCTTCCGAGACTCCCATGAACCACAGGTTTCCACCCATAATGCCATCGCTGAAACCGAACCTACGCGACAGGAAAAACTCGCCTCCCATAATCGGAATGACCCAGCCCCGCTCTCCAAATCGAACGTCGCGGAATTGATGACCGTCCCCAAAGAAAGCGATCTTCCGACCGAGCTTCAAGTATGGGTCGGATTCCAATGCATTGAAACAGCGTGCGGTCGGACAGGTCAAAATATTCTGACTGATTCGAGCCAACATGACTCGCTCCAGGTGCTCGACTCGATCTTTTCGAAATCGCGGAACGTGAAACTGGACGTAGGCACCTGGTCTGCCGTCCGGCGTCTCTTGGCCGGGCGAGAAGCCATCTACGTGATACTCTACTCCGGCTTCACAATCGCATAGAATGGTGCTCGATGCGTGCCCGGTCGCAGCACGACAGGCTGCCTCTAACCAAGTCTGATCCCTCGCGGTTATCAGAACGCGACCGAAGATGCTGCGGAATCCCTCTGCATAAGTGTCCTCGACAATGGAGTATCTTTCCTCCCGTCCCAGGTCCATCATTCAGCATCCCCCGCAGCGACCACTTCCAAGGTAGACACCCTTCTCTGTGATGACTTTGTCCATAAAGATGTCGTGCTCTTCGGTCGGAATCTGATCGAAGATCTGGCATTCAAAAGCGAGCCCGATGAGAGGTGCATCAGGGCGCGCATGTTCGAGAAGTTTGTCGTAGTAGCCCTTGCCGTGTCCCGCTCGGCCTCCCATTCTGTCGAATGCGACTCCGGGAACCATGACCAAATCTAAGTCTTCGGGAGCGAGCTTTTTCTCGGCGACCTCGCGAAGTTCCAACTTCGGTTCGAGAATGCGATACATTCCCAGCTCCAGCTCGTTCATATCCTCGAGCCAAAACAATTCGAGTTCTCCATCCACGCAGTATGGTACAACAATGCGTTTTCCACTTTTCAACGCGTCCGGCAACGCCTGACGGGTACGGACCTCATCACGAACATCGACATAGAACATGACGGTCGATGCTGATGCGTATTCCGGCTGGCTCATAAACGAGTCTGTGATGATCCTACTGATGTCGTCCTTGCTTTGTTGTTGCCGACGCGCCTCGTGCGCCTGCTTGCGAATCTCCGATTTGCGTTCGAATAAGGTAGAATCCATGGCATTGCTTTCAGAACTCGTGAATCTCGACACTTGGCGTGTCTTTTTGCACCTCGACAAGATTTTAATCAACAACCGAGACATCCGCGACCGTCCTTTGTAGAGAAATCGAGGTCTCTTGCAACGTCCGAATTCGAGCTTCCAACCAACCAAGGCAAAACACCCCGATGTACCGAATCGCTGTTACCGGTTGTGGGATCGCTGGTTCGACCGTCGCTTACTTGTTGGCTCAACGCGGACACCGAGTCACGGTGCTGGAACAGGCGGAGACATGCCGACCGATCGGCGCTGGTATCATGATCCAAACAAGCGGCCAACAAGTGCTTCAGCGAATGGGACTGCTGGAGGGATTACTGCCCCTTTCAGCTCGATTGGACGGTATGACCGCCGATTTAGTCAGCGGTCGAAGGCTGATTCGGCTCGATTTTCAACGACTGAATTCGAAGTGCTATGCTCTCGGTGTCCATCGCGGAACTTTGTTCGATCTCTTGTTGAATTGTTGCCGCGAATCGGGAGTTGAAATCGTCAACGGATTTCGGGCAATTCGATTTGACTCCCATCAAGGCCGCATCTGCTCCAGCGATGGTCGATCATTCGGTGAGTTTGATTTTTTGATTGTTGCTGACGGATCACGGAGCGAGTTGCGCAATTCGCTCGGAATTTCCGCAAGCATTACAGAGTATGCACACGGTGCGCTCTGGGCTACTGGTCCTTGCGACTACCAACCAGATCGGCTGTTTCAGGTGGTTGACGGAACGCATCGATTGATCGGATTGCTGCCGATCGGTCGGGGCGCGAGTAGTTATTTCTGGGGTTTGCCCAATGCAAGCTGGCCGACTTTGGCCACGGCCGACTTCAATCAATGGCGAGAGCAGGCGATCGAGTTGTGTCCGCCGTCCGCATCCCTCTTGAAGCAATTGTCAGGTTTTGGCGACTTTACGTTCGGGACCTTTCGAAGTGTCGCGATGCACGTTGCATTCGGTGAACGATTTGTTTTCATCGGCGATGCAGCACACGCCATGAGCCCTCACCTTGGTCAAGGTGCAAATCTGGCTTTGGAAGATGCCGAATGCTTGGTCGACTGTTTGGAAAATTCCACCGATCCTGCAACAGCGTTCCGAGCGTTCCATCGTATCCGTCGCAAAAGAATTCGATTCTATCGACAACTCACTGCTTTGCTGACCCCGTTTTTTCAATCCGATGGAAGTTGGCGCGCACCTCTTCGCGATTTGGCTCTGCCATGGATGCCGTATTTACCATGGATTGGTTCCCAGATGCTCTACACTCTTTCAGGAACGAAGAGAGGCTGGTTCCGCTAGGCGTGCGTAGAACGCAGAGGCTGTGATTCGTCCCGACGTGACCAAAGACGAAAAGGTGATCGGCTATCGGTCGAAGAGACTGCTGCGAATTTCATCGACCAAGCTAGCACGCTCGGCCATCGCGGATTGGAAGGCCTGTTTGCTCAGGGAATAGAGGACGGTGTCCTCAACGGTGTCGACGGAAGCGCTCCGTGGATGGCCGGTTAGTAGAGCCCGCTCGCCGAAGAAATCGCCAGGTCCGAGAGTTGCGATGACTTGATCCTTCGGCCCTTGTTTGACCGCCAGCTTCCCTTCGCGAATTAGGTAGAAGCGATCCCCGACGTCTCCCTCTTGAATCACTCGATGGCCGGGCGGATAGGTTTCCGCCACCATCTGGTCGGCAACCTTGGTCAGAGTTCGAGGAGTCACTCCATCAAACACGGAACAGGAAGCGAGCATCTGCGAGATGATTGCCGCTTCATGAACCAGGACGTCGGAGCGAATCTCGCCGTCGATGAGATTCACGATGCGATCGGCGACATCGAGGATTCGATTATCGTGCGTAACAATGATGATGGTTGATTTTTGTTCACGAGCAAGCTTTTGCAGGAGTTCCACGACCGTTCGGCCGCTCTGCTCATCCAGCGCCGCCGTCGGCTCGTCGGCCAAAATGAGTGCCGGTCGATGCACGAGCCCCCGGGCAATAGCCACTCGCTGCTTCTGCCCACCCGAAAGTTGTTTCGGTTTATGATGGACGCGATGGCCTAACCCCACGGCCTCCAGCATCTCTTTGGCTCGATCAGTTAGCTCCCGCCGCGTACTGTTTGGCGAGACGAGTTCGAGTGCCATGCGCACGTTCTGGGTCGCGGTCAGCGAGTCAAAAAGATTGTGAGCCTGAAAGATGAAGCCGACTTTTTGACGAAAACGCATCAGTTGATGGTCCGTCGATGCGTGCAAGGGAGTCCCGAGCACATAGAGTTCTCCTTCTTGTACCCGTCGCAGGGCGCCGATCAGCGTCAGCAGCGTCGTTTTTCCCGAACCACTTGGCCCCGTCATGATGATGATTTCGCCGGGGTAGATCATCAGGCAATTATCGAAAAGCACTTGCTTTCGAAGCTCGCCTTCACCAAAGTAATGATTGACATGCATGGCCAAAATGGACGGCTCGACGGCACCTGCCAATCTCGACCGAAGCGAGAGATTGAAAAGCGTCGCTCGCTTGTCGGAATCCGGTAATTGTGTCGCTGCAGCATTCACTTCAGTAAAACCTTCCCTCGACGACTGCACTTCGACGTATCGCTTGGTGCGAATCCTGGATCGATCCGAATAAAGCGATTATTCTGAAATGGTGAGGTTCATTGGAAGTAGGGATTCGCTTTCGACCCGCTCCAAAATCGAATTTCAGACCGAAGCACTATTCTAGTCTACAATGGAGAATCGCATTTCTTTCCTGCTTTCGGAATTTTCCGGCCAAGACGATCAAGCGGAGAACGCATTGGGGCGAAGTCGTATCATGTCTCATAGGGAAAAGTACGTTTCGCTTCTAGCAAAGGCCGGACTGGCGGCTGGCAGTCTCTGCGTTGCAATTGGCCTATTGTTGGCCGTTGTTGGATGCGATCCCAAGGATCAACCGATTCGTGCTGCGAAAAGCGACATCCGGCAGTCTTCACTTCGAGCTCAAGGCAAATTGGTACCGGCGCGTGGCGTCATTCAAATCGCCGCTTTACCCGGAGATCGCGTGGTCGAGTTGTTGGTTAGTGAGGGCCAAGCCGTTCGCAAAGACCAACCCCTCGTTCGCTTGCAGAGTGAAGAACTGCGACAGCGGGAACTCGAACTGGCAATCCAGAAACGTGACGAGGCCCTTCAACAGCTTGACGCGAAACGCCGCGAATCAGAGATCGCAATCGACGTCGCCGAGCTGGAGAAGGATCAAGCGAAAATGCAGCTCGAACAAGCCGAGGCTCAACTTCGCGTCATTCAAGGGCAGGAGTCCTTGATGGCAGAAGCTCGCCAGCAAGTCGAGCGTTGGGTTCAATTGAGCAAGGATGAAAGAACGAAGGGCATGGTCGGTTCTTTAGATGTCCAGCAACGACGCCTAGAGACTGAGCAGAATCAGGCAAAGTTTGAACAATCGCTTCTGATGGCTGAGCAAGCTGTTGCACTGGCCAAGCTTGCAATTCGGGCCGCAGAAAAAAAACTGGACGCCGCGAAGTATTCTCGAGATATCGTCGAGGAACTCGCCCCAACCCGATCACTCGATAAACAAATCGAGTTGCTCGAACGTCAGTCAGAAGCATCGCGCATCTTCGCTCCATCGGCGGGAACCATTCTCTCGATCTCGATCCGCCCTGGCGAAATGGTATCGCAGTTTCCCCTCATGGAGATGGCAGACCTAACCGCAATGGTGTGCATTGCCGAGGTCAGCGATATGCAAGTGCGACTGGTACGGGAAGGTCAGCCCGTGGCGATGAAATCGACGGCCTTCGACGGGGCGATTCAAGGTACCGTCGAACGAATCGATCGCATCGTTGGAACTCCTGAATTGAAGATACCGAATCCACTCGCCAAGTCTGACTTTCGTGCCGTGCCAGTGCGGATTCGAATTGCCGATTCCGATGCAGAAGCGGCTTCGCGACTCGTCCGACTTCAAGTCGATGTTGATATTGAAGTCGATCCGTCCGCGATGACGAGTGCTTTCGCAGAAAGTCCCTAGCTCTCTCTTTTTGTTGGCGAGCTTGAACGAGCTAGCGCCCGTTTTCGTCTTGCTTAAGCACGATCGATTCGAAGTTCATGTTCCATCGCCGAAAAACGTCACTTGCATTGCAAAACATCCTGGCCAATCCAACCAGAGCAGCGGTTTCTGTGGCTGGCGTTGGCTTTGCACTCCTGTTGATCTTTGTGCAGTTGGGTTTTCGACACGCCGTATCGAGTACCGCCTCACTCATCTTCGACGAGTTGGATTTCGACGTCGTTATCCGCTCCAGCGAATACTTGCACCTCTATGAAGCCCGTAGCGTCGATCGCAAGTATCTCGATTGGGTTGCGGGGCAACCGGAGGTGGAACGAGTTGATCCGTTCTGGATTACATTAACGACTTGGGAGAATATCTCGGATAATTCTGTCAATGCGATCGCTATGATGGCGATGCCCGCTGGACGCAATCTTTTCCTCATCCCGGAGGTCGAGGAGAAATACCAGTTACTGAACCAGTCGCATGCTGTTCTCATGGACCGCGCTTCTAAAAAAGACTTTGGCCCAAAGAACGGAAAGAAGTTTGGACCGCTCGACGTTGGCGAGAAAGCCGTTCTCGGTATGCGGGAAGTGACCATCGCCGGTGATGTTTTGGTCGGAACCGGACTCGCGACGAATGGTGCCCTGCTCATCAGCGATTCAGGCTTCGCACTGAGATGGACTGAGGATCTGAAACATCGTGCCAGTCTAGGATTGGTTAAACTGAAGGCTGGTCAGAATCCGAATCAAGCCGTCGATGCATTGAAACATCGAATGCAAGAAAGCGATCCGCAAATACTCGACTATCTTACGATCCAAACGAAGCGGGAAATGATCGCTTGGGAACATCGCCGCTGGCTTCGAGACACACCGATCGGCATTATCTTCCAAATCGGGGTGGCGTTGGCCTTTTTGGTTGGTGCCGCCGTCGTCTACATGGTGCTGGCTCAGGACGTCGCTCGCAAGCTTCCTGAATATGCGACGCTCAAAGCGATGGGCTACTCGCCCGTTTACCTCTGCCTAGTTGTCTTGCAGCAAGCGTGGATACTGAGCGTTGCTGGCTGGATACCTGCCGTCGTCGTTGCTGACTTGCTTTATCGCATCACCTCTTACTTCGCGGAAATCCCGATTGAATCGACCGTGGGCCGTATGGTTGGAGTTGCTGCGTTGAGTGTGCTCATGTGTACGTTGAGCGGCATCGGAGCGTTGCGAAAGATTTTTCGTGCTGAACCAGCATCCTTATTCTGAAACACGATTGCCAAACACCATGATTTGGTCGAAACGCACACCATTGGCCTGGAAGAATCTTACGGTGAGTCCCCGCAAGCTTGGGCTGGCAGCAGGAGGAGTCGGCTTCGCTGTCTTGCTGATGTTCATGCAGATCGGTTTTCGCAATGCACTCTTCGACAGCACGGTTCAGATCGCAGAGATCTTGAATGGCGATTTGATCATTGTTAGTAAACTGCGGAACAATCTTCCAAACGAACAGCGCTTTGATCGACGGATCATCGATTTCGCTTCGGGCTTGAAGGGAGTTCGAAACGCCATCCCGATTTACTTGGAGCGCGCCCGAACCGAAATTCGCGTCGTCGGGCTTCCCTCTCGCATGATCCGAGTCATCGGAGTTCCTCTGCAAGACGGCGTCTTCCGGGATGCTCGCATCAACGCGCAGCTCCATCAACTGCAAGATAAACGAGTCGCTTTGCTGGATCGGAAGACGAAAAACTCTTTCGGGTTCGAACGTTCGAGTCGCGATGCTCTTCGCGATCAAGACATCGAGCTTAGCGGAAAACGAATCCAATTGGTGGATTGGGTCGAGATTGGGACGGATTTCGTACACGATGGTTCGCTGATCGTTTCCGACGAAGCAATGCGGCATTACTTTCCTTATCGCGTCCTAGGGCTTGATCCGCTCAGCGTCGTTGATTTTGGCCTCGTTCAACTGGAAGACACAGCAGACGCCGATGAGACTGCCCAATTGATTGAGCACCTTTCAGGAGGTGCCGTTGACGTCTTTTCGAAACAGAAACTGGTGAATCGTGAGATCAAGTTTTGGCAGGAACAAACGCCCATCGGGATCATCTTCACCGTCGGCACCATTATGGGTTTGGTGGTCGGTACGATCATCTGTTATCAAATTCTGTATACCGATATCTCCGATCATCTGGCTGAATTCGCTACGCTGAAAGCGATGGGTTATCCGTCGAAATACTTTGGTCTACTCGTCTTGCAGCAGGCACTCTATCTCACGGTGATTGGCTTCATTCCGGGCTTCTTGATTGCTGCTTCTCTTTATTGGCTGCTATCAACGACAACGGGGTTGATTATGATGCTGACGCCGTTACGCATCCTTTTGATATTCGGACTCACCCTGTTAATGTGCGTGCTTAGCGGTATATTAGCCGTTCGGCGACTTTGGTCGGCTGATCCGGCCACGCTATTTTGAGTCTTGTTTACGACATGATAACGATTAACCACCGAGCAGCTTCCATGGTCGGTATTTTCCATCGATCGTGCTTCCAGCCTGACCGTTGATACTATGAGCTCTACATCCGTTGGGTTGAGTGCCCCTGCGGCGCACAAGGAGCCGGAGTCCAGCGTTCCGCTTTGGACGCGAATGCGACAAGCCATGGGTACTGTTTACGGTGACATTGGAACCTCCGTGCTTTATACGACCATGGAGATCACTCGTGAAACGATTCTGTTGAAGAATGCATCCTCGGCGGAAGCCTCCCTATTGGTTGCTGCTGGTGGAGATCTGGTGACAAGAAACGAAGCCCTGGGAGGCTTGAGTCTCGTTTTTTGGGCCTTGGTTTATTTGACGGTCAAGTACGACCTAATGATCATGCGAGCCGATCACCGAGGTGAGGGAGGTGAGTTCGCGCTGTGGAGTCTGCTCAAAGGCTACACGGGCAGAGTCTTTGGCTTTACCTTTCTGACATTTCTGGTTGTTTGTGCCGGAGGTATGTTAGCTGCCGACGGTGTGATCACGCCACCCATTAGCATGTTGGGTGCCTTTGAACCCCTCGGAGAAACGTGGTCGGTCATCGCGACCCTGGCCTGTCTTTGGGTACTTTTCAAAGTCCAATATCGAGGAACCAGCAAGGTTGGAGGATTATTTGGCTGGTTCATGATTTGCATTTGGTTCCCGTGGATCGCGCTGAAAGGAATCGAGTGGGTCTTTCGAAGCCCAGAAGTTTTCCTTGCCGTCAATCCTTACTATGCCATTCAATTCCTCATGCAATTCCCGTGGATTGGCGGTCTCGTCATTTTGGGCTTGGTCGTTTTGGCGATCACCGGTGGAGAAGCGAAGTACGCGGATATCGGACACTTTTCGACCTCTCACAACCAGCCCATTGCAGAAGGACGCAGCATTGAACCCCGATGTTCAGGGCGTGTCCCTGTCATGATGTCTTGGTTCACGATCGTCTTGCCGTGCCTTCTTCTCTGTTACGCGGCGCAAGTGGGCTACATCTTGAACCAAGGCGTGCCGCCGAGAGCCGCAACGTTCTACGCGATCACGCATCAATTCGGCGTCGAAAGTGTGGACCACATCATCTTGATCATCGATCTGATCATTGCAGCTATTGCGGCTTTCATCGCGTCGCAAGCGGTCATCACGGGCCTCTTTTCGATTATGAAGCAGGCGATTGCTCAGGGCTTTATGCCCCGATGTCGAGTCTTCTACACGAGCGTTGAGGGTGAGGGCCAAGTCTATTTGCCTGCTGTGAATTGGGCACTTTTCTTGGGCTGCATCGTAGTCGTTCTCGCATTTCGCTCGGCCGGCAATCTGGCTGCAGCCTATGGAATCGCCGTGACAGCTACTATGGGAATCACAACCATTATGTTCGGTTCCGTGGCCTACTATCGATGGAAGTGGACCAAGCTCAAGGTCGCATTCATTCTGACCCCGATACTCGCAATTGATCTCGTTTTCTTCGGAAGCAATCTATTGAAATTGGCCAGCGGCGGCTATTTCCCAATCCTGATCGCTAGTGCTTTGATTATCATCATGACTCAATGGCGTTGGGGGCGGGCAATGCTCGGAAAAGCATTCTACGAATTCGGTGTTCGCGAAGGCAAAAAAATCGAATGGCTCATCGCCCTCCGAGATATGCTGGACGACATCGAGCTATCGATAAAGGAGAATCTGCCATCGGCTAGAATGCTCGTTCAAGGGCGCCGCCGATTGGTGGAAAATGATCGGGCGGCCGTGTTCTTGGTGTCCCGCCCCATCCAAACGAAAGAAGACTATGTTCCGGTCGTCCTTCGTGTCTTCTTGAAGAAGTATGGAGTGCTTCCGTCGTACGTTGTCTTCTTGCACGTCAACGTGGAATCGATCGCTTTCGTTAAAAGGAAAGACCGATTCACTGTCCTCAAACTGGCAAACGACATCGATTCCGTAGCGGTGAACTACGGATACATGGAGCAGCCCGACGTTCGCAAGGCCCTCAGAGAATTGCAGATGCAGGGACGAATTCATATCGCGGCAGATCGATGGATCATCGAGGTGGGAGAAGAGGACATCATCGTCGCTCCTGAGTTGCCTTGGTACAAGCGATTTCGGATTGGCCTGTTCAGTTGGATTCTTCGCCTTTCGACCCCGGCTCACAAATATCTCGGACTCAACTACGACGCAGCGGTATCGAAAGAAGTCATACCAGTCGTCTTCGATGCTACAGGTGCTCGCATCGCCCTCCCTGAGCTCGAAATCGTGAGCACACAAAAGTAAGTTCTCCAAGACTATCTCTTCCGAATTAGCTTTCTGAGATTGCAAAACCAAATCGATTTGAATTCTTTAAGCACGGGTGAGTTACGAAGCAATTGCATCTTTTGCTCGGCCATTCCAATCGCGGGACAACCTTTCGCGAAACTTTGGAGAGTTTGGGATGCTGGGGTAATTGATTCGGTGTCGGAGGAGTACGTCTCGGGCTGTTGCACGTCGCAGCTTCGCGACACTTCGATTTGCATCTCCTTTTGATCTGAAAGAAATGCAATCTACGACTTCGTTTCCCGAACTGTCCAGCGGTGAGGAGAAAAGTCCATGAGGCGAACGCCGCTTCCCGAGTTGTAGAAGGTCAAATGATCGGCCCGATGCCCTCGCATTGGGACGTGAGTATGTCCAAAATAGATTCGCCGCGCAGCTGTAAGGTCGCAATGCTCGACGTCCGTAAGGTACCGCTGCAACTTACTGCAGACGATTCTAGGACGGTGGATCAATGTTGGTGCCAGCCGATGCACGCGGCTGTGAATCGCGATTTCATAGAGCGAGTTGGCAACTGGGCCACGGGGCTGATCATGTTCGAAACCGCTGCGATAATTGTGCAAATCCTCAGAAGTGGCTCCCGCGTCCAGAATGTCTCCATGAAGGAAAACGCAGTCGCCGAACTGCCAAACTTCCTCATGCCATTCAAACTGACTGTAGCGATCTGCAAGTCTCGTTAGTACTTGCTGAAAATCGGGAGAGCAATCGTGATTACCGAGCAAATACACGACTTTCCCGTCCGCATGAGTCTTGATCACCATCTCTAACCAATCACTGGCGGCATCGAGGGAATCGCTGAGTTTGCGATATCTGCTCCAACGAAAGTCAAAGATGTCGCCTCCCAGAACAATGACGTCATCTCGCTGCAGCTCTTTCCACCAGTATTTCCATCGGTCCAATCCGCACGAACGCTTGCTGAACAAGTGCAGGTCCGAAAGAAAATGTCCGTGAATCATACTCGACATGACGTGCCTGCCGATGGTTCGTTCATCAATGCCGTCGCTTATTCAATACAATATAGTGCTTGCTTGGTCCGGACGATCAACGAACCTGCCACTGCGGCAGGCGAAGCCATACATCCAGAGTCCAAATGATTGGTTGCAAGAATCGTGCCAGTTTCGTCAGCGGCGATGACGTAGCCCTTTCCCTCGTGATCGAACAAGTACAACTTGTCTTCAATCAAAATCGGAGAGGCGCTGAAATCCCCCCCTAAGCGATGCTGCCAAACCAACTCTCCGTCGCTCTTTCGCAAACAGCAAGCAACGCCTGAATCGGATACGTTGAAAATCCAATCGCGGTGCAACAGTTGAGAAGGTTTGCTTCCAATCCCACGGTCGACCTCCCAATCCACGTGCGATCTCGTGATAAT
>JBBIUE010000097.1:0-17036 GCA_037440405.1 Pirellula sp. | reverse complement strand
TGTTATTTTTGGTCCTAATCTGTTTCCGCGTTCATATGAACGCGGCCTCATTGAAGCTGGAATGCCTACCATGAGATTCCGTGTTGCTTTCCGGTTTCCGCGTTCATATGAACGCGGCCTCATTGAAGCGCGTGGGCCGGGCTGATGCCGTGTGTGCTTGGCGTGGGCTTTCCGCGTTCATATGAACGCGGCCTCATTGAAGCGAAGTTTCATACAGTTTTTGAAGCTGTCTTTCTTCTTCCTTTCCGCGTTCATATGAACGCGGCCTCATTGAAGCAACAGGTGTAGGATTTTTTTGATACAGGACTGCGGCTTTCCGCGTTCATATGAACGGTAACCGTTCACGGCTCACGCGCGGGCCGACGCTCATTTGGCGACTAAGGTCGTCTGCTTGCTTGCGGTGATACCGCGCCCAATGACCTCTGGCCCTGCGGTTAAACGGTGATGCCGCGCCCAATGAGCTCTGGCCCCGCAGTTAAACGAGGATCCTGACACGATTCGTGAATCGCTTACGAGTTCATCCAACAAAATCAAGGGCGGATGTTCAACTTAAATGCAACAACGGGACATCCGCAGCAATCGGTTTTTTGAGCAACTGGTGGCGACTGAACATGACCATCGCACCAGCTCGCGAACGGAAAATGTACTTCATGGATGTGCAAAGGTTTCTTTCTCAATCTGCCTGCTGTAGCGAATCACTTCTGTGCAAGTGACGGCAATGTCTCGATCAACTGTTCATCGAATCGTCGCTGATGGGAAGCATGAGATGTCCATCGTCGCTTTGATCAGCGATTGGATAAATGGCGCTTCAAAAATTCGATCGATGCTTGGCGTGGAGAAGCGTGGAAAAAGGTGACCAAATGGCCCTGCTTTGGGACTTCAAACCATTCCGCTTCGATGTCGCTTGCTTCTAGTCGTGCATAAAGTCTTCGCGCCACATCATAAGGAACCAAGATGTCCTCGGTGCCGTGAAAGAGGAAGGACGGAGGGCAATGTTTTCCGACGTAGGTGATGGGAGAGGCTTGCTCATAGCGATCCGGAAATTGTCGGCGAGTGCCTCCAAATAAACCTGCTAGGACGCGGCTGTCCTCGGGTATGTAACTCAGGTCTGCTGGAGTACCGCCGAGCACGCAGCATCGAATTGGCGGGGATTCGGGTCGTGGGTCATAGGCCAGTAATGCCGCCAATTGCGCTCCGGCAGAATACCCCCACACAGCGAGTCGATCGAGGTCGCCGTTCCAAGCTTCCGCCTCTCGAGCGATCCATTGGACGGCGGCTCGGCAGTCGTCAATTTGTGCCGGCCATTGCGATTTGGGTGCTAGTCGATAGTTGATGGAGACAGCAATAAAGCCATGTTGCGTCAATTCCCGAGCGTGGTCCGCAAGATTCCATTTGTCACCGGCAACCCATCCGCCCCCGTGTATCATCAGGACAATCGGAAGCTTGCCGTCTCCCTCACCGGATTTGGGGCGATAAACATCGCCGGATATCTTGAGTGAACCCATTTGATGGAAAGGAACGTCGCGATCAACGCGGATTCCGATGGTGGATTTGCCTTCGGGATTCTCGTCGTACGCAGCGCCGATTGCCGAGGACTGGAGAAAACCAAACAGAGCCCAGACGACGATATGTCTCCACTTTCGAAAGAGAATATTCAACATGGCCTGCCTCCCACGGTCCTGCGGATTTTGCCATCCAAGCGACAACATTGTTAGTAAACCGCAATTCCTATGCAGTATGCTCGGAATGCGAGAAAGCTGCCAGAGTCCCTAGGGGAGACGGCATCCAGTCGTTAAGATAGTCGTTTTGTCACTCGTGAATTCAATCTTGAGGCACCATCTCGAAGTGTTCTGGAATAAAAAGAAGAGTCCCCCAAAGTTAGAAACTTCTGATGTTTCCACGAATTCCGAACTTCCTTCCGGCGGTTTGAAACCAGTACCGACGGTGGATCCGTCTCGGCCCGAGCCTGCTTCCGCTGAAGCCAAAAAGAGTAGTTGGTTTGGGCGACTGCGGGCCGCGCTGACAAAGACGACGGCGATTCTGAACACGGACATTCGCGATCTTTGGAAATCCGAAGGTCGCCTGGTAGATGAAGAGTTCCTCCAGGAGCTGTTCGCTATTCTGGTCAAGACGGATATGGGACCACAGGTCGCGGCTCAGATTCGCGATCGTATCGGTTCCGACTTTCGGGCTAGAAAGGTTGAAATGTCGGATGTTCTCGCGGTGGTTCGCGAAGAAATTCGGCAAACCCTCCAATCCCGCCGAGAACCTCTGAGAATGGCGGATCAGGGGCCGACGGTGATATTGGTGGTAGGAGTCAACGGATCCGGAAAAACGACATCGATCGCGAAACTGGCTTACCGGTTTCAACGTGAAGGCAAGCGTGTTATCTTAGGGGCCGGAGATACTTTTCGTGCGGCTGCCGTTCAGCAACTGAAGATTTGGTCAGAGCGGATCGGCTGCGCCATCGTCTTGGGGGAGCAGGGAGGCGACCCCGGTACGGTTGCTTTCAAAGCGACGGCGAAGGCCCGCGACGAGGACTTTGATGTTTGCATCTTGGATACGGCTGGCCGCCTGCAGACGCAAGTCAATCTCATGCAGCAATTGGACAAAATTCGTCGAGTGATTGCGAAGCAAATCGACGGCGCACCGCATGAAGTTCTGTTAGTGCTGGACGCAACCGCCGGCCAGAACGCTCTTAGTCAGGCGAAAGGATTTTCGGAAGCCGCCGGCTGCACGGGAATTGTTCTCGCCAAGCTTGATGGGACCGCCAAAGGTGGCGTGGTCATTCCAATTCAGAGGGAGTTCGGCTTGCCGGTTAAATTTGTTGGCTTGGGAGAGCAATTGGATGATCTTGACGTATTCGACCCAGATGAATTTGCGCAAGCCCTTTTCGGGGACTGAAAAGTTTCCGCGATTCTTGCCTCCTCGCTAGCTTTCGCGCGGCTTGTCGCCTTAAAATTTCCGATACAATTCTTGAAGCTTCCTAACCCTTCCGCAGTCAACTTTGACGGCTTTTCCGAGCTGCGGAAGTTTAAGTAAGATTTAACGTCTTGAATTGGCAGGAGAGATGCCCGTGGCTTTGTTCCGATCGAATTCCTCGATGCTTTCCCTCGCTTTGTTGGTTGTAGCTCTTGCCGAACGAGGAACTGCTGCCGATCTGACTCCGGCAATGAAATTGGTGCCTGAATCGACCCAGGGTTTTGTTCGTATCGTCGATGTACCACGATTTAGCGAGCGATTCGATCAAACCCAGCTCGGCATGCTTATCGCGTTAGAGAGTATGACACCCTTCTGGGAAGAGCAGCTGTCGGAGATCGAACGGAGACTGAAGGATGCCGGGTGGCAGCTCAACCTATCACTCAAAGATGTTCGCAACATCGCGACAGGCCAGGTCGCGATGGCTTGGATTGATCGATCTGAGGACATTCGCAAGCCCTATTCCGTTATCCTTATCATCGATGTTGAAGGTCGAGAAGAGAAGGCTCAGGAGGTGCTTACCAGAATCGATACTCAGCTGGTTCGCCGCAATGCGACGAGAAAGAGCGTTCCGGTTGGAAGCAACGAGGTCATTCAGTATGTTCTTCCTCGGCAACCTGGCGAGATCGTCGTCGAAGAGTCTTTTTATGTAATGGCAGGCGGACAGCTACTAGCTGCGAGCGATCTAAAGACGATTGAGTTTGCGCTGCAACAGCAATCGGATGGTGTCGGTAGGTCACTTTTAGACCTAGAGAGTTTTCAGAATTCGCGTCAGAATTTTGTTGCGAACCTCTCATCGCCGGATGTCGAGTACTTCGTGAATCCGCTCGGGCTCGCTAAGGTGATCCGATCCATTTCTCATCAGCCTACGAGCCGCCAAACGGATGTCATTAAAGTACTGACGAATCAGGGTTTCGACAAAATTTCGGCGGTATCTGGGAATCTGCAACTGCTCGACCAGGAACTGGATGTGCATCATGAGTGTTTCGTTTATGCTCCCCAGCCACGACCAGAATCCGTCAAGATATTGGATTTTCCGAACGCTGCCGATCCGGTTGTTCCTTTTTGGATTGGTGAGAAGGCGGCAACGTACATGACATTGAATTGGAACGCGAACGAAGCCTTTTGGAAGGCTGAAGGATTGGTGGACGAATACGTTGGTTCGGAAGACACGTTCAAGGGTGTGATCGATGGAATTCAAGTTGATCCGAAGGGGCCCCAGATCGATCTTCGCAACGACTTCTTGCCATACATGACCAACGAGATTTACGTGGTGTCGGATTTGGTCGAGCCGATCACGCCCGATAGCCGCCGATCCTTGATCGCGATTCGCGTCAAAGACGCAAACAAGATTTCGAAGTTAGTCGATCGAGTCATGAAGGTTGAGCCGGACGCGAGCCCGATCGAATTCGAGCAACATCGCATTTGGATCGTATCGCGCGATGCTGGCGAAGACTTATCTAGCTTTGGAATCGACGATTTGGACGAACCAGAAACGGACGACGACGGTTCGGAAGAGCCGTGGCTGGATCACTATGCTGTGGCAATGCATGGAGAATTTTTGCTTTTCTCGTCGCATACCGACATGATCAAGAGTGCCATCACGGCAAATGGTTCGAGCCAGCTTGCTGACCAGCCGGATTTTGCACGAGTCCGTGGAAAGATCGTCGAGCTTTCAGGAGGGGCACCCAAAGCGATGTGGAGCATCGGTCGAACGGATCTCTCGTTCAAGATGCAGTACGAGTTGTTTCGACAGGATCAGCTTCCGCAATCGAGGAGCATGTTGGCGACGATCGCCGACCGTTTGCTGAAGCCCAAGCGCGACGTTGCAGCCTCGGATGTCCAGCAAGTCAAGGGCGATCTCCTTCCGCCGTTCGAGGATATTCGCCAATATCTTCAGCCAAGCGGCACCATGATGATGTCGAGTGACCGGGGATGGTCGATCCGAACTTTCATTCTGGGTGCTCAGGATCGACCTGCTGAAACCAGTGCACCTCAAGCATCGGTTAACACGGCCCGCCAAGTAATCCTCGGTGAAAGCCAAGGTGGAACACAAGGTCCGTCGAAGCGTTAAGCCAATGGGATGTTCGTAGCGATTTCAAAACCTTACAACAATTCAGTCGATGAACGGTCACGTGCAGTCCCACATCCTTCAACTTCGGATTGGAGATGATACACATTCGCCTGGCCTCTAGTCGAACAAACGCACTCTGGTCCCGCAAAGGCACCGATTTCGGACCGCTCCGGGACAGTGATTCCACCTCGAAATTCAACCAAGAACTGAAATTTACTGAGGAAGCGGCTTCGATTCCTTGAATTCAACGATTTTGTTGTTTGTAACCCAGCATTAACCACTAAGCTGAGCTAGACTGCTCTGAAGTCCCTGTCCAAGCTCAGAGAGAACTTGCTTCCCGCCAATATGGACTCTTCCCCATGGAACGCCATCCTGTGATCGGATCGAGTCACTTTTGGCAGGACTTCGTTCCAGCGACGGTCGATCGTTGGAACTTCTTCTGATCGATGTCACCGAGCGTCTCCGGCGCCTGAGTAGCAAGATGCTTCGCGCGTTTCCGGGGGTTCGTCGCTGGGAAGAGACCGATGACATCTTCCAAAACGCTGTGATGCGGATGTTCGAATCGCTCAAGGAAGCAAAATTTGCCTCCATCGAGGAGTTCTATCGGTTCGCGTCCCTGATCATTCGTAGAGAGTTGATCGACCTCAGCCGCCGCTATCATGGGCCACTAGGACTTGGTGTTCAGCATGCTACTAGAGCGCAGGCTGCGGACTCTCTGAATTCTGATCGACTTGATCCTGATTCGGACACGCACGAACCATCGCGTTTAGCATTGTGGACGGAATTTCACGAAAAAATGGAATTGCTTTCCGATGAGGAGCGACAGACATTCGACTTGCTTTGGTATCAGGAACTCACGCAAGCGGATGCAGCAAAAGTGCTGAATATTTCCGAGCGGACCGTCCAACGGCGATGGCAGCAAGCACGCTTGAAAATGTATGAACTCCTGCACGGACAATTACCAAGTGGCATTTAGCTTGGAGCCTTCGCGTTGCATACCGATTCCAACCATTCATCTTCAGATGACGATGTGTTCATTTCGGACATCTTGTTCGCATACGAACAGGCCGCCGAGGTCGGACATACCATCGACATCGCAAAGCAGTGCGAGGACCGGCCGCACCTCATTTCGATGGTGCGATCGCGGATCGAAGCTTTGGAGCGAATGAATCAACTCCTTGGGAATGTTCACCGTGACTGTTCCTTAGATGTAACAATGGAGAGTTCGCTTGCCGATCTTCCGGCGGAATGCGGATCACCCAGTCAACTGGAGACCAATGCTGAGTTTGAAATCCTCCGCCGGCACGCACGAGGCGGATTGGGAGAAGTGTTGCTGGCTCAGCAAAAGCATTTGAATCGCCAAGTCGCCATCAAGATCATTCAGGCTCCCTTCGATCGCGATCCCATTCGAAGAAGGAGATTTTTGCGAGAAGCAGAAATCACTGCTAGGCTGCAGCATCCGGGAGTCGTCCCTGTTTACGGGATGGGCATCGACAAGGACGGTCGCCCCTGTTATGCGATGCGCTTTGTCGAGGGCGAAACCTTGCAATCCGCGATTGAAGCATTCCATCATCGACTTGCTTCATTGTCAACGAAACAGATTCTGCACGAGTTGCGTCAACTGCTCGAGCGTTTTGTTTCGGTCTGCAACACGATCGGTTATGCCCATGATCGCGGCATTCTTCATCGCGACATCAAGCCGAGCAACATCATGTTGGGGAAGTTTCGCGAGACCCTTGTTGTTGACTGGGGATTGGCCAAGGAACTGAGGACTTCGATACAGCAACCGAACTCGACCGGACCAAATTCGGAACGCCCCAACATCATCGAAGTGCAGCCTGACATGGCGAATGACCAGATGGAAACCAAGTACTCAGATACCGACGAACAATTGACACAGCACGGAGGAGTTTTAGGTACTCCGTTCTTTATGAGCCCCGAACAAGGCTCAGGGAAAGAGCTCACTCCGTCAAGCGACATCTACAGTCTTGGGGCGACGCTCTGTACCATCTTGGCGGGGTCTCCGCCAAAGTCTCGCTTGTATCGGCAAGAATCCGAAACAACGGCTTGTGAACCACCAGCACCTTTGTCTTCTCTTCGAATGAAGCCGCTGATTGCCATTTGCAGCAAGGCCATGCGTTTCGATCCTACGCAACGCTATGCATCGACGCTCCATCTTGCGGCGGATGTCGAACGATGGTTGGCGGATGAGCCAGTCTCCGTCTATCGAGGCGATTTTGGAGAGAGATTTTCTCGTTGGGTTCGCCATCATCGTGCGGCGGCTGTTGCATGCTTGGCAATCGCATCGGTGATCCTTGTTAGCTTATTCGTGCTTGCCATTCAAATGAACTTGGCCAACCGTTCCCTCACGCAAGCCAACCATGTCGCCAACGCCGCGAAAAATTCAGCACAAGCCGCTTCGGAACTCGCCCAAGCCAATGCCAAAGTTGCGGATGAACAAAGTCGTATTGCCGTCGCCATCCTCCATGAAGTCATCCAGGACATCCAACGACAACTCATACGAACCCCCGCCTCGCAGGATGTGAGGCGATCCATTCTTCAAAAATCCATGAGTGGACTGGAGCGCGTTTCTGCCAGTCTCGATCTTCGGCCTGAGGTTGACCGCAATGTCCTTCTGGCAAGATTGTATTTGGCGGATGTTTATTCCCAAATTGGCTCTGACTCTGAATTCGCTGGGTTGCAGGAGGCCCAAAAGCAATTATTGCTCGCGCGGGAGATCGCAAACCAACTGATTGCTGCCGATCCTCAGAACTGGTCCTATCAGCTCGATCTCGGCAACATTCTGAATCGGCTCGGCTCCGTGGCCTCACAGATCGGAACGGCGGCTGAGGCTGAGGCCTTTTGGCGTGAGAGTCTTGCCATTCGTGAGAGAGCGTTCGCTCACGATCCGAAGAAAGAGGACCATTTTTCAGATTATCTCAATGCATTGAACATGCTGGGGGACTATTATGTTCGCGACCGATCGCTGGCTGAAGCATCCAAGCTAAACAACAAAGCCTACGACCTCATCCAAGCTCACATCGATTCGAATTCCAACCTCTCCGGCGATCGCATGATCGATGTCACGTTGAACAACTACGCTTCTTTGAAACTTCGTCAAGGTGCGACGGATGACGCCATTTCGATCCTCGGACAATCGCTTGAACGTTCGCGACGGATGGTGGCTTCCAATGCCAACGATCGAGTTGCTCGAAGCGACTTAGCATTCGTGTTGACGATGTTCGGCAGAGCCCATTCGAGTCAAGGAGATTACCGAAGTGCCGAACCGTTCTACCTCGAAGCATTGGAGCTTCGGGATCGCAATTACCGACAGGAACCCGACAACCTGCGTTCGGTCCACCAGTTCATGCAAGGCAACGAACGAATGGGTGGCCTCATGCTCAAATTGGGAAGGTTACCTGAGGCAAAAGGCTACTTTGAAACGATGATGACTCTCTGTGAGCGTCTCCTGGCAGCGGGGCCAGACAATCTTGATTCGATTCGGAACCTTTCGGTGGCCTATGAGCGAATGGCCGCAGTTCTTTGGGAAGTCGGACAGCGCGATGAGGCCATCGGATTCTTTGAAAAATCGCTTGAAAGCGATCGAGAGCGAATGCGTTTGGACCCATCTGATCCCCGGACGAAACTAGACGTTGCGGATTCGCTCGCGGCACTTGGCATGAGAATGATCGAGCTGGATCGCAGCGAGGACGCTAACCTCATGCTCACGGAAGCCGTGGAAAAGTATCGCGACCACGTCGTGCAAAATGCGGACGACGTCAAGTCGATGCGAACTTTGGCAGAAATATGCCGAAACCTAAGTTCCGCTCAAGAAGCCAGGAACCATTTCATCGAAGCTCGCGAGTCTCTTTCGGAGGCCACGCAGTTGCTTGAGAAGGTCGAAGCGCGCGACCCAAACAATGCTGCAGTGCTGCTGGATCGAGCCGTCACGCTCTATGATCAGGGCCGATTCGAGATGGAACATGGAGATCAAACGCTGGCGAAGACGAATCTCCGAGCAGCCCTGGACATCATGGAACGATTGAGCCAAATGCCGAACTGGTCGGAGTCCCACGACGAGTGGAAAAAGAAAATCGAGCACGCCTTCAATAAGATCGATACATCCGACGATCGGTAACGCTAGGGGCACCACGGACGCCTCGGCAACGACCTCAACAAGTTCGCGAGGCCTACCGCCGGGGCGAGCGCGCGATCCATAGCGACCAATCGCAGCCCGCCGCATCCGTTCGCGATCATCATCTCCTGCATCGCTTGCGTTTCGAGCTGATTTTTTTCGCTTGCCGTTCGTCTCGTAGCGTTGAGTAGTTACTTCTGCTCATCAACGCGGATCAGTTCCCAGACGTGCGTTTGCGGACTGGCGAGGGTTTGAATTTTCAAGTCGCTCTCGCGAGCCAATTGTTCGAATCGAGCTGCTTCTCCAGCGTTGTTCCCCTGCTCATGTTTGCGAAAGAGGAAAAGATACGTTTCGTTTTGCGGTCGGTAGGCATGCATGAACTGCCTGTCTTTTTCTTCGATCGCTTCCTGCAAACGCTGCCGTTGAAGATCGATTCCGAAGCCGGAGATTGCCACGCCGCTTTGCCACTGCTCGGAACTTGCTTCTCCGACGGTGTCTCCTAGAATCGATAGTCGGTAGCGACCCGGTGGCAGTCCCAAAATGGTTAGCTCGCGAGGGCGCAGTTTTCGCCGTCCTTGTTCATCGAAAGCAACACGGCTATTCGTAGGTAAGGTCGAGAATTGCTCGACCCAACGCCAAGTTGATTCATCGCGGCTAAGGTATGACAAATGCCAATCATGGACCCGATGGGAAACCGGATTGGTTACATCGATCTTCACTTTCTCAAGCTGTGCTGCATCCGGATGGCCGGATTCGTTCGGTTGCGGCGCCAGAACCTCGGCAATCTTTGCAGCCAGCTGCTGAAAGCCGGCCGGATGCGGCTGCAAGCCATCTTGTGTCCACGATGATTGGAGCTGAGGAAACTCCAAAACGGTGCATCCCTCGGAGTTCGAAATCGTCGCGATCGTATGGCGAATTCGTTCGATGCGTTGGTTGACGATCGAACGTCGCGCTGCGGGGAATGCAGTTCCCGTGGGGATCAAGCTGGGTTGAAACACGATGACTCGATATCCTGATTTTTTCAGATCCTGGAGCAAGCGTTCGAACTGTTGGGTAAAGAATGGCAATTCCCATCCGTCAATCGCTTCGGACTGGCCGTAAGCAATACATACAAGAGTTGGATTTGCTTTTTTCAAGTCTTCCAAGCGCCGCTGGTAGCCATCTTCCGCAGAACCGAACACAGCGCGAGCCCGTCCGGAAACGTCATCGCCGCTCCATGCACAATTTCGAAAGGTCAAGGCAAGATGGGGCAGTCGAATCGCCAACTGGGCTTCGAGATCGCCGTATTCCTGCATCAGTTCCCAAAGTCGACCGCCGAGCCACGCAACACGATCATGCTTTTGAAAGACGCTTTCGGTTATCGAAGGTTGTGCGATCGTCCTTTCGGCAGGAAGCGTCACCACAGTTATGCATAGAACTAAACAAGAAAGACAGTGGCGTCCGAATGCAGTTTGCGGCAGGAACATAAGACCTATCGATGGAAAAGTGATTCGAGTACTGGATAGAGAGCGTGGGCTAGCTTCCACTTAAAACAAGGCATGGGGGCGAGAACAGGAAGTTCAACCGAAACTGCCCTCTCGAATGACTTGAACCCAATCGGTTCAGATCAAGTTCAGGTACCGATCCTGCCCAGTTCATAGTCTAACCGTCGTGCTAAGAAATTGCACTGCAAAGATGAAATCTACTTGACCAAGTTCGCCCTCATGGTGTAATTTCGAAAAACCGCACGGAATGACACCTGCGGACGTGGCCGATGTTTTGAAGAGGTTTCATCAAGAAGGAGCATAGTGTGACCATTACCCGCGTTGGAACGAACGAGAAATACGCTGCCGGTTGGGAGAAGGCTTTTGGCGGTGCGAGTGCTAATTCTTCGACCGGAGCATCGAAGAAAAAAGCTGCTACCAAGGCAACCGAGAAGAAGGTAGCGAAGAAGGGAGTGAAAGCCTTAGCGAAAGGAGCAGGCAAGAGATCGAAGCAAGCCCCAGCGGCCGTGAAGGATGCACCCCAGAAAGCGGCCATTACAAACTCAGCAACCGGAGCGAGTCCCGCTAAAGTAGCAAAGAAAGCAAAAAAGTAAATTCCGACCGACTGTGTTGTCACGGGCAAAAGCGTGGATGAGCCTTTGTGGGTTATCGCGCTTATGGATCGTTAACAAAAGGGCGCTAGACGATTCGACTCAGACCGATTACCACGATGATCTGAATGATGAAGCATTGATCCGAATTCGGGATCGCTTGTGTGCGATTCGATCAGCGTGGAAACGAGAACGTTTCGATCCACGCTGGCCCTTCAGCTCAATCGAATGCACGGTTACTTCGGAGTCAGCGTCGCGATCATTTTCTTGCCGTTCTGCTGCGGCGGGGACTCGATCTTGCCATATTCGATCAAGGCTTTGATCACGGCTTCCATTACCTTTTGACCTTCCTCGACATGGGCCAGTTCGCGACCACGGAAGGTCACCGTGACTTGGACTTTATCCTTGTGTTGCAAGAATCCGCGAGCTTGGCGAACTTTGGTTTCGATGTCATGCTCGCCAGTCTTCGGACGGAGGCGAATTTCTTTCGTCTTAGTTTGATGAGAGTTCGAGCCAGCGTGCTTACGCTTGTTCTTCTCGTACTTGTACTTGCCGTAATCCATGATGCGGCAGACCGGAGGCTTTTCATTGGGAGCGACTTCGACCAAATCCAATCCAATCTCACGCGCTCTCGACAATGCTTCATCCGTGGGTATGACTCCGATTTGTTCTCCACTCGGACCAATGACCCGGATTGGGGATATGCGGATTTGATTATTGACGCGCGTTTGATTCTTATCCGGACTTCTTTCTTGACTGCGTTCTATTGCTTTGCCCTTTCGTGTATTGACCAAGAAGTTGACTGTTGTGTCGAGTCGAGTTCCCATAAGCTAGCGTTGGGAGGAAACGCGCACCCGACAAACTTTATCCAAAATGAAATTATCGGCAAAAAAGGGTTGCTTGGTCAACATCGCTTCGTCGGTTTTTCATCCGAAGTCTCTAAAGTTACCACTCTACCAATCGATTTTTGTTCCCATCGTGGATTCAACTCGGAATGCATTCAATGGAAGACCGATTTCGTGTCGCTGTGGTCGGTGGAGGAATCACTGGTTTGTCGGCCGCTTGGTATTTGCAAGCAGAGCCTCGAATCGATTTGGTCCTATTTGAAGCAGCTTCCAAGGTGGGCGGCGTCATCGATACGGTCTACGCACCGCCCAATCTCATCGAACTGGGAGCGGACAATTTCGCGACTTTGGCTCCAGATGCACTCGAGTTTTCCAAAGAATTGGGATTGGAATCGGAGCTCATGCGTCCGAGAACAGAAGATCGCCAAGCCAAAGTGCTTTTTCGAGGGGAAATCCATCCCGTTCCAGTCGGATTCTCACTAGGTGTCCCATCTCGACCGCTCGAGATCCTTCGATCTCCGCTACTTTCTGTTCGCGGTAAGTTGCGAATGTTGTTGGAGCTATTGGTTGCACCGAGAACAGATTTGGAAGATGAGAGCCTCGAGTCGTTTATGGTCCGAAGATTAGGTCGGGAGGCGTTTGAACGGCTGGTTGAACCGATTGTGGCTGGCATCTATGCTGCGGACGCCACGAAACTCAGCATGGCAGCCGCGTTACCACAGATTTGGGAGCTCGAAAGAAATTACGGCGGATTGATACGGTCGGTGCTCGCTCGCCGTAAGTTAACCTCAGAATCAGATCGGCTAAATCGCCAGGCGTCAGGTGCGCGGTACGACCAATTCCTGGCTCCGCGGCTGGGCATGCGTTGGTGGATCGATCAAATCAAACGCAAACTTGATCGAACCATCTTTCAGTTCGACCAGAAAGTGAAGTCGATTCGTCAGTCGGAGGGGCGTTGGTCCATCGAGCTGAGTGACGGCCAGTATCAGAATTTTGACGCAATCGTTGTGGCAGTTCCGGCATTTGAAACCGCAAGGATCTTGTCTAGCTTTCCTTCGCTATCTGACGAGCTCCAACAGATCGAGTACGCTTCGACCTGTGTCGCCGTGGCATCCCTCAACAACGACGAGATACCAAAAGAAGCTCAGTGCTTTGGAATTGTTCTTCCGCGCGTCGAGCGCGAGCCCGTGCTGGCAATCAGCTTCGCGTCCAAGAAGTATGAAGGACGTTCGGCGCAAGACAAAACATTGGCTCGTGTCTTTCTTGGTGGAGCTTTGCATCCGGAGGTAATGGGCCAGCCTGACAGCGAGATCACCCAGCTCACTGCTAGTTACCTAGAACGCTGGTTGCGTTTACGCAAGCAGCCGGAAGTCTTGGTTGTAAAGCGTTGGGAAAACGCCATGCCTCAGTACTCGGTTGGTCACCTTCAACGGGTCGTCCGCATCGAAAAAGATTTGGAATCTCTACCCGGTTTGTCCTTGGCGGGTAGCGCCTATCGCGGCGTCGGAATTCCACAATGTGTTCGATCAGGAAGGGAATCCGCTCAGAAAATTCTCGAACGGATCAAGCCCAAGACGTAGACGTGGCCAATTTTTCGCTCATAATTGCGCGTTAGGAAACCCAGGGAATTTGGGAGGGATTTGCCGACTGTAACGATGGAGCTTAGACTCACATTGGTCGGCATGGATATCGCGTTTCGATTTCCCGCCGACGCCAACATCTACGTTCCTCTGTAGAAAACAGCCGTATTGAAGGCCAATCCCTGTTTTGCTGACCTAAACTTACCTGTTTGATTCGCTGGACCAACACGTTAAAAAAGGCGCATCGTTTTATGAAGAATTCGTTTTACAGGGCAACAGCGTGGGCGATGTCCTCGCTGTTTATGATTGCGTTGACTGCTCCAACCAATGGCCAAGGGCCCGAAGCCGAGTATCCGGCCTTCGAGAAAGTGGTCGAAGGTTTCACTTCGATTGAGTCCCGTTCACCCGATGGACAGAAGCTGAGCGGCTTATGGACGCGCGATCGCGACTCCCAAATGTTCTTGGAGATTCCCAAGGACTTCATGAACAAGCGATACTTCATTGCATTGACGGTGAGCAGTGGCGATACCTACGCTGGTCTCCAGTCCGGAGACTACTACGTCTATTTCCGCCAGTACAACAAACGCATCGCTATTGTTATGCCGGACTTGAACAATCGCTCGACCGGCGAGCCAGAATCGAAGGCGTCGGTAAAGCGTCTGTTCACGGACCAGGTGCTGCTCGACATACCTATCGTGACGATGGTTCCACGAGGCGGTCCGCTGGTGGATGCGGACGCATTATTTGTCAATCAAGCATCGACCTTCTTCGGAGGCCAAATTCGCGTCACCAACCCGAGCTTGACGAAGATCGTTAAAGCAAAAGTATTCGCCAAGAACATCGAAATCGCATTTGAAGTCGTTGGAGCCAATGGCAAGCTGCAAACGATTCACTATTCGTTGAGCGAAGTCCCGGAAGATACAGGATATCGTCCTCGAAAAGCGGATGAGCGTGTAGGTTACTTCACAACGGCCTATACCGACTTGGGCTTTTACGACCGAGACAAAGTTCGCGTTCGATACATCAACCGATGGCGTCTCGAAAAGCGAGACCCGAAACTGAAGCTCAGCCCACCGGTGAAGCCGATTCATTTCTACATCGAACACACCACACCGGTCCGTTATCGGCGATGGGTGAAGGAGGGTATTGAGTACTGGAACAAGGCATACGAAGCCGTTGGATTTGCTGATGCCATTAAGGTCACCTACCAAGACACGGCAGATCCCAAGACCATGGAATTGGATCCAGAAGACGTTCAATACAACTTCATTCGTTGGCTCAACAACAACCAAGGCACGGCCATCGGTCCGAGCCGAGTCCATCCACTTACCGGGGAGATTCTCGATGCGGATATCATCTTGACCGACGGATGGATTCGTCACTTCAATTTCCAGTTCCAGGACCTGCTGCCGGAAATTGCGATGGAGGGATACAGCGCGGAAACGTTATCATGGCTCGCGGATCATCCCAACTGGGACCCGCGTTTACGGCTAGGATTGTTTGAACAGCAGCGATTTTTGAGCAGTCGCATTCAACACGCCGCGAATCTTCCGTTCGCTGGTCACCCCATCCACAATCCCGGTTCTGCGATTCTTGGTGATGACCTCTACGATGGTTTGATCAATCGGACGAGCCAAGTCAATGGACTGTGCCTAGCCGCTCGCGGCAAGCAACTCGATCTCGCACTGGCTCAGATCGCTCTCGAGTTGATGATGTTTGACGACGAGAAAAAAGAGGGCGATAAACCTGAAAAGAAGAATGAACCCAAGGAAGATATGCTGGACGGAATGCCCGAATCGTTTATCGGACCGCTGCTCGCGGATCTTGTCGCTCATGAAGTCGGACACACGCTTGGACTGCGACACAATTTCAAAGCTTCCGGATTGTACTCACTAGCGGAGATCAACAGCGAGGCCATCAAGGGTAAGAAACCGCTGGCTGGCTCCGTGATGGACTACCTGCCGGTCAACATCCCGTACGAAGTCGGCGAGACCAAGGGTGATTGGACGATGATCGGAATCGGCCCCTACGATAACTGGGCCATCGAGTACGGTTACACGCCGGACGAAGCAAAGCTTCCTGAGATTTTGAAAAGAGTCGCGGAACCTGAGCTTCAATATGGAACGGACGAAGACACTGGCGGACCGGACCCGCTGGCTCGTCGGTACGATTACTCGAAGGATCCGCTCGACTATGCCCAAAATCAAATGCGATTGATCAAGTACTATCGCTCCAAATTGCTCGATAAGTTTGTCAAGCCAGGAGATAGTTGGTCCAAAGCTCGACGTGGTTATGAATTGACGTTGACCGAACAGGCGAAGGCTTTGAGCATGATGGCGAATTGGGTTGGCGGAGCCTTCGTCAATCGCGACAAGAAGGGGGATCCGGGAGATCGCAATCCGCTTATTCCTGTGTCCGCCGAGCAACAACGGAAAGCGCTTCAATTCGTGATTGAAAACTCATTCCGTGATGATTCCTTTGGCATGACCTCGGAACTTCTTGAGAAATTGACGAGCGATAAATGGGGAGACGAAGGTCGAAGTGGTGAACCTACGTTCCCGATTCACGATCGAATTCTTGGCATTCAAGCCACTTCGCTTACTTCGCTCATGAATCCTACGACGTTGCGCCGCGTATTCGACAACGAGCAGTTGGTACCCACCGACCAGGATGCGGTCACGCTACCCGAGCTCATGGAGTCGATCTACAAGGAGATTTGGACGGAACTGGACGTTGCTCCTGAAGGACCGGTTTCCGCGAGGAAGCCGCGGATCAGTTCCTTCCGCCGCAATTTGCAGCGGGAGCATGTCGAGCGCTTGGTCGACTTGACCCTTCCGGGCTCCGCGAGAAGTTCCGCTCTCAAGCCGATTTCACAATTGGCTTCGATGCAGTTGAAAGTTCTCAAAGCAAAGATCGATGAGATCATCAAAGGCAACCAAGATATGGACCCCTATTCCATGTCGCATTTGATGGACATTGAAAGCCGCATTAGTCGAGCTCTCAATGCCACGATGATCTATAATCTGCCGCAAAACCTCGGTGGCGGTCAGGCTCCGATCATCATTTTTGGGCAGCCAGCTGTGAAGAATCCAACCAGCGATTCAAATGTTCCTGTGGATACGGTTCCGTTTGACTCGATTGTTGTTCCCGCTTCTGAGGATTCTGATAACCGTTAATCGGACCGTCCGTTGATCCTCCGAATTCCTCGAAGGACTGCAAATAGATCAAAAGTCGGATAATTGAGTTTGACTTTAGACAAGAAAGGCCGCACGCTACAACGTGCGGCCTTTCTTTTTTTGTGCGTCAGGCATGACGCGGAGCGTCATCGACTGACGCTCGCAACTGGGAA
>JBBIUE010000096.1:0-17492 GCA_037440405.1 Pirellula sp. | reverse complement strand
GCAAAAAACGCTCACCGATACCCTTCCAGCTATCGCCATCCGGTAATCAATTACCGAGCGTTGACTTGCCTTATTAGTCTGCGTTTGGAGGGGCGGGTTGTTCTTCTGCCTGCTTCTTCAGCCTCTGAAGTTCCATCAACGATTCGAGCAATTCCTTTTGTTTATCTTTCAACTCCTTTAATTGTGCCTCTGATGCTTTTACCTCGTCTGAGAGTATCTTAACCCTTGTTTCGAGTTTCACCGCTTGGTCGTTCATTTTCGCAATGTTCGAGACGGTATCATTTTCGGTTTGCTTGAGCTTTTTCACTCGGTCCATGAGCTCGTCGATTTCCCGACTAAGATTGTCGCGGTTGTTCCATTTCTCGAGATAGTCGGCTAGCTTGCTCCTAGCGACGCTCATTCGCGAGTCAGACGTGGCAATTTCCTTTTCGAGATCGAGCTTCTGGCGAGTAAGAGCATCTATCTCTCCAGAAAGTTTTGCCTTCTGCGAATTAAGGTTTTCCACTTCGGATTTTAGGGTCGTGGCGGATTCTGTCGCGGCAATCGCATTTTTCTTTGCTGCTAAGGCGACAGCTAAGTCTTCGTTGGCTTTCATGAGCTCGTCGCTTGTTCTCCTCAGTTCGTCTCTAGCGGACTTTAGAGAAGCATCGATCAACGACAGCTTCTGATTACTGGAAATCAATTCGCGGTTCTGGCTGACAATGGTGGCTTGATTCGCCGTAACCCTTCCCTCTACTTCGGAAAACTCCTTCTCAGTTTCAGCGATATTGAACTCAAGCTCAGCTTTTTTCTTGCTGAGTTCCGCCATCTCTTTTTTGAGCACCTGTATATTCGCAAGGGTAACTTGTTCCTCAGCCTGAGACCGTCTCTGAACCTCTAGCGCGGACTGAGATGCTAACTCAATCGCATCCAGTTCTCCCTTGGCTTGTGTCAAATTCTCCAAGGTTCGCTCAAGTTCCTTTTCAGCCGCAATTCTTTGCTGTTCAGCGGAGAACTCTCGTTTTTTCTGCTCCTCGATCTTCGCATTCGTCGCAATCGCCATTTCTTCCCATTCCGAGATTACTGCCGAATACTGTTGCTTCTGTGCTTCCCATCCTTCACGGCTGGTAACATATTTCACAACGCTCACCAACCCTGCAGACTGAGCGACGATTGCGACAAAGCATAACAAGGAAACGCCGGTTGCATGCCGAAGTAGGCTACCATATGTATTTGATGACTTTTCTGGGGCTTTGTTCATACTTGAGCATACTCCATGTAAATCTAAACGTATCGTTAGTATGTTTGCTAATAGCCCGGATTCAAGCATCCTTCGACAGGTGTGGACCGCTGCGACTAAGGCGTTCTTGATTTCACTTCCGCTCGCGATTCATGTTTGTGCTCTACTCGCAGATCGATCGCGAGCTGCTTGGAATTCTGTCGAGAAAACAATCAAACAACACAATCGCGAAACCTGCGTTTCCTGCTGTACGAGGTTTCCGTCCTGTCAAGTTAACGGCTTGTCAGGCTGGGGCGGGGAACCCAGCAATTCTTGTTGCCAGAGCTCAATCGTCCGCAAGGCTTCAAGGGGTGTTGAGGTGTGGAGATCGAAACTGCGGATTCTGTCCAAGAGAGGATGCTCGTTCCATTCAAAGAGGGTGAGTTGAAGTGGCGCGTTGGGCTTCCGCTTGGGTGGCGTGATTTTCGATTCGCCGTACTTGTTGATATGGTCGACTTCGAGTTGAGCCAAAATGTCCTTGGCTCGCTCATTGACCGAGGCGGGAACGCCCGCCATCCGCGCGACCTGGATGCCATAGCTTCGATCCGCACCTCCCCGCACGATGCGGTGCAAGAAAATCACGTCGTCGTTCCATTCCTTGACCGCTACGTTGTAGTTCTTTACGCCTGGTAGCGATTTTTCCAACTCGATCAGCTCGTGATAATGCGTTGCAAAAAGGGTTCGGGCCCGAACCGTATCATGTAGGAACTCCACGATGGCCCAAGCCAGACTGAGCCCGTCATAGGTGCTTGTTCCCCGTCCGATTTCATCCAGGATAATCAAGGAGTTCGGGGTGGCCGTATTGAGAATCCGCGCGGTCTCCACCATCTCCACCATGAAGGTGCTCTGACCGCGAGATAGTTCATCATTGGCTCCGACGCGAGCAAAAATGCGATCGGCAATCCCCACCGTGGCTTGACGCGCTGGAACAAAGCTTCCCAACTGAGCCATTAGCGTCAGCAAGGCAACCTGACGAATGTAGGTGCTTTTCCCCGCCATGTTCGGGCCGGTGATCAACAACACGCATCCGTGTTCGCTGCCGATCATGATGTCATTCGGGACGAATTCGCCCTGCGGCATTGTCAGATCGAGGACGGGGTGACGCCCCTCTCTGATTTCAACAATCGGCTCCTCGGTGATGACAGGCCTAACGTAGTTTCGTTTCACGGCCAGCTCCGCAAAACCCGCCAAGGCGTCGAGCTCGGATAGAACGGCAGCCGAACGCTGCAGTGAGATCGTTTGAGCATAGACAGCCCCTCGGAGCTTTTGGAAAATCTCGACTTCCAACTGCTTCGATTGCTCGTCGGCCGTGAGAACTTTCTCCTCGTATTCCTTCAGCTCGGGAGTGATGTATCGCTCAGCGTTTTTCAAGGTTTGTTTGCGGATGAAGTTCGCGGGAATCTTATCTCGATGGGTGTTGGTCACTTCCAGATAGTAGCCGAAGACCGAATTGAATCCGACTTTGAGACTAGGAATTCCGGTGGATTCGATCTGTTCAGCCTGGTAGTGAGCGATCCATTCTTTCCCGCCGCTGGCCAGAGACCGCAACTCATCCAGTTGGGGATCGTATCCTGGACGGATGAAACCACCGTCGCGGACGTTGATCGGGCAGTCGTCATTGAGGGCTCGTTCGAGTTCGATGCGGAGTTCATCGCAGCACTGAAACTGACTGGCAAGTTCTTGAATTCTGCTGCTGTTTCGCCCCTGCAAGCGTTCCGCGATCCCCGGAAACTGTCGCAATGTTTGAGCAATGCTCTTGAGGTCGCGCGGGTTCGCTCGCCCCGTTGCGATGCGGGCCAGCAAGCGTTCGAGGTCGAAGACTTCCCTTAGCTGCTGCCGGATCTGATCGCGCCATTTCGCGTCGGAAACGAATTCCTGAACAGCATCGAGCCTGGCTTCGATTTGAGTACGCTGAATGAGCGGGACGGTTAGCCAATAGGCAACTCGCCGTGCTCCCATCGCGGTGACGGTTTGATCGATGACGCTCAACAGGGTCCCGTCTCGGCCACCCGTTCGCATGGTCTGCGTCAATTCAAGTGATCGTCGGGTCGCGGAGTCGATTTCCAAAAAATGTCCCGCCCGCGCAGGTGTGAGACTTGTGATGTGGGACAGCGATGTCTTCTGCGTTTCTTTCAGATATGCCAGAATCGCTCCGGCAGCGGCCAAAGCCAAAGCGTCTCCCTCTTCCCAACCCAACCCAGAGAGGTCGCGAACGCCAAATTGTTCGCAGAGCAATCGTCGAGCTTCATCGAATCCGAACTGCCAGGCAGGCAATTTCGTTACTGTCCACGTCGAGGAGTCCGGTCGTTCCATCGGGGTTTGGTCCTCGCGCACCAACACCTCGGTGGGACCGATGCGAGCCAACTGATCGGGGAGCGACTTTCGGCTGAAGACGCCACCTTCGAATCGACCCGTCGAGAGGTCGACCCAGGCCAGCCCCGCCGACTCATTTCCAGCCCTCTCGCTGGGTTTGGTGCCGCGCGAAGCATCCAAGCAGATCGCCGCCAGATAATTGCTGGCGTGGGGGTCGAGCAGTGCATCCTCAGTCAACGTTCCCGCCGTGACGATCCGTTGAATCTCGCGCCGAACCAGCCCCTTCGCCAGTTTGGGATCCTCAACTTGTTCGCAGACGGCAACGCGAAACCCTTGGCGGATGAGTTTTGCCAGATAGCCATCCAGCTGATGGAATGGGAATCCGGCCATCGGAATCGGATTCTCACCCTTGTCTCGGCTCGTCAGCGTCAAGCCGAGGACGCGAGCAACGGTCTTGGCGTCTTCATAGAACAATTCGTAGAAGTCACCCATGCGAAACAAGAGAATCGCATCGCCGCACGCGGCCTTGGCTTCTTCGTATTGTCGCATCATCGGGGACGTCGTCATGGTCGAAAATGCTACCAACCAAGGCGAACCGCCGCAAGGATCACAGCTTCTTAGCGCGCAGTTCGCTGCAGATCAGGCACGATTTGCCGTCGCATCCGCGAGCGGTGCAGTGCTCCCGTCCGTAGTAAATGATCTGCAAATGCAGTTTGTTCCAGGACGATTCAGGGAAAAGCGATTTTAAGTCCCGTTCGGTTTGCACGACGCTCTTGCCGCTGGTCAGTTTCCATCGAGTCGCCAGGCGGTGGATATGCGTATCGACGGGAAAAGCCGGAATGCCGAAAGCCTGACTCATCACAACGCTCGCCGTCTTATGGCCAACTCCGGGGAGTTGCTCCAGCTCTTCAAACGTTCTCGGGACGCTGCCGCCGTAATCGCGAACCAAAATCTTGCTCATGGCATGAATGGCGGCCGCCTTGCGAGGACTCAATCCGCACGGCCGAATAATGCGTTGAATTTGCTCCACTCGTTTCTTGCTCATCGCTTCCGGCGTACCTGCGAGCTTCCAAAGCTCCGGCGTCACCCGATTCACCATCTTGTCCGTGCATTGGGCACTGAGAATCACGGCAACCAACAGTGTGTACGGATCGCGATGTTCCAACGGAATCGATGTTTCCGGATACAACTCTTCCAAGCGTTGTTGAATGTAATCCGCTCGCGCCTGGCGTCGCATAAAAGCATTCCTTGTCAAATATCGCACCTTCGAGAGTCGTGACGTTTCCAGCACTCGACCTTGAACATTTCCACGTGCTGATGACATTTGTTCTTGAGATTAAGCAGAAAAATGGACGTAGTGAACTGCTGGAAAAAGGATGGCAGTTCGCCAAGGAGAAAACGCATGAGCATTCTATCAAAGCCTTTGATCGTAGGGGTTATTTTGGGCGCAGCCTTGCTCGCTGTCCCGAACCGCACTCTCGCTCAGAGTTCGCTGATTCGACCTCCGAACAGCAACGAGCCTGGCTGGGAAGGACGCGTTTTGTTGTTTGGCGAAGAACGAACGCGCATTAAATCGATGCCGATCGAACAGCGACCGAACCGAACCGGACATTTTTACGGCAACACGGTGCGACGAATCTACTATCGCGGAATGGCCATGCCCCTGCCACGCGATTTCGTCAACATGACCTACGCATTCATCCGCGAACGATAGAGGAGCGATGCCTGCGAAGAATTGGGATGGTTCATCCGGTTGAAGCTAACTAATTCTCATCGGCTGCCAGACGGGCTGGCAGCGGTAGGAGTTGAGGTGCCGTGCCTCTTCTAACTTGTAAAACTCTCGCTCCTGCCAGGCAAGCTGGCAGGGGGCGCACGTTTGAGAAGCTAGCCTGGTGGTGCACTGTACTTTTTAGGCACCTAGTTCAACTGTTTCTACGGATTCGGCGCTCCTTTTTCGCGAAGGGAATCGAGCAGGAGCTTTTGTTCCGGGGTGAGAACTCGCATCGCTTCCTCATCCAACTTTTGGGCCTCCTTGGTCATCTCCTTGTCGATGTCCCAGATCTTTTCTAGCAGTCGATTTAGCCTGATGAGGGCGCTATTCGGTTTGTTACTGAATTCTTTCATGGTCTCCACGTCCTTGATGAACCGCAATTGATCACCTTCGTGAACCACTTCTTCCCACAGGTCTTCGAACCCAAAGTAGATGGCTTCGATATCCTGCTGCTGATTGGCCGTCAGTTTCATTCGCTTACGCAAGTATGATGATTCCAGGACGCTTCGTGGACCGGAAGCTCGAACCAGTCGGCCCAATAGTTTGTCCCCTTGATCCGGACGCAGGACCTTAAATAGCAAGTCCTCGAACTCTGCGTACAACTCGGTACGCCTTTGGTGGAACTTGACAAGCTGATCAGCCATCACTTGCGATCGGGGGCCTTCCCAATAATTCGGAAGCCACTCGGATGCCAGCACTTCGTCCAGGCCGATCCGCACCCGCTGCACGGCAATCAACAACGTTTGTTCTTGCTCTTTCGTCAACTCAATATATTGACGAACCTCCTCATTGGACAACCAATCGAGGAGGACGGAAACCGCTCTCTCTTCTGCGATGAGTGGGGCGTTCCAACTTCCTACAATGATGGAGAAGACAATCCAGATCATCAGTTTCGAAGTTTTGTTCATGGTCGTCCTCCCTCCGCTTTTTGTTGTTCTTTTTGCTGTCGTTCCCATTCTTTCTGCGCTTCTCGTTCGAGACGTGCGTCGATCACAGACGTCACTTGAGCCTTCATACGCTTTAATTCTTCTTCATTACGGACGTTCTCTGCGATGAATTTCTGAGCGGCTTCGGGATCAATGTACGTATGAAAAATGTACGTCTCCATCAAATTGGCTGTTGTATCAGCGTAAATATTCTCTCCAAAATCTCTGCCCCAGCAAACTCCAGGCTCGTTGTGCATCAGTACCACGATAGTTCGACATGCCAAAGGCCCCAACAATTCCCGATCGCACAACTGCTTTGCGTATTGTGACATGTAAAAATGAAATGCTTCAGCTGTTACCAGATAACCTCCGCCGATAATCTCGCCTAGTGATAATTTAGGATAACCAAGGATCTGATCGACCGGATAGGGTGCCATGCTGAAGCGCACACTCGACCGAAAACACTCATTCGGTACAAGTCCGATAACGTGAAAGTGGTATTTCTCTTCACGTTCTTTCCACGATAGACCATCGTGAGGTGTGAACCTTCTGGGATTTGGACTAGAAAAAGACTTGCCAAAAAGTGGATCGAACAGCTCGTGTCCTTTCCTGATCCAGACATAAAGCGCGTGCATGTCCACTCCTCGAACCAGTTTCGTATAACGTTGATCATCTCGGGTGAACGGCAGCTCATCGTTTAACTGTTGAAATAGAAAAACTAAGGTGAGCAAATAAGACCAAGACATCACTTTCTCCTCGTATGAATTAAGAGCATGCCAAACACAGACAGTCTGCTTGCTGACAATCCCGAGTTGGAACACGCTCAAGGCCCTACATCATTTCATGTTCGTTTCCTAATCGGAAAGCTTGCGACTCGTAGGCTTATGAGGCAACAAGACCTGCATAACGCGAAGCTTTCTTGCGAATCAAGCGAACTGTTACCGGTGTTCGATCGGTTAGACCCATCAACTGGCGATCATCATGGCTTTTCGAAAAGCCGAGTCACAAAGGGCAGTAAGAATTGCCACGGATTCTGATTCTCGACAGCAATACAGCTTCGAGCCCATGCGAACTTTCTAAAAGGCGGTTCCACTTCTTCTCGACGAAAGTTTACTGGAACTTGATAGTTCTTCTCCGACTTCCAGCCATAGCTGCCATCGGCATTGAATTCAGTCCGAATAACGTTTACGAAGGCCGAAAAGGGATCGTTCGGATTCCACATCAAATCCATACGAGCGTGGTATTCCGGAAGGCTCGTCGGCGTCTGTCCTCCATAGGTCCAAGAAAGTGTTACATCGAATTTCCAAGGTCCAACCTTTTGCCCTGAACAACTCGTTCCATCCACTTCCGATCCGAGGGTCAACCGAAAAGGACAGGTGTAGTCATTTCCATTGGCATCCTTAAGGTCAATGCGAATTTTGACTGGCGGTGGAAGATGACAGTCATAAACCTCATCAATATCTAGGATCTCGTAAACATTTGAATTGCCAATCTGAGTCAATACCCTCGGATAGGTCTTTTCCAAAAGGTTGTCTGAGCTGATGATTTTTACGTAGCAAGTTGGGTCCGGCACTAAACCATTCACTTGTAGCCGACCGTCCTTTAAGAAGATTGTTGTGTCCAAGTAAACTCGCCTGGGAGGTTGCTCACGAAAAAGGACCTCATATCGATTATCAATACACGCTTCTGCAAAACTGAATGTCCAATCGGGAGCATTTCCTCCACCGTTTCCACCACCGCCACCTTCGCCACCGGTGCCGGGACTTTGTCCCCACGAAACCGGTGCTGACCAAACAGCCAACACAACCAACAAAAGAAGACTCATTCTTATCGACCATGCTCGTCGCATCCCCGAGCCGAAAGCGGAAGGCATCCTTCGATTGCTCAAGCGGCTAACTTGAAAACCGATCAAGGAACCTGCGGGGGGGGGGGTAACACATCATCATCGTATCTCCGAAAGAAAGAGGTGATTAAGTTCGATCCGAGCTGATGACCCGAATCGAAGAAAAGATTTTCCAGAGTCACTCTCTTGCGATGATGAGCGATTCGCTGTGCGGCTATACCGAACCGACGTCGTGCGATACTATACCGAACGGACGCTGTACGGCGCTTTACCGAACTGACGAAGCATCACCTGAAAGTCCCTCTCAGAAGCTCCAGCGAGCTTTGAACCGCAATGTAACAAAACGGATTTTCGTTGTCAAAAAAATTTTTGCCGACCACGAAGGGAGTTTCGCGTAGCAATTTCTATGCCAAAAAGACACAAACGGCAATAATAGCCCAGCAGCGTCACGGCTTTTTGATTTATTCAGCCGGTATGCGATCGCGTCCGGTTGTAGCCTGATACGTAGCCACAGAGAACTCCGAGGGCACCGAGATAGCTCGTTAAAATACATGTAGTTGGTGCCATTGCAATCCGCAGACTGACAGGCCGTCCATTCATTCAGCCGAATCGCGTTGGCGTCCGGCTGTTGCTTGAAAATCACTGCAATGTTAACTGAGAGCTAACGCTTCGCAGTTGATAAAGCGACAATATCAACAAGCTGTGAAGCTGCGGGCCGCTCCGCACCGATTTTTGAGGCTCATTCTGATCGAACTTACCCGTCAGCGCGTGTCTGCTGATTTCGATCGACTAGCTTTGTTGGGGTCGCAGACGCATCCATTTGCGAACGCTGAAGAAAATGGGTGGCAGACTGCTATTCCCTGACAGCCTTACCCGGATCGACTCGTGAACCGTTTCAGGCAAAGCTGTCGTTCGATGGAAGGGAAAACTCCAAAGCGATTACAAGCCTGGATCAATTCGTACCAGTTGTCCTTTTTGGGGCTCTGGGCCGATCAGGGTGATGTAGAGGCTGCCGTCTTCAGCGAATGCCATGGCGGTCGGCTTGTCGAGCGAAACGATCTTGTGCGTTTTCATGCCGCCAGCGTCATCTTTGAGCAATTGGAACAAGCCTCCCTGAGTCGTGTCAAGCCATGCAAAATCGAGAGCGTACAGTTGGCCGCGAGGGCTGTAAGCAAGTGCCGTAATATCGTGAAGTTTCGTTTCCAAATTCAGCAAGAGACGCTTGTCACCCGCATCGTAGAAGGAAATCAAACTGTCATTGGCAACATTGATCTCGCCCATCTGTCCTATCAGTATTTCTCCGCGCGGGGTCATGGTGATGCCGACGGGGGCATCTACGCCAACCGCTTCTTTCGTTGCTAGCCAGCGTTCAAACCCGACGAGTTTATTGCCTTCACGTGCGGCTCGCGACACCCATCCTTTGGTATCGTCACCGTTGCAAGTGACGAACACGCCTTGTTCGTTAGCGGCCAACGCATAGAAATTACCCTCGCCTTTCACCTCCTCCGTTTCAGGCAAAGAGAACGAAGCAACCGCCGCATCGAACTTGATTGGCTCTTTCCACTCAGTCAGATCGTAAACGCGCAAGGCTTCCTCGCCGTCGGGTAGGTCACCGCCGCCGACCACCAACGTATTTTGATCTAGGAACAGCAAGCCCAGCGGTCCGATTTTGTACTCTGGCCCCTTGCCATAGATGTCGAGAGCGAAGTCCGTGATAACGGGTTCGGCGGTACTTCCGTTGATCTTGACGACCCGTCCCGAGCCGCTGTCCGCGACGAAAACGACGCCCGTTCCAGGTTGAATGGCGATCCCGCAAGGATTATCAAGGCCATCGACGACGACATGCATGAGAGGCCCCGTGGGTGCAGAAGCCGCCGAGCTGGAGTTCGATTCCGATGCTGGCTCTTGAGCGCTTGCGCGGCTCGCAACTAGGAGTAACATACCAAGGAAAGTCAAAAACTTCTTCACAGTTTCATTCTCCACTGAGATGATGAATTGAGTTTCAAACGAAAAATGGACGTAATATTTGAACTTGTATGACCGGGACAACTACGGCAAAACTGGAGCTTCGATGATCTTAAGCGAGTCACCGGTTAAACCCTCGCGGAGGAACTGAACCAGAGCCGCAACATCATCATCGTTCAATTTGAGCGGGTATATTTCTTCATCGAGGAACGGATTGTCGGTGCCTCCCCGATTGTAATACTGAACAACCTCCTCGAGGGTTGCTAACGAACCATCGTGCATGTACGGTGCCGTTTGCGCGATATCACGCAGGGTGGGAGTTTTGAAGGCTCCCAAATCACCGGCTAATCCACTGTGGGCTTTGCGGCCCTGGTCGGGATTCTCTTGGTCCATCCCGATTCCAATGTTATGAAAGCCACCATCGGTAAGGTTTGGGCCCGTATGGCAACTTGTGCAATTCGCTTTTCCAAAGAAGAGCTTCATGCCACGATGCGCTTGTTCGGAAAGAACTGCCGTGTCTCCTGCTTTGAATCGATCATAGGGTGCATTGCCTGAAAGGACAGTCCGTTCAAATGTGGCGATGGCATTTGCGACGTGCTCAGCAGTTGCATCCGATCCGAACACATTTTGGAAGGCTAACCGATACCCTTCAATCGCATTGAGCTTCTCGACCATCTGGTCGATCGGAAGGTTCATTTCGATTGGATTAGCGATGGGGCCAAGCGCTTGCTCTTCCAAAGAAGCAGCCCGACCATCCCAGAATTGAAACCGGTTGTAGGCGGCGTTGATGATCGTCGGCGCATTCCGGTTGCCCCGTTGCCCGCTAACACCGGCCGCTGTGGCTTCGCCGTTCGACCATCCCTTCGACGGATCGTGGCAGGACGCACACCTCACCGTGTTGTCGACGGAGAGTCGCGGATCGAAATACAGTTGTTTACCAAGTTGAATCTTGGCTTCGTTGACCGGATTGGTTGCGGGCACCGGTAGCGGCGAAAGTCCAGGTGGAACGTCGATCTGACCAAACAGGCTCGCGTTTTCTGACTGTAAAATGAAACCAATCAGGAATAGCAAAAATGATGTGAGTCTGGATCGAGCCATTCTAGTCGCTTCCAAATAGTGAGGGTGGGTAAGTTGGTCCGCTCTCGTGTCAGATCTCATCAAGCATTGTTGCCGAACTCGACCGGATCGACAACCGGTATCCGATCGTCGAGCAAGCGCAGTATTTTTGCGGGGACTGCAGGGTAGGCATCGGTTTTTACCCTTGCTCGCGAACCGGCGAATCATTGGCGATCGCAAGGCAAGTCAAGATCATTTTTGCAGGTTGTCGAGGCCCGAAGGAACAAAGTTTTTCATCTTGGCACGATTCTGATTCGCTGATAATCTTTGCTCGTTCAAAACGACCAAATTGCTTCGGATTGGAAGGAGCCAACAGATGGAAAACCCGAGCGAGTCGCACCTCGATACCCAGATACGCTGGATGATTCGTCGCGATCTTCCCACGTTATTGGAGATCGAAAAAGCCAGCTTTGAATTTCCCTGGACCGAGGAGGATTTCATCCGCAGTCTCCGCCAAAGGAACTGCATCGGTATGGTTGCCGACAATCAGGACGAGGTTCTGGGATTTATGGTCTACGAACTCTATCGGAGCCGAATTCATCTTGTGAATCTCGCTGTCCATCCTGATAGGCGACGCGAAGGGATCGGCTCCGCGATGATCAACAAGCTCATCTCGAAGCTTGGCTCGACGCGAAGATCGCGGATATCGCTGGAAGTGCGAGAGACAAACATTCATGCTCAGTTTTTCTTCAGAGCGTTGGGTTTCAAAGCCATTGGTCTGCTGAAAAACTTCTACGAAGACACACCGGAAGATGCCTACATGATGCAATTCCGTACCGATGGCGCTGACTCTCCATTCACTTCCAACCCAGGAATCAACCGAATGGCAGGTTGAATTTGTCGAGCTTCGCGGCTGAGTTCCAAGATGTTGACGGTTTGAGAGCCAGGCGAGGTCAGCACAGAATTGGCAGGATGGTTTCGATGCTCATCCGCACTGTTGGCAGTTGCTAAAATTGTTGCTCTGCCCTTGCGATGAAATGAAGTTAGCCGACCTGCTCGCGAACGGTTCTTGTTAAATTTCCAACGCAGTTTTCAAGAATTCACTGGCGAGCTCGCTGTGGCAACTTCGTTGAGGCCGCGATCCTCCGCATTCTCCCGATGGGGATAGACATCAGCAAAAAATGGTAAGGCAGGAAGAAGACTCAAGGCGGCAACTGCGGATAGAATGCCGCCATGAGTGGGACCGATGGCCCAAGTGAGAAGTTGCAGCAAGGGGACAAAGAAAACGGATGTGACCGCGACATTCAAGGCATCCGTCCATCGATCGTAAGGCGCGAGCAATGCGGACACCCCAAATACGATACACGGGCCATGAAACAGGTAAGCTGCTCCCGGAATCAGCGTTGTCGCGCAAATTGCCAGCAGCGTGAAGATCGCCATGATGCTGAGTCGTGCTTGCAGCGTATTGACCCTTCCAAACGACCGTGCTCCTAAGGCGGAGGCGACGCCGATGGCCAGCACCGGATAGATGAGACAAAATCCGTCTCCACCCTCGACAAATTTTCGGTCCAAGACCTCGATCACCTCAAGCATCCATGAGAATCCAGCTCCAACGACAAAAACGATCGCAACCAACGCGACCATCGAGGACACCAACAAGACCAGACGTTCTGACCGCAATTGCTCGATTTGACCCTTGCGAATGATCATGGCCACCAGCAGCGCCAAGCAGACTATCGTCAGAATGACGTTCACATAAGCGGGATAGACGATGACCGGACCTCCGAGAATGTCAAAGTAGATGGCATTGATGCTTGGTTCGAGCGAGGCCCAATCACTGGGAGTCCATAGGTCGATTGCCGACGCTAGGTTGCGCGCATGTTGTGCGACGTGCTGAACGGAACGCGGACTGAGATTGGCTAACTTGTCGTTGGGCGTGTGGTAATGATGGGCCGAACCGATGAGGGCGAAATTCATGCCTGGATGGGCCGTGCTCTTGAATACCGAAAAATCGGTATTATTCGGTAAGGTTTTGTAGACTTCGTACATCAGCGAGTTGGTAAAAATCGGCCTCGCAAGATGCTTCGAGAGTTTCGACAGCATGGAATAATTTTCGGCATGTGTTTCGAACATTAAGGCAACGCCCGTGGTTCCGCGGGCGTCGAAGTTGAAGACGAGGGGCTTGGCTTCTCCCCAAGGAAGCTTTGAACGCACGAATTCGGCAGCACCTCGCATTCCCATTTCCTCTCCATCGGTAAACAAGTACCAGACTTCATGCGTCAGGTTACTCGATTGGAGAGAACGAATGGATTCGATGATCCCGCCGACGGAGGACATCGGATCACCCGCACCGGATGCGACTCGAATCGAGTCATAGTGGCACACGAAAAGGACTGGACGAGGATGGGGGCTGCCAGGTCGGCGGCAGAGAACGTTCACTAACTGAAATTTATCGAATTGAAATGGTATTTCCGCGACTTCGAGTCCCAAACCGCGTAACCGTGCGACCAATCGTTCGCGGACGAGAGAATTCGCAGGCGAACCCGCAGCATGAGGGAGTTCTTCAGGGCCAAGCAAGTTTTGGATTTCAGCGACACCGTTGATTCCAGAAACCGAATCGGCTGGAGCACCAGAGGGTCTGATGAGGGCCGGTCCTCCCAAGAGCATCCAGGAGACTGCACCAACCAGCAAGTATAGACAAATTGCCAAGAAGAATCGCTGTTGCCTAGCGCGCCGTTCTTGCACGCGATTTCGCCTGGTCCGCCGACGCAACAAGAATCCTCTCATCCCGCTTTCCTTTTCGCGGTTTGTGCTGCGTCCAATTTTTCCAAAGATTCACGAATTCGTCTGCTCCAAACTCGATATCCCTCTCGGTTCAGATGGAGACGGTCTGCTTGGAAATACTCTTCGCGTGGCTGGGAATCTGTGTTCAGAAAAATGTCTTCTGTCGGAATGAATTCCACTCCGTCAATTTTCTCGCAAAAGGATTGCAGCTCCCTGTTGGCCAGCTGAATTTGGGGCCACACCGACCAGCGAGCTCGCGTTGGTGTGATCGCGAGGAGATAGATTCTGGCTTGAGGCTGCAGCTCTCGCAGTTGTTCCACAACATTCGAGAAGATTTGCACTATTTCGTCTGGCGACTTATCGTCCGTTTCGCCTCGAATATCATTGGCGACGAAAACAACCACCGATCGAACAGGCGCGGTAGGAACGATCTTGCACAGATGAACAGCCAGATCAGACAATTTCGCGCCTCCGAAACCACGTCGGATCGCAGGGATCGGTAGCATGTCCTCCTTGATCGATTCCCACAACCGGATGCTCGAACTTCCCACAAAGAGCACGCTGGAGGGATCGATTGGCGCTTCGGCATTCAATCGCTCAAGAGCTGCGACCTCGTCACTCCACTTTTCGGCCTCAGAGCGATAGCGCGCAAGCAAGTCATCGCAGAGGCTGTTTTCATCGATCGCCTCGGAGTGAACAATCTCTAAAGACCGGGCATTACAATTTAGAGAGAGCCTCTCATGATGAAGAAAAAGGCTGATCAAAGCCGGAAGTGCCAAAGCCAAGATGCGAACGTCGAGCTTTGGCCTGCTCATCAGTTTTTGACTTCTTGAAGGAGTAGGTCCATATCCTTACCGCTGCGATGTTGCGCAATCCATTGGACGGTAGGTGGTTGAGTGGCCAGAGACGGAATTGAACCGCCGACACAAGGATTTTCAGTCCTCTGCTCTACCAACTGAGCTATCTGGCCAATTTGCTGGAAATTCACAGCCACGGGAACTCAAGATGCTAGTTTCCCGAACCGTGTTTTGTCAATTCACATTAGGTCAAATTTCAGCTCTACACCCCAACTTTTCTAAGGATTGTTTCCCAGATTTGCTCCGCGTTTGGACGAAATCGGACGGGTGAGAGCGTGCCGTTCTTGTACACCGGACGTCTCGCGCCGTACCGCTTATGGATACTGAGTGGCTCGCGCCGCTCTGCGAGATTCGGGAAGATGGATCGGCACAAATCTTAAGACAGCGAATCTAGGCCAGCGAGTTCGCAGAGGTTTGCGGATGCGACATTCTGTGGGCAGCTCCAGACAAGAAAGAACAGAGCTTGCCGCGCCCAGATTCCCACCGGATGTCCCTCCGTAAAGCCCGTTCCTTTGGCGACGGTCAAGGCGGCTTGGGTAACTCGCAGAACCAAGCTATTGGCCCGTTGACGAATTTCCTGAAGAGAGCAGTCGGGGCTACCATTCGCGGCTTGAAATATTTTCAACCGAAGAGATTCCACATCCTTTCGCAGTTTTTCCGCTACTGATTTGAGATCACTTTTCGTCATCGCGAGTTCTGACAGGAACCCCACAGCTTCAGTGGCCAACCCCACCGCGAGCGTCGAGGTCTGCAGCCCCCCCGTACTTCCTCCCTTGCCCACGGCCATCAGATCGTGTCCCGGTCCATCGAGGAGGTCGGCCTGGCTGACTTGAACATCGTGGAACTCCACTCGGTCCGTGCAGCTAGCAGATAGAGCGACCAGTTCTTTTCCGCAGCCACAAACAACGCCGGGTAAGTCTGTCGGGACGGCGAACATGCATTGCTGACCATCTGCGGTCGTCGCTCCAATCACGAGCACTTGAGCATGCGCGGCACCAGTTACCCATGGAGTAAAACCGCTGAGCGAGTAGCCGCCGTCTCTCGGAGTTGCAACGAGCGATGGCTCGTTGGTCGCTTGTTGACTTGTCGTTAAGTGCGAAATTCCAATCGTGGCGAAATGCTCGCCGGTCACTAGGCCGGGGAGCCAACGCTCCTTGGCACTTGCATTCGTAGTTGAAGCGATCCGCTTCATCGCAGCAGACCGCTGAGTGAGAATAAATGCAGTTGTCAGGCACGCTTGACTGAGATCGAGGTAGCCGCGAACGATCTCCGAATCGCTCCAGCCCCAACCTTCAAATTCCTTCGGTCCGAACCAGCGATACACACCAAGCCAACCGCAGGCCTGCATCTGCCACGCAGGCCATGAGCATTCAAGGTGGAGATGGCGGCCCTTCAGCCTAAGTTCTTGAAGAAAAAACAGCCATTGTTCCGAGCGGAAAAATTCCATATCGATCCTATCTGACTCGTTCGCTCAAATCGCTCATCTGTTCCGTGTTGAAAATTGCAAAGCAGAGGATGAATCCATCTGCTTCCTTCCGTATCGGAACCAATGTAAATCTGCGGCTCGATTCCCACTTTTTCTGAATGGACTTCATCAAAGTCTTTCAAATCCAGTATAGTGTAGAAACTTGTCAGACCGACCTCGTGTTGGATGGCCATCTCCTGAGAGCGATCAGGATGGCAGATCGAATGAAACATCGCGCGAAAGGATAGACGTAATGGATGGAATTTCTCAGGCTGAGCTCAGCTCCTTTTCCGACACGGTCACCATTCCGGACCCGAAAGAGTTCGGCGCGGACGTAATCTACGAAAAGTGCATGGCGCTTGCAAAGAATTTGTGGTGGAGCTGGCACCCGGAGGTTTCCAGTATTTTCCAGAACATCGACCCCATTCGGTGGCGGCAACTTGATCATAACCCCATTGCTCTGTTGAAAGAACTGACACCAGAGCGCTTGGCCATCCGCGCTAGCGAAATGGTTCTTCACAGTCGCGTGAATTACGCTTACCGCCGCTTGCAAGAGTACCTTGAAAGCAAAGGGACATGGGCGGAAACCCATGCGGGAGTCTTGGGTGGGAAACCGGTCGCCTACTTTTCGGCTGAATTTGGTCTGCACGAATCGATTCCGATTTATTCAGGCGGATTGGGGGTTCTGTCCGGCGACCATATCAAGAGCGCTAGCAGTCTCGGCGTCCCACTGGTTGGCGTTGGATTGTTTTACTCGCATGGCTATTTCAAACAGCATCTGGATGAGAATGGCTATCAGATGGAAGAGTACATGGAATCCAAGTTGGATTTGCTACCCATTGAGCCTGCACTTGATCCCAAGGGGAATCCCATCCTTGTGACCATCGAAACTCGAAGCGGCCGAATCTTGGCAAAAGTCCGAAAAATGGCAGTCGGACGGGTAACGCTGTACTTGTTGGATTGCAACATTGATGGCAACCGACCAGAGGATCGAGAGCTGACGAGTCGGCTGTATGGCGGCGACGAGAGAACCCGAATTCGGCAGGAAATGGTTCTCGGAGTGGGCGGCGTTAAGGCGTTACGCGCATTGGGGATCACTCCCGGCGTTTATCACTTGAATGAAGGGCACAGTGCCTTTGCGACTCTCGAAGTGATCCGCGAGCGGATGAGCGATGACGGCCACCATTTCGAGGAGGCTTGTCGACAAGTGCGGTCATGCACGGTCTTCACAACGCACACACCCGTACCTGCTGG
>JBBIUE010000095.1:10956-17504 GCA_037440405.1 Pirellula sp. | reverse complement strand
GAGAACCTAGAGAGTTCACCTGTACCTTCTCTCATGAGAGCGGCCATGAACTTCGGGATTCGACTTGTTCCTTGCGAACTCGGCGTGCGGGACTTCCGTGACTTAGTCGAGCACGGCTATCCCGTTGCATTCCAAGTTGGCGCGAAGCAAGCGAACGATTGGGTTGTTTTCCAAAAAAGTAGTGGCCGGTGGTTGGAAGGGGTGCGCATTTCTGGCCGCGAAACAACCGCGATTCAAGTGCAAAAGATACGAGTCAGCTCCTTTCTGCACGGAATCGGCCTCAAAGGAGAGGTCTCCACGATTGTGGCCATCCCATTAGTGCTGTCTGACGAAGCAGCTCAGTCGCCGAGACAAGTGCGTCGAGCGGCTCTTGGTGCGGCACCGCACCATCCAACCTTGACGCCGTGGCGAAGACTTGTGGGATTGATTCGATCTGATTGGCGAGACATTGCCTCCGTCCTCAGCTATGCCGCAGTGATCGGAATCCTCAGTTTGGCAACGCCTCTCGCAGTCGAATGGGTTGTGACGACGATCGCGTTTGGACGCTATCTGCAACCGCTGATCATTTTGGCAATGATCCTTTTTGTCTTGCTATTGTTCTCAGGAGCCTTGCGAGTGCTTCAAGCATGGCTGATTGAGATTATGCAACAACGACTCTTCGTTCGAGTGGCAGCGGACCTTTCGTTCAGGCTTCCTCGTGTCGAACGGTCCGGATTGCACGGTACCTCAGGCTCCGAATTGGTCAATCGCTTCCTGGATATCGCCACCGTTCAGAAGGCGGTTGCCATGCTTTTGCTGGATGGATCATCGATCGTCCTCTCCACCATTATCGGGATGACGGTACTTGCCGTCTATCATCCGTTCCTGCTGGGATTTGACGCGATTTTGCTTGGCAGCATGTTGTTCACGACGTTCATCATGTCGCGAGGCGGCGTTCGGACGTCGATCGAGGAATCGATCGTCAAATACAAGGTTCTTCACTGGCTCCAAGAAGTTGTTTCGAAACCCGAAGCGTTCCGGCTTGCCGGCGGCGCTGAGTATTCCATCGATCGGACCAATGCGCTCTCCAAGTTGTATCTCGATCGTCGCCGACGCCATTATCGAATTGTCATTCGTCAGATGATCGTCGCGGTAAGCTTGCAAGCATTTGCGTCGATGGCACTTCTGGGTATCGGAGGATGGCTTGTCCTTTCGGAGCAACTGACGCTTGGTCAGCTCGTGGCCAGCGAACTGATCGTCACGGTGATCGTCGGCGCCTTTGCGAAGATCACGAAGTCTCTGGAGAACTTTTATGATTTAATGGCCGCTGTAGACAAGGTGGGGCACATCTTGGATCTTTCCATGTTGCCGAACTCTCGGCCTCTAAAGGACCCAACAGGTGCGATGTCCGTACGATGGCAGAATCTGGTCGTGCATGACGAACATAGCGACGAGCACATCTACCTCGGAAGTCAAACGGTGCCTGCTGGTGCTCGGGTCGCCATCCTTTCACTAGATTCCGACGCACCATCGCGACTGGTCAAGTACTTCGCTGGGCTCGAAACTCCCATCAGTGGTTTCGCCGAAATCCATGGCATCGATTCTCGCGATGTCGTGAGGGCAGCTTTCGGAAAGTGGGTCGCATCCGTCAGTGAAATTGAGCTGTTCGACGGTTCAGTGCTTGACAACATAACTTTGCACCGCTCCGATATTCTGTTAGAGGATGTGCGTTGGGCTTTGGAGCTCGTCGGGCTGAAAGAGTCGGTATTCGAGCGTTGGCACGGCCTGGACGAACATGTTAGCTCTGATGGACTGAGCTTTACGCGAGACGAGCGAGTTAGATTGGTACTTGCTCGCGCAATTGCGGGTAAGCCCGCTGTCTTGATGATCGATCACCTACTTGATTTGCTGCCTCAACAGATTGCCATCGAAGTGCTGTCCAACCTGGCAGAACCCAGTAACCCATGGACGCTTCTTTTGGTCAGTAGCAACGAGCAGTTGATTCGCAACCTTGAGCGGATCAAGTTAGATTAGCTGTTCCATTGTCCATTCGTTAGAATGATCAAAATTTGTTATTGATGCGAAATAGCGAGGGCGAAGGGTGGGAGAGACGATGGCACATGAACATCACGGCGGCAACTTGGCCTTGGAGCCGATCGTTGTTAACGAATCGAGTCTCGGTCAATTCGGCTTTTCCGCGTTGCTGACGGTGCGAACCGGACGCGTAATTCGCTACACCTCGCGACTCACGATGGCACTGCTCCTTCTCAGTGTCGTTGCCATGCTATTCGTACCTTGGCAACAAACATCACGTGGATACGGTCGAGTGATCGCGTTTAGCCCTGAGCAACGGCCTCAACAAGTTAAAGCGACCGCAAAAGGGATTGTCTCCGGACTCCGCCCCGGACTCCGTGAAGGTACCTACGTCAACAAGGGTGACGTCGTCCTTGAGATCGAACCCCTAGCGAGGGAGGCTCAGCAGCAATTAGAAAATCAACTTTCGCAAATTGAAGCGAAAATCGCGACGGGTGAGGCGAAACGCGCTCTGGTTGAACAAGCGGTTGAATTCCAGCGATCGGCAGGCGAAGCGATCATCCGATCGGCGGAACAGGCCGTCGAAGCTGCTGAGGCCAAAGTTAAACAAGCTCAGGAGAAGGTATCTGGGCTCGATGCCTCGGTAGACCGGACAAAGGCCGACTACGACCGAAATGCAAGACTGTTCAAGGACGGGCTGAAGGCTGAGCGAGATTACATTAAGGCTAAAGAGGACTACCTCAAAGCCGTTGCGGACTTCGAAGCAGGCGAGAGCGCAGTCGTCGAGTCTCTCAAAAACCTCGCTTCGAAAGAGCAAGACCTCATCTCGAAAACGAAAGAAGTTGAGGTCAAGAACCGAGAAACTGAGGCAAAATTGCAGGAGACGATCGGGGAAATCGCGAATGCTAGAAAAGAATTATCCGAGTTGCAGCAGAAGCTCAGCGAGTTCGGAAAACGGCTCCAGGTGGTAAGCCCGCAGGATGGCTACTTGCACGAAATCTACAGTTTGATTGGTGCGGACGTCGTAAAAGAGGGAGATGTTCTATTCACTGTCGTTCCTATTACCTCCGAGCTCGCCGTCGAGTTAATTGTGCGGGGAAATGACATTCCTCTGCTGCACATCAATGATGAAGTCCGCTTGCAATTTGAAGGCTATCCGGCCATCCAATTCGTTGGCTGGCCGTCAGCAGCTATCGGCACCTTCGGCGGACGAGTGGCCTTGATTAATCCGACTGATGATGGACTTGGAAATTTTCGCGTCGTCGTTATTCCTGATAAAAGTCAGCATGAATGGCCGGACAGCCGATACTTACGACAAGGTGTATTGGCGAACGGTTGGGTCCTTCTGAGTACCAACGAAGGCAAGCTAAGTCAGGTATCGTTGGGTTACGAAATATGGCGTCAGTTGAACGGATTCCCACCAGTGATTTCGCAGAATCCGCCAGGAGACAAGCCAAAAGGTGGCAAAGACAAGGACGATGTCAGCAAAATAAAACTGCCAAAATAGATCGCGGTTTCCGTCGTCTCGGAACACTCCTCCCGCCCCTTGCTAACGTGAAGGAGGGCCTCCGTCTCTCGTTGCTCTGGATTTGCGTTTCAATAATCTCTTCAACGATGCCAAAATCGTTCACGTCCATCGCCAACGCGCAGGAACCGGGATTCGTTGAAGCGAACCAGGCCCAAAGCTATCTAATCGAACATATTCAGTACGATCCCAATAGCTTTCAAATTGCGCGCGAGTTACTACCTCCCACCTCGCAGGCTCTGACGCTTTCCGATGTCATGGCGTCGGTCTATCAAAGTTTTCCTTTGATCAATTCGGCCCGCCTCGACGCTCAGGTCTTTGGGGGAGAACAGCGTTCTGCCATCGGTGCTTGGGACCCAAAACTCGATGCTGCGACCGTCAATCAGCCTCTCTCATACTACAAGAACTATCAACACTCGGTTGGGCTCGCGAGGAATACTTGGTGGGGAGGGTACCTCTCTTCAGGTTATCGAATTGCACGAGGTTCCTTCGAGCCTTGGTACAAAGAACGCGAAACGGATAAGGGTGGCGAATTTAAGGTCGCTTGGGTCCAACCGCTCCTCGAGGGGTTCGCTATCGATCCCAACCGAGTCGTTCTGTTTCAAGCCAATGTCCGCCAACAGTCTGTTGGCCCAAGGGTGCAACGTGAAATACTTCATCACGGTTTGGATGCAGCGATTGCATATTGGAGTTGGGTTGCAGCAGGCCAAAACGTACGAGTGCAGGAAGAACTGCTTCGACTTGCTCAAGTTCGAATGCAACAGATTCGCAAACTCATCGATGCTGGGGATCTTCGAGAAGCAACCTTCTTGTTCAACAGCCAGTTGATCGCCGAACGCGAGTTCAAGTTGTTGGAGACCATCCGAAAACTTCGGGAAACGAGTTTCAAACTTTCGCTCTATCTGCGCGACGAGAATGGAAATCCCATGGTGCCCGAAGATGCTTGGCTCCCCCCAGGATTTCCAACTATTGGCGATTTGCCAGCAGGAGATTTCGCGCGAGACATCGCTGCAGCAGTGCAGAATCGCCCCGAACTGCGATTGCTTGAACTGGACGCGCGGCAATTCATGCTCGAATTGGATTTAGCTCGCAACCAACGATTGCCACGGTTTGACTTTTTCGTCGAAACTTCAAAAGACGTCGGCGATCCCGCAACTCCGTTGGGGGACAAATCTCCTTTTGAGGCGGATCTCGGTTTTCAAGGAAGTGTGCCCTTGCCTCGAAATAAAGCTCTCGGAAAGATTCAATCGACTCAGGCGAAGTTATCGCAGATCGCTCTTTATCGACAGTTTCAATACAACAAGTTTGGAATTGAATTGCAGACGCAACGAAACGCTTTGGCAATCGCGACCCAACGCGTCAAACAGGCCGAAGCAACCGTTCGAATCGCTGTCGAATACTTGGAGCTGATGGAGAGCATGTTCTATGAAGGCGAAGGCGAACTTCTCGACCTAAACATTCTGGAAACGAAAACCTACGACGCTCGGTTCTATCTGGTCGAGGCTCAACTGGAGTGGTTCCAGGCGTTAGCTGCTTTTCAAGCGGCCATGGGATTGGACCCACTTGAGCAGTCCATCCGACTTGCGGAACTTGCTCCGCCACAACAGCAACCATTACCGAGAATCGTCGCGCCTCAAGGACATCCTGCCGAACAACTGCCGCCGGCTCAGCCTGGTAATTGAAAAACTTCCACGGCGATGTCTCGAATCTAATAACCAATTCCGGCTCGAAGCACAAAGGCGTCTGGGATGTCGTCGAGATTGTCGCCAGGATTCCTTCGATAAATGATTTCACGATTGAAGGCATATCCGGCCTCGATAAAGCCAGTTCGTCGACCTTGCCGAATCAAATCGTTTCTCCCAAACTCCAGTCCAAGCAACACTCGAATGTCGTTGATGTCGACCCGATCAGACGCTCCAGAAGTTCTTTCGATCGTCCACGTTCCGCCTCCATAGTACCCTGTCAGATACCACCAAACATCTGTGTTCCCGAAAGTGGTAACGTAGTGCGCCAGCTTCGGTTCGGGGAATGATATATCGAAACGAGAGTCAGGATTGGGAGTCCACAGAATTCCGCCACCTGGCACCAGCTTGTATCGATTCCGGTTGATCCAGTAGACACCCAAGCGGAAAGTTGTATTCGGAGTCAATCGAACTCTGCCAAGCGCTTTGGCCAAGACACGCAGGCTTTCGCTGTTGATCGTGTTGAAATCGGAAAAAATACCGACGCGAGCACCCAAATCGACGCCAAAGGTCCGCATCGGGTCCGACTCCCAGCCAGTGTCTAGGAAAGCGCTGTATGCCTGCCCGGGTAGGTCAGCGACTCCGTTTGCTGGTCCTTCCCACAGATGAATTGCAAATGACGGAATCACGTAGAGCGGGTTCGACGAGGACAGGAAACTCGGTATTGCAAAAACGAGGGAGACTTCGGAATCGTTTATTCCCAAACCATCGGCATCATTCGAACTAGTAAGCCAAGTGTGACGAAAACGTGGCCCCTGAAAGAACCGAATCGGTGTTGTCGATGGACCTTGCCACAACGGACCATTCGGATTCGAATTGAACCAGCCCGTCCCCAGCTGTCCATTGCCGAAGAGATTTCCGCTATTCCAACCATTACCGAAGATCGGTGTTCCATAGGTGCTTGGTGTCGGAGCAGAAGGCATTCCCCAACCCGAATTGCCATAGGTTGAGCTGCCTAAGGGAGTCGAGCCACCCAGACCTCCGGGAAACAATGCTGGTGGTGCTTGGTTCGGATAGATCGTGTTCGGATAAACCGAACCAGGATAGGCAGTTCCAGGATAGATCGTTCCAGGATACACGCTTCCGGGATAAGCTTGGCCTGGAAGCACTGGAGTTGTAACAAACCCGCCGCTCGGCGGCAGAACTCCATTGGTTCCCGGCCGGAGCGTTGGTGCGTAAGGATCGAAGGTCGGCGAAACAAACGACCCAGAGTTTGTTGAAGGTGGACTAACCGTGGATGGCACCATGGGGTAAACGCCAGGCCCGTA
>JBBIUE010000095.1:0-10856 GCA_037440405.1 Pirellula sp. | reverse complement strand
TTGTTGAAGGTGGACTAACCGTGGATGGCACCATGGGGTAAACGCCAGGCCCGTAATTGGTGCCAGGCCCGTAATTGGTGCCACCCACTGCGTAGTTGGTGCCACCCACTGTACCTGGCAGCACAGGGGCTTGGGAACCGCTGCCACCTACCGCATTTGGCAGCACCGGAGGATACAGGCCGGGGGCGGTCGAGGGCTGTGGGACCGTGCTTGGAAAGCGAACCTGTTGACAATAAGCGAGATTTGCTCCCATCCATGGGAACAAAGCCAGCCAGCAGATTCTCCATCCTTGGAACATCAGAAAGTTTTCGAGAAAATGTGACGGTGCGTACTTTTTGTCTAATGAAACCAGCAATGGAGATACTTGCCACCAGCCGTCTGGGTCAAGGTTGTTTTAGCAGCAGTCCACATGGAATGCTGTGGAAAGTTCCGTTTGTCCTCGGAAGGTCCAGACATTCTTGAGAGAGCCCAGCGACCTCCGTTAGCTTGCAAACTCGCTTTCTCGGTTCATATTCTCCAAGTGTGATCCTCCCCGATACAGGGTCTGCCTCAATTTTGAACTCGGGGTACGGGCGGCGCTTGACGTCTAACTTGCTCGCGCTGCGGATCGCCATTTTCAACGAAGATGAAGAAAAGCACATCTGCGTAACTCCCGCTGAGTATGATGAGGTTTGCGCCGCTGCTCGAGAGTTCATTAAGATGCACATCCAACGAAATCTGTCACAAGTAATTCAAACCAGAGACCTTCGCGTTCCACTAAGTCCAATTCTTGTTTCCAACGACCTTCAGAAGCAGTCATGAAGCGATCCAAGCAGATGGAACAAAGCCTTGGAATCGTTTTTCGCAGACGCCTCGGGCTACTTTTGTCGCTCGTGACTAAGCGGAACCTCAGCGCGTTCAAGGTGGTACGCGCGTATGGAGATTGGATTGACTGGAACGACGCCTGTTTTACTTATTTTGCGGCATGTGCTGGATTGTACGGAGAGGCGCCATGAAACGTTTAATTTCGGAGGAGCGACTGGTCTATCCAGAAGTCGGCGGCGAAGACTACATTAGCAGAGCCGTCGATTCGTTCCATCCTGGCTCGTGTCAGACCTTAGTTTTCCCAGCAAATTCAATGTCGATTCCGCTGACCCGCTCTGAAAAGGGAACGGTTGCGGTCTTCAAAGCACCCGTTTTTCCCAGCAAATCGATTTGTAACGCCATCCATCGCATCTCTTGCCCGTTTTGGCGTATCAATACCCCTGGATTTCCCAGCTTATTGATTTTGCCGCACTTTTGAACTATCCTCAAAAGAGTGTTGTTACTGTCCCCCGGCCAGCTCGCTGGATCGAAGGAATCACCTCATCACCAAACTTTTTGAACGGCCCCCATCGGGAAATTCTATGTTGAAACGAAACTTCGTCATGAATTGGATTCACGCTCTTTGTGTGACTGCGCTGATTGCGGGGGTTGTTCCCAAGGCATTCGGTCAAGGAGGAAATAACAACGACAATAACAACAACAATTTTCCCGTTGCTGGAGTTGAAGTGAACGCTGAGGGCGTACTTCGCGTTCGGCAGATCGACGCGAATCTTATCAACAGTCAGCGCCAAGCGGCGATGAAGAGTCGTAAGGGCAAAGTGCAGACATCGCCAATGCGGAAAGTATCCCTTAACCGACTTGAGCAGGCCGTTGCAGACAGCTTGGCGCAGGGCAAAAATTTGACCCCAGAGATGCTCGTGATGGCGGGGCTGACGCGAGTTGAATATGTGTTCTATTATCCCGAAACTCGCGACATTGTATTGGCGGGACCTGCTGAAGAAGTTCAGTTTGATGCGATGACTGGACGTTGGTATGGTTTGGCATCGAATAACGCTTGCGTTCGTCTCGAAGACGTTGTCGTGGCATTGAGAACTTTCGGGCCCGACGGAAAGAAACCTGGCATGATCGGTTGTTCGATCGATCCGACTCAGGAAGGACTCGTGCGTTATCAGCAGTTTTATTCGCAACTTGGAGGGAATGTCGGCAATCTCGATTTGACGGAGATCGTTCGCGGTTTCCGGAACAGCTTGGGCATGCAGACTATCAATGTATTTGGTGTTGCGGATAACACTCGATTTGCCCAAGTTCTCGTGGAAGCCGATTACCGGATGAAGCTGATTGGCATTGGTCTCGAGCGTCCCTTGCCAACAATGAAGCCTTGGATTGATCGAGTAAGACTCGGCGGTGCGGCAAATGCATTGCAGCGATGGTACTTCGTCGCCAACTACGATAAGGTACTTGTCAGTCCAGACGGGCTGGCACTCAAACTTGAAGGCCAGGGAGTCAAGCTGGTCGGCGAAGATGAACGTGTCGACCAACAAGGTAATCGCATCAGTTCTGGCAAAGTCGACAAAGCCTCTCAAGGCTTCACCGAAGATTTCACCAAGAAATTCGAGCAGATCGCCAACGCCAGCCCCATCTTCGCAGAGATGCGTAATCTCTTCGATCTCATCGTAGCGGCTGCTTACATTCAGGACCAAGATTTCTGTGTTCAGGCGAACTGGGATTTAGGGGTGTTTGGTAATGAGTCAATTCTTCCTGTCGCCAATTATTCGGCGCCGAAGCAGGTAGAACCAGCCATTAACGTGGTTCGAGCTGGCTCAACATTTATGTTTCCGATTGGTGGTGGCGTGCAAGTTTCCGCAAAGAAGATACTTTCAGGACAGGAACGCGTCGAGGATTCAACGGTTCAGTCGACTCGCGAAGGAGCCTCCGCTCCAACGCACTTGGCCGAGGGCCAATGGTGGTGGGATTGATCGAAAAGTTTTTCAGGCAGAGTAGGGAACGATTGTCAGGTAGGCCTATTTCTTTGGCAATTCGGGAAGGTCGGGAAACTGCCAACCTTCCTTGGGGTCCGAAAGGTTGAATGCTCGGTGATACGCTCGCTGCTTGCGTTCGAGCCACACCATGCTGCTTTTCGCCTGTGAGTAAGGATACCAAGAGTCGGCATGACGGATGCGAGATCTAGCTTGAGGAAAGTCCTCTTTCGCAACGGATGCCATACTGAGATTGTGCCAAGCTGCTTTACTTTTCGGATATCTACTAGCAGCATTCTGCCAACTCATTTCGGCTTGATCCCAAAGTCCCTGCTTCGCGAGCCTGTTCCCTTGGTACACGGAAATCATATCGCGTCCTAGCGTCGGCATCGCGAGCGGAACATCGACAAGCTCAAGAGTCGGCAGCACCATGGCCCACGCTTCGCTTGCTGCAGCCGCGATTACCTGATCCGTTTCGCTGAGTGTCGTTTGCAGAAGACTGGAGTTCTTTCCCAAACTCTTCGCTTCGAAACGATTCACCGTCGAAGCCAGCACTTCGCCACTTTGAGAGTCAATGGCTTTCCAACCGACAGTTATGCTCTTGGGAGGCGGTTTGGACTTAAAGAAGATAAAACGATTCGGCCCAGGCTCTCGATCTTCCAATTGGTCCTGAAGGACTTCGCCCACCATGAGGACTCGGCAATTTGCGTGATGCGCGGCTTTGATCGCCGCCAATTCATTTGGCTGGCCGTCGTATGACGCCAACTGCAGCAGCGACCGTTCTTCAAGTTCTTCCGGACCAACGATCGACGCATATTGCTTTGGTGCATGATCCATAAGCGACTTCGTTAACAGTTTCGCGGCTTCCGTTTGTCCGGCGACCGGTGCTACGCCAATCCTCGGCTCAAAGCGATCAACTGCAGGAGCCCGCCACATCCACATGGGAGCAGTTGTGCGACAACCAGTAATCAGGACCATGCCACAGACAATGGCAGTCACCATGAGCGCTCGTTTTAGCCTTGGAAGGCACGCGGTCTTCATAAGCTGAGCCCTAAGAGGACAGCATGGCCTCGTCAGATGAATCCAATTGCGGCTCCAGAGTGAATGGCACGATCCCCCCCACCACCATCACCCCCAAGGAAGTCGTGTGCAGTAACCAGGCAGGATCGTTTACGGCGACCGTTCTCAAGGTAATTCCGGCCAAGAAGAGCAACACGGCATAGAACAGTCTCTCAGAAACGACTTTAGCGACTTGATCGTGGCTATACCGACAAAGCCAAACCAATATGAGAGCCAGTAAGGGTAACGACCAAGACACGGTGAACTGTACATTCTGAAGCCACTGTCCCATCGCCGTTCCTCTCCATGAAACGCTTGCTATCCTCTTCAATCCTGCGGCAATCGAATATTGGAAAAATTCCGAAAAAGAATCAAGATCGATTCACTGATTTAGCTGAAAGCCGAACGCAATTCCGCGATGATCGCGTCAGGCATTCTGCGGATCGGACCGAGTAGCGAGCCGTAAAGAATCGCTTCGGCTGTCGATTCGAGAACCTCCAAACGATCGAAGGCATCCAGAACGCTTGATCCAACAACGACCACTCCGTCATTCTCAAGTATTCCCACGGGATTTGCCGGCCCCAATGATCCTGCGATTGCCTCCGGCGAAGAAAATTGCAATCCGAAACGGTGGCGTGAAATCTCTCTTAGAAAAAGATAGCTTTCCGGAATGGTCTGCGAATCAAGGACTGCATCGGTAATACTGAAGGCAGAAGCATGGACGGGATAGCCATTGGCAACGGATGATACATCCGCGTGAGCTTGGTAGATGGAGCGATGCAAATTCGAAGCCCGGCTTGGAGCGCGATGGGATAATGCGACTCCCCGATGAACCCGTACGAAATCCTCAATCGTGATTCGACTGCGTTCCGCGCGGTAAGGCGTGATCAAGAAATCATCCTCCCCTAGACGTGCCGAAAACGAACCCTCGGTACTAATGAACAGGCGCTGTTGATATCCGCGACGAACAAAGTGAACGAGTTGCCTTCGAAGCTCTCGTTCCAACATCGTCGTTTCGGGGACCTCATGGGAAACGGGAACGCGCGGAGCCTCCGATGCCATCACAAGCTGATCTTCGGACAGTGTTCTTGGCGTGCCGAGTCGTCGAGACATAATCTCTGTTTTGGCTGTGAATTCGAGCGTCTCAAAGCGTTGGAAGGCTTGCGTCAAAGATTCGCCAGCGACAACGACTCCATGGTTCTCGAGAATGACGCATCGAAAGCCCTGCGAGAAACAACTTGCAATCCTGCTCCCTAATTCCGTGCTGCCGGGTAGGGCATAGGGTGCGAACCCAGCATCGCCGCAGATGTCGAAGACCTTATGAAAGAGCCGAGTGTTCGGTACCGATCCTGCGATGCTGAACGCGACCAGTGCGATCGGATGCGCATGAACAATCCCATGGAGTTCTTGGCTGCATTGATAGATTGCCTGATGAAATGGTAGCTCTGAGGAAGGCCGGTGCCGACCCTCGACCCTACCGTCCAAGTCAACCCTGACGATGTCTTCTCGGTTCAGTGCGCCTTTGTCGACTCGCGCCGGTGTAATCCAAATTTCGTTTTGGGGGCCACGAATGGAAAGATTTCCGCCAGATGTCGTCGTCATGCGAAGCCGGTAAATAGTGTCGATCGCTTCGGCAATGGCATCACGCGGATGAATCAACGTTTCTGGTGTCGGAAGCGACGAAACGGAAGTCGAGACTTTCAGAATGCACCTCGCTGCGATTGAATCTCGAGCAACAGTTCGCGCAAAGGATCACGAGTCTTCTCTGGCTTCTCGATGAGACCGCGATCAATCTGTCGAACGGCTCCAGGGTTGCCTGCGGCCTTAGCCATGAAATATGGTTCCAGCCGCGATCGCTCCTCCAGCAGCGGTCCAGGAGGCAATAAAAACCAACCAATGCTTTTCGGCTGATAATTGATATCCTCGATGGGACTAGGACTCGTGCCAGTGCGATCAATGGCAATGGACTGAAGGAATTCGACATAGACACTGACATCGTACCAAACGGCGGGCGGAATTACCGACGTATAGGTCTCACGTCCCCACTGGCCATTGCTCAGGAGAAACTCATACGTTTCTTCGATCGTCGCGCCCGCGTCGCGATCGATCTTGATCGTTTCCGAGCCTCCAGCAGGAATGCGTATCGACCGCATTAGATTTCCGGCCCGTCGATCGTTAAGCAGCATCCAGACCGTCTCATCATGGCGATTGACGAAATCGACTTCAGCCGGAGGCAACGCAGGATTCGGAATGATCTGGTGCGCGACCGTCCTCATCACAGGAACGACCGGAGCAATTGGTGGGAAGTAAGGGAACCAAATCTGCGGGGGAGACCAGATGATAGGCTGCAAGACAAGTGCTTGATTCCACCACGATAGGCATTGTCCGGGAAAGAGAACGCTTTCAAAAAGGTAACCTCCCGAAAAGCAAGGATAGATTCGCCACAACTGCCCACAATCACCGGCTATCGGGAACCAACCCACTTGATTGCGACGATTGCAGCCGAGTGCCCAAAACCGATTCTGCTGCTGGAATTGCACTCGCACCATGCCTCCCGAGACAGGAACAATGTTCCACGCCGCGCTGTCGTTTGCCACCTGATTGAGCATGGAAAAGCGATTGCTGGAGGCTCGAGATAGAAAATGATTCGTGCCACTTCCTTGCGACGCTGGCTGCCCAAGCCACAGCGGCACCTGTTGTAACTTGGCAAGTTGCTGATCAAGGTTCTCCGTTTCCGCGTCTGGCGTTCCCTCACCAAGATCTCGATCCCTCAGCGGCGGCTGTAACAATTGCATGGGATTCGTCTTCGATCCATCAGCGGGCTCGTTCGGGCGGACGCGTTCGATCTCCATGACGCTCGGACGAAATGAAATCCTTCCTTGCCGGTCCATCCGGCCTATTTCTAATTTGCCTACATTCTGAACTGGCCAATGAACGACTTGGCGAAGCTCGGCATTGAAGTATGAAATCCACTCCCCCTTGTCGTCGTCGAACTTGGGATCTCGAACGTAGCGAGTGATGTTCGCTTGACCATCAACGATCACGAGCTCCTGGTCGGATCGTTCAACCGAGGAGCGTATCGATCCATCAGGCGTAACCAAACGATAGCCTTCCTGGGCATAAGCGTTGCTCATCACCAGAACAATGGCAATCGCGGCCAGCTTGTAATGGGAATGCAAATAGGTCATCTCGTTCTCCCAATCAGCACCCAAAGCGGTATTCGATCGTGACAGTTTTCTCAGGTGGGGCCGCACAATTTTCGCTGTTGTTTGCTCCACTTGCATCATTGCATGCGAATCATTTTACAATACTCCGGTGTTTCCGCGTTTAGTGACGCTAGAATGATTGTCTTTCTTGCCATTCCATAAGATCCATGGGCGGAGGTCTACAATGCAGTTTCGATACGCGATTTTCTCAGTTTCATTGTGCTTTCTCGTGACACCGTGTTTTGGGAAAAGTCCCGATGAGAAAGTCACAGAAGAGGGTGCCGAGCTAAAGCTCGTCTTCTCAGACGGCATGTTCACGGAAGGACCAACGGCTGATGCGGACGGCAATGTCTTTTTCACCGATCAGCCCAATGACCGCATTCTGAAGTGCGACTTGGAATTCAAAGTCACTGAGTTCTTGCGCCCAGCAGGACGCAGCAACGGTCTTTTTTTTGCTCCCGATGGAATGCTGATCGCTTGTGCCGACGAAAAAAACGAGATGTGGGAGATCGATGCAAAAGGAGAACATCGAGTTCTGTTCAGCAACTTCGAGGAAAGAAAGCTGAATGGGCCCAATGATGTTTGGTTGGATGAGAACGGCACGATTTATTTCACGGACCCCTATTACCAACGCCCTTGGTGGGATCACAAGTCACCTCCGCAGCCTCAGCAGAATGTTTATCGAACGGACCGACAAGGAACGATGATCACCCTTGCTGCCGATGGCTTTAAGCAGCCGAACGGCATTGTCGGCGACGCGAAAAAACGATTGCTTTTCATCGCCGATATCGGCGATAGAAAGACTTACTCCTTTCGCATTGCTGACGACGGATCATTGGTCGATCGGAAGCTATTTTGCGAGATGGGATCGGACGGAATGACGCTGGATGAAGACGGCAATCTGTATCTTACCGGTCGCGGCGTTTTTGTCTTCAATTCAGAAGGCAAACAAATACAGCACATCGACGTTCCAGAAGGGTGGACAGCGAATATCTGTTTCGGAAGTGCGGATCGCCAAACGCTGTTCATCACCGCCAGCAAAGGGCTCTACACGATCCGCACCAAGACAAAAGGATTAGCAACCGTTCACAGTTCGACCAAATAGAGTGCGCGAACTTTATTGGCACTTTCCTTGCTCGTCCCTTTTTTGGGCGAGCGAAGTTTGTGAACTACCCATGAGCCGAAGGAACAATCGTGAGCGTTCACTATGGAGTCAGAGTCTTCGTTTAACCGCTGGGCCTGAGCTAATTTGGCGAGATATCATTGAAAGCGAACGGCACATGCTAATCGCCAGTCTTATGGCAGCCCGCGCGTGAGGCCTGGACGATTACGAATCATTCACCAATCAATTCCGACTACATGAGCGAGGGATCGATGTCTCGACCCTCCCGCGCCTGTCGGGCTGGTAGGTGTTCAGCTGCAGCTCGACTCCTGCATAAAAATTCTCAATCAGAGTTCCGCGGGGAACCGAATCCTGTCATCCTGGTATAAGCCGAATCCGAAGCGGAGGCGGTTGCCGCGATAGTCAGTGCGAATTTTGGCTTTTCGAAGCGTGTCATGCAGATGCTTGGCAGTTTCTGCATTGCCGGTTTCAAAAGCAAAAAAGTGCCCGTGATCATTGAAGTCGCGATGCAATATGTTGGCCTCATGCAGAATGGGATGATCCAACAAAGCCAGTTGCTCACGAAAATGACGCTGGAGCTTCTGGATGTGTGCATGAATAGACTGGACGGTAATCCCTTCTTGTTGAAATAGCTCGAGCACCGCCAGTAGTCGGTACAATGCGGCAAAATCCATAGTCGAACCTGCAAACCGGTATCCATCATTGGAATAACCAACGCGATCCGAGCGATGCCGAAGCTCATCGAATCCCGCAAACCATCCCGTGTAGACAGGTCGAAGCGAGCACTCGGGTGGTACCCACATGAAGCAGCACCCCTCCCCAGCTTGAGCGTACTTGTATGAACCGGACAAATAAAAAACTCGAGCAGCGATCGACGAAAGATTGGTGGGTATCGCCATGAATGCATGATAGCCATCGATCGCGATCGTCGTTTCTGGATGGCTGACGCTCTGGACGATCGCATCCAGATTTCGAACTGGAACCCCAGAATCGAAGAACACGTGACTGAAGAATATGAGATCGAAAGTTTGGCTTCGAATGCGATCAATGAAGCGATCCTCAAAGTCTTGAAACGGTTGCGTTGCAACACGTTCGACTTGGAAACGCGGGGATTCGGCTAGACGACGAATCTGCCGCTCAAAGCTGTGGAACTCAGAATCTGTCGTAAGGACTCGGACGACCGGTTTGTGCTCATGACAGGTGATCAAGCGATAAAGCAATTCATGGGTATTGGGTGCAAATACGAATTGAGCTGGTTCGGAGACGTTGAAGATATCCGCTAAGTGACGTTGCACCGCTGGGACTTTCTCACCGAAGAAAAATTCCCACTTGTCATCAACAAGCCGCGCCGAGTCCTCCCAATACTGAAGCATCGCGTCACGGGTGACGTCTGGCCAATAGTGATGGCTGTGCGAAGCGTAGTGCTGTTCCCCTGGATGGGCATCACGAAAAAGCTGATACAGAGATCTATACATGGAAGTTCAGTTGTTTTTTGACTTCCAATGGAATTTCCGGTCGGCGACTTCGCGGAATCAGATAAGTCGACAGATTAAAAAGATCGACAAAGACTCGATTGCCTTCGGCGGCACGCTTCAAATATTGGTGCCCAGACGAACCACCGGTACCGATCTTGCTACCCAGCATTCGATGAGCCAACAAAGCGTGTCGATATCTCCAGGCCGTAAAGTTTTCATCGATGTCCATCATCAAACTTAGCATTTGAAACGGCAACGCCAGCATCGGCTCTTCGCGATACAACAGGATGAACAGTGCGTTTAAGATGGCTCGACGAGATATTCGCCGCTCGCCTGCTGCGACCAGCTTCTGGTGAGCTTCTTCAGAGAACAAACTTTCGAAGGTTTCCCGCGTTGCCTGCAAATTCTTCAGTTGCATCGCCTTTTCGGATTCCGAAAGGTTTGCAACGTTCGTCTCCACGGTCATCAAGTCTTCCGCCAAGACCGATTCGACCGCAGTCCTGTATTCATCCCAAAAATTAAAATTACCGGTAATGGTGAACGGTGTTCGTTCCAGCCATGCTTCCAGATGCTGAAGAAGTGAGGGATTCTTCTCCATTTGTTCTAATTGCTGTCTGGCCTCGACCTTCAGTCTCCCTAGAAAGTGTTCGCGATCGACGGGGTGTCGATCCTTGGTATGAAGTCCCAGCTTGATCTCGATCTCACGGAACTGAGTGCTCTGAAATCCGGACGCCGGAATCAAAAGATTTCGAAATTCAAGGAAATCCATCGGAGTCATCGTCTCAAGAATCTCGAGCTGCGATGCCGTCACGACTTGGATTTTGCGTATCCGCTCTAATCGCTGAGCGATGACTCCCAAATCGGAATCGTGCACATGGCCTCGAGAGAAGATCGATAGAATCGAATCGAGCTCATGCAAAATCTGCTTAAACCACAACTCGTAGGCTTGATGCACGACGATGAACAACATCTCATCATGGGCTTCAGGATTCTCCGAGGTTGCCCGCTGACGACTGAGTGGTTGCTGACAATCCAGAAACTGACGCAACATCAAGTAGTCTTCGTAGTAAACTGCACCACGATTCTTGTGCATATGAATCCTAACGACAGTTAGGCGCTCCCCCCATCACGAAGCGCAGTAATGAATACGGAAGAAGGGAGACTGATGGTGTGCAACAGTATGCGTCGAACAGTTCGGGTAGGTGGATCGCCG
>JBBIUE010000094.1:0-17857 GCA_037440405.1 Pirellula sp. | reverse complement strand
TGAGTCCAGCGTTCTGAATCGAGACATTTCTCTCGGTGATTTCCCTGCTTCCAAGAGAGTTAGCGTGGAATCCGTCCGAGGTCTTGCCAAGATCGACACTCACTTCACCCTTAATGTGTCATCGCGTAGGTCACGATGTTGATTCCCATCGGATAGGCCTTCTTGACCGAGAACTCTTCGAAATACCACTGGTTCTCTCCCTCCCGTTCCCAGCCATCTCCCAAGTCTGTATTGTGACAAATAAAGACCATGATTCGTCCCGCGTCATCGGAAATAGCTTTGTAATGAGCAAGGCTGGTATCCGAACCATAGCGCGGCTCCCAGGTTATTCCGTATTGGCGACCAGCCTCGGCGGCGTGAATCGATGGTAATTGTGGTTTCTCTTTAAGATCGTAAACGCAGTGAAAAATCTCGTGTTCCAGCGGAACTTCCCATGGCTCTCGATCAGGAAACACTCTTTTGATTTCATGATAGAAGTTCGACCACTCTTCGTCTCCCCAAAAGTCGTCGACCATGAGAAATCCCCCATTCAAACAGTACCTTCTCAGATTCTTCACTTCTTCTTCATCAAAAACTAGGCCTCCAGGTTCGACGATGTAAATGAAGGGGTACTCAAAGATCCTCGGATCGGTCAGCTCCAATACGATTGGTTCGGGATTGACTTTCATCGAAGTCATCTGCTGTAGCCGCAATGAGAAATTCAGTTCAGCATCGGGAAAATCGGTAGCCCAACTCCCTCCGCGCCGTCGGCCATACGAAGTGTACCGGATGCGAACGAAGGTAAACACGTCGCCAGAAAACTCGGGATCCATATCCCACATGGGGACTCCACCTCGTCCGACATTTTGCCAGTCTCCTCGCCAACCACGTCCCCAACCTTGAGGCTGAGCTAGAGCGCACCATGCCAGAGATGCAAAACATAAACCCAAGAGAATGATCCACCAGTAACGAGTCTTCATCTTGGCTTACCTTCAACCCTTTCGAATTCGAGCTGCGACTCCTCGGATCGGAGATCGATCAAGAACTGTAGTGCATCTCGGTAGCGAGGGCACTCATCGAGCGCGATCAAGACCTGTCGCTTGGCTTCTTCGTTCCGGTTCAATGCATGAAGCGCTTTGGCCAAGCGAAATCGGATCGAAGCCGGATCGAGGACATCTAACGCCGTTAAGGATTGTAATGCTCGAACCGCGTACTCATGTTCCATGGTTTTCTCCGCCGCTTCCACTGCAAGCATCAGCCAACTGACTTGCATGGGTTGCACCTGAAGAGCCAGTTGGGACCATTGCAGGACGCCCAACCATTCCTCATCGTTCCGTTCGATGTCCACAAGTCGTTGAAGTGCGGGCAAGGCATCATCGTTGCGACGCACCAGTTCGATCAGCGCCTTCCGCTCGGCGGCCACGTCGTTTCGACCTCGGTGAATCGCTGCCAGAAGTCCGTAGACCCCTTGTGGCCGAGCGTCATCGGGAAGAAGCTGCCGCAGTCGCTCTGCATAAACGAGAGCCTCATCCCAAGCTTCCTTGCGAACAGCATCCGCAGCCAAGGACTGCAAAGCGCGGTAGTGATTCGGATGATCGATCAGCCACGCCTCCCACGCTTCCTTCGGACCACGTTCTGGATAACCTTCCTGCACATCGTCGAGTTCCGGTGCAAAATCGACAGCGAGCTGGTTGGCGTAAGCATCAAACTCCGCATCCAAAGCCTCGATCGTGCCCGAATGCCTCGCGAGGGCTTCTCGAATTGGCATTCCGATCGCTAAGTCCTTCAACACAAGCAAAAGCCGCTCATGTCCATACGTTTTCACGAAGAACTCGACAGCCATCGCTGATTCGAAATAGGCAAACTGCAAATGCAATGGCGTTTTCGCCTTCAGAAAGGCAGAGCTCAACTGGCTGACGGGGACGAGTTCTCCCCCTAAGATCATGCGACGATATTCCAAATTCATCGATTGTCCCCAAGAGGGATTTCGCAATCGCTCTTCGTACACGGAGATGCCTTCGCTTAGCCATCGCGGCATCTTATTCATGGTCTTCTGCAATGTAACGACGTGGCAGTATTCATGCCACAATACGCTGTGCAAATTGGATGGTGATTCTCCCTGAGCCGCAGGAGAAATCGCAGTGATGAGCTGTCCAAAGCAGACGCCAAGAAATCCTTCGCCGCCAGGAAGTCCAAAGGTTCGAATCGCAAAGTCCTGCTGTTTTGGAAATATCTCGACCAACACGGGCTCTTGCAACTGAACCTCGTATTTATCGGTCATGTACGCGCGCGCTTGAGTTAGCAGCTCAACGATCGACGCTCCATAGACTTCGGCTTCTCTCGGCTCCATGCGGATGATAAATCCTGGTGCTTCGATGGACGAGAACTTGCGTAGCTCTTCTTCGAGCTGCTTCAAATTGAAAACCGAAACATCGTAGGGATCGCGCTGCCGCGCTTCCTCGATCAATCGCCAACCACGCTCCGTATCGCCGAGCCTCAACAGATCTTGAGCAAGTTGCGACTTCGCAGCCACAAAATTCGGATCCATCGTCAAAGCCCGTTCAAGATACCGCACCGCCTCTGCAAATCGATAGTGTTCCGATAACTTGCGACCAATGGTGTAATCGACCTCGGGATTGAGTGGCCAGGCCTGCAATCCGCGAGAGCGTGCCTTGCCTGATTCCTCGAAACGGCCCTGAAGATGTGCAATAGTCGCCAAGTAGGCCCAAGCCATGGGATGCTTTGGATTGACCTCCAAGACCTTCTGCAGCGTGGCACGGGCGTCGTCGTAAAGCTCCTGATCGATTTCTCGGTCAGCAATCAGCAACAAACTCGGCAAATAGTGTTGATTGATTTCAAGGGATCGAGCCAAATGCGAAGCTCCGAGCTTGGCATCCGAAGGGAGCCAGGCACGGGCGAGAAGATAGGACACGTCGGGGTTCTCAGCAGCGATGTCGTTGGCCTTCTGCAGAGACTGAGTGGCAACCTTGTAGTCGCGTTTCTCGATGGCAAGCTCTGCAGTCGCAAGATGGGCCTCCAATAATTTAGGGTCCAATTTTAATGCTCGATCATAGCAGAGCTCGAGAACCTGACGCGGATCCTCACCCGCCAGCAAAAAATACTTACCCAAGGGGACGAGTTCCTCTTTTCCCGTGTAGCGCCACGGCATCCTTTCGAGCAGTTCCGGAATCGTCGCTTGTTGCTTGGCTGCATTGGTCGGTTGATTGTTCCAGCGATACACCTGAATGCCCAAAAGTCGCAATCGAAGGCTATTTGGATAGCGATCGACCGCTTGTTCAAATGCGATAAGCGCTTCCTCGTACTCGCCGATCGTCATCAGCGATTCGATCAACAAGCGGCTCCAGGCTTCGTTCCAAATACCTTTCTCGACCTCGGCACGGCACAACTCCGCGCACTCTTGGTAACTCCCGCGAAGCATCAGTTGTTGAGCTTCACGTATGTCCGCACCACGAACGGCCGCGATCACGATGAAGATCGGAATCGCAAACCAGAAGATGCTGGCGTTTCGAATTGATCTTCGTTGTTGCACCGCTGACCCGCTCAACTGTTCTTAAAGGTGAATGATAAAATCGCGAGGTGCTGATATCGATGTTTTCAATATACTCAGTGCGCATCGGTTGTCTTGTTTGAAGCATCTCTACCGATGCGATGACCGAACCCGCGAATCGCTTAATCAGCCTCGACTCTATTTTACAACAAATCGGACACGCAAATCTTTCGCTTCGAATTCGATGGAAGTTGTCGTCTTGGCCCAAGTACTGCATTTGACGCGTTTCTCGCAACCAACAGACGATACAGAGGAGAAAGCGAACATAGCTTCTTCCGTTGCCCGCACTGTCATTGGCGATTATTCATAGCAATCCACGGAACGCGCAACCTCAAATTCCAGCTTGATTTTACAAAATTGTTCGGTGTACTACGAAACACGCTGAATCCAAGCCCTAGGTTTTGAAGTTGCGTTTTTTGGGGCTAAAATTCGTGTTGCGACGCTGACGAACAAATGAACACAACGACTGCGATTACCGTATGACTAGCACGAAGCGCCAGCGAGTGAGTCCGTTATCCCCAGCATCTACACACTTGATTGCGCTTCGTGCTTGTATGTGCGCAACTTCAAAAGCCCTGGGTGCGGGTGACCGCGAGGCCGCAGTTCCAACACCGGAGAATCATTGCAGAATTTCGGGGCCAGAATGACTTTTCGGGTTCTCTCGAATGTCCAGCGGGACTCAAAAAGAAGAAGAGCGGTTAGCTACGAGCGATGCGAGGTAAATCCTCGTACCGTTGATGGAGCAGTCGCGTTCGCGTACAACAATTCCTCTACGCAAATGCAGTTAGGCGAACGGCGAGTGAAACGATTCCGGCCCGAAACGATAGTGAGGGACAAGCTAATGATCCCTCACTTACACAGCGGGTTATGATTGGTAGATTCTTCATTGCGTTTGGCCTTACCTTCAAAGTGACAGGGAGAATTCGACCGTGAACTCATTCACTCCGTTGGGCGACATGCCTCTCGACGAAGAACAACTTTTTGAACTCGTTCGAGAAGGTCGCACCGCGATTGATCGAGAGCTTTCGAAGACGATCGTCGGTCAAAAAGAAGTGATCGAACAGATTTTGATCTGTTTGTTCTCGGGGTCGCACTGCCTAATCACGGGAGCTCCCGGTCTAGCGAAGACGCTTCTCGTCCGTAGCGTCGCGCAGGTCTTTCATTTGGACTTTCGCAGAATTCAGTTCACGCCGGACTTGATGCCCGCTGATATCACCGGAACGGAGATTCTCCAGGAGCGAAAGGATGGAGGGAGGAGCCTCGAATTTGTTCGCGGCCCGATCTTTGCGAATGTCTTGCTGGCAGATGAGATCAATCGCACTCCCCCAAAAACCCAGGCAGCTTTACTGGAAGCCATGCAAGAACATCAGGTGACCGCAGCCGGCCAGCGACATCTTTTACCAGAACCTTTTTTTGTTCTGGCAACGCAGAACCCGATCGAGATGGAAGGAACTTACCCGTTACCGGAAGCGCAGCTCGATCGGTTCATGTTCAATGTTCGCATCGACTACCTACCGTTCGATGAGGAGCTTCGGGTAGTTCTCGACACCACGAGCCGCAAGCCCGAACCGATTCAGCCTTTGTTTACCGGCTCAAATGTCTTGCAGTTTCACGAGATCGTTCGACGGATTCCCATCGCGGAAGCCACGGCAGGTTATGCGGTGCGACTCGTATCTGCAAGTCGCCCGAAAAGCGATCACGCTCCCGAATTCGTTCGTCAGTGGGTGACCTGGGGGGCGGGATTGCGAGCAGCTCAGATGTTGGTACTGGGGGCCAAGGCGAGAGCCCTGCTTCGCGGCCAAGTCCACGTTTCCTTCGAAGACATCGAAGCGCTGGCGCATCCCGTACTTCGCCACCGGATCGTTCTCAGCTACAAAGCCGAGGCCGAAGGTTTGAGCGTCGATGATATCATCCGCCAACTCGTTCAAGCTGTTCCCAAAACGATTCGATAGGATGAAGCGAACGTTCAAAGGTCAAGCAATAAGATAGAACCAAATGTTTCGAGTTTGGTTCAGACGTTCTTTTTCGTGCCCTTCGGTGCCGTTTTCAGAATCATCATCCAAGAATAGCTAAAGTGAACATCCTGCGCCGACGGCTTGGAAGAAGTCATTGCCTTTGTTGTCAATCAAGATGAATGCGGGGAAATCGATCACGTCGATTTTCCAGATGGCTTCCATGCCAAGCTCGGGGAACTCCACAACCTCGACGCTGCGGATACTTTCTTTGGCAAGGATCGCTGCTGGGCCGCCGATGCTTCCCAAATAGAAGCCCCCATGCTTTTTGCAAGCCTCGACCACCGCAGGTCCGCGATTTCCTTTCGCGAGCATGATCATGCTTCCCCCCATCGACTGAAACAAATCGACGTAGCTGTCCATGCGGCCTGCGGTCGTCGGACCGAAGGAGCCACTGGGCATTCCAGGTGGCTTCTTGGCGGGCCCAGCGTAATAAACAGGATGATTCTTGAAATACTCCGGCAACGGTTTCCCCGCATCAATCCGCTCCTTAAGTTTCGCGTGAGCGATGTCGCGGGCGACGATGATCGGCCCGCTGAGCAAGAGTCGTGTCGTCACGGGGTACCGATCCAACTCTCGTAAAATCTCAGGCATGGGGCGATTGAGATCGATCCGAACCGCGGATTCATCCTTGCGATGCCTCAAGGATTCGGGGATGTACTTGAGCGGCTCAAACTCGAGCTGTTCCAACCACACTCCGTCGCGATTGATTTTTCCCTTGGCCTGCCGATCCGCACTGCACGAGACTCCAATGCCGATGGGCAGCGAAGCACCGTGACGAGGCAAGCGCACCACGCGAACATCGAGAGCAAAGTACTTTCCGCCGAATTGAGCTCCGATGCCGCATTCTCTCGCTGCCTCCAGCATCTGATTTTCCAGTTCCAGATCGCGAAAAGCGCGTCCATGTGGATTGCCCGAAGTTGGCAAACTGTCCAAGTACTTGGTCGATGCTAACTTCACGACCTTCATGGTGGCTTCTGCCGAAGTACCGCCGATAACAAAAACGAGATGGTAAGGTGGGCACGCCGCTGTACCAAGCGTCAACATCTTTTCGGTCAAGAAGGGTACGAGGCTCTTGGGATTGAGAATGGCGCGCGTCTCTTGATAGAAAAAAGACTTGTTGGCGGAGCCGCCCCCTTTGGCGATAAATAGAAACTCATACTGATCGCCATCGACGGCATAGAGTTCAATCTGCGCGGGGAGGTTCGTTCCGGTATTTTTCTCCTCGAACATGGACAGCGGTGCCATCTGGGAATAACGCAGATTGTTCTCCGTGAAGGCGTCGTACACACCGCGTGCTAGTGCTTCCTCATCGCCGATGGACCACACCGCATTTCCTTTCTTTCCAAGAACGATTGCGGTACCTGTGTCCTGGCAGAAAGGTAAGAGCCCGGCGCTGGACACATCCGCGTTCTTGAGCATGGTCAGGGCAACCATTCGATCGTTATCCGAGGCCTCGGGATCGTCAAGGATCGCAGCCACTTGTTTGAGGTGCGCTGGACGGAGGAAAAAGTTAATATCATGAAATGCTTGCGAGGCGAGGAGCGTCAGCGCTGCGGGGGCAACCTCAAGAATCTCACCCCGTTCCCAATGGCGAACCGTAACATGTTCCTGCGTCAACTTCCTGTACTCGGTGGTATCCCCGCCGCATTCTAAAATTGCCTGAAACTGAAACGTCGGCGTGGACATGCTTGGCCTCTCCATTCGTCGATTTTTTGTGCGTTTTCCTGGGTGTTGTCCCGAATTTCGCGAAGAAAATCCAATCCTGAAAACATAGTTGCTGCCTATCGCAGAACCGTCAACTCGTTCTCGCATCGGGCTTCGATGGAACGGCATGAGCATAGGCTCTGGCTCGGTGCCTCGTCTATGTTTTGTAGGAAGGTTAGTATGTCAGACATCACGACTTCGGAAAAGGCAACTCCCTTGCGCTTTAACGAATCTTTCCACGCCACTACACTGATTAGCTTTGCTCTTTGTTTGAATTGAGAAGCCAATCATGCTCGCTGACCTTCTTCTTGATGATATTCCGTGGCGGGACTGGATACCGCGATATTTGGTTCCCTTTGAGCCCAGCAGTGCGCTGCACTATTTCACGGATGTCCTGATCATCGGCGGTGGTTTAGCTGGACTGCGTACCGCGATCGAATTGGACTCCGAAGTTCGCGCGGTTGTGGTAACCAAAGACATCCTGCAGGAATCCAACAGTGCCTATGCACAAGGGGGCATTGCAAGCGTCTGGGACCCCGAAGATCGCTTCGACAACCATGTGCAGGACACATTGATTGCTGGCGGATCGCTCTGTCGCCTCGACGTTGTCGAAACGGTTGTGCGCGAAGCTCCCGAACACATCAGCGAATTGATCAGCCTTGGCACGCAGTTCGATTCCCACAATGGCAGTTTGGTACTTGGCCGTGAGGGGGGACACTCCCATCAGCGGATTATCCATGCCTTGGGGGACGCCACAGGCAAAGAGATCATGCGAGCGATGATCCAGCGGGCGCGAACGCGATCCCACATCCAAATTTGGGAGGAAACGTTTACCATCGATCTGCTCACTTTTGAGGGTCGTTGTCGAGGTGCAGTCGTTGCTCGCAAAGGCCAACCTCCGATGATGGTCTGGGCATCGCAAACCGTACTTTGCACAGGCGGTTGTGGGCAACTGTACCGCGAATCAACGAACCCGAGAGTAGCAACAGGCGACGGGCACGCGCTTGCTTTCCGAGCAGGTGCGAAGGTTCGCGATATGGAATTCATGCAATTCCATCCAACCGTTCTGTACATCGCTGGTAGCTCGCGGACGTTGATTACCGAAGCTGTCCGAGGCGAAGGAGCCTACCTCGTCGATCATACTGGCTACCGCTTCATGGGAGACTATGATGGCCGCCTCGAATTGGCACCGCGCGATATCGTCAGTCAATCGATCGTGAAGCAAATGGAGAAGACTCGCCATCCCTGTGTTTACTTGACGATGAAGCATCTCGACACGGACTACGTGAGGAACCGGTTCCCGGGAATCGCTCAGGTATGCAGAAAATTCGGGCTGGATATCGCCACCGATCCGATTCCGGTCCGTCCAGGAGCTCACTACATGCTTGGAGGAGTGACCGTAGACCTGGATGGGCGAACGTCCTTGCCCGGGCTGTGGGCTGCCGGAGAAGTGACCAGCAGTGGGTTGCACGGCGCGAACCGACTAGCCTCGAATTCCCTTCTCGAAGGCTTGGTGTTTGGCAAAAGGTGTGGCAGGGGAGCCAGCCAGGCCGCCTTGGCGTCTCCGCACGGCTTCCAGGTTGCCCCTATCCAATCTCGACCGCGAACGAATTCGCGAGAACCTTTCGACGTCGCAGACATCCGCAATGCCGTTCAAAGTTTGATGTGGCGACAAGCGGGCGTGCAACGGGACTTCGAACGCTTGCAACATGCATTCCAGTCAGTCGCCAATTACTCGAAGTATGTGTTGCGGCACACGTTCGATGATGTTCCAGGCTGGGAATTGCAAAACCTGCTTACTGTCGCGCTCCTCTTGACTCGATCGGCGCTCGAACGCCGCGAATCTCGGGGTGTCCATTCGCGCACCGATTATCCACTTTTGGATGAGGAACATTGGTGCCGCCATATCTCCATGCAACGAATCGACGAGAGTGAACCGACTTCGTCGGTGACCAGCGATGAGTCGCGTTCGATTGGTTAGGCATTCGGTTAACCCTTGTTCGTTGCTCCTCTATCGATGCTTCCAACTTCCGTTCGATCATGCTTGAGATGTCTTGCGTCGATCTTCGAAGCTGACGCATCTACGCTAGGAGTTAGTCGCGCCAGAACATGGACTCTTCCGGCCCTGTGTAGACCACCCGCATTTCCGGTGTTTCGACAACTTGCCCGCCCGCGTGAAGCGAATCGACGCCGCCGATGACCATGCCAGACGTCAGCAGCGTTCGTTCGACCGGATAGATCGTCTGTCCGGTGAGAATCATCTGCTCGACATGGAAGGAAAGAGGATTGAAGAAGTCGGCAGTCGAAGCGCTGGAGCCGGGCATGGGAAGCATCATCTGACAACCGACGATTTCACCCGTGTCCGAACGGAAGCCAGCGTAATTGAAATCTTGAATGCCGGTGAGAAAAATCGACGTGCGAAATCCGTCCCGATGCTCAATGAAGTACGCAACGCTTCCACCAAGGACTCGTCGCGCCCATTCGAGCGACACTGGCTCTGTGGGAAATCCCTCTTCGACGGGAAGCCAGTGACTTCGGCACAGAGCGGACAGAAACAGCCGCTGGGTCACTTCTCGATCCTTGAGCATTTCCCAAACCTGTTCACCGCGGACCGCCTGCACGGAACGAATCCCGACTTCACCGCCGCGTCTTCGCTCCGACATGCATTGCGCCGTTTCCAACGCATGGAAATCGTAGCTATCGACTCCACCGTATGCGACGCAGACGCTTTCCATGAGGGGCACTCCCAACGGCAACTCGAAAGCTGGAAGCCGCCATGTCACGGGCAACGATGAACCGGCGTAGAAGGGAAATCCAAGGCGCTTCGAATCCTCAACCATGGTGACGCATTCACCCCAGCTGGTAGAGAGATGCTTGTCGTTGAAAACTGGGACACATCGTCCGCTATCCTCGAATACTTGAACGATATCTTTGAACCATTGGAAACGAGGGTAAAGCGTCTGCCCCTTCTCATTCCTGGGATAGTCGCCGTGTTCGCCGATCAACAACACGCCATCAACCGCTAGTTTTTCGCCTCCCAACGTGAGGGCTTCTCGCACGGAAGGAAATTGTTTCAAGCCGTACTTCTTTATTCGTTCGCGTCCAACGTCATTGGCTGGAAACTGATCGATGAACACAGACGCGACTTCGACCTGTGGCGTGAGCCACTTGCCTCCCATCGCGTAGCCCATGCAAAATCGATCAAGAAAATGCTGAGAGTGCGAATGTCGAAAGATGGTCGTCCCCAGAAACGCGATCTTCTTGCGCGTTTGACCCGCCATGAGCGAACGTCCTGGGATAGCTTGTCCCAGCAACGAGCTTCCCATGAGAGCAGTCGTGATTCCAGTAAATTGCCTTCGATTGATCATCTCACCCCTCCCAAGAATTCCCATCCCAAGCGATCATACGTTGAATTAGTTGAATGCAGTCCGCCGAGAAGGACTGAAACAATACCTCCCCTTTCTCGCTGCTGGCCAGGCTCGGATTGCCGATGTGCCCCGGTTCCGAACGATCCTTGGTGATCCATGCCCGCGAGGCCGGGCGAAACGGATCGCCGGGCTCGACGTTCGGCACATTGTGACTGCGTACGAGATGAGGCGCGAGCCGAAGCATCATCGACGTTTCCCACTCGCAAGCGTGCCCCATCTCTCGCTGCTGAATGGACGGCATCGTTTCCCAAGGTCGGCTTCCGAGATTCCAGTACGTCGCGAACAGCAATAGCAAGTCGCTGCGTTTGCGATAAGCCTGACGTATTTCGAAGATGGCTTGCTTGCCCGGCACGTCGTTCCCGCCGTGACCATTCAAGAGCAAAATCCGATGAAAACCATGGAACAAGAGATTATCGATGAGCCCAACCAAGAGATCGAGGTAAACTCGGGGCACCGCTGAAATCGTGCCCGCGAAATCGAGATGATGATGAGAATTTCCGAGCCAGGTGAGCGGAAGAACCAGGATTTGATCCTTGAGCTCGGCATTCACTCTACGGACGACCTCACCCAACAGCATGCTGTCCGTGAACAAAGGCAGATGGTGACCGTGCTGCTCCATGGCGGCAATCGGCACGATGACCGGTGTGGCCTTGGGCAAGTTATCAATTTCCGGCCATGTCTTTTCCCACATCAACATAGTACGATACGACTTTCGAAATCCTGCCCAAAATGAAAAAGGCTGCCCATGGGTGAACGTCCCCAATCCGAGTCACGGCGATGGTGGATTAGCGTCTTACTCCTCCTTGCGACCATGCTCAATTACATGGACCGCCAAACGCTGGCGACCCTTTCGGTTCGGATCAGCCAACAGTTTAGTTTGACGCAAGAACAGTATGGCGACATTGAGTTCATTTTTGGAGTAGCCTTCGCGATCGGGGCGTTGTTCTTCGGAGTCATTGCGGATCGATGCTCCGTTCGGTGGCTGTACCCTGCGATCTTGGCTCTTTGGTCAGCCGTTGGTTTCGCTACGGGATTCAGCCAGGGCTATTTTTCGCTGCTGGTTTGTCGGGGGCTTCTCGGTTTTTTCGAAGCCGGGCACTGGCCATGTGCCTTGATCGTTACCCAACGCATCCTCAGTCAAAGCGATCGTGGCATGGGAAACAGTATTTTGCAAAGTGGAGCTTCGCTGGGTGCTATTCTCACACCGCTGTGCGTCATGCAAATGCTGCGACTCCAAGACTCCCAGGAGGCCTGGCGAACTCCTTTCTTTGTGATCGGCGCGTTCGGCCTGGTTTGGATTCTCCTGTGGAACTGGCTTGTGCGAGGCGAAGACGTCCGTTCATCCGCACAGCCCCGGCCAGACCAGATGGCAGAGAGCGTCGATACAGCAGACCGAACGCCGATTCAGCATCCCGCGAAAAGTTCCTCACCGATCCAATCGCAGCCACAGCAGCAATGGCTTCTCCATTTGCTTCAGGATAAGCGATTCTGGGCTCTCGTCGTGATGGTGATTTGCATCAATACCGCATGGCAAGTCATGCGCGCTTGGCTACAGAAATTTTTGCAAGAAGGTCGCGGGTACAGCGAAGACACCGCGTTTTACTTCAACTCGGCTTATTACATCGCGTCGGATGTCGGCTGTCTGGCTGCGGGAGCTGCCATGCTGATCCTGTCGCGGCGCGGTCTCAGCGTCCATCGAAGCCGAATCGTGACGTTTTTGGTCTGTGCGGGATTGGCTGCATTAACAACCGTTGCGGCTCACTTGCCAGCGGGTTGGCTCTTCCTGGCGATCTTACTAGTGGTTGCAGCAGGGCTTCTAGGTGTGTTTCCCTGCTACTATTCGCTGACACAAGAATTATCGCAGCGCCACATGGGGCGCGTCACCGGGCTGCTCTCCTTTGCTGGCTGGATGGCCTCATCACCGATGCAAAAGCTGTTTGGCATCACCGTCGATCGCACCGGTTCCTTCGACTTGGGAATCGCCATCGCCGGTTGGACACCGATGGTCGGACTTCTCGTATTCCTCATGCTTTGGCCCAGCGAAAAAAAAACATCCAGCGAATAAGCAAGAAGGATGAATGTCTATTGCGGCGCGTATGTGAGCCAACGAAGTCGCACCTCTCTAATCTTCAAAACTGGAATTGACTTAATTGAATTTCTTCATGCCGCCCATCGGGGGAATGAAGGCTAAGGCTCCAGTCCAACTCAAATCAACTACCATCGAGACTCATTCACTCGACGAACCACTCTAGCCGACAACTGCTTTCGCCCCGAGCGGTTACGCGGCATCACTCTTCAATCCTCTCGGATCGATTCCCCGTCGGCTCGATTGCCGTAGTTTCGAAAGACTCGGTGTTCGATCTGATAGCTGATAAATCGGACGCTACCATCGCAAAACGCGACGTTCAAGCCCGTCGGATGAGCGCTGCCGAATCGTTCAATGTCGTCGATGAGGCTATCTCGAATCGGTCGATATTCCGTCCACCGACGAATATCAGCGTCATCACCAATCAGTGGTGATTGGTCATCACCCAACGATTTCCCATTGGTATAGAATCGGATGCTCAACGATTTCTCGGAAAGAGCGATTTGATAGGGCATCCCGTCGTGGATGTCGCGCGGTCGAAATTGAGTTCGGACGAACGAGATACCTGTGGCTTCGTCCCGAGGCCACCATTCGTAGTTCTCAATATCCTCAGGAGAGTCCGAAGGGGGCCCGCCCATGACTCCGATGATCCGGTCACCTGCACAGATAGCGTAGTCATTCTTTCCAGAATGGATGGGTAGATCGGCATTGACGAGAGGCAACGCGGTTAGTGTGTACGGATACAGTTGAGCGGCTCGCCGACTCGGGCAGTAAAGGAGCGGGATGGCGACCTCGAAAGGCTTTTGACGCCGAGGACCGCATTGCAGATAAACGTCGTTCTGCTCGATGTACGGCAACGTGGCGAAGATCCAGCCTCCCGGTTGTTCACGGCCTCGCCCTTTCGTGTTGTCTCCAGCCCAGCTCCAGCCCCAGCCATCTGAAGGGTAATGTCCGAACGCATTGACGTGGAGTTCGAGACCGAGTGCGAGCTGCCTCTCGCGGCTCGCACAGGAAAGGCGCCGCGCCTCCTCGCGGGCCGCGCCAATCGCAGGGAGAAGTAAGCTGGCTAAGATCGTGATGACGGAAAGGACAACCAGTACCTCGAGAAGCGTCACTCCCGTGCAGCTTGCTTTGTTATCGGAATGTTGGCTCATGCTATGACCTCGGATCGGACAAACGGTTGGATGAGTGAGCGCGTCCATTCTTGCTTGCGGTCCTCAATGCCTGCGACCAGTCCCGCATGATGTCGCGTGCATTCTGTTGCCCCCACATCGCTTGATTGGGTCGATGGTCGTTCCATCTCTCGATACAGCTTTCATCCAACGCCAAGACGACAAACGCACTCCCTATTCGGTCGATCACCCTGTCATGAAACAGGTGAAAAGGTAGCGAGGGAGTAATGGCGGCCTGAAGAGAAACAATATAGACTCCATCTTGGAGTGTCAATGTTTGAGAATCGTCCACAATTGGAAAGAAAAACGATCGACGTACCCGAATACCCAGAGTCTCGATAGGAAATGATACACTCGATGTCACCAGGTAAGTTCGATTGTTGCCTGCGCGCTGCTCCAGCCATTCACTAACCGCGTAGTACTCTTGCCCATAATCGGACGAACTACCGAGCATGACCTTCCATCCATGTCGATGTCCCCCTGCAAACGTGTTGAAAAACGTGATCGGGGCTTGCATCCCCATAAGGATTCTATGACCGCAACGAACAGACATAACCACAGAACTGACTTGAGAATCCGAAACGAAACGAATGAGAGCGATCCCACTGCTCCCGCTATCAGGCAACCGAGAAACGGATAGCAATAGCGGAAGTGTTGATTGATGGTTGAATTCCAACTGACGAAGGCGAGTCCCAAAAGGGCGAAGGTCTGAATTAGCCAAAAAAGCTTCATGCTGTCCACAGTTTCCGCATCCCAGCTTCCATGGATTACGTTTGGTTTCCCGTTTGTGTTTCCAACCAACGATGCTCGAATCCACAACAGAAACATGGACAAACATTTGTATATGGCGAAAAGCATGGCAGCCATGAACATGAGGATCAGTCCGACCGGAAGACGAAATGCCAAACCGACGAGATAGTAATGTAACCAGCCTTGCTCGCTCCATTCACCGAGGAGGTAGTTGTAACGCAGCCCTTGTTCGAAATCGACTTTTTGTTTGTCGATTCCGATCAACAAATGAGCACTGATCGGTAACGGCAGTCGCCCAAGCCAATGACCTTCGAAACGATTACCAGTTGTCTCGAATGCTCCCAAGTTCTTGCCGCTCAGAGCGTGGCTGTAAAAGCTAAGACTTCCCAACGGCTCACCGACTCGAACCCAAAGGAAAGCAGAGTTGATTAGGACGAATGCAACGAGACACGCTGTTCCAACGCTGCTCAGTATTCTGACGGCAGGAAGTTTTTCGACGCGATACCACGTCCAAACGCCAACGATCAAAACGATCGGAAGGTAGATCAGGAGAGTGAACTTCACCACAACACAGAGCGCCATGATGCAACCCAAGCGAATTCCCGTAAGCGGCTTTCGATTCTGCCATGCAGCCATAAAACCAAGCAGTATCGCCATGACTGCAACCGCAGCGGGAATATCGTTGTTGAGAAGAGCCCCGTAACCAAAAACCAGGGGATTTAGCCCCCACAAAGCTGCAAAAGCCAATCCCCCTTGTTCTCCGGAGATTCTTTTTCCCAAGTGGTAACCGATCCACGTGCCGAGAATGGCAATTAAGCACGGAACCAGTCTCGCCCAACGCAAGGCTTGAATGGCAGAATTCCCATTAGCTGTGAACAACACTTCGCCAGCCCAAAACTCGCTTCGATAGGAGGAACCTCGACTTTGCTTCGGGATTACCGGCAACTTCAAATCCGTACTAAGGAATGCCAAGGCACCTGCAGGCAGGAAGACTGCCGGCGGATTGACTTCATAAAGATGAAATTCCCTCTTTGTGAACTGAGTCAAACCTGCCGCCAAGTGCCCTGGTTCATCCGCTGTTGGGCTGAGCGACATGACTTGGTACAACAATAAGCTGATCTGCGCCGCAAAAATCGAGATCAGCAGCCAGTGCCTTGCTCTCAAACTGCTTTTCCGAATTCTTAGATTCTCAGTGGTCAACATCATGGACACAAACGATACTGCGCTCATCGGCGACAGCACCTTCAACTCCAATCGGTAGGGCTTCGTTTACTGTCAGGCTACTCTTCATGCAATTGTCAGGATACTGGTCATGAGGGACAACCTTCAGATCGTCATGTCGCCGTTGCCGTTTGCGTTACCGGAGCGTGCCCACGCCATGCAGCAATCGAACCTGTTGCCTCTCCGCCTAGTAGAGCGTCGCCAAAGCGGAACCAGTCTCGGCTATCCATCGATGACCATCACCCAATACTCGAACCAGCTTGTACTTGGTGAGGCTTCGACGATCATCGCTCTTTCACGACCAAAAAGTCAACTTCAATGCTTTTTTCAATGAGATCGTTTAATTTACAAGTCAGATAGTAAGCATGTTTGCCAAGGGGTATTTCCGATGACAAGGTAAGGTGAAGTCGAAAAGCGTTGTCGGTATCTTACAAGTCACTTAATTCGGCACTAACTTGTCCGGGGAAGTCCTCTGGGGCAGAAATGTCAACCTTGCGTAATGGCGCGTCAACAAGGTTGAACACGCGAACCGGATGAGAAGTCAGTTGTTTTCCCAATGCTAACTCACTGGAACTGAGGATCCCTAAATCGACAATCCGATGAGAAAGGGAGACTGCAGGTCGGGCATGATACTTGATATCGACGGTCAACGGAAAACGAGTCTCGGGAGTGGTAAATACTTGGATCGTCTCGGCGGATTTGCCTTGTTTCAAAATTTGCACATCCAGATCAATCTGTTCCGATTCACCCGACGCGATCGAAGCCGGCGGCTTCTTTGGCAAGATGCAGCTGCACGAAGTTCGAATTTCTCGAATCCAGACCCGTGAATTCGACTCATTTTCCAATTGAAAGCTTACTTTTTTCGTCTCACCAAGAAAGGCCTGGCCAAGATCGATCGAGTTTGTCGATACCTTTAGTTCCGAGTTCTGCTGACGGGCGTGTGAAAAATACCAAACCATCAGCGCAATTCCACTCGCGCCAATCATCGTTATCCAAAGAATGGGTTTCGGGCGCATTCATTCCCTCTTCTCTTCCTGTCCAGTAGTACGCCTTGCATGGTGCCGGAGTTCTTAGATCCCCACAATCAACGAACAAGACAACATGCAGATGAGAGTGATCCAAAGGACTCGTTCGAGTCGAACTCGATAAACGCTTCCTTTCAAAAGCGGATTGGTCACGATCATTAGCGGTAACTTGCTCGAAGTCGGAAGAGGCGACAAATCCAACTCTCCCTTCGAAGGACCGAGTCCACTCTGAAAACGCAGCTAATCTTGGAAACACTCGATCACTGCAACAAAGTGATAAACTCCGCTATCACCAACCTCACTCGGCAACGCTAATACGTAAGCCTTATCCGATCGTTCTAGGATGACGTGCACCAGTTCGTGCTGCTCGACCCATAAACATTCAACTTCGAATCCCACGGATTCGAAATAGGTTCGAAGGTTGCAGAAACTGGCTGTTTCGGACTTCCCCAGAACACGTGTGACCTCATCCCATCCCACAGGTCGCTGCAACTTCCAGCAAACGACATAGGCAGAGTCACGTGCACATCCACCCCAAGTCGGAGTTCCCAGACCATAGCAATTAGGGAGACATGATGCCAGCGTCACCAACCACACACAGATCGGTAGCTTCACTGGACCATCCTCTGATAGAAGTAAACTCCGATAATGCTGACTGCCGCGATATTCAAGATAATGAGTACGGGAAGGATGGTTGGTGCCAGCCAGCTAGCCAGTGTGCCCCAAAAGTTGGTGCCAGCCAGCACCCAGGTTGATCCAACGCCAATCAAATCTCGACCTGGACGAACTAAGCCATGCATTTGCCGCGTGGAAAGAGTTTGAAGACAAGCGGGAGCGGCTCCCGAGAGGGTAACTCTTAGAACCTATCCGAAAACTAATTGATCTTGAAAAGGAGGCGAGCTCTTTTGC
>JBBIUE010000093.1:0-17988 GCA_037440405.1 Pirellula sp. | reverse complement strand
ACAGCTTCAGGGGCTGTTAGCGAAGCTTGGAATTGAAGCGTCGATGTGGCGGGACTTGGTGTGGGAGTACAAGCGGTACTTCGGGAAGAGTTCGTGCGCGGGCCGTTCGGAATCAATGGCCAAGGACGCGGAACGGCTAGGTAAGAGCTATCACCGCGGGCAAGCCAGCGTCCGTGAATGTTTTGCAGCGGTTCAGGCTTAGGAATCAATCTGAACTGTTTGTGGGCGGAGCTTGAGCGATAAGAGACTCAAATTTGAGCTGATTGTGATCGCGTTGCTTGGTCTGCTCTGTTGCCGGTGTTGCTAAGGATTGCAGTAGCAGCTGTTATCGACTTTCCATTCGCTGCTGGGCAAGCCGGAGAAGCTCGGAGTTAGGGCGGCATTCCTCTTCTAGCTGATCAAACTTTCCTTCATGCTAGGCAAGCTGGCAGGGGACTTAAGGTGGGTTGGTTGGATATGTGGCCGGCGTCAATTAATTGGCTGGCACCGTGTAGCAATGCCTTGTAGAAATGCTGGTAAATGTTTTGCAGCGGTTCAGGCTTAGGAATTAATCTGAACTGTTTGTGGGCGGAGCTTGAGCGATAAGAGACTCAGGTTCGAACCGTTGGTGATGGTGTTGCTTCGTCGGCTCCGTTGCCGGTCCGGCTAAGGATTCCAATAGCAGCTGCCATCGACTTGTCATTCGCTGCTGAACACGCTGGAAAAGCTCGGAGTTAGGGCGGTATTCCTCTTTTAGCTGATCAATCTTTCCTTCATGCCAGGCAACCTGGCAGGGGACTTAAGGTGGGTTGGTTGGATATGTGGCCGGCGTCAATTAATTGGCTGGCACCTTGTAGCAATGCTCCCAGGCATTCTTCTCCCGTGAAACTAGTTCATCGCACTTTCAGGCGCGCGGCAGTTAAACGAATACTTTCTCGCAACGTCAATGAGATGGGAAACGATGCTCCCTCGATGACGCATGTTGAGGGTACGCCTTTGGTGATTGCTTGGTCGCCGTACTCATCGCAATGGTATTCGCAATCGTACTCGCAGGCTTGGTTTCGAGAACGATCATTAGCTAGGCTTTTAGCCTCTACGCATAGGAAATCCCGAGATCTGAGAGTCGCATTCGCCGATTCCAGGCAAATGTCGCGATTTCAAAGCTGACTTACGAGGCTATGACTGCCGAAGGTTTCTTTCTCGCTTGCCGAACCTTTCGAAATGAGGGTTCTATTGTCGCTACCGGATCATCATCAGCGATGGTTCAAACTAGCAGCGGAGGATACACTAGCTGAGTGAAGTCGGACGAGGGGAGCTTTTGGGACTTGGCACTCAGTTTGCAGCGATGACGAACGACGAGCCGATGGGAAAAACGAGAGAACTGGATGGTACGACAGTCGTGCGAGCACCTGAACTCCTGGCACCGGCGGGGAACTGGGAGTGCGCCAAGGCGGCGATGGAGAACGGGGCCGACGCCATCTATTTCGGCTTGCAATCAGGCTTCAACGCTCGAGCACGGGCTGGAAACTTTGCACTCGACGAACTGCCGGATTTGCTGCGGGAGCTGCATCGACGGGGCATGAAGGGCTATGTGACCCTGAACACGCTTGTGTTCACCGATGAGCTTCCGGCGCTCGAGGAAACCGTTCGTGCAATCAGCACGATAGGAGTCGATGCAGTATTGGTACAAGACGTCGGTGTGGCAAGACTGGTCCGCGAAGTGAGCCCGGATTTGCCGATTCATGCTAGTACCCAGATGACCATGACTTCCGCTGAAACGATTCAGATGGCTGAATTGCTGGGAGCCGAGCGAGTCGTACTAGCTCGCGAATTGTCCTTGGAAGAAATTCGAGCCATCGGCAAGGGGACGAGGACGCCGCTCGAGGTCTTTGTTCATGGAGCGTTGTGCGTCGCCTACAGCGGTCAGTGTCTCACAAGCGAGTCGTTGGGGGGGCGGAGCGCAAACCGTGGCCAATGCGCTCAAGCTTGTCGGCTGAATTATGAGCTGATTTGCGATGATCAGCCAGTCGAGCTTGGCAACGTTCAGTACCTCCTTAGCCCACAAGACCTAGCGGCTTACGATTTGATCCCCGAGTTGATCGAAGCCGGGGTCTGCTCTTTTAAGATCGAGGGAAGGCTCAAAACACCTGAATATGTCGCCAATATCGTCCGGCACTACCGAGCGGGCATCGATCGCGCTATGCAGCAACAATTTGCGGCTTTGACCTCGGAAGAGCGGCGCGAGATGGAGCTAAGCTTTTCGAGAGGTTTTTCTCCAGGCTGGCTGGAGGGGAACAATCATAAGCGCCTCGTACCCGGGACATCGAGTGCGAAGAAGGGTGTCTTGGTCGGACGAGTCATTCAAGCTCGCGGTGACAGGCTCGAAGTTCAGCTCGATCATCCATTAAAGTCGGGTGATGGTATTGTTCTTGAAGGTGACCGAGCTGCCAACCAAGAGTTCGGTGGTCGCATCTATGGCGTCTACGTTAACGGAGTTCCAGCCTCATCGCCGCAATCAGGCCGAGTCGCTCTTCAGTTCAAAAAAGGAACCATCCGAAATGCGCATATCTATCCAGGTCAGCTCATCTGGCAGTCCGACGATCCGCAGTTAACCAAGCGATTACGGAGTACATTCGAATCCGAGGACCCGCACCAGCGGGTACCGCTTCATCTCCGAGTCATTGCTCACGTCGGAGTTCCGATTTCAGTTGTTGTTCAAACGGACGATGGTACGAACTTCACAGTGCGATCCGATCACGTCCCTGAACCGGCTCGGCGGCATCCCGCATCCAAGGATGAGCTCATCAAACAACTCGGCAGACTGGGCGGCACGGTCTATGTACTGACGGACCTGGAGACTGACTTTGACGGTGAACCGATGATCCCACTTAGCGTGGCGGGCGCTATTCGCCACGAAATCGTTCGACGACTCGATGAAATGCGGACCGCTCTTCCCAATAGACTATTGGCATCGGAGTCGGTCCATGTCCGAATGCTGAGCTCGATTCGGGCGATTCAATCCAACATTTCGGATACTCACGATCGGCCGCCACAGTTGCACGTACTCTGTCGGACCTTGGAACAATTGCGAATAACGGTCGAGATGAATGTCCAATCTGTTTACGTCGATTTCCACGACATTCGAGAGTATCGCGAGGCGGTTCGGATTGCTCGACAACATGAGGTGCCGATCTACCTGGCAACTTTGAGGATTTTTAAGCCGGGCGAAGGTGGGCTTTTCCGAGCCATGGAAAAACACGCCGCCGATGGTTGGCTGGTGCGAAACTTCGCCGCCATCGTTTATGCCCGCAAAGCCGGAATTCCAGCTATTGGCGATTTTAGTTTGAATGTCACCAACCCGATCTCGGCACAATGGTTCATGGACTTCGGCTTGCTTCGGTGTACCGCTTCTTACGATCTCAACCGAGATCAGCTAGTCGAACTGGCGTCTTCTCTTCCGGGCACTTGGCTCGAGGTCGTCGTGCATCAGTTCATGCCCATGTTTCACATGGAGCATTGCGTCTTCTGCAGCTTGCTTTCGCCGGGAACCAACAAGTCGAATTGTGGGAGGCCGTGCGATCGACACCAGGTTCGCCTCAAGGATCGAATTGGGGTTGAGCATGTTCTCCATGCAGATATCGGCTGTCGAAATACGCTTTACAACGGGATCGCCCAGAGCGGTGCCGAGGTGGTCGCCGATCTTCGCAAACTGCATATTCGCGACTTTCGCGTCGAACTGCTGCGCGATGCCAAGCCTGACGAGATTCGCCGCTTGATTCAAGCGTATCGAGATCTGCTCGCCGGTCGGCGATCTGGCTCGGAGGTCTGGAAGGAATTAAAGGCACACAACCGGGTCGGAGTTACGCGAGGGACGCTCGAACATCAACGGGATCCCCTTGCCATATTGTAGGGATGAGAGCGGAGTCATTCATGGAAAGAAAGAAGCGGATCGTCATCGTGGGAGCTGGATTTGGCGGTCTGGCTGCTGCAAAGGCATTGCGTCGATCACCATTCGACATTACCGTTATCGATCGGCGAAACTATCACCTGTTTCAGCCCTTGCTGTATCAGGTCGCGACAGGCGTCTTGTCCCCCGCGAACATTGCTTCCCCGATTCGCGGCATCCTCAGTCGCCAAAAAAATACGCGAGTACTGCTGGGGGAAGTGATCGATTTCGATTGCAAGAACCAAGAAGTGATCCTGGCAGACGGAAAAGTGCCGTACGATGCTCTTGTTGTGGCAACGGGTGTCGTCAACAACTATTTTGGAAACGACCACTGGAGAGAGCACGCTCCAGGGTTGAAGTCTATCGATGATGCTACCGAAATTCGCAAACGCATTCTTTCGGCGTTTGAGAAAGCGGAACGCACGAACAATGATGTCGACCGAAAGCGATTATTGACGTTCGTTATTATCGGTAGCGGCCCGACCGGAGTCGAATTGGCGGGTGCCATTTCCGATATCGCTCACAACACGTTGCGTCGGGATTTTCGTTCAATCAATCCCTCGACCGCGAGAATTCTCATCGTCGAAATGGCAGATCGACCGTTGACTGCCTATGCTCCTGAGCTCTCACAAAAAGGGCTTCAAGCTCTTCATCGATTACATGTGGAGGTCAAAGTCTCGACCAAAGTTGTTGATATCTCGGCAGACGGTATTCGCCTTGTTGGTCCGCAAGGTGAAGAGTTCGTCCCGTCCGCTACGAAGATTTGGGCAGCGGGAGTATCGGCGTCAGCTCTGGGGCAAAAACTCGCAAATGCTACCGGCGCTCCACTGGATCAACGAGGCCGAGCCATCGTTGCTCCCGATTTGTCTTTGCCTTCTCATCCAAACATCTTTGTGATAGGCGACCTTGCCAACTTTAGCCACGGACGTCAACAACCGCTTCCCGGTCTCGCCCCAATTGCGATGCAGCAAGGTCGATACTTGAAGCGAAGGTTGGAGGAATGGGCACGGGGAGAGAAGGCGTCGAAACCGTTCCGCTACTTCGACAAGGGTTCCATGGCAGTGATTGGAAGGTACGCTGCGGTGGCGGAAGTCGGCAAGCTGAAGATGAGTGGAATTCTTGCTTGGCTCGGTTGGTTGTTTATTCACTTGATCTACATTACGCAGTTTCGAAATCGCCTGCTTGTGCTGGTGCAATGGGGTTGGACATTCTTTACTCTCGATCGCTCGGCCCGCTTGATTACAAACGATGACCAGACCTGAATAACTATTTGCTGGATGCACATTCTTCGCAAAGATCTTCGATCACCCATCGATAAGATGGGATTGTCTTTGTCACGGTCTTTTTCATGAGCTTGTGACGTTCATGGATCGTCGGTGACTTGAAGGGAAGCCACTCCCACCAAACAAAAGGAACCTTCAATCTGCATTGGCACTCGGGTTTGGGTGCATCGGACTCGAGCGTCGAGCAATGCTTGCAAACTCTGCGACTTAATCCTGGCTCGCAAAACTCTTCGGATTCGCTTGACCAGATCGTCTCGGTGATCTTCCTTTCTTCGCATTTCAGTCGGCAAACTTTCCGGCAAGAAGTATTGCAGCCGCACCGTGAACACATTGCACCACCCGCAACAGCGGTCGCCGTGATAGCCTGAACCGAAAAAGACCAACCAGCGGCTAAGGCAACGATCCCGAAAATGATGATCCGAGGGGGCAAGAAAAGTAAGTTCATGGGGTCACCAGTTCACATCCATGCGCATGGCGAGCAAATCGGACTCGGTTGCTCCAAACGCTGCGTCAGCAGTAGTTATCGGATGAATCCAATCGAACATGAATCGAGTTCGATCGTTCCAGTACCAATTGAAACCGATGGTCAAGTCGTTGTATTGACCGCGATTGAGACGGTTCATGCCGAGATACGACCAACGCGCTTTAGCTTCGATGGCCCCGGGACTGATCCTGCCCGGAACGATGAAGAAATTGCTGTAGACATTCGGTCGTCCGAATTGTGCTCCGTGCTGCCCGAAGCGTTCGTAGTTCCGGCATTCACCAGTAAGGAAGTAACTGATGTGGGCATACATCCCGTTCAGATGTTCGGTTTCACCGTTGAGCATGTTGACTTGACAAAGGTACGCTTCTGATTGCAATGTCAGGGGCCCCCACACGACGGCCCCTTCCAAGCAACCCGTGGTGTACGAATCAGCATCGAGTGTACCGGTGTCCATCAGAACAGGACCGCGTTGAATCTGAGGGCGAGCACGAAATCGAACGCGGTTGTCTTGATCATTCGTGTATAACACTCCTAAACCAGTGTGGATCAAGTACCTTCCATCCGATGGTTCGTCATACAGAGGCAGCCAGGTCAATCGCCCGGCCAATCGAATTCCTTGATTGGCATCGAATCGCGTCTTGATGGTATCGTCGATATTGTCGAAAAAGATACCGCCGGACCACGTCACGTTCTGATCGCGAGAGTGATTGTAGAAACCGAGGCCGATCTCGCGATCGGCAGTAAAAATGCCTTGGGTTGGAATGGAACGCTCATTGAAGACATTCATCGTATCATTGGTGACTTGTTCCAATCCGAATGGCACAAAGAAGTTGCCAAAACGGATGCGTCCAATCAAAGGTATCTCGTTCATGGATAGATAGGCATCCTTGACATCCGGCGTCGCGAAATCGTTGTTCGGACCTGAACCAGGTTCCAAGGTCATCTGTAGACGAAAATCGAGATTGCCATAGCCCGTCCCGTCCGCCAACAAACGCAATCGGCGAAAACTGAAGTAGTTTTGAGCGCCGACAATCGCTGGATCGGCATTGGGCCACGTAATGTAGTCAGCTTGAATATGGCCCCCGAGTTTGACATTCCATTTCTCTTTGGAAACATCGATCCATTCGGCTTCGTTGGTTTTGGACTTGGTTTCTGTAGACTTTTCCGAGGAAGAACCAGTCTTATTTTTGGAGGAGGCGGCATCCGCCTTTTGCGATTCCGTAAGCTTCATCTGTTTCTCGAGAGCCTCGATTCGCTTCAGCATTTCTTCCCAAGACTGTGTTTCAATGGCAGGGATGTTTTCGACATTCGTGGTCGGTTGCTGAGATTGTTGGAAGGATAGGCTGGGTCCAAAAGAGTACGCATCGACAGCGTCGATCACGAATGCCGCACCGACGTGTTGCTGCTCGACACCATCCCGTCCCGATGTGATCCAATCCCCAGGCGATGGAGATTGTGACAATAGCCGATCGCAGTGCAGTCCTAGCACCAGAAGCAATAAACAGCTAGCAAATGCTCGAACCCGTGGATGAAACAACTCGAATCGACTCGACTATAGAATTCCACCGTAGATTAAAAGCGTTCTCTGCATCGCGGCAATAGGCCTCTTGGAATTGAGGCGAACCGCACGCCAATCCCTTCTTGCGAAAGTTGTACCGGTTATGCAAATAGTATCGATCAAGATGACAAAGAACCTTGATGCAAAGCCTAGCAATCTCAGCGCACATCCGAAGCATCCTTGCTGCTTCGATGTTGATTATTGCGGAGGCTGAGTCATTTCCGCGCCTGCAGGCATCACGGGTTGGGTGGGCAGTGCTGCTTGGGAGCTGGTCAACGAGGTCGGAGGTTGCAGAGCGCTGAATTGATAGCGTTCGCGAAAGTTCACGGCACCCCGTCGACTTTCCGATGGTTCTTCTTCACCCGGCAGTACGGAGGCCTCGGATAACGAGCCTCCAGCGAAGCGAGTGTTCGAATAGATGGTGCCCTTTTGAAAGGGCCCGATACCCAGGACCCAAGTATCTCGAGCCGTACTGTTTGCAACTTCGAGCCCGGATTGCCAAACAGGTTGGCGAGTGTCCTTGGTGTAAGCGAAAACCGCGACTTTCGATGCGCTGGATTTCACCTCTTTTCTCGCGACGGATAGCTCCGGAAACGAAGGGAGTCGTGCTCCTCCAGTTACCGCGCTCGACGTATCTGAGAGAAATGAATTGGCGGGAATACCGTAGGAAACCGAATGATCATCCAGGCCGAGTGCGCCCAGTCTAGCTTCGCAAATCAGTTCGGCTTCGTCGCGTGAATCCACCAAATAACATCCCGCCGCCATCATCTGTTGCCGTAGCGAGCTGATGACGTACTGTGAATGGACTAAAAGCGTGCGAGGATTAGCAAGCGAGGAAAGATAGGTCGAATCAAGAAAGACCCGGTAACCTGCCAACGGACGGAAGTCGATTCGCGAGATCGACGTATCGACGGCATCCGACATCAAAAGTTGCTCGGTGGCCGTGAAGGATTTGGTTGTGCCGCATCCCTCGTGCATCCATGCCGTAGGGATGACGACACAAACAAAAATCCATCGTGTCATCTTTTCGATCGACGATTGCTGCATCCGTGCTCTGAGCGTGCGATGAAAAAATGAAACGGCGACTAGCGGCGGCGTCCGTGCCGCCGCCAGATCACCAAAATCAACTCGCAGTGAACCATCGGGCATCCGATTCCCGATATCGACTGGTCACGCTTGGTTGAGCGGTTGGAAAGATTAATGATCAATGAGCATTCCACCAATACCGATTTGCTTGAACTTGAAAAAGTTTTGAACTTTTTCCGTGACAGCAAGACTGCTAGCAGATGGTCGTCAGAAACAGCCCTTTACGATGTTTTTTGAAATAGACAATGTGTTCGCTGTTGACAGAAAAATAATTGTTGGTTATTCCCCTGTTGTTGTCGCGTGAGTGCAAATCACCGACAAGCAGCCATCGCACACGAAGAAAAGGAATTCAGTGGTAAGTTCTGTCGTTAGCCAAGAATTGCGGGATTCCTTGGCTGGCCTCCCTCCTGGGTCGGAGCTAACTGCCAAAAGGATTTGGTGATTACTGGGTCGATCGCCTCCCTTTGGTGCTTCGCGGCAGAACTTGATACTGCGCGTCGGGGCGAACGTCAAACACTCGCCCCGACGCCAGGGAACACCTGAACAGCTTCATGCCCAACCTTTCTGCAGTCGAACATCGTGTATCGAGTGTTTCACGTTCAGGGCTTGATTCTGATACTCATCCTCGTTTGATGTTTGCAGTTGCCAACCCGACGCATCGATTTCTGAACACTCGCTGGAGCCGTGCTTTCTGCGTCCTTCCCCAAGCATGAGAAATCGAATCATGAGTACGCCCATTCCCACGATAGAACGGATGAGATCGAGGTGGAAGCGGCAGTTCGATTGAGAGTGCCATTACGAATGCGACCGCGCAATGGAAGCCACTGGCGTCAAGGCGGAGTTAGCGAAAAAAATCAAAGGAGCTATTGCCTTCGTTGGCTGCAAACTGCGATGATGTCAAAGACGAGTGCATCGGTTTTCACTTGCTCTCACCGTTCCCAGAATCCGTTTCTCTCGAAGAAATTATGTCTCCCTCGGCAAGGATGCTGCTGGTTTTCGCAAGTGCATTCTGCATCGTGCTGTCCACTGGATGCTCTCTATTGGTACGGCCGATTCAAGTCAAAAACTGGGACAAGGGCTACACGATCATTCTGCCGGGCATTGAGTCTCGGCATTTATTGCATCGCGACCTCGCACTTGGTTTGCATGACGGTGGCGTTCACGGGACCATTGAAATTTACGATTGGACGACCGGATTACCTCCTTTGATGCTGTTGCACCTTCGCGGCTGGGATCGGAATCAGCGCCAAGCACAGATCATTGCGCATAAGATCGTCGATTATCAGAATCGATATCCAGATCGCCCCGTTCATTTGATCGGTCACTCTGGTGGCGGGGGTATTGTTTTGCTCACTCTCGAAGAACTGCCGGAGGAAAGGCAGGTGGACACGGCGATCATCTTGAACGCAGCGATATCTCCAAAATTCGATTTGCGACACGCACTTCGGCAGACGCGATGTGGGCTATGGAATTTTAGTTCCATGATCGGAGATTCACCGCTTCTCATTTCAGGAACGACGATTGCAGGTACGATCGACGGACGCCAGTCCCCGGCGGCGGGCGCGGTCGGATTCTTTCGTCCCGCCAACGCTAGTCAACGCGACACTCTGCTTTATGAGTCCAAGCTCCACGAAATGCCCTATCGATTGAAATACCTGCTGCACAGCAACTTCGGTGGACATTATGGAACGATGACGAGGAGTTTCGCGGCGAAAGAAATCGCCCCGATTCTTGTCGAAGCGAATCAAGATCGCGAACGCAAGAACTTTCGGTGATCTGGTTTTGTCAAGAGACGAGTCGGCAATGATCGCGCTGTGCTTCGCAAGAGAGTCCAAACGGTTCGCACGTCTCGGTACACCTGAAAAAGGGTGAACTGTTCTACAAAGTCCTTTGCCGTCAAAAGAGATTCGCAAGTGATTGGAGGCTGCTTTTGTCGTGGTCTCGGAAAAAGACGATTATTTCGGGGATTTGCCAAGAAGATGGTCGATGAGTGAATCGATTTCGGTCTTGTCGATGCCCATCCGAGCAGACGCTAGAGCGAACAACCTTTTCTCGATTTCGCTCAGAGATCCATCGGCAGCCATCACTCGAATGAGATCGCCGAGCAAGGATATCTGTTCGTCTCGATTGGTGGGAAGTTTGATCGAAGCTTGATCACTCAATGCAAATTCAATCGATGCTTCCAAGTCCGATTCATCCAACCCGAGTTCAGCACAGCGATCGATCAAAAAGGCGATTTCTCGCTCCGTCAACGCCCCGTCGGACGAAGCCATAATGACCAGATTCTTAAGCAACTGAAGGGATTTTGTCGAATCCGACATTCGTCCTGCTCCTCGAAATGACTCAATCCCAAACGAATGTACTGCGTCGAGCGCAAGCGATTCGAGAGGGTCGGAAGATGCTCTAATTGAATCTGAACTACTGCGTCGCCATTCTCGCTCAAACTTCACGTTCGGCCCTTGCCATGGTTCTTGTGCTGAACCATCTCACAACCCGAGTCCAAGGCCCCGCAGGTTGATTGGCCTCTCCAAGCGTGGGATGTATGAACGAAGCTTAAATGGTAACTCCTCTGTCTGATCTCACTTCAAGCGTAGTCGCTCGTCAAGCATTTTTCCAGAGGGGATAGGGCAGCATTGATTTCTCAGTCGAGGTGCCAAGAGAGTTGTTTGATTGGATCTCGACGAAGCATTCAACGTGCATTTGCTGCCCTTCATACGAATACATTCTGTGTGGGTCATCTTTCGGCAATCATCAGTGCTTGCTCATGAGCGAAGTGGAGCCTAGTCAGACTCGATGTAGATTTACAATTCAAATTCATTCGCAATTCGCTGATTGGCCTCTTCTGCAAAAATGCGAGTGGTGAAATGAACCGTAGGCTGCCCGGGCATCGTATCAGCATCCAGGTACCAGACCACCGCCAGCTTTGGGTCTTTCGGAGACGTTACGGATCGGTCTGGGTTGACACGCAATGCCAAATCGACCAGCATCGATCGCAAGGGTTTGTTTTCGTGACGGAATTCTCGCACTTGCTGATTGCGGGTAATTCCACTTCGTTCGAATGCGGCGTTGACGATCTCGAATTTCAAGGGGGCTGTTCCGTCGGGGAGATCGCGATTAACTTCTTCCGCAATGATTTGCAATGCGGCCTCCAAAGACTCTTGATCGAATGCGATCGAAATGGGGCGAGCAAGAATCTCTTCTGGCGTCCAAGGACGCGGCTTTGGTTTGGAACTAGGAGCGACATCGGAAGTCCAGTTTGTGGGATTCTGCATTGCGAGCCAACTTGCTAGAAGCACGTTCGGTGCGGCCTGTTCCGTCAGGTAGAAATTGGTAATGGCTACTCCTTGTTCGACGGAGTATCGCTGGTTTCGAGCCAGGCTCCGAATCATTTGAGGAAATCGCATGGCCAGAGCTCGCCAAAATTCGTGGGGAGGATTCCGAACCATACTCTTCTCCACCAAGTCGGGCAATTCTCGCATTCTTCGTTTCCAATCCTCAATCATTCGTGGAGCTTCCAGGTCTGACTCACCTCTTAGTCGAAACTCACCGTACCACTGAGGCGAAAGCTGAGTCGCAATCATGCACGATCTCGCTCGATTCGAGAGGATTTGCTCCAATTCGGATGACGCATTCGGAAACCATCTGGTAAGAACTTGAGTCGCGTCCGTGTGAAGGAATGAAGGCGAAAAGATGATCACAAGATCATACCGTGAATCTACTTGGTCCAGCATTTCTGCAATGGGTGGTCGTTGAGTCGCAACTGCTCCGCCCAGCTCGGCCAGACTCGACATTTGCTCTCTCGAGCCAACTGCGAATTGCTTCACGGTCATCGCGTCTACCAGAGGTTGCTGGGGTAGAAAATAGTAGCGACCGTTACCTACCAGCAATTTGGTTTTGTCAATCGTTTCTTCGCTCGACACAGACCACAGCTCGCGCATGCGGCTGAGCGATCGGCCCTCTTTCAATTCGAATCGATACGTCAATGTCGGCCAACCATCTTCGCCGGGAAAGAGCCCCACGACAATCGAGTCCATCTCAGCCGCCGGTAGTCCACTCATCTCCTCGATCCATTGCCAAGTTCGCGATAGCTCGGGTTCGAAAAGTTCAATGATCGATCGCCCCGTGGTCGAATCAAGCCAAGCTTCAGGACGAAAGAATAGAAACCCGTACGCGCCAGGTGGAAGTAGCTCTCGGCTGACCGACTTCCCTGTGAATGGTGGCACCCAAGCGAAGCTGTTCTCGTCGTCGACAATGCTGAAAACGTTTGACAGAATGGTCCCGTCATTCAACGCACTTTCGCTCGAGTCGCCGTTCGCTTGCAAGTTCTGGGTGTCACTTCCTGAAGTATTCACTGATTGTGGCGATTGACTTCGCTGACGATCGACATTCGACGGACGGCTGGCAATCAAAAACACCAGGCCAGCAAGTAGAAGTAAGCTCCCGCCCACAAGAGAGGGCAGCAGCCAAGCCGGGCGTTTCCGAGCTTGACTACGCTTGCCAGAATTTTTTGAATTGCGATGTAAGGTTTTGATCCTCGGCTTGCTCTGCTGGTCTTTGCCTTGCTGCGATGTGACTGTCGGCGGTGAGGGTTGTGGTGGATTGTTCTTTAGTGGCGTGATCTTTTGTGGCACCGCCGGTTCCGGCGCGTTTTGCTGCGGTGGAACTCGATGAGCTTTGCTAAGTTGCGGCTTTGTTTGCGGAGTCTTTGGTATTGGGACTGCTTCCTCGACGGAAGGGGTTTCCGATTTGTCGATCGCTGTGGATCGCGAATCGCCAAGGATCGCAGGGGTGACTTGCTTTGGAGTATGCGCAGATTGAGTTACTTTGACGGCAACGTCAGCGGGCAAAACCCCGGAGGTTCCTGATTGGAGGGTGGGTGGCGTCGGAGGTGCATTTGCTGGATTCTTTGTTGGAGGAGACTTGGAAGCCTCCCGATTCGATGCCGAAGTGACGTTTGAACTCGCTGCTGGAGGTAATGGTTTGGCGACTTCCTTAGCGGTATTTGCCGTTCTGGAGGTAAGTGGTCCGGTGTCCCCGACCGGAGCATTCTTCCGCATTGCCTTCGAAGGAGTTGAGTCCGTTGTGTTCGGTGGAGTCGATGGCGAACTGGCATCCCTAGCTACTTGGGGAATGGTGGAAGATGGCGCAGCAGTCGAACTCGGCTCATCACCGATCGGGCGCACTTCCTTGGAAGCCGGTACTTGAGGATTGGTAGATGTGGAGGGAATCCCTCCGGAAGCAGGTGAGACAGAATCGTTCGGCTGGCTTGGCCTCGACGCTTCTATCGTGGTGGTTCGCGACGTTACTTGCGGCGGTTCGATACCCATTTCTGTCGAATCTTCGAACTTTGTTAGTCGCAAGGCTGAACGGAGCGCTTCATCAAAATGAGTGATAGATTGGAACCGCGACGAGGGATTTTTGGAAAGCAAGTAAGCCAGACAATCGCGAAGTGCAGTCGGTAGACCGATCGACTTTGGGATGCTCAGCGATTTGGCGGTGATGGCCCTCATCCTTGTGGAAGGTGGCTCTTTAGCAAATGGCGGTAACCCCGTCAGGAGATGGAACCAAAGTGCCCCAAGCGCATAAAGATCGGTCTGAATTGTATGGCCGTATCCTGGTACAAAAAATTCCGGAGCCGCATAGCAAGGGACAAGATTGCTGGACTCGAAACACGTCAACGACTGTTCACCTAACGGCGATCGAGGAGAATACATGGGATCGCGCAGAAGCAAGTAGCTGCCATCGGGTTTCCGCCATACTCGATCCAACAATACTTCGCCGTGCACAATCCCAGCGTCATGCAGAACTTGAAGGGCAGAGGCCAATGCTTGAACGACGTCGATCGATTCTTGCCAGGCCATTCCCCTGGCGGGCAACTTTTCACTGAGACACGTACCAACAATCGGAGCGACAACGACAATCAACGATGAACCACCGATTTCGAAGCCCTCGATGGGTAGTAAATGGCTTCCATGCGTTTTGGTCTGCAACTGCAACCGAGAGACACTGGGCCAATTTGATAACGACGATTCCAATTGCGATTGGGAAACATCGAAGACATAGATCCAGCGGTCTTGATCCGAATCCGCGCGAGCAACCTTCCAATTTCGAAAAGGGAACCGATCGAGGTTCGAACGCAGGACGAACCGCCCTCGCGTGATGGGAACGGGAACATCTTCGATCAAGAGGCTAGCTTGATACGAAGTCAGATTCCCACTCGCAATCAGGGCGTCGGCAATCGAACGCGCATCGGCGATGGTCGCTGGGCCGTTCTTGGTGACGATCTCCGCAGCCCATTCTCTGCACTGTTGTTCACTGGCGATTCGTTGGTCGGTGAGTCGCTTCCAGAAGTCCGATGGTGATGGAGGCATGGAATGTGCGTTTATTCAATGAACTCTGAGAACGCCCTAGCCGAATCGGACGGTTTCGCGGACAATTTTAGGCTTACCGTTGATAGTGTACTGCAATCTTCCAGCGAATGCAGTTCCTCACCATGAAAAAAGATGCTTGGCGCATCGCCTCACCAGCTCCATTCTCATCAAGGGTGCACGAAAGATGAAAGCATTTGAAGCCACCGACTACTTTTTCCAAAAGGCTGCCAACCAATTGGCGACTCCCAATTGGATGCGAAAACTATTGATCATGCCGAAGCGCGAAGTCACTGTCCAGGTAGCATGTGAAATGGATGACGGTCGGACGGAGACGTTTGTTGGCTTTCGGGTTCAGCACGACAACAGCCGCGGTCCCATGAAGGGAGGGCTGCGATATCATCCCGAGGTGGATCTGGATGAGGTGCGCGGGTTGGCTGCGTTGATGACATGGAAGACTGCAGTCGTCAACTTGCCCTACGGGGGCGCGAAAGGTGGAATCGCTGTCGATCCAAAGACCCTCAGCCACAAAGAGCTCGAACGCATCACACGCGCATTTGTCGACGAGATTCATGACATCGTCGGCCCCGACACGGACATTCCAGCGCCCGATATGGGGACGAATCACGAAGTTATGGCCTGGTTTAGGAACCAATGGGAAAAGTATCACGGTTTCAATCCTGCCGTCATTACGGGAAAACCGGTTGAGGAGTATGGCGCCAAAGGGCGTGAGGAAGCAACGGGGCGTGGAGTCGGCATCATGGCGGTAAAGCTGCTAAAGCGGCTTGGAAGACGTTCGGAAAATTGTCGCGTTGCGATTCAGGGTTTTGGCAACGTCGGCTCCCACGCCGCCAAGTATCTTGCTGAGTCTGCCTTTCCGATCGTGGCTGTCAGTGATTTGAGCGGCACCTACTACAACCCCAACGGATTGAACATCAGTGAAATGCTTCGGTACTCCATGCAGAACCGTGGTCATTTGACCGGGTACACCGGTGAGCAACGCCTTGATCCTGACGAGCTGTTGGGACTCGATGTCGACATGCTCATTCCTGCGGCTTTGGGGAATGTGATCACCGAAGAGAACGTGGATCGAATTAAAGCATCGCTGATTATCGAGGGTGCCAATGGCCCCATTTCACCGGAAGCCGATGAGCAACTGCATCGACGCGGTGTAGTGATTTTGCCGGATATTCTTGCAAACGCGGGAGGCGTTACCGTTAGTTACTTCGAATGGGTCCAGAATCGGCAGCATTATCGATGGAGTCTCGACCGCGTCCGCCAAGAACTAGAGCATAATTTGAGTGAAGCTTTCGAGAACGTATGGCAAGAAGCTCAATCGGCAAGCAACGTTTCCCTGCGAACCGCAGCTTTCATGATCGCCATTCGCCGTGTTCAGCATTCGACGGAGCTTAGCGGAATCTGAACAACCTTTGTTCTACTGATCATCGGGAAAAGTGGATTGTCCGATTTAAGCGATGAACGCGAACTCATCACTCTAGCATTGTCTGGGAACAGCGATGCTTTCGGTGTACTCGTTGCGCGATTCCAGGATCGTTTGTACACGACCATGCTGAACGTTGTGGGCAACGCAGAAGAGGCTGAGGATGTCGTTCAAGAATCGTTCATCCAGGCTTACATCAAACTCGATACATTTCAGATGCAGTCGCAGTTCTTCACATGGCTTTATCGCATCGCCTTTAACAATGCCTTATCGAGGCGACGGCGCAATCGGAACCAGCTATCGTTAGACCAGAGCCGAGAGGCGACCGGAAATGAACCATTGGATGTTGCTGGTGGACCTGAAACCAACATGGTTCGAAACGATAACGTTCGCCTCGTTCAGGAAGCGATGGCAAAGCTATCGGAAGACCACCGCGCGATTCTCATTCTTCGTGAAATGCAAGATATGGCGTACGAAGACATCGCCGAAATTCTCGACATCTCGATTGGAACGGTTCGCTCGAGGTTGAATCGAGCCCGCAGCCATCTTCGGGAACTTCTGGAGAAAACGCCAGATTGGCGACAATAATGCGTCGACGATGCACCGACGGACATCGCATGAGTGAAACGCGATTGGCAAACTGTTCTTTGACCTAACGGATCGTCTCGGGTAGTTCCTGACCAGCGGGAATGAATTTCATCGAAACCGAGTTCACGCAGTGCCGAGTATTCTTCTTCGTAAATCGTTCTCCCAGGAATACGTGTCCGAGATGCCCTCCGCAGTTGGCACAAAGTATTTCGGTACGATGCCCGTCGGCATCAACCTCTCTGCGAACCGCTTTGGGGATTTCGTCATCAAAACTGGGCCATCCGCAATGGCTGTCGAATTTGTCCTCCGATCGGTAAAGCGGTGCATTGCAGCGTCTGCAAATGTACGTGCCGACCTCCTTATTATCAACATACTCTCCCGTCCAGGCGTACTCCGTTCCCTTCGCAAGAATCACTTTCTGCTCGAAAGGGGTGAGTTCATTGTATTTCGGTTGTTCCCTCATTTGCTTGTCCAACTCCTCCACGGGGACTCGTTCCATTTCCACAACGGTTGCTTCAGAAGCGACATCTTCAATGGCGGATTTCTCCAAGGAAGCAAGAGAGACTGCGGGCCGTCCCACATCCGCATCGCTAATCGAATTGCTTCGACTCCCAATAGTTTCACTGCAGCCAGCAATCACTACGCCCAGCATTGCGAATTGGCTCAGCCCGACAATCTTTCGACATGCAATCGAACAACGCATTCTCATAGCTCACTAAAAAACGAACGCAACTGCCTACCGCCTACACTCTCATGACGAGATGATAGCCAAGCATCTTACCGTAGATTATACTTCGACGACAACAACCACAGATTGTTTGCTTCGGCCTTTCCGAAGTAGGTGTTTCGGAGAATGTGGATCGTTCAGAGCTTCCTTTGATCTTTCGGATGACATAGATGCATATTCGATCGAATTTTAAGCCTTTTGAACGGATGCATTGTTCCTTCGCGAAGCCAATGAGCCCATTTATTTTCCAATCAATATCGAGTGAGATGTATCGATGACAAATCATTTGGTGCCAATGCCAGATTGTCCCGTTCCCTTGCGTGTCCATGGACTTGTACCGATGGCACACGTGGAAGACGTCGATGCGGCGGCATTGTTTTACGCCATGCTTGGCTTCGAATGCGACAGTCGATACAGCGGCGACGACGGGACAACGAACTTTGTCGGAATGAGTTCCGGGCAAGCACGACTGTTCCTTGCGCGGGCCAGCAGTCGAATCATTCCCGATCAACAAGCGGTGCTTTTTTA
>JBBIUE010000092.1:0-18270 GCA_037440405.1 Pirellula sp. | reverse complement strand
ACGCCATCCATGCAAAACTAGCTGCGTAGCAGGCGCACCAGAGAGATTACACCCGGCAAAGCCTTTATGGCCAGATTGTTAAGCTAACAAGAAAATTTGACAAAACCATCAAAAAAAGGCTGATTGGGAATAATTTTCGAAAATTCGCATCTTACCGCAATTCGCGAAGACACGAGCAGCAATCTAGGCCACCAAAATGGGTGGATCGATCGAAATGATTCAGGGTGGATGGGACGCTAAATTGTGTCTCTTTGAGATTCCGAGTACACTTCGTCGTTCTAGGATTCGGAGAACCGTGTTGGCATCAATTGCTCGCCCAATCAACTTGATCTCGATGAGATCACGTGAGTTAGGGCCAATTTGCTTCAATCTCAGCGAACTTCGAACCCCGCTCCGTTCTCTTGGAGCGTGAGTTATCTTGGATTCTCAACGAAGAGTTATCTCAATCGCCGTCAAATTAAACTCCGAGGCGTAAGCGAGTTGACGGTATTAGGGTAGGCTGCATTTGACAAACCGTAGTCGGTCCCCTGGTCGATTGAGACTCTAGGATTCTTTTATCGCGCAGACAACCGAAAAAACGATAGCTATGAACGAACCACGACGACGAGTCAAAATCTTCGACACGACCTTACGAGATGGCGAGCAATCGCCTGGTTGTTCGATGAACCTCCCTGAAAAAGTAGAGGTCGCCCAAGCGTTGGTGCAATTAGGAGTCGACATCATCGAAGCGGGTTTTCCAATCGCGTCTCCCGGTGATTTCGAAGCGGTTCGAGCCATTGCTGAAACAGTGCGCGGCGTCACCGTATGCGGTCTGGCGCGATGCAATGACGCTGACATCGATCGAGCGTGGGAGGCATTGAAAGGAGCGCCGCAGCCTCGGATACATGTCTTTCTTGCCACGAGCGCTATCCACCGCGAGTTCAAACTGCGCATGAGCTGTGACGAGATCGTTGAACGCGCGATCCAAGGAGTGCAACGAGCACACAGTTATTGCGATGACATCGAATTTTCTCCCGAAGATGCCGCTCGCACTGAAATCGATTTTCTCTGTCGAGTCGTCGAGGCCGCCATCGACGCTGGAGCCACCACCATCAACATCCCCGATACCGTTGGGTACACCACGCCAAGCGAAATGTTTGAACGCATCCATACGCTCTTTGAGCGCGTGCCCAATATTTCGAAGGCGACGATCAGCGTTCACTGCCATAATGATCTCGGTCTAGCAGTCGCGAACTCGTTGGCCGCTGTTCAGGCCGGTGCTGGACAGATCGAATGCACGATCAATGGAATCGGCGAGCGGGCTGGAAATTGCTCTCTCGAAGAAATCGTGATGGCATTGAAAGTTCGCGAAGATATCTACCAGGTTGAGACCGGCGTCGTCACACCTCGCCTGGTTCCTACCAGTCGTTTGCTTAGCAAAATCACCGGCATGGAAGTTCAAAGAAATAAGGCCATCGTCGGCCGAAACGCTTTCGCTCATGAAGCTGGAATTCATCAGGACGGCATGCTGAAGGAACGCCGGACCTACGAGATCATGCGTCCCGAAGATGTCGGCTTTTCCAAAACCGACCTCGTGCTGGGTAAACACAGCGGACGTGCGGCACTCGCAGATCGCGCCAAGGCTCTCGGATATCAATTAACAGGCGAACAACTCCAAGCCGTGTTCGAGCAATTTAAGGTCCTTGCCGACAAGAAAAAAGAAATCTATGACGGCGACATCATCGCTCTGATTCAGCAGCAAATCTGCGGGCGCACCAACGAAGTGTGGTCTTTAGTGTCCTATCAAGTCGTAAGCGGCACGGGCCAACAGCCGAAGGTCAGGCTAACACTTCGGCACGGCGATCAAGAATTTACTGAGGAGGTTCAGCAAGGAGACGGACCGATCGACGCAGCATTCTGGGCGGTGGAGAAGATCACCGGATGTGCCGTGATCTGCAAGGAATTCCGCCTCCGCAGCGCAAGCCTCGGTCGCGATGCGCAAGGCGAAGTGACCGTCGAGGTCGAGCACGATGGTCATTCTTACCGTGGTGTCTCCGTTTCCACCGATTCGGTCGAATCCACCATCCTGGCGATGCTTAACGCGATCAACCGCATTGCCGCCGAGAAGGACCATCGAAGCAATAGTAAAGTCACGCCGCAGGACGCTTGGCTATAGCGTCTGAATGGGTCGCAACAGAGAAAAAAATTAACCTCAAAAGGTAGGCCATTTCTCTGCGTTCGCGTGACGTGCATGAGCGATCCTTGACCTGCCGATCATTTTGTTGTTTCCTGACTTGCTACCTTGCTTATTTGCGTCGAAGGCTGCTTCCAATTTTCGTCGAGTCAGGATCGCTTTTTCATCTGTCCTGTTGCAACCATGTTGCAGCATCGGGGGCGAAGTAGGTTAGGATGGCTGAGGCTCCTGCCCGTTTGAAGGCGAGGAGACTTTCGAGTACGACTTTGCGTTCGTCCAACCAACCTCGTTCGGCAGCGGCCTTGAGCATGGCATACTCGCCACTGACCTGATAGACGGCGACGGGGACTTGAAACGTTTCGCGAACAGCGTGAACCACATCAAGATAGGGCATGCCCGGCTTGACCATGACCATATCAGCTCCTTCTTGGAGATCTAAGGCGACTTCGTGCAGAGCCTCGCGTAGGTTGCTTGGCGACATTTGATACGTCCCCTTGTCGCCTTTCCCCAAGCTCGACGAAGAACCGACCGCGTCGCGGAACGGACCGTAAAAAGCAGATGCATATTTGGCCGCATACGAAAGAATGGCGACATTCGAGAAACCAGACTGATCCAGTGCGGTGCGAATCCTTCCAATGCGTCCGTCCATCATGTCCGACGGAGCGATGACATCCGCTCCAGCTTCCGCTTGAACGATCGATTGTTGGCACAAGACTTCGACGGTCGGATCATTCACCACGTAGCCGTCGATCAAGAGCCCGTCGTGGCCATGCGTTGTATAAGGATCGAGAGCGACATCGGTCACGATGCCAATCGAGTTTCCCAGCTTATCTCGGACCGATCGGATAGCGCGGCAAATCAAATTATCCCTGTTGAGAGCCTCTTTACCATCCGCAGTCTTTTTATCGGCAGGAGTTACTGGAAAGAGTGCGATGGCAGGGATGCCAAGCTGCGCGGCTAGCTCGGCAGCTTTCACGATTCGATCGATCGTCATGCGTTGGACGCCTGGCATCGAAGGAACGGATTCGGTTGCATCGGTGCCCTCGATGATGAAGAGCGGCCAGATCAAGTCGGTGGCGCTGAGGTCGGTCTCTGCCACCAAAGACCGCAGCCACGGGTGCAGCCTCATTCTCCTCATTCGTGTCTGTGGGTAGGGGCCTCGTTCGAATCCGGCAAACGCCATCGTTTCACTCCTGCTTGTTAAGTCCCTCGAAACTTTCAGATTATCGAACCTTCGATGATTGACTAGGCCCAAGTTGACCTCGCTAGAGTAAGATGAGTGAACCCGTGGATTGCTCCTCGAATTGGCATCTTCTGTTAGGTTGTTTATGCACAGCATCTTTGAACTATTCAAAGTCGGCCTGGGGCCGTCCAGCTCCCATACGGTTGGTCCGATGGTTGCGGCCTATCGTTTTGCGTCCTCACTGGGTGACAGTGCACTCGAAACGCTGATCCGCGTGCAGGTCGAGCTGTTCGGTTCTCTTGCCTTGACGGGCAAAGGCCACGCAACCGACTCAGCCGTTCTTGGAGGCCTTTCCGGCTTGTTGCCCGATCAAGTTGATCCCGATCGTTTTCAATCGGTCGTACAAACCGTTCGCGACACCAATCAAATCGCTTTGCTTGGGCGAACGCGGATTCCTTTCGATGAATCCCAGGATTTGATTTTTCACCAGCGAGAGATGCTGCCACGCCATTCCAATGGAATGAGATTCACAGCCACCTTCAATGACAGACCGTCCGTTCGCGAGATATACTACTCGGTCGGCGGCGGCTTCGTGATGCACGATTCAGAGTTCGAACAGGAAACCAGCGGAGCAGTCATCGGAGTACCATTCGACTTCCGATCGGCGACCGAGCTGTTGCAGATGTGCGAAGAGAATGGTTTGACGATCGCCGATCTTGTCCATGCCAATGAGCGAACATGGCGAAACGATGACCAAATCGGAGCCCAATTGGATCTGTTGTGGTCCGTCATGGAAAGCTGTATCGAGCGAGGGTGCAACACAGCAGGGATCTTGCCCGGCGGCTTAGGGGTCAAGCGACGGGCACCGGGAATTTATCAGAAATTGAAGGAACAGTCAGCTCTCGCCGATCCTTTAAGGCAGCTCGATTGGGTCAGTCTTTTTGCCCTTGCCGTCAATGAGGAAAACGCGGCAGGTGGAAAAGTCGTGACCGCACCAACCAACGGAGCTGCGGGAGTCATTCCTGCAGTACTCGCTTATTACGTCCGATTTGTACCGGGTGCGAATCGAGCGGGCATCCATTGCTTTCTGAAAACCGCAGGAGCCATAGGTCTCCTCTACAAGTTGAACGCTTCCCTGTCTGCCGCCGAGATGGGTTGCCAAGGTGAAGTCGGCGTCGCGTGTTCGATGGCTGCCGCTGGACTGGCCGCTTGTTTGAACGGAACCAATGAGCAGATTGAAAATGCAGCCGAAATCGGAATGGAGCACAACCTTGGTCTGACTTGCGATCCGGTCCGCGGATTGGTCCAGGTTCCCTGCATCGAACGGAACACGATGGGAGCCACAAAGGCTATCAATGCAGCTCGCCTTGCCGTGCTATACGGTGACGGCTCGCATCGCGTTTCTCTCGACAAAGTTATCGAAACCATGCGTCAGACCGGCGTGGATATGCAATCGAAGTACAAAGAAACGTCGCTTGGCGGTTTAGCTGTCAATGTCGTGAATTGCTAGGAATGCTCTAGCATTGCCAGGTGCGAAGTCGCTATAAGCCAGACGGTCCGGAATCAACTTGGAGACGGAACCGACACGATGACGGGAAGTTCAAAAAGAGGATAGTTTCAAGTCGCAGCCAGTCCCAATTGAGACAACTTGATGATTATCCCGAAGTCGATTCCCAAATGGAGTGGTACGGCGCGAGCCGTCCGGTGCAACCGAGATCCGACGGCTCTCGCCTTCCCACAAAAAAAGAAGGTTATTTTGCGAAAATTTCGCTTGTGCCTTTCGCCGTGTCGCCTGAACCCATCTGTCAAGCCAAGATAAGATGTTCATCAAACTTCGAGAGGTGATCTGAGATGCGGAAAATTGCCATTATCAATCAAAAGGGAGGCGTGGGAAAAACGACCACAGCGGTCAATCTAGCCTCTGCGTTGGCGCGTTTAGGCAATTCCGTTCATTTGATCGACTTGGACCCTCAGGCACATGCGTCTTTGCACGTTGGCGTTACTGTACCACCCGGCAAGCCGACGGTGTATGACGTATTGTGCGGTGATGCGATGCTTGCTGACGCCCATTACGAAGTGTCGGAGAACCTGTCGGTTATTCCCGCAAATTTAGACCTGGCTGCTGCGGAACTCGAGCTTGCGGGAGAGGTCGGGCGCGAAGTCATCTTGCGCGATAAGCTTGCCATCGACAACATTCGATCGGACTACCTCATCGTCGACTGTCCTCCTTCGTTGGGAGTGCTCACCCTCAACGCGCTGACTGCGGTCGATGAAGTATTCCTCCCGCTTCAGCCTCACTTTCTCGCGCTGCACGGATTGAGCAAGTTGCTGCGTACCATCGAAGTCGTAGCCAAACGACTGAATCCGAAACTGCGTCTGTCGGGAGTCGTCTTGTGCATGTACGACGCTTCAACGCGATTAGCGATCGAAGTCAGTCGCGATGTTCAGGAGTTCTTCCAAGCACACTCGGCGCATCAAGGCGTCTGGGCGGGTGCTAAATTCTTCGAGACCAGGATTCGAAGAAACATCCGTCTTGCAGAGGCTCCAAGCTTTGGCCAAAGCATCTTCGATTACGCTCCCTCTTCCAACGGTGCCGAAGATTACATGGCGCTGGCCCTGGAAACCGTCGACTCGAGCAAGATTCCCGCTGATTTGACCGAAAGCGTTCCAATCAGGCACAAGAACTTCAGCAACGCTGCCTAGTGTTCTAGTACTAAGAAGGCGCTACGCGCGTCCAGATAAATCAGTATTCAAGCAACCCAGTCGAAGGTGCCGTTCTCCGAAGGAACGTAACACGCGGCCAAGACTAGCTGCACGCATCTTTCGCTGGCTCCATGAACAGTTGTCGTCGCACGTTGGAGCCTGAGTGTGTGATTCCCATGCATCTTGATTACCAGACGCGCATCCAAGCCGATTTTAGATAGTCCGTTTCCGGACAATTGATGGCGACAGGATGATCAGCAGCGGCGCCGTAGCGACCAAGGATTTGAACCGTTCTTGGGGGGCGTCGCTCGCCATGTTCATCTTGCCCCGTTGCCCGTGACGCCGAACGGAGAATATCGCCGAACGCTTCGTGGCTAAGCAGCCCAGCGCAGCTGCACGAGAGCATCCATCCGCCTGGTCGAACGAGCTGCATCGCCAACTTGTTGAGGTCATGGTGCTTCCTTGTGCCTTCCTCCAATTCATCGCGAGTACGAATGAGCTTTGGTGGATCCAGCACAACGATATCGTACTGTCTTCCAAGGTGAATCATATCGCGCATGAAGGCAAAGACATCGGAACGGACCCAACGGACTCGCACTTGATTGATATCGGCGTTCTTTTTGGCTAATTGGAGCGGTTCTTCGTCGATATCGACGCCGGTGATCTCGGCAGCCTGACCGCGCTTGGCTGCGTGTACCGCAAAACCTCCAGAATAACAGCACAGATCGAGAACCGACTTGCCCTGGCACCAATCTCCAAGACGCATTCGATTCTCTCGCTGATCGCAGAAAAAGCCAGTTTTGTGTCCCGTTGCAAAATGGATGCGAAATTTAACCCCCTGCTCTTCGACTGTCACGAACGATGGCAAGTTCGAGCTTTGCATCGCCTCGACAGAATAGCCTTCGTGGTTGGCAAACATGGGACTCGGTTCAACCAGCCAGTGTTCCGTGCCCACGATCTTGGCAAGCCGCTCCAAGAGCTCCGGTGCTCGTTGGTGCATCGCAAATGAAAAGGACTCCGCGCTCAAGACATTGCAATACCGATCGACCACCAAGCCCGATACTCCATCTGCTTCCGCGTGAAGCACGCGGTAGGTATTGGTACTGGCATCCAGGCCGAGGATCTCCCGTCGCAAACTCACGGCTCTTTGAAGCGTATCCTCCCAGAACGAATCATCGGGTAGTTCGCCCCACCATCGATAGAGCCGCACGGCAATCTCGGAACGATCGTTGTACAGACCGTAGGCAAACAACTGTGGCGGACGGCCATCCTCCTGTTGAGCGTAAACGGCCACCCACTGACCAGCTTTGGGATGACCTTCGACTCGCTGAATCCGCCTTCGGTAAACAAAAGGATGGAGAGCAGCTCGCGAGAGATAGATGGCTGGCAATGCTTCTCGGCCCTCGACCGCAAGCATGGGAGCCGATGGTTGGTTACCCGTTCTCATGCAAGTGTCACATCCGCTTCCCATCGCGGATCATAGCTGCGACGCAACAGTTGTTGCTGCTCCGCGTCGTACAGGATCCGCCCTGATTGAGAATCCGTTTGCACCGTTTTTCCCGTGCGATAGGCGATATTGCCGAGGTGGCACAAAAGCGTGCTCTTATGTCCCTCCAGAACAGGCTGATTCAGCATGGCCGGGTTCTGACTTCGAATGGCTTCTAGGAAATTGGTGATATGCTCGGTTTGCCCCCAGTTGGAGCCGCGCACTTCCTCGATCAACTTATTCTTTGCATCAAAAATGCGATACCCTCCATCGCCATCCATTTCCATGGCACCCTCCATTCCATAAAACAGAACGAACGGTCCAGGCGGATGCTGACTGCAAGAAACGCCATCATAAGTGATCTGCTTGCCGCCTTCGAATTCAAACGCTGCCGAATGCGTGTCCGGAGTCTCTTGATCGTCGTCATAGCAGTATCGACCTCCCGAGCTGGTCGTGCGAATGGGATAGTCGACATTCAGGCCCCAGCGACAGAGATCGAGACAGTGAATGCCGTTGTTGCCAAGCTCGCCGTTTCCATAATGCCAAAACCAATGCCAGTTGTAATGAATGATGTTGTCGCGATAGGGGCGACGTGGAGTCGGTCCTTGCCATAGCTCGTAGTCCAAGTAACCGGGAGGTGTCCCCTCGTTGCCTCTCCCAATCGGCCCGCGCATCCGCTGGAAAAACGCTTTGGCGAGGTACACCCTGCCGATGACACCTTCATGAAGTTTCTGAATCGCTTCGCGCACGGTTGCGGAACTCCGTCGTTGTGTTCCGACTTGAACGCATCGTTGAAATCGCTGAGCCGCTTCGATCATCCATTCGCCTTCCTGTGGATTGTGGCTGCAAGGCTTTTCGACGTAGACGTGCTTTCCGGCCTTGCATGCCATGATCGTCGCCGGCCCATGCCAGTGATTGGGGGCGGCACAGAATATCGCATCGATATCTTTGTCATCAAGCATCTTTCGAAAATCCGTGACCGACTGCACCTCCGACGCGCTCTCTGATTCCGATTCTCCAATGCGCTTCATCCCCAAGCTCAATCGCTGCGAATCCGCGTCGCACAAATACTTAATCGTCACGCCGGGCATGGCAGCGAGTTCGGTGGCCAAGTCCATGCCTCGGGACAAACCCATGACTCCCACGACTACCCGATTCGAAGCCTGTGCCGCTAAGGATCGACCGATCTTTAACGCAATCGAAGCAGCGGCTCCATGTACCAACACACGACGACGGTTCAGCATGAAAGGGTCTCCTAGCAAGATGGGAACAAAAAGGGCTGGCGGGCGACAACGAAGCATGCCGGAGGTTGCGTTTCCCATCTCAAATGATGACTTGTTCGTCATCAGAATACAAGGACCTTCCAATCATGTTCGACGAATCACCCATCTTCGGCGAACGACCCAAAGTTGAATAAGACGGAGTCGAGCTCTCTGAGAGCCAACTGCGGATTCAGAGCACAGAGCCTATCCCAATCCCGCCGCATCGCGAAGCCCGAAGCGCCAGCGAGTCGGCGGAATTGCGATGAGCGAGGCGACCGAGGGCCTACCCAATCCCGTCCCATCGAAGCTCGAAGCGTCAGCGAGTCGGCGGTGTTGGGACAGGCATCAAGTTATTTGTCCACTCGATGTCGGAGTCCAAGAGTCCGAGGGGCGTGAAGTCTGCATGCCGCTCCCTCATCGACGGGCTGACCATTGCTACTTGTTGTCAAGGAGTTCCTTGACTCTTTGCCGGGCCTTGAAGAGGGCTTCCGCTTGAATCATCTTCATATTCACGGGCTGTCCAATAAGTGCTTTCGAGCGTTGAGCAGCTTCCATGAATGCGAATAGTTCCAGCGTTTCCTCCGGATCAATCGGCACGACGCCGTTGGCAAAAAAATCACCGATGGCATCGATGAGTGGACCGTAGCCAGAGTACGTCAGATTGGAGTCGATGCTGTCAGAGAGAAAGACCGTGCCTCCGTAATCGGATTTACCTTCACGAATTCCGCGAAAGGTTCCAAGTCGCCCGTCGAACCACTTGCCGGTGACGACGTCGGTTCCTTCTGTATGCGTCCGAACGACGCTCACGCAGCCCGTCCCGAGGATGGTGTAAAGCATCTCCACACCATGAATTCCGTACCAGAACAAATCTGGGTGCGTTGGATCGATCGGACAGGGTCCGTAAGTCAAGGCCCCTCGGACATTGTCCTTGAGCTTGGAATCGTTGCGAAACCGGATGATGCCCGGACTAAATCTCAGACTGGAACTACTAAACCAGGGGACTTGAAAGCGTTCTGCGACAAGGGAAATGGCGTATGCGTCAACCAGCGAGCCGGCTAAAGGCTTATCGATGAAAATCTTCTTCCCCGATCGAAAAACGGGAAGGGCCTGTTCTAGATGCGGCCTGCCATCGACACTTTCCAGCATTACCACATCGACTTTCGTCAACAGTTCATCGATGCTGTCGACGATCTCAACTCCCATCGCCGCTAGTTCCCTGGTGTAGCCTTCGACGCGCGAGCGACTGGCTTCGAGATCGGGACTACCACCTGGAAAAGCCGCCACGACTTTCATGCGGCCTCGGAATCGGAAATTCATATCGTCGTTGATGGTCTTGGTGAACGCCGGAGCGTGCGACGTGTCCAGTCCGATCATGCCGATGCGAATTAAGCCAACATCCGACTTAACCGCGTCGGTTTGGGCCTGAGTTTGGATCGACATCGAGGCGGCGAAAAAAGCCATAAACAAATAAGCCGTTTGTTTCCACATACGATGGTGAACATGGTTTCGCATCAACACGTTCATGGATAAATTCCTTCGATTTCAAACTCAGTTCTCGGGCCCGCGACCACGATCACTCGCGGTTGCTCCGACCAGTTTTGAAAGACAGCATACACATCGTCAAGAGTCACCTTCGCATAGGCGTCCAAGACCTCGTCAAGCGGTTCATTGCGAGCGAGTAGCGTCCAAGCATGCCCGACAGAAAACAACCGATCCGAGGGACGCTCGCTTCCGAGTACGAGACTGGATCGTATTTTGTTCTTGGCCTGAACGAGCTCTTGGTCTTGGAAGGGCACCATGGGGCAGGAATGAACAACGTCACGAAATCGCTGCCAATTGATTTCGAGGTCGTCCGGCGAACAGATCATAAACGACCCGACCAGCCCGCACTCCTGAAACTCTTGCGTGAAAATGGCTGCCGTGTCGGCCAGGCCGTTATCAACTAGTTCCCAGAACATTCGGCTCCCGCTCTCATCACCCAGCATGGAGGCAAGGACCCGGCAAGCGTATCGTGCGGGGTCTGTCCGCGCTGGCCCTAAACCTAACTCCACGAGATATTGCTGCGCGGCCGAAGGGCGATGAAGAAATTGGACTTTTCGCGCTACCTGTGGCGGATGAAGTTGCCGATGAATGTTGGCGGTTTCCCAAGATGACGTCAAACGTTCGGCTTGCTCGACGAGGCTATCAAAGTCGACGCAGCCAGTCGCGATCAGACAGATGTTATCCGGCGAATAACGCTGGCGATGATAGTCGCGTAATTGTTCGCTCGTCAAAGCTTGAACCGACTCTGGCGTTCCCAAGATGCGCTGCGATAAAGGGTGTGTGTTGAAGAAGTTCTCCATACAGTGTTCGATGGCTCCATAAGGAGGCTGATCATCGTACATGGCAATTTCTTCGAGAATAACCTGGCGTTCGGTTTCGACATCTTCCGCACGTAGGGCGGGGCGCATCATGTCGGTTAAGAGTTCGACGGCACGATCTTGATTCTCGGGAAGAACGGTGATGTGATAGACGGTCAGTTCTTCGCTGGTGTACGCGTTCGCCAGCGACCCTAAATCGTCTAATTCTCGATTGATTTGTTCGGCCGTTCTTCGCTCTGTCCCCTTGAACACCATGTGCTCAAGAAAATGGCTAACCCCATTGACTTCCTGAGCCTCATCCCGCGAACCGGTTCGTACAAAATATCCGAGTCCGAGACTGAGTGCCTGGGGAGCAATCTCCGCAGCGATTTCCAATCCATTCGGCAAACGACAATGCCTAAATTCCATAGGGTAGCTCGACTTGTTCCTCTCCAATCGACACAAGAGTCCAAGCTGTCGGCGGATGGCGTTGAAAATGTTCGATCAAAGCATCACAGGTCAAATGCTCGACTTCCGACAAGATTTCGCGCGGTGATTGGACTCGCCCCAGATAATACCAATCCGAAGCCATCTGCGCACTGCGAGACATACCCGATTCCGGCTCCAGGACCAGATTCATCTTCATTCGGTTCTTCATCCGGACAAGCTCGGAGGGGTCGATTCCTTCGCCGAGCGAGCTGATCGTCGCTAACGTCACATCCAGGGTTTCGCGAGCTCGCCCTGCCGTCGAACCGGCGAAACACAAAATCGATCCCGTGTCCCTAAGCGTGAAATGATTCGCGGAAATAGCGTATACGAGTCCCCGCTTCTCTCGCACTTCCGAAAACAATCGCGAACTCATTCCATCGCCTAAAATACTGAGCAAGCCGCGAGACAAATAGTATTCGGGGTGATGGTAGGGGACACTTCGAAATGCCAGCGCGAGATAGGTTTGAGCGCTCTCCTCGACGATATGTTGTGATCCGGACCGAATGATGACGGCAGGATCCTCCGGTTGGATTCGCGATTGCCAAGTGCCGAATCCCGAAACGACCTCGTGCCTCAGTTGCTCCCAATTGTAGTTGCCAGCAACAGCGAGGATGGCTCCGGCGGCAGAGAAGTGTTCTTGAACGAAGTTGACCACGTCGTTCAGCTCAATCCTCTCAATACCCTCTAGGCGCCCCTGCGCCGACCGACCGTAAGGCTCTTGATACCTAAAACGTTTCAGTTCGATCGAAGATCGCATGGCCACATCATCTTGGATCGCACGGACTTCCTGTTGGGCAACTCGCCTCGCATCTTCCAAGTCATCCTCTCTCAGGTGAGGACGCTGCACGATTTCTCCGTAAATGGCTAGACTCTCCGGAAGAGATTGCGGCAACATGGCGGCTGAGAAAATGGAATGACACGTAGTAACCGTCGAACTTCGTTCCACACCCAGGAAATCAAGCCGCTCGACGATCTCGCGCGAGCTAAGCTGACCCGCACCTCGCTGCACCATTTCCAACGACACGCCAGCCAGCCCCTCTAGTCCTGCGGGCTCATAAACCGTACCGGATCCAGTTAATAACGTAAAAGCGACCGATCGCAACCACGGCATGTGCTCATAAAGAAGCGTCAATCCGTTAGGAAAATGCTCGATATGAATATCGGATTCGAGGGAGCTTCGATCCGTCGCGATGATATTCATGATTTAACTTCTCATCGTTCGTAGTTTCGCGAACGCTCTCCGAGAGGCAGAAATCGTCTGATCAATATCCTGCGGCTCCATCGCACGCGACACGAACATAGCTTCAAACTGACTGCAGGGCAAATAGACACCTTGATCCATCATACCCCAAAAGAAATGAGCGAACGCTTGGCAGTCGGATTGCGATGCGGTCACCCAATCCACGATCTGTTGCGACGCGAAGAACACCGTCAGCATGCTGCCAATCCGCTGAACTTGAACGGCAATTCCCGCTTCTTCAGCTGCACTGCGAAAGCCCTTCTCCAATTGGCAAGAAATGGATTCGAGATAGTCGTAAGGGGGCGCCTGCTTTAACAGTTTCAACGTGGCAGATCCGGCGGCAGTCGCGAGTGGGTTGCCGCTCAACGTGCCAGCTTGAAACACCTTGCCAGCCGGTAGAATGTGATCCATCAAATCAGCTCTTCCTCCGAAGGCAGCAAGAGGCAGTCCACCTCCCACAATTTTGCCGAGCGTCGTCAAGTCCGGCTGGATGCCGTACAACTCCTGAGCTCCACCGGGGGCCAGCCGAAAGCCCGTCATCACTTCGTCAAAGATCAACACCGCACCGCACTGTATCGTCTTCTCGCGGAGACATTCCAGAAAGCCGGGCTTGGGCGGAACAAGTCCCATATTGCCCGCGACCGGTTCAACAATGATCGCTGCGATCTGATCGCCAGAAGCCGCAAACGCCTCGCGTACGGCATCGATATCGTTATACGGAAGGACGAGCGTGTCTCGGGAGGTGCCGACCGTGACCCCAGGAGAATTCGGAACTCCCAGCGTCGCTGCGGAACTACCCGCCGAAACAAGCAACGAATCGACGTGGCCATGATAGTTCCCGACAAACTTGATGATACGTTCCCGGCCAGTCGCGCCGCGAGCGAGTCGAATCGCGCTCATCGTCGCTTCCGTACCGCTGTTCACAAAGCGGACCTTCTCAACGCTGGGAACCAATTCGATCACCAGTTCGGCCAACTCGGACTCCGCTTCTGTGGGAGCGCCATAGGAGGTGCCGCGTGCGGCTGCCGACGCAATCGCCTCCAAGACGACCGGATGCGCGTGCCCGAGAATCATTGGCCCCCAGCTGCCGATGAAATCGAGGTACTGGTTGCCGTCAAGATCGGTCAAGTACTTGGCATGCGCCGACGCAATAAAGATCGGATGACCGCCGACGGCGCCAAAGGCGCGAGCAGGTGAGTTGACCCCTCCTGGAATCGACCGAAGCGCTCGCTGTAACGCTTCCCAGCTCTTCGGTCGAGGGACACGGCTTGGGCTTTCATTCATGTTCGTTTCCGTCCACTGGAAAATTTTTGTGCGGCCACCATAATCGGTCTGGCTCCTGCTTCAAAATAGACCGGAGCCGCCCCTGTTCGTCGAATGCGAATAGCTCCTCAGCCGAGATGGCTGCGTCGATCTCAATGGGAAGTCCATTGATGATGCGCGACAACTCCTGGCCAGCCACGTCGATACTTGGAAAGCCATTCAGAGAAAACTTGGCAGTCTTTAGGTTGGAATGGATCATTGGCTCGCTCAAATTTTCGTCCAGGCCCATTGCTTCTGCCACGGAAAACGGCCCAATGTGCGTGCGTCTCAATTGAACCATGACCGCGTCCGTGCCCAGACCACGAGCAATGTCGCGCCCCAAGCTCCGGACATAGGTTCCTGAACCGCAAACGATCCGTAATTGCATCATCGGCGGAAAAAAATCAAGGAGTTCCAACGCGTAGATTTCAACCTGTCGAGGCGGGACGACAACCTCTTGGCCTCGACGGGATAAGTCGTAAGCTCTGCGTCCACCGATCCACACCGCGGAATAGGCAGGCGGAACTTGTTCGATCCTCCCCAACCATCGCGGCAATTGTTCAACAATCGCTTCTTTCGAGGGCATCACTGAGTCCGCGATCTCGCGAACCTCGGTTTCCGTATCTGCAGAATCGCTTTCCTTTCCCAACTCAAAAGTCGCTTCGTAGGTCTTAGGATGTCGCTGCAAGTATTCGACTAACCGCACGGCCCTTCCGATTGCAACGAGCAAAACACCTGAAGCAATTGGGTCGAGCGTACCAACATGGCCAGCTTTATTGGGACGAACGCATTTCAGGACTTGGTCAACACAGTAGCGACTGGTTACCCCAGTCGGTTTATCCAAATTGAGAATGCCAAACATCAGAAACTTGGACCAAGACGTGCAATTTCGACGATAGCTAATCGGTAAAGTCTCCGATTGTATACGCAGTCCAGAACTGCGGTAGGACCAGCCGAGTTTCGGAATGTCGAGAGTGGATCAATGAGCAAAGACAAGCCAGCCGCGAATCGAGACATTCGTTGGGACGTCGCAGGCATCCTAACTGGTGCCATCGCGATTTTCGTCCTGATTGCGCTGGTTTCTTACGATCCTGCCGATTCGCTAGGAACGCTCATCGTTCCCTTACGCTGGTTCTACACTCCCGATGCGCTGGTCTTTCCTGAAAACGCGAACATTCAAAATTGGTGCGGCTACTGGGGAGCCCTCACCAGTCGCGTGCTTCTTGACGCATTCGGGATCGGTGCGTTTGTGGTGTCCTTGTTGCTGTTTCTATCCGTCGCCGTCATGCTGCGGCAAAGGCCTCTTGCTTCGCCACTCGCACGGAGCTTGGGCTGGACGATGATCTTGCTTTCGATCACGACGCTGGCTTCGTTGTGCAACGTGTCTGCCGCGTCGGCGCCGCCCATCGGTGCGGGTGGCCATCTCGGAGCTCTGACCAGCACGTGGATTCATCGCCATTTTGCGTTTGGCGGTGGAATCATCCTGGCGGTTAGCATCGGAGTTGCCGGTTTGTTGTTGAGCACCGAATATGCTGTGGTTTATCTCGTTCAGCGGTTGCTCGCCTCTGTTGGACCAATCCTGGTGCGAGGGCGGGACAATTGGAAAATGCCTGCGGCGGGGAACTTGCAACGGAACGCTAAAGACTCGAAGGCAAAACCCGTTCCGACCGGAGAAACAGGGTTATTGACTCGAGCTGATCTGGAACCAAAGGAACCTTACAGCGAACCGCCCATTCGGGTGCGCGGCCGAGGGAACATAGGAACAACCGACAAACGCTCCGTGCCTCTTTCGGCGGAAGCATCAAGCCATGACCAGTCTCCAAAGGCTGCAATCTCTCAGGACGATGATCCGAAAGACGTTCCTGTGAAAAACCTTGGCAAAGCGAAGCCGGAAGCAGCCTCGTCTCCAATCGAAGAGAAGGAAGTCGAGACCGAAGAGGAACCCATCGTTCGAGAACTCGACATCAATGGCGAAACCGTGGTCGCGCGAGCGGACGGATCGCATTCGGTCCCCGAACCGCGCATACGCAATCGTGCCTCGAAAAAGAAGCACAACGCGCAGCTCGAACCGATGGACGACACCAAGCTACCCGACGGAACTCAGGAGTATGTACTACCTTCGCTGAATCTGCTCGACGAGGGAGAGGCATTTGCCTACGAGGAGCAAGCCACCGAGGTTCGTCGCAAAGCCAAGATTCTCGAACAAACCTTTCAGGATTTCGGTTTCAACATTCGCGTGGTCGAGATTGAAACGGGTCCAGTGATCGCACAGTACGAAATCGAATTGGAAGCTGGCCTCCGGCTAAGCAAAATCACCAGTCTTTCCGATGATTTGGCAATTGCTTTGCGTGTTCCCAGCGTTCGCATCGTCGCCCCCATTCCTGGGAAAAACACCGTGGGCATCGAAGTGCCAAACGAATCACGACAAATCGTTCACATGCGCGAAGTGATCGAAGAAGCCGACACGGCGACGCGCAAGATGAAGATACCGTTGTTCCTCGGGAAGGACGTTTCTGGAAATCCGTTGTCCGTCGATCTTGCATCATTACCGCACTTGCTAATCGCGGGTCGGACCGGAACGGGCAAAAGCGTTTGTCTCAACTCGATCATCTGTTCGATTCTCATGACTCGCCGTCCCGATGAAGTCCGATTGCTGATGATCGACCCCAAGATGGTCGAGCTCAGTGGCTACGCGCGACTGCCGCACTTGATGCACCCCGTGGTGACGGATATGCGCAAAGCAGAGGCGATTTTGGCTTGGGCGGTCGACAAAATGGAGGAACGCTACGCCTTGCTCGCCCGTGTCGGCGTCCGCCACCTAGTCAACTACAACCAGCTCGGGCGGGAGGAACTGATCGAGCGTCTTGCCCCTGAATCGCCCGAAGAAGCAGAATTGATCCCCGATCACCTCCCCTTCATTGTCATCGTCGCCGACGAAATCGCGGATCTGATGATGACCTCTGGCAAGGAAGTCGAGCAGCACATCATCCGCCTCGCCCAGAAGAGCCGAGCCGTCGGCATCCACTTGATTTTGGCAACGCAGAAACCGACCGTGGACGTCATCACTGGCCTCATCAAGAGCAACTTGCCCGCGCGCATCAGTTTTCAAGTCGCAAGCCGCACGGACTCCCGAGTCGTTCTAGATGAAATGGGTGCCGATAAACTCCTGGGCAACGGCGATATGCTCTTTCTCTGGCCCGGTACGAGCATGCTTCTTCGCGGGCAAGGAACCTATCTCAGTGACGATGAAATCAATCGCGTCGTCGCTCACTGCAGCACCGGCGAACAACACTTCGTCAATGAGCTCGTCAATCTGAAAGTTCGCGACAATGCCGAGGGTGACGAAGCCAAACCGATTGCGATGAAAAAACGCGATGAACTCTATGAAGCAGCTGTCGAGATCGTCATTCGAGAAGGCCGGGGAAGTTGCTCTCTCTTGCAACGAGCTATGGGCATCGGTTATGGCCGAGCCGCCCGATTGATCGATTTCATGGCTGAAGATGGAATCGTCGGGCAATACAATGGTTCCCAAGCTCGCGATGTCATCATCACCATGGCCGACTGGGAACGGTTGCGAGGGGGCTCATCCGCCGAAGGCGCTGCAACAGCACCTGCCAACCGCAAAAAACGCATTTCGAGAAATGCTGGCTGGGACGACGAAGAAACAGACACGGGCTCGATCCCATTCATTCCAAACTTCGAGGCAACCGACGGCCACTCTCCCTCGAATGTCTGACGGTTCGCAAGGTCCGAGAAGACCGATTTCAATCCGTGAGCGTTGACGGACAACGGAGTAAGGTCAAGTTCCGTCCAACGACGATAATATCGCAAGGTTCCGTCGAACGACAATGGTTACGATTCGTTTAATTGTCAAAACAACCTTGAACAAATCAACGCAGTCTCCCAGTGGCCAATTTGATTGTTCTTGTAACTATTTTGTCCGGAGCAAACTTACGCGACATTATTGCAGTCAGGATCATCGTTTAACCGCAGGGCCAAAGCAAATTTGGCGCAGTATCGTTGGATTAAGGATCATCGTTTAACCGCTGGGCCAAAGCAAGTGTGGCGCGACCCTTCTGGAGTCAGGATCTTC
>JBBIUE010000091.1:0-18395 GCA_037440405.1 Pirellula sp. | reverse complement strand
GGAATCGAGAAGGGACGCCAAGAAGGGCGTGAGGAAGGGGAACTGGTTGGCAAGGTTTTGGTACTGCAAGAGCTGCTGGGCATTCCTCAGAGCAGCCCAGACGAGCTGCTATCTATCGAGAGAAAGCAACTTCAAGAAATGGTCGCCGACATGCGAAGGCGTCTTCGCAACCGATAGGCATAGAGAATCCAGGCGATCCATCAGGCCTTCGTATCGTCGAACTTGAAATTGCTTTTCATCGAAGCTTTTCGAATGCTGGACAGGTCGCAACTGGATAGCTATTTTCGTCGATTTTGATGTCTCAATTGGCTATGAACTGCAACTAAGATTCGAGCACCTTCAACTACATCTCAGGTTGATTGCAAAGGGCATAATGAGCGGCATCATCCAACAACAGGTCGCAACCTGATTTTTTGCATAGGTTTAGCGATTTGGGCCGATGAGGATTTGGCCGATGGGTTCTGGTCCCGGGAAGTAGGCCAATACGTACACATCTGCACCATCCTTGATATTGATTTGAAGTTCCCGAGCGGGCGCGATGGGGGAGCCCATGCGAAGAGGTGCGAGGGAGATGCGATGCGGGCCTGAAGGCAGTTCCAAGCGGGCAACTTGGATCTCTCGCGGAAGCAATCCCCAGCAACGCGTATCGGCGGACTCTGTTGCTTCCCAAGCGACTCCAGCCGCGTCGAGCGCGAGCGATGCTAACTGGTTCGAACCCAAGGCCTGCTTTGTTGCGTAGACTGTCCCCTTCTTGACGACTCGTCGGGCGATCGCGCGGGCCATGAGGACATTTCGTTTCGCTTCATAGCTATTCAAAGCCAATTCATGGAGATCAGTAATGGTCGCAGTTGCTGCCACTGTCTGCCCGTTCCAGTTGATTCCGATTTGATCGATGACCATCGATGGAGCGGTGATCTTCGGAATCTTGATGGGAGCGAGCGTAGGGGGTACCGAGTATTTTCCGATGGCTGATACAATCCGGTCCGCGAGGAGAAGTGCATCGCTGGTCGCTTTCTCGACAGATTCGCTCTTGTGGGGGCCTCGACCAACCAATGCGATCACGTGAACCACTCCGGAATTCGAGCTGCAATGAACTCCGTGTTTGGCGCGTTCAATGTCTTCCACGAGAAACTCTGCTTCAGGTTGGGCCCAAAGTGCAGCTTCGTAGGCTCGCTGAGCATCGTCGTAATCCCGCCAAGAAGCTTCGCGAATGATTCCTCGCAAATAGTATCCAAAGGGGACCGGGCGGTAGCGTTCAGCGAACGTTTCACCGTATTTCTCGAAAGCTATTTCCGCAAGCCTTTGTTGCTTTTCGTTGATTTGTAGTGAGTAGCTTTCAGCGTCAAGTCCATCGCTCATCAAACTTGTGATGGCCAAAAAGGTTCGAATGATTACCTTTTCGTAATCCTCGCCAGCATAGGATCGCGATTGATCGTCGGTCCAAAGGGACAACGAATCCTCTGCGAGGCTGGCTTGTTCGAAATGGTCGAATCGATCTCGTACCTCGCGGAGACGACGTTCAGCTACCTTGAAGCGGCCGCTCATTAAATCGACGATCGCCAAATCCAGTTCGACAACATCACGATCTCGTTCATGCTTCCGTTGGATTTGAGAAAGTTGATCGTGCGCTTCGTGGATTCGCCCTTCATAAAATGAAGCTCTGGGCACGGCGAGTCGTTTCGCGTGGGTGGAGCAACCAATCGTCCATGATTGCAGCACGATCATCAGCAAGCACGCTCGGATCATAGCGAACCAGGTGTGATCCATCGCTTCTCCAAGTTTGAAAAGCAATCTGCTCACTCCTGCTGCTGGTCCGTAGTTTGTGCCACGAGACTTCACGAACGAAATGGGTTAAAGTGCCACCATTTCCCGACGGGAGACTTATGGTATCCTTTGCGAATTTCTGCCGATTGCTTGTCGCTTGTCCCGTCATTCACATTGACGAGTTCCAAGGTCAGTAGATAGTCCCTCTGACTAGATGTATTGCGGGTGGTCGTGCCGCTGGTCAAGGTTGCGAAGAGCAGGTAGTCGACAGGCTGACTTTGTCGTTGCAAGACGGTGGTGAAGAGCCGCATGTTGTTGGGGACGAGAAGGGACTCTGGGCGCAGTCGCGTCTCTTGAAGGGCTGCATCGACGACTCGGCGTGATAGCGGTTCAAATACGTCGCTTTGAATGATTTGAATATCGATCTGCTGGTATAGCTGGTCCTTGAAGTCACCCAGTTCCTCGGCACTCTTGTTCTCAATGCCGACGAAGCAAATGCGTTTCTTACAGGGCATTCCTGTGGGATCATAGCTTGCATAGGCAAAAGGGCCTTGCTGCCTCGCGAGCAGTTTTGAGACCGACTCGGCAACCAGTGGATCGAAGACTTCCGCCCCAGCCTTGTGGCTTCCTACGAGATTCGGAGAGCCGGTTTGGATCACGTGGCCAAATTGATAGCCTCGACATCCAGCCATCATGCATACCGTGCCGATCGACGATAGTTTGATCCATCTCCTGCGATTCATGGAATTTCGTTTCCTTACGTGTTTTTGTTCAATCGCATGCGTCCATGGGCTTGAGCATTAGCGAGCGGCCGATGAACAGTTACCAGTTTGAAACGCAGTTGAACGGCAGGACATCGAGCCCTCACTCGCGCAATTGGTTTGGTTTGGTAAATCTTGAACTTCCGCTCGCGCTAGGCTTTGCTAGACTGCGTTCAATCTATGATCGGCATCGGCGCTCCATTGGTGAGAAATGATTTAATGAATGTGCTTCATCACAACCAGTTCAGTTTGAAAAATCAATTGCCAGCGAATGCGATTTCGGAAGGGCGAACAAATCATTCATTTTGCAATTGCGAGCGATCAAATGCGCGTCGCAAGTGCTAGCCAAATCCGATTGACGATGGTGCATGGTTGCGCATCTCGAGTGAACTGGGGAGCGACATGATTTCACCCCAGCTCCGCTCCAACGTGATGAAGGTCGTTGGGAGCCAGTTTTCGGCCGGGCGAATATCTCACGGATTCAGTGATGCCGAAATCTATCGACTTCGGACCGGTTCAAAGGATTATGCGCTGAAGAGCTATCGGCCTGTGTCGCATAGCGTCGAGCGGCTTGCCTCGATCCATCAGATGCTTCGCACCGTGCAAGGAAACTCACAGTTTCGTGTTCCACGAGTCTACTGCTGGCCTCAGGGAGATTCCGTATTGGAATGGGACGATCGACTATGGGAGATTTCCGATTGGCTGGAAGGGGAACCCATCGATTTGAAGCGAACCGACCTGTCCTTACAACTTGAAGAAGTGCTCTCAGCGATAGCAGCCTTTCATCGCCAGTCGCGCGGGCTGGGAGTGTGGCATCAACAATCTGCAGGGCTCGAACTGCGACTCGATAAGCTTCAGCGAGTGCGAGATTCAGACTTTGAAATCCCTGGACGATTGCGCTCCGATCCAACGTTGTCTCGACTGATCCAACAGACCCACGAAGTTTGGCAACGACACAAGCATCATTTATTGAATTGGCTCGACCTTCGATCGCGAGCCCGCTGGCCATGTCAGTGGATTCACGGTGACTTACGGAAAGAGCATGTCCTTATGGATAGGCACCTCGATCCTGGATTTATCGATTTTGGAGCAGCTCGGATCGATTTAGTCTCTTTTGATCTGGTCCGTTTTTTGGGGAGTGGACTGATTCAAGGTAAGGACTCATGGAAAGCCAGCGTCGAGAAATATGATGCAATGATGGAAAGCCCCTTCGTCGAAATCGACTTGATTCACATCGATTCTGTTTCCACGCTACTTTCAGTGGTTCATTGGCTGCAGTCGATTCGGAAAATCGCAGCAGAAGGGGGGAATATCGACTCTCGCATCATCCAAAGGCTTGTCGAGTTCCTAACAAAAATGGTTAACTTTGATACTATAAACGTCTTGTAGTAAACCGCTGTCGTAGAACGATCACGGTTGACGGGCCCAGTGCCGTTTCGATAGTATTTGTTGGGCAGAGTATCGGCAAAAGACCATGAGAATGAATCGAATAGTGAATGGATGAACTGTGCATTCGCAACTATCCTCCGAGCCAGAAATTCCTCAGTACGGTGAATAATGAACAAGAATCTCGGCAGTGAAGCACGCTCGATCATGATCTCCATGCTGTCATGGTTGCTCGTCATTTGTCACCCGCTGTTTGCACAACAAGAGAGCTGGCCTTTGGGCTTTGGAGGAGGCGGTGGCTTTGGCGCATTGCCAGCCAGTTTTTCTGCCAAATATGAACTGACGAACTCTCGCACTGACGGAGATTTCGATGGGAAGCTGATCGTAACGGCCGTGATCGACCCAGGCTATCACATCTACGCCATCGATCAGCCAAAGGGCGGGCCGATGCCGACGAAGATTCAGCTTCTTTCGAAAGAGGCTCAGATCGTCGGTGACATTGAGCCCGCGCCGCTAGCCAAACAAGGACAAGAGGCGTTCGGCAGAGATACCATTGAAGTTCGAAAGCATGAAGGACAAGTAGTGTGGACCTGCCCGATCAAAGTCACACGCAGCTCCGACCCGACGCAATTGGCTTTGAAGGTCCGCGTCCGGGGACAGATTTGTTCGAAGGAGTGCATTCCCTTTGATGAAGAGCTGAGAGCAACATTTTCCGGGTCGGTCCCTGAAGGCGTCGCCTCCACCGTCTCGACAAGCCAGGCATCGCAGCAAGGTCTCTGGAACGATGCCGCTAAACTCAGCAGCAAAGCGTTTCGACACGAGAACGGCCATGTTGATTGGAGAGTTGCCGTACGTCCTGCGCGGGTCAATCCCGGTTCCAGTGCGGAATTGATCCTCGAAGCCATTCCGGATGAGCATTATCATCTTTACTCCGTTAAGGTCGACGACGCTCAAACCAATTTCCGGACGGTCATTGCGATCACCGAAAAATCGGGGCTTCTTCTTGGAGCACCTCATCCGATGAAAGCTCCGGTGGAAAAGCCGTTGATTCCGGGCGAACCACCGATTGCCGTTCATGAAGGGAAGACGACATGGATAGTCCCGATTCACGTTCCCGAAACATTGCCCAGCGGTACTTATTTCGTCGAAGGCCTCATTGGCTACAACGCTTGTACTGAAACCGAATGCGACGATCCAGCCGGAATCAAGTTCTCAGCTCAGGTTGAAGCTTCCGACCTGCTATCGGCGGATATTGCGATGGCGACTCTTGAGCCGGTTCCTTTCAAGTCGGTCAAGAATGCTCCTTCTCGTTTAAGCTGGGTTGATCAACTCTCGGGGACCGAAAGTTGGCAAGGGACATCCTCCGAAGTTGCTAATGATCGCGATCAAGGAGACAGCAAACCTGGTGAATCCGTTGCAGGCAGGGCTGAGGCATCGCCAGAGCAGGATGCAAACACTGAGACAGCCATGGGATGGAAGGCTCTCTTGGCTGCCTTCAGTCTTGCGATGGTGGCCGGATTCATTTTGAATTTCATGCCATGCGTGTTGCCAGTGATCGGATTGAAAGTGGCTGGATTTGTGCAGGAAGGGAGCGGAAATCCTTCCCGCACTCGATTTCTCATGTTGGCCTACGTCGCCGGGATTTTCGCCTCTTTGATGGCGTTTTGCATTGTTGTTGTCATTGCTCGCGACATGTATAGTCGCCAGTTTCTCTGGGGCGAGCACTTCACGTTTCTCAGTTTTCGCATAGCCATGACCGTCTTGCTGTTTGCCATGGCTCTTAGTTTTTTGGGAGTCTGGGAGATTCCCATCCCCGGATTTGCAAACAGCCAGACCAGTTCCAAACTGTTAGCCAAGGGAGGGGGAAGTGGCGCATTTTTTAAGGGAGCCTTCTCGACAGTCCTAGCTACACCATGTTCGGGACCGTTTTTGGGACCAGTGATTGCGGGAGCCCTGACGCAGCCGGCTCCGATAACGCTGACACTGTTCGCCGGGATATCTCTGGGAATGTCGCTGCCGTATTTAGTGGTTGCCGCTTATCCTTCTGCCATTTCGTGGCTTCCGAAGCCGGGCCCTTGGATGGACACATTCAAACAAATCTTAGCGTTTCCGCTCTTGTTCACGACGGTTTTCTTTATCAGCCAGTTTTCGCACGGCTATCGAATTGCCGCATTGACCATGCTTATTGGAGTATGGTTCAGTTGCTGGTTGATCGGCCGCCTTCCGCTATGGGCACCTTCCAGCAAGAAGTGGACAGTATGGACAACTGCTATTTTGATCGCTTGCTTCGTGGGGTGGGGTAGCTTTCGTTATCTCGGTTCCGATGAGAAGTATCAGATTGCGAACAATGAATCGAGCGAATCTCATGCACTTCCATGGCAGCCCTATTCGGAAGATCTGCTCCAAGCCCTGTTGGCCGAGGGCAAGACCGTCATGATCGATTTCACTGCCGACTGGTGTGCGAACTGCAAGACAAATCTGTACACAGCAATCGAGACGCGTCGCGTGGCGGAACTGTTGGAACGTCAAGGCATTGTTCCCTTGGTCGCTGACTGGACTGATGAATCGCCTGACATCAAGCGAAAGCTGATTGAGCTCAAGAGTTTCTCTATTCCGGTCCTCGCCATCTATCCAGCCAAATCTCCGACAAAGCCCCTCATACTGCACGGATCACTCCTCGAAAGCCAAGTCCTCGCTGCGTTGGAGAAAGCCGGACCGAGCCATTCCATCGAAGTCCCATCGGAGTCTCCGGCGGTGCGATCCCCTGAAACTCCCCCGCGTTATTCTTCGACTTCGGTTACCACACCTAATAATCTCTGACTTACGCTGCAGCCGATTTTGGCATGCGAAGATTGAATAGGCCGAAGATCTCTTTCTGATTCAACCCAAGGTTCTTCGGCTGCTGGGCTTCTGCAAAGAGGGTGTTCAGCAATTCTCGTTTCTCTTCGAGAATGTCATGAATCCGCTGCTCAATCGTATCAAGGGTCATCATCCGAGAGATGGTTACCGCTTCCGTCACACCCAAGCGATGGGCTCGATTGATGGCTTGATCTTCAACTGCCGGATTCCACCACCGATCAAACAGGAAGACGTAGTGACAGAATTGAAGATTCAACCCAACGGCCCCGGCACCGTAGCTCATCAAGATGACGTGACTTCTCGGATTTTCTTTGAATTCCTTGAGCACGTTATCTCGATGCCGCGACGGAATCCTTCCGTGGTATTGCAGTGGATGAAATCGTTTCAAGTGTTCACTGAGGCGATCGAGCGTTTCGACCCATTGACTGAAGACAATTGCCTTTTTGCCGCTGGCGGCAACTTCCTCCAAGTCAGCTTCCAAGCGTTCGAGCTTACTGCTTGAGCCTGTCAATGGATCAAAGTTGCAAATCTGCTTAAGCCGGAGCACCAGTTCGAATACGTGCTGAATGGTCAATGCATCCCCTAGATCGGATAATTGAACCACTCCCTCCTCTTCGGCGGATGCATAGCTCGCTCGTTGCTCAGGGCTTAAGTCCAGAGCAGCATCTCGGTACAGTTTCGGAGGCATCTCGCTGAGGACTTGATCTTTCGTTCGGCGCAAGACAAAGTCGCGGCAGGCTTGGCTCATCGATTTGAGATGCATGCCGTCCTTGAGATAGCCCGGCGACAAAAACTCAAAGATGCTCACCAAATCCTCCGAAGAGTTCTCGATCGGAGTTCCCGTCAAAGCCCAAGATCGATCTCGACGAATACTTCGGACGATTTCTGAGGTCGTGCTGGAGCGGTTCTTGATCCTTTGAGCTTCGTCCAGGACAACCAGATCAAAGCTAGGCAAATTCTCGATGACGTCCCGATCCCGCATCAGCAATTCATAGTTCGCAATCTTCACAGGAGCGGATGGGTTATTCCAGACAAAGTGTCGAAGAGCTTGATCACCTTCGATGACCGCGACCGGAATCTCGGGAGCCCAGGTCTTAAATTCACGGACCCAATTGGTTACCAGAGGCTTGGGACAAATCAGCAGCGACCTGCGAAGCTCACCTGCCCGAATGAGCATTCGAATCGTCGTCACGGCTTGCATGGTTTTGCCCAAACCCATTTCGTCAGCGAGAATGGCCGCCACTCTTGGAAACAAGAATGCGATCCCCTCAAGCTGATAGGGAAACGGATGAAATGGAAAATGCAAATCCTGATTATCCAGCAATAACTCTAAGGGCGGTTGAAGGAGAAAATAAAGCCGATCCTCCAGTTTCACCAAATCACCGGGAGGCCGGATTCGAGTAAACTTCCGCTTCTCTGAAGTCGCAGTGTCCTCTTCGCTCCCGGAGGAATGCTCGTCGTTGTTCGTTAAGCGTACGTTTTTTGGCTTGGGCTTCGGCTTGGTGTCAGTACGAGCGTCATTTGGAGGACCACCTTCCTCGAATACGAATCCCAGAATTTTGGGCGGCTTGGAGAATAACTGGATAGTTGCAACTTCAATGTTGCCGCAAGACAAGCGATCTTCGAAAACCGACTGAAAGTTGCCACAGTCACTCAACGCAAATCGAGCAGAATACTGCGGCTCGCCGATCAAGACAATTTCCGGCTCAAAAGTGGCACTTGGTTCCGAAAGAACCTCAATCGACTGAGTAAGCTCGTCGGTGTTCGATGAAAATGCTTCGTCCATTTTGCTCACCATTGGCAGCGACTCGAAGTCATTCATCTAAGCGGCTTTTACGATGGGGTGGGCTTCTTCCAACGCTTCGTCAATGCGAGAAAAGGGTTCATAGATATCAAGTGTCGGTTGCAGATCGTTCCATAGATTCTGAATTGCATTTACGTCGTTGGTCGATGCTGACGCGAGCAACCGACGTGAGGCAACTTCAAAAGCGATTGTTTCGACCCAGGATCTCGAAGGCTTTTCAAATCGAGATGTTTCAATCGATGCTTCCGGACTCAAGATGACAGCGAACGGTGTCTCGATTCCATTCCTGATCGACAGAACCGGCAGGACATCGGTCAAAATGCAGACCGGAGAATGCTTGACTCGGCTTAGTAACGCCTTACCAATGAGATCGCTGCAAAAGTATTCATCCAGGGTCGATCCAAACAAGATTTCCTGAGCTTTCGTGGGACGAACCGGCAGCGTGCAATGAAACTCAACCGGTCGACCATTCAGAGTCAAAATCAAGAGTCCGCCGACATAACCAATTTCAGTATTTTGTCGCGCTGAAAGAAAAGCCAGAGTTGGCGAACTAGATTTCAAATGCATGCGACTCCTTACAGGATTAGCCCGAAGCTGAAAGGGTTTCGAAGCCGACGGTGTTCATCAAAATGCTTGCGACAGGCAAAGGGAAGGCATTCCATGCGGCACCTACGCAATCATTGAATGACGTAGTTTCGTGCCACCAAAGGGCCATTCAAAACAAGGTGCCCTCCCACGGCTCAGTTTGATCTCCGAGCCGAGAAACATGGAATGGAGATGTTCGGAAGATCATTCCTGGACCAACTCGATCTCTTGTTCGGCAGAATTGTACATCTTCATGAAGGAAATTCGGATCGTAATGTCTATGCGGTTTCGCACATACCTGACCAAGGAAAAGTTTGCCGAAACTCCCCCATTTCTTGAATCGTGTACTATACTAGACCTCTTCATGCATTCGAATCGATCCAGTTCAGTTCACGGGAGCATCACCGAGCATGGCTCAAGACCCAACGCAATTAAGCCCAATGTTCCGCATCGACGTTTCTCCAGAGCCTTCAACCGCAGCAGCGACTCCAAAATCGACAGACAAAGAACAACTAATGCTTGCATTTATGCGACGCATGGTTGCTCTTCAGGAGAAGCAAAATGAGTTGCTTGATATTTTGGTACAACATACTGCCGGGCTACAGAAGCAGCGCTCCCTAGAATTGCAGCAATGGAAGGACGCGAACCCTCGGCTCGCTCGTTCTTGCCGCCGGGCCGCTGAAGCGTTATCCAAGATTCAAGTGCAGTTCCTCGACAATTTAACTCAAGAAGTCGCTGAGAACGAAGAGTCCCTGAATGATGCTGACTTTATGTTTAGCGATTTCGTAGATCGTTATGGACCGCGACTCGCTCACCTTAACGGTGTCATCCAGGTCCTAGCGCAGCTCGGCCACGGTACACCTGTAACGGGCGGCTAACAGCGTTTTGAAAACGGAGCCTGGAATATCGCCAGTAATCCAGTTTCGTTGGTGCTCTTCGATGCATCCAAGGATTGGGCATCTTTTTCAATAGCCCGCAAACGTTCTGTCAATGAAAATGCGCTCCACAGAGACGACGACCCGATGACCAATTGGATGAGCGTCTTCTCCAGTTCTACGACAATGTCGCCCCTCTGATCGTCCCATCAAAAAACGATTCTTGATCCTTGGCATTGAGCTATCGCGCCGACTCAGCCAAACTGAGATTGAATTTACGAGCCAATCGCTCGCAAGCTGCTTTTCCGCCTTCTAGAGGTTCGTTGACGAGCAGCCATCGAAATTTCAAGTTCAATGTATTTCCATCGCACTCCAAGGTCGCGGACTTCGGTAGATAAAAACCTTCGAATCTAGCGACATCGACCTTCCATCGGCTGTACCCCGACGGCTTCGCCCCAGGAGTAAAATCAAATAGTATCGGGGTGGAACCCTGGCGAAGGTCGATTTGGTATTTCGCTTGATGCAATCGCGTTGGATTGTCGTCAAATCGCGCGATGCCATCGATGACTGGAATCGGAAATTCAGCATCCCATTCTGCGATGCTGCCGCTGATCTCCTCGAAGGTGCGATCGGGAAAGTCGCCGCAAAACCCCAAGCCGACGGCTCGCCAATCCACATGCTCGGGAATCCAAGGCTTCTCAAAGCGATCGATTCTTCGCATCCCGATGAGGCTCGTGCCCGCGGTAGCGACTTCATAGATCATCTGGTCGCCGGACTGCCCTCCCCAGTGTAGTCCTTTCCGATAACTGTCCTCGATCCGCTCGTTCCGAAGAACAAGATAGTGCGTACCAACCTGCGAGAACTCAATGTAGAAACTGCACGAGCGACAAAGTTGGTTGTATTGCGTATCCCACTCCGCATCCAATTCCATGACGTAAGAGACCAGCCCCGCTCGCTTCAACGCCATGTGCTGCATCAGTTCCGCATGGCTCTTAAATTCCGTGGGGAGCTGAGCTTGGACATTAGATTGTGCCCACAAGAACGAGTCGATGACTCCAATCAGAAGTAACGAAAGCCAGGCAGAGGAACGCTCCATATCGGACTCCCAAAAATTGCATCTTTTGATGACGATTCAATCACCTTTCAGTGAGCTACGTCAACTCGCACGCTCCCAGAAAGTAACAGTTTGAGAACAAATCCCGTTTTGTAAATTTGCCGACGTGCGTCAGAACCGGTTGCCGAACAGAATCGGACGCTAGCGAGTTCCAGCTTATTTGGGAACTCGTTTTCGCGCGGTTGCTGAGTGCAGTCATTCAGCCATGCGAACCCATCACATTGGACGCTGGCGACCTCTGGCAATGGCAATCCATCTTTGATCGACGCTAACGCAGCCACTGCCCAAATGTCGAATTAGCTTCCTTCCTACGCAGAGTCGCCTGCGCTTTTAGTACGCGTTCCGTCATGTGTTCGGCTTTTTCATCGTCGCAAGCCTCACGGGTCTTCTGGACAGTCGCGCGGTACGCCCTCGCATTTCGTCCAGAGGTGAGACGGCGGGCCGACGCGAGCATCTCCGCTACCCGTTCGACATCGAGCTCGATAAATTTTGGTTTCTCCGGGATTGCCACTCTGAAAACCGCAGTTACCTGACCACTGATTCGGGATGGCCCCTTCGCATTGACTCGTCTCCAAACACGCGCGATCGCAGGGTCGAATTTGCCAACAGATCTTTTCCATGGGTTCGGAACCTATTCCGGGATACCCCATTCCGGAATGGTTCGACTTGACCACGCAATCGAGCTCGACACGTAAATCGACCTGAATCGGCTCTTCACTTTCGGCTGGACAGCGTCGGGACCAGTCAAAGCTCGGTATGAGAACACAACTGTTGTTGGGAGACATGACCCAACTGGGCGCAGGACGGCTACAGTAGGTCTTCAGGCATTTCGGCGGTGGCGAATCGCAAACAGTTCGTTCACGGTATTCAAAACAATCCGACTGAGCTTTGGCAATCCCCCCAGCCAACGGGAGCATCGCCAATGACAATAAGACGTTCCAATTTCTGAACATCGTTTGCACCCATTCCTGACGCATGCACAACCCCGACATATCTTACTTCAGAAGAACGCCGCTATTTTGCGGAATGGTGGAGTTCGAGTCCGAATCTCTTAGCCAACCGTTGGCAAGCGACTTTGCCTCCCTCAAGCGGTTCGTTTACCATCAGCCAGTTGAATTTGATTTGGGTGATTTGACCCTCGCATTCCAGAGTCGCGGAGACTGGGAGATATTCATCATGAATCTTGTCGATTTCAAGAGACCATCGACTGTACCCCTTTTTTTCTCCGGGAGGTGTGAAATCAAACCTGACAGGATAAGTGCCCCGCAGAAGATCGACCTCATACTCGACCCCAGAGAAAAGTAATGGAGGATCTCGATACTTAGCTATCCCGTTCTCGACGGGAATAACCCAGTTTTTGTCGGTACTCAGCCAGCTCCATTCCGAGATGCTTCCCGAAATTGCTTCAAATCGTCTGCCGGGAAAATCTCCGCAAAATCCGAGGCCGACCGCTCGCCAATCGACATAGGATCGGAAGAGATTGTGCTCATCTGATTCTTTCCAAGCACTCATGAATATGTCACCACTACCAAAAACCGATATTAGACGCCCCCCAGAGCGTCCCTGAATTCTCACTTTGGTATTCCCGTCGATCTTCTCCCTGATGGCGTAGGCGAAGTGATCGCCCACCTGTGAGTACTCGACATAATAATGACATTCGTCGCAAAGCCGAGGCCGATCACCCGTGTGAGAAACGTCGATTTCCAAGAGGTAACTAACGATTGACGATCGTGCTGCTGCGATGCGCATCATCAATTCTTTGTGGCTCTTGAACGACGATGGGATCGGCTCTTCCTTCTTTTCTTGGCCGAAGCAATGAGAACAACCGAATGAAAGCAACACAAGAACATTAACCATCAAGCGATTCATGGAAATCTCCCTAAAATTTCGAAATAAACAGCCTCACCAAACCTGCACGCACCAACTCTGATTCGGCTACTCAGGTGCAGTGCACAAACCGAGTGGTCCGGTGCATATCTTCCAGACGATTGACTCGTCGCCATTTACGTCGCCAGTGCTGACACCTGCATTACATTTGGCCTTAAATAATGGGGTGGTACCCGGGTCGCCGCTTGCTCCACATCCAGCGACAAAACGGTTCTGCATAACGCCGTCCGGTTGCGTTGTTTGTGTACAACTCGATGCACAATACCGCATTTGCCAACATATCTTCGTCAATTCCTGATTGGAAATAGTCTTGAAGCCATACCCAGTAGGAACTTTCAATTCGCAGTTCTTTTCTTTTCCGTCATTGAATGACACAGGTTCCATCGTATTCGCAGGACATGCTTGCGACCAATCGAATTTCGGAATGAGAATGCAAGGATTGCTGGGACTAACTTCCCAGTAAGGCACCGGACGATCGCAGAACTGATCTCCGCAAATCAGCGGGGGTCTCGGGCACACTTCTCCCTCTACTTCTTCGTAGCACTGCACCTGCGGCTGTCCGAAGCAAGAATTGGCAAAAAACGCAACAACAATCGATCCAAAAAAATAGATTTACAGTTCATGCTAATCACCTCATGATTAAGAAAATGGAAATTAAATTCGTTGAATCCTATCAACGCTACTTCACCAACTTCAACGGTAATCGATAGTTTGTCCCGTCGTTGAAGCTCAAGACCACCGCCAAAGGCTTGTCGGCTACTGAACTCAGCGATTCGCTGGAAACGGTTACGGTCACCCAGCTTTCCTGCTTGGGAACGATTTTCAAGTCTGGCAGAGTTTCTCCACCATTCGCATCGACTGAAACGGCAATCTCCGCCTCTTTCACTTTGATCGTGTTCGTTGGTGAGATGACGTGAAAGGTTGTCGATGCTGATGAGGCATCCACGATCAACACAGGCGGGACGATGCGAAGCACTTCCACTCGCTTGCCGCTGAATCGGGCCGTTGTGATCTTTTTGAGGACTTGTCCGTCACCCGCCGAGGCGAAAAGTTCAACCGATCCCTGAACTTCGGACTCCAGCATCCGAGTTTTCAAAGAGTCCGGAACTCGAAATTCTACCGTTTGCGAGGGTATTCCATTTGCATTGTGTTCCGAAAGAACTCCTTCCAGGTGCCACTTATCATCCAATCCAGGTACCGCAACTTCTGCGACAACTGTTGACCATGGGCGAGTGGAAAAATTGAATGCGGCAAACTCCAAAGGTCGATCCACCTCAGGATCCAATTCGATCTCAACGAAACCTCCATGAAAACCGCCTTCGCCACTGACCCAAAACTGAAATGGTTGGATCAGGCGGTAGACTTTAAGAGTCCCTTGTTCCGATTCGAGCGATCCTGTTTCAACCAACTGAAAGTACAACTCCGCTCCGGATTGGCCAGCTTTTCCCCTCCCATCGACGGTCAACTCAATTTCAAGCGACTCTTTCGGTGCGAACGGTTTGGAAGTGACGATTTTCGCGCTGGAACACTGACACGATCGTTCCAGTGTGAGGCAGCTCAATGTTACATCGAATGGATTTTCGATGCGGCAGCGAAACACCCCTTTTTCCTCCGGCTCCAGTCTCCCCAAGAAGAAGGTAGCTAATCGCCTTTCATCGACGATTGCGATTTCTCGATCACCAAGCTTGAACTTGGTTTCTGTACCAGGTTGTTCAACTTGATCCGATGGCCCATCACTGAGTTGAGCCTGCGACCAAGCTGACGTCGGCCAACAGAATACGAGGAGGCAGAAAGCAAGACATCTCAGCATGTTGACGGAACAGTCACGCAACCGATCACGACAGGAACCGATTTCCTTGTTTAACCGCCGGGCCAGAGCAAATTTGGCGTGAGAGAGTATGGCGAACAATCGTCGATTCCATCCGCCAAATTTGCGGCGGCCCGCGCTTTCAGCGCGTGGACTTGCAGTTTCGCCATGATGACCGGTTCTCGTCATGAACGCACCCAATTTTAGAAGAGTCAAACCGCCCCTGCCTCAGAGGATTCCGAATGGCTAATATCAATTAGCCATTCGCGATCTTCTCCGAGAGAGAGGAATCCATGTGTCGTTCTTAATGCAAGTCGCGGGATCGTATCCTTTTGATTCCCACCTTCTTTGCATTCGCTGACTTCGAAAAATCATCGAACCGCTTCAAATTGATGCTTGCATGCGGGGTTGTCAATAGTCAAAAAAAAAATAGCCAAATTCTTCAAAAATTTTTCGGCACATGGCAGCTGCTCTTGTCCAACTGACTGCTGGGAAATCGGTAGGGCAACCGACATGACCATGCCCACGAGTTGGACACCCATCTTTGAAGCAAGCTTGAGACTCCGCCAACGACTCAACGCTAAATTTTCTATGTTGGCCAGGTGCTGCGATCGCTTCAGCAAGTTCATTTCTGTTGCTCGCCTTCCAGAATGGAAGCCGTCAGGCGGCCTCCAAGCGATTCACTCCTTCGACTTGGACACAATCAACTTCCACACAATACCGACCAAGGTTATTCCCACGAGTAAAGCGCCCCCCAGCCAACCGAACGACATCCAGCCTTTTCGCGACAATCCCAAATAGGTTACATCCATATCCTTCAGCTCACTCGACAACATCGAGATTCGACCTTGATCGACGAACACTTCGCCAACTCGCCCAGAAGTGCCATTGATGTCGTCGGTCAAATGCACATCCGGAGCATACTCGATCGTCAGCCAGTCCGGTGCCAGGTTCACGAGCTGCGGCACACGTTTGAATCGTAAACGGATACACTATGGTGATCGTCGATGATAGCTTTGAATTTCCAATGTACCAGGATTTCCATCTCCTTACGCCTGGAATCAAGTTCTTCCTAACATTTTCGAGACGAGTATCAACACATCAAGGGTTCGTTTATGAAATTGCCACATCGTTGGAATGAGTTTAGGCCACCAGAGGCGGTCAGGCAGGTACTGGAATTGATCGGGCAACCGTCTCTGTTGCAGAACGTCAAGGATGGGGCGGCGAAATTGGGATTGCGCGATCGCTGGCCGGCTTCGAGTATCGGGGAGGCGGTGCAGCAAGCCCGGCGATGGGTGGAGTCCGTGACTTCTGCTGCAACGCAATCGCCTCCAACGGGAGTCATCGTCAACGCGTCGGGAATGTTCTTTAACGAACGATGGCGTCTGCTACCGACAGAGGGTAGCGGGGAAGCCTCGATCTTGGGCGAACAAGGAGGCGCATTCGCAGCCCATGATATGAGATTGAGCTTGCCTCGGCTTGCGGAAGCGATGCGGGCTGAACGAGCGATCGTTATTCATTCTCTGCCATTCGTGTTGTCGGTTCTTGGCAAAGTACCCTCGATTGGGAAGTCCCTGCTCATTCCTCGCTCCGATTGCATACGTTACTATGGTCAGGATGTTCGCCGTCTTCTGGAATCAAATGCAAAGGTTACTGAAATCGGAGCCATCAATGCTTGCGGCGAAGACGACTTTGCTCGCGAGTTCTCGCGCGTCCATGGCTCAGTGGTAACGGTCGGACCGGGAGCGTTGGATGATCCGCACCAACTTGGACCACATCACGATATCGCCATTCAACTTGCGAAGCAGCATCGACTTTTGTCGATCGAGATTCTTCTACATGCGAGCCCGCTCCATTTGCAGTCGTACGGATTGGATTTCCCTTTATTGCGTGACCGCATGGAGTCAGGCGTTGATTTGCTGATCGTTCCAGGAGAAGGACTCCTTGGCGCACCCTCGTCGGCCATCGTGCTGGGCAAAGCTGCGGTTGTCGATGAACTGGAGAGTGTCGCTGTGTCGTTTGGAGGAGGGCCACACCCGTCCGTCTTGCCCAAAATCCAAACCGCCGTGGAAGCGGCTTGTGATTTCGAGACCTGGCGTCAGACCTCGATCGGAGGGCTGATGACAACGTCTGATGCAAACTTGCTGGAACGTGCCAGGCGATTAGCGATTCAATGTGAAGCCTCGGAGGAAGTCAGTAAAGTCGAGGTCGTGACGGATCGAGTGCCCCTTGGATCTGGGATCTGGGAGCGATGGCAGGTGGCGACCCCGATGGTTCGCGTATTTCCTCGAGCGCCATCGTCCGATTCTATGGTCCGAAAAATCGGTGCCGGCCCGATCCCCATGGAGGTTCTCGCAGCGAAGGATCATTTCAACATCGTTCTGAGAACCGTGTTCCCGTACCAAGACCGGTGGATAGGAGATTTCTTTATGAGCCGAGCCGAAGAAACTCCGAAGGACGAGTTGGCAACGTCGGAAGGGTAAAATCTCCGATTGCCAATCGAATCGCGAGTCGCCATAATTTTCCCGTTTCCACTCCAGTTTTCTTTGCACGATGAGGGGAAACATGCTCGAAGGCAAGCTAGCCTACTCTGGGATCACGTTCGACGACGTTCTGCTCGAACCCGCCTACAGCGACTTTCTGCCCGCCGAAGCAGATGTCTCAACCAGGCTGACCAACAACATCGAGTTGAAGATACCGCTCCTTTCTTCGCCGATGGACACCGTAACCGAGAGCGAGATGGCCATTGCGCTTGCCAAAGTTGGCGGACTGGGGGTCATTCACAAGAACTTGTCGATCGAGGATCAAGCCGAGGAAGTGACGAAGGTCAAACGCAGCGCGAATGGCATCATTCTTGATCCGGTGACGCTGCATCCGAACGATAGCGTTTCGCTAGCAAAAGAGTTGATGGATAAGCAGAACGTATCCGGGATACCGATCGTCGAAACCGACGGCAAATTGGTTGGTATTTTGACCCGTCGCGACCTGCGTTTCTTGGAGAATAGCAATCTCTCCATCTCCAGTGTGATGACGCGCGATAATCTGGTGACAGCAACAGGGAGTGTAACGCTTACGGAAGCTGAGCGAATTTTAACGGATAAAAAGGTGGAGAAACTTTTGCTGGTTGACGATCACTATAGGCTGACGGGACTCATTACCATCCGCGACATCGACATGATGAAGCGTTATCCCAATGCCTGCAAAGATGCGTTGGGGCGACTGCGAGTGGGTGCAGCGGTGGGAGTCTTCGATTTTCAACGAGCTGAGCAGTTGATGAAGCGCGGGGTCGATGTCCTGATTGTCGACAGTGCTCATGGACACTCGCTCAATGTGATCGAAACCGTCAAGGAGTTGAAGCGCCAGTGGACGATCGAGGTCGTCGCCGGATGAGGCGCCGCGAGGCCGCCTGGCCGCTCGGCGTCGCCGCCGTGCTCGGCGCCTGGTACGCGAGCGACTCGCTGCGCCACCGCCGCGAGCACGGCGACGGCTACGACCTGCACGGCCACGCCGAGCTCGACATCGGCAGCGTCGAGTTCATGCGCGCCGCGGAGAC
>JBBIUE010000090.1:0-18613 GCA_037440405.1 Pirellula sp. | reverse complement strand
CTACTTTTGTAGCTTCTGTCAAAGCTGCCGAGCCACGCTATGCCTCGGACGCAGCTTTTGCAACCGGTTTTGCCGTACGTCCCAGCCGCTGCAGCGCTTCTCGCTGTTGCTCAAGGTGGGTGCCCCGAGAGCCGTATTTCTTGATCAGAATCTTGCTCCGCTCGCTCGGTTGAGCCCCAACGCTCAACCAGTAATCGATGCGATCTCCGTAGAGGATCGCGCGAGCGTCAACTTCTTTCACCAGCGGATCATAGTAACCCAATTCTTCGAGAACGCGTCCATCTCGACGGGATTGTTTCTCGATTGCACAAACACGATAGAATGGTCGGTTTTTTCTGCCGAGCCGCTTCATACGAATAGAAACTGCCACTGATTCAATTCTCCCTGCAAAATCTCAAATCGGTAAACTGAAATTTAATCGTCTTTGCCCTTTCTTTTCAATTGCCTGAGCCGCTTTTCTCGCTCCTTTTGCAATTGTTTTCGCTCTTTTTCCGAAAGTCGCTTGCCGGTGCTCTGCTTAACCTTCAGGTTGACGTTTGGATTGGCCATGACAGCCCCTTGCAGTTGCTGGACCATGCGCATCCTGTCTCGGACAGAGCTTCCCGCCAACATCTGCATCATCGATGTCATCTGCTCAACCTGCTTGAGAAGCTGGTTGATTTGAGCGGGATCGACTCCGCAACCTTTGGAAATGCGAAGACGACGGCTGGAATCGACAATCTTTGGATTTTTTCGTTCTTCAGGTGTCATCGAGTCGATAATGCCGATGACGGCTCCCATCTCCTTCTCACCGGCTCCGCCGCTAAGCATCTTTGCCATTTCGCCCATGCCTGGCATGAGGCCAAGCATTTTCTGCATCAAGCCAGGTTTGCGAAATTTTTGCATCATGTCGCGGAATTCGATCAAACCGAACTGGCCCGAGGCCATTTGCTTTTCAAGTTTCTCTCGTTCCTTCTCATCGATCATCCGATGAGCTTCACGGGCGACTTCGAGAATATCTCCCATCTGAAGAATTCGGCTGGCCATTCCTTCAGGACGGAAAGGCTCGAGTGCGTCTAAGTGCTCTCCCGTTCCAATGAACTTGATCGGAACCTGCGTCACCGCTTTGACGCTGAACAAAGCACCGCCACGGGCGTCGCCGTCGAGCTTGGTCATGATGACGCCGTTCAACTCGACGGCATCATTGAAGGCTTTCGCACTGTTCACGGCGTCTTGCCCGGTCATGCCATCCACAACGAGGAACACTTGATCGGGACGAACTTGACGATCGATCTCCTTGAGCTGTGCCATCAGCTCCTCATCGATCGCTAGTCGGCCTGCCGTGTCGAGAATGACGATATTGCAGCCAGCGAGACGTGCTTCCTCGACGCCGCGTCTGCAAACTGCGACAGCGTCCTTCGAGTCCAATTGGCTGTAGACCGGCACGTTGATCTGCTTTCCGATCACGTGAAGCTGCTCAATGGCGGCTGGTCGCTGGAGGTCGGCAGCCACCAGAAAGGGTCTCGCCTTTTGCTCGAGAAGCATTTGTGCCAATTTTCCGCAGGTCGTCGTTTTTCCAGACCCTTGCAGACCGCACAGCATTAGCACCGTGGGGGCACCCTTTTTCAGAGGGATAGAATTATCCACCGGTCCGAGAAGTTCGACGAGCTCTTCATAAACAATCTTGATTAGTTCGTCAGTTGGGCGAAGCGACAAAAGTACCCGACGTCCGATCGCTCGCTCTAACACTTTGTCCATGAAATCACGGACAACCGAGTGGCTGACGTCCGCTTCCAGAAGCGATCGTTCGACCAACTGCAAGCCTTCGCGCATGTTGGCTTCGGTCAGCCGTGCTTTTCCTCGCAGGCTTTTGAATGCTGACTGAAAACCTTCTTGCAGCGAATCAAACATCTCAACCTAACGCTCAAAAACCAAACTCAAAAACGATCGATGACACTTCAGGACTTTGGCGCACCATGGCGACCGCTTTGCCTCCCATGCGCAAAACGAAACCAAATTTCATTCCCCGTCGTTGGGAAGCCGTAACTGGCACGACAACCGACAGAGGACATTCCCGTGGCGAGTCCGTAAGGTGCAATGTGTTCGCGCACCATGCTTGATAAGCTTTACCAAGATCGAACCTCCGATTATCAGCAACGATTTTAGCGAAGAAGTAGGGACCTGATAAGGCTTAATTTTTCAGGAGGGGAATTCCCGACGAAACGGCTATTCGTATACTAGAGTCCCATTCACTTCAAGCAAACCTCACCAATTCGGGAGTACTACCCAATGACGCGACCGGTAACGCTTTTTACTGGCCAATGGGCCGATTTGAGCCTAGAGCAAATGGCCAAGATGACGCGGGAGTTTGGTTATGACGGCATCGAATTAGCTTGTTGGGGCGACCATTTTGAAGTCGATAAAGCCAATTCCGATGACAAATATTGTCAGGCCAAACGGTCTCTCTTGGAAAAGCATGGTCTCCAATGTTTTGCGATCAGTGCTCACTTGGTCGGTCAAGCGGTTTTGGATGTGATTGACGCTCGTCACCAAGCCATCCTCCCTGGTTACGTTTGGGGTGACGGTTCGCCTGCTGGAGTCAACCACCGAGCGGCGGAGGAGCTAAAGGCCACCGCCCGAGCCGCCAAGAAGTTCGGTGTGAGTGTCGTCAATGGCTTCACAGGATCGAGCATATGGCACCTTCTCTATTCCTTTCCCCCCGTCCCCAGTTCGATGATCGACGACGGGTTCAAATTGCTTGCCGAACGATTCCATCCGATTTTAGACGTGTTCGAAGAATGCGGCGTGCGGTTCGCTTTGGAAGTACATCCAACCGAAATCGCGTTTGACTTGTACACGGCTCAGCGCGCCTTGGAAGCTCTCGACCACCGCAAAGAATTCGGATTCAATTTCGACCCGAGCCACTTGATTTGGCAAGGCGTCGACCCGGCAGAATTCATTCGGGCGTTTCCCGATCGCATCTACCATGTCCATATCAAGGACGCAACAACGAGATTGAATGGCCGAAGTGGCATCCTCGCTAGTCACCTGAACTTCGGTGATTCCCGCCGTGGATGGGACTTCCGCAGTCCAGGTCGTGGATCCGTCAATTTCGAAGAGATCATCCGCGCTCTTAACGAAGTTGGCTACGAAGGCCCCCTAAGTGTCGAGTGGGAAGATAGCGGAATGGATCGCGAATTCGGTGCTCGCGAGGCAGCCCAATTCGTAAAGCGAATGGACTTCCGATCATCCGGAAGAGCGTTTGACTCTGCTTTCGAAAAGGACTAATTCGCGGATCGGAATCAAGCTACGTGATCATCGTCATCAACGGCGAGCGTCAATCGTTCGCTATCCACACATTGTCGATAGCGGAGTGGTTGGCCTCGCGCAACATCGAACCAAAGTTTTGCGCCATTGAACTTAACGGTGAGATCGTTTCTCAACGCGATTTTGATTCCACGTTTCTGAAGGATGGCGATGAAGTGGAATTGGTGACTCTCGTCGGAGGTGGATGAACCGTCCGCAGGTTGATTTTGCAGCCGCATCCGATGAGCATCGGTTGATCGAGGTCGAATTGGAATGGTCTCGGCTACAGTCAAACGGATCGGTGGAACTCCGAAAAAAGCTAGCTCTCTACTTTTCATGTTACGGCGGACAGTTCTCTGCGTTCGGCAAATCTTTGGGACGCCTGCTCACGATGCCGTATGGGCCTCCGACGGATACATTGAACTTGCGGTTGCTTCATCACTCCCCGAAGTCCAGAGCTCTTGAAGTTGCTAGGAACGGGTTGTGTCTTCTTTGCTTACAGCTGCAGTTCAACGATTCCACCACTGATGAGATGATCTTTCCTTCCCCAAGTGAAAAACGATATTGGAGAAAGGAGGCAATTCAGCTAACTTACTGAGAACTCAGTTCAGCGGCCTAGGGTTTCACGTGGGTTCGGGCTTCGAATGCCTCCCCACCACTATTACAGGTCTTGAGGGTCGCTTTGGACGACAGTTGGAAGAGCGGCCTGCTGCGCAAGGCGTGGTCGATCATTGATTTTCAGGAGGCTAGCCAATATGGAGAACACGGCGATGAAGATACGTCAGGGGATGCAATGTTGCTTGTTTGTTATCGTTCTTGGTCAGATCGCATGGTCCGACCTGCTTTCCAATGGAGATTTCAAAGCGAATGCCAACGCCTATGTGGACAGCCCCGGCTATTCTGGCGAAGCAGGCAACCCCAGCACGATCACGAATTGGGATGCATTCAGCTTTCCAGGGGGACAAGCCAAATTCGGAATCAATGGTGACGATGTCAGTTTTGCTCCCGTAAACCAGCGCGGACCATCAGATCATCAGGGTAATACCTTCCCTTTCATCGAGAACACCGGAGTCGGAACGGGGTTATTGCAGCAGACCCTGCCATCCATGAACACGGGATCGAAATACCTGATGACGTTCCAAGCGGCTTCACGGGTTGGCGATGCATCGAAAGGTTATGTTCAAGTTTCCGATGCGGACACTCTTTTTCTTCGCGTCAACATCTCTCCCCCGAACGACCAGTTCCGCCTGTACAGCCGCTCGTTTGTCAGCCCCAATGCATTCAGTGGGGTTCCGTTCATTCAGCTTGTCAACGACAAGGGGAATTCGACGATGAATTTTGCGATGGTAAGCGTGACTGCTATTCCTGAGCCGTCGAGCATCCTGATATTTTCGTCTCTGTTATCAGGTTTCTGGTTGCGACGCAGCCGACAAAACGTAAGGACTGTTTAGTTCCTTACGAAGAAGGACCAGATTGTGCAGGAAGCAGTGCACTCTGAGATGACTCAAGTGACTGAGAAAGCGTTGAACCATTCGAAGCGAGGCAATTGCTTGTCGACGGCCAGGTCATTCCGCTGCCTGAAGTTCGTACTGTTCGCACTATCGTTTGTGATCTGCTCCGGTTGCCGTACGGTGCCGTTTACCGGACGAAAGCAATTGTTGTTTCTCAGTGAGGCCCAGGAGATTGCGATGGGCCGGGACGCTTACGCGGAAGTATTACAAGCAGAGCGGCGATCGTCGGACCAGCGGCTACAGCAAATCGTGAATCGGGTTGGCGGCCGCATTGCCACGGTTGCAAGTAAACCTGAATACGATTGGGAATTCACTCTTTTGGAGTCGAGCAAGCAGAACGCCTTCTGCCTTCCAGGCGGGAAGGTCGCCGTTTATGAGGGTATACTTCCCGTTTGCCATAACGAAGCGGGGCTCGCCGTCGTGATGAGCCACGAGGTCGCTCACGCGATTGCCAGACATGGTGGCGAGCGGATCAGTCAAGAAATGCGATTACGGTCGCTGGGTGGCGTTCTCAGTTACGCCATGCAAGGACAGTCGCAAGCCAGTCAAGAATTAATCATGCGGGCGTATGGAATTGGCAGCAATGTAGGTCTCGTTCTTCCTCATAGCCGCCGCCACGAATTGGAAGCGGATCAGATCGGAGTCTTGTTGATGGCAAGGGCTGGTTACGATCCAAGCGAGGCGCCTCGATTCTGGGTTCGTTTTGGACAAGTGCAAACCGGTGCTCCTCCCGAATGGTTGAGCACGCACCCCTCGGATGCGCGACGAGCGTCTGACCTCGAAGCATTGCTACCTCAGGCACGTCAAGAGTATGATAACGTTCCGGTCCGAATTGGTTTGGGTGAAGTGCTTTAGGATCATGCCAAGTCGAAAACAGCAGTTGCTCGATATGATCGCCGCAGAACCGACAGACCCCTTCTTGCGCTATGCTCTGGCACTCGAGCATCGCAAAGAAGGGGCTCGGGATGAAAGCTTGATGCTGCTTCGCCAGTTGCAAGAAGAAATGCCCCCCTACATTCCCGCATTCTTGATGGCCGCTCAACAGCTAGCGGACGATCAGCGAATTCATGATGCGCGCGAAACGCTTCGGAGAGGTATCGAGGAAGCCAGGCACCAATCGGATCTCCACGCGGCCGGCGAGATGGCGGAGCTTCTGTCTCGCTTGGGAGAATTCGGCGACTGAACGTGATGCAGAGACCGTATTGGTCGTGAGGTTCCTACCATTGAGGAACGATGAACAGCATACAAACGGACGCGATTGTCCTTCGTGCAGTGCCCTGGAGCGAAACCAGTTTCATCGTTTCGTTGCTGACGGCGGACTGTGGTCGCATCGATGCGGTCGCCAAAGGAGCTAGGCGTCCCAAAAGTCCGTTCGAAGGAGCGATCGATCTTCTATCCGTCTGCCGAATTGTCTGCATTAAGAAGTCCGGCGACGTGCTCGATATCTTGACGGAAGCCAAGCTTCTCCGTCGCTTCCGCAGCTCCGAACGCTCTTTGCTTCGGCTGCATTGCGGCTACTATTTCGCGGAATTGCTCACGTCGGTGCTGGAGCGCGATCAATCGCTCAAGGAACTGTACTGCTTGACGGACGAATCGCTAGCAAAGCTTGACGATGGTTTTTCTCCATTTCTCGCGACCACGAATTTTGAGATTCAACTTCTCAAGATTCTCGGGCATCTCCCCAAACTGAAGTCCTGCGTGCTATGCGGTTCTCTGGAAAACGGGCAATCGTACGTCCTGTTTTCTCCGTCGTCTGGGGGCTTGGTCTGCTATCATTGCGTCGCAGGCAAAGGGAACATTCTGAAATTGCACCGAGAAGCCATCGAGTTCTTGAGCGAATTGCTAACGCAAGGCGTCGAAACGATATCGCTACGTGCAACCAATTCCGCTACAAGACGAGATGTTCGGAGAGTCTTGGAACAATACATCGTCTATCATTTCGATCGGCCAATCAAGTTGCATTCCTATCTTGGAGAGCTGGCTCGTTGACAAGGATGTTCGAGGAAATGAGCGTCGCAAGGAAATATTCAGCCAGTTGGATTGTCGTAAGTCTTTGGCTCTCTACGGCCGTCGGCTGCCATTTTCTACGCCCTTCCAAAGACAAGCTTCCTGAATACGACCAAGCCTTTCGAGATATTCATGCTTACGAGGATTCGGAAGGCAACTACATTCGTCCGGAAGGTCGACGGGCCGAGAAGGCGAACAGCACGATGTTGCCCTCGATCGCACGCAAGCTTCCATTCATCGGCGACAAACCCGTTGATAAAGAACGTTGCCTCAAGTTATATGCCGAAGCCGAAGCAGCCTTTGAAGAAGCGAAGAACGCTCGCGATACGGATCGACGCGATAAATTTAGAACGGCAGCCAAACTGTACAAGGAAGCAGGCTCGTATTGGGTGAGCAGCGCCAAAGAGCAAGACGCTTTGCTCATGACTGCTGAAAGTTATTACTTCGCTGAAGACTACGCGAAAGCGGAGACCTACTACGCCAAACTACTTAAAGAGTATCCGCGAACGCGATATTCCGATTTCGTCGATTCTCGAAGGATGGCCATTGCGGTCTATTGGCTGAAATTTAACGATGTTCAACCGTCGTCGTTCTATACAGTCAACTTCACGGACAACCGAAGACCCTGGACGGATACGGGTGGCCATGGACGTCGAGTCCTTGAAAACATTCGACTCGACAATCCAACAGGTGAGTTGGCCGATGATGCGACGATGGAATTGGCCAATGTGGCATTCAAGAATGGTGACTATCAAACGGCTGCCGACACTTATGCTGACCTTCGCATGACCTACCCTGATAGTCCCCATCAGTTTTTGGCTCACTTCCTCGGATTGAAATCCATCATGGAGACCTACCGTGGTCCCGAGTACGACGGCGGAAGTTTAGATGAGGCTGAAAAGATCGTAAAGCGGATCGTCCGCGCCTTTCCTGCGCAAGCCAAAGAGCAACAGGAGTATCTCAATCGAAGTTTTGGCGAAATCCGCTACAAGAAGGCCGAGCGTCTATGGTTCCAAGCCCAGTTCCGTCAAAACCGAGGTGAGAACAATTCTGCTTCCGTCTACCTCAACCGTATCTTGACCGAGTACAGCGATACGCCATTCGCCGAACGAGCTCGAACGGCGTTGGAAGAGCTCAAGGAGCTTCCGGGCGAGCCGGTTCAGCGTTTCTCCTGGTTGGCGAATCTCTTCCCGGAGCATGACAAAGTAAAACCTCTCATTACCGATTCCACACGCTGAGGATGAGGGGGAGACGATGTATTGTTTGGGTGCCCGCCTTCGAATTTCGGCCAGCGTTATGGTCGCCATGACAATGTCGTTTTCCCTTTTCCTTGGATGCGCGAACTATCGTTTTGGGACGCAGCAGCTCTACCGTGCGGACGTTCGGACCATTCACGTTCCCATCGTTCGAAGCGATTCACTCCGACCCGATTTGGGTGTGCGTCTCACGGAAATAATTCAGCGAAGGATTGAAGAGCGAACGCCCTTCAAAATCGTCTCCGATTCGACGGCGGACTCGACGCTTGTCTGCCGCTTGACATCGGATTTGAAGGAAGTCATCACCGAAAACGCAAATGACGATCCTCGCGTACTGCGAACCTCGCTGACCGTCGATTGCACGTGGACCGACCGACGCGGATTGGTTTTGATGGAGAACCGGTTCCTGCCACCCGGCGAAACGTCCTTTTATTTTGCCCAGAATGCGAGCATGGTACCGGAAGCGGGACAGTCGATCGTCACTTCGCAGCAGCGAGCCATGGAACGACTCGCGGATCACATCGTCGATCAGATGGAAGCTCGATGGTAAACGCGATCGAAAAGAACGAGAGCAAGAGAGCAGGCTTCTGGAAACTGCGCAACAGGTTGATGGAGTTCGATGGTTCACCAAAATTGATGGGGATCATCAATGTGACTCCTGATAGCTTCTCTGATGGCGGAAGGTTTCTCGAAGCCCAGCGGGCCATCGACCAAGCCATGCGAATGGAAGACGACGGTTGTGACATCATCGATCTCGGTGGCGAAAGCACTCGTCCCTACAGTGAACCCGTCTCCGTGGACGAGGAACTGCGCCGCGTCGTACCCGTGATAGAGAGACTTGCGGGGCGACTCGCCGTTCCGATATCCATCGATACCTCCAAATCCAGCGTGGCTCGCGCAGCCCTCGAACTCGGTGCGGAAATCGTTAATGACGTGACTGGTTTGATCGGGGACCCTGACATGCTCGACCTAGTTGTCGCCATGCAGCCCGGCGTCTGCATCATGCATATGCAGGGGGCTCCGAAAACGATGCAAGTCGATCCCCGATATAGCGATGTCGTCTGCGAGATTCGAAGTTACCTTCAGACCCGCGTTGAGGTCGCAACCAATGCAGGTTTGGACCCAACTCGAATATGTATTGACCCGGGCATCGGCTTCGGGAAAACACATGAACACAATCTTTCGCTGTTTCGGCAGATCGAGACTTTTCATGAACTGGGCCGACCCATCCTCGTGGGTCATTCTCGAAAGGGTCTGATTGCCCATATCATTCAGGACAAAGAATGCTCTCGATTGTACGGGACCATCGGATTGTCTCTCGCATGCGCAGTTCGCGGGGTACAAGTCCTTCGCGTCCACGATGTTCTCGAGAATAAGCAGGCATTGAAGTTGTTTCTAGCAGCATTGGGCTGACGGTACTTCTGCCAATACCAGGCATCTTGGTAACTCGCTGCTGCGGAATTGCTGAATCGCACTCGAACGGTAGCTCTTAAGTGGGACGGCTGGTACGCTCGATGATGACAAAGGACCTTCAGCCGATAGGCAGCTGGAATTTGGCAGCCCGAAACGCTAGTAAGGTACGAAGCGACCTATCCTCGCTAGCGCAGCGGGTGATGACTGGAAGACAATCAACTTCCGCTCGTCTTAGCAATGATTAGTAATGCTCTGTAAGTGAGGGATCGCGATGCGCCTGCCAACGTCCAGCGGCGTGTCCCGCCAAAATGGAACCATAGTAAAGGGGCGTTGCTGCGACTGGTAGGAGATATCCCGCTGCAGATCCTGAGTAGGTACCATAAGCGGGAAAGAGAACATGATAGGCTTCTCGTTTCGTTCGTGTATCGCCAAGATCGTCGGTGTACGCCAACACTTCACGTGTTGCAATCGACTCGTGCCATAGTGGAGCACACGGCAGAAGATAGATGGCAGCATAGGTGCCGGGATAATCTCGCCGAGCGAAGTCCTTCGCATGTGCGCCTTCGTGCAGTGCGACTGCAGGAATATCGCTGTAGATGTGGATCGTCCCTGTGTACGGATTGTAGTGATCTCCTCCGACGATTCGACCAGGAAAAATCGTCTCTCCCAAGACCGACAGCGTTCCCAAAGTGTATCGCCACGGCCAGGCGACGGCGGTGTTCCTTCTTAGCCTACGCCAATCGTCCATTGGTCGGTACTGATTGAGGCGGACCTTGACTTGGTCCAATTCATTGCTGGCGAGATACTCTGCGAGAATGGCTTCCGTTTCCATCGAGATCCGATGGTTCTCGGCGCGTCTGTCCCAAAGAATCAGTTTGCTCGGGATGCCGACGACCCAACCGACTGCATCGATGATCGGCCTTGGTTGACCTCGCTCCATTTGGCACTCATCGCAGCCGTTCAATTCGCGAGGAAGATTGTTTTGGCTCATGGGAATCGCTCGCGGAGTCATGATGGAACATCCTCCGCAAGAAACCAGCAACACAAGCATCCATGCTCGCAAGAACAATGCTATCTCTCCCTAGGTCCAGCCGTTAAACTTTCCTGCAATAGATCGTCAAGTGCAACACCCCTGAGGGATGAACTTTTCTCAATTTGACCGAAAATTTTACCAACGGAGTCGCTAGCTATTGGGTAGAAGTTTCAACACATGGGTACTGGGGCGAGGGATGACGTGCGCCGCGATCAACTTACCGAGTCCTTCGACGCGGGCTTTTCCAACCTCGACGGCAGCGTGAACTGCGGCAACGTCACCTCGAATGACGACGGTTACATAGCCCCCACCGAGCTTTTCTTTTGCAATCACCTCGACGTTCGCCGCTTTGCATGCGGCGTCGATTGCCTCAAAAACTGCGGTAAACCCCTGCGTCTCGATAAACCCAAGGGCAGCAGACTTCGCCTCAACCATTTGTATCTCCTCGCTGATTTGGACGTTGGAATCAAGGTCGTTTTCGACAGGACCAATGACAACATGTTGTTGAAGAAGGGGACTCATTTCTTGCTTGCTGAGAATGGCATTTTGATATGCGTTTGGGTTTGGTTGGTTGATGACCGTGGCAATGGGACGTATTCCCAAACGGTCTACCATGGAACGTCCCGCCTCGATTGCGGCGATTACCTGATCCAGTTCTCCAACGACTTTGATGACGGTTCCGAGAAAGTCGTTGAGTTCCGCTTGTGCAATGGAGATCGATGCTCCCTTTTCCATGGCATCCAACGCCAGCATAGCGGGAGTGAATCCCTGAACTTCCAAAATCCCTACCGCTAGTTTCAATGCACCAACCTTTTCCGTTCGAGCTTCCAGTCGAAAAATGAGTTGCCATTATTGTACGTTACGAACTCGCTGGGTGCTGGTAATTCACGATGAGCCACGGGCACCGCTTGAAACGTTTGAAAGGATACTAACGTACCGTAATGGTGATCGGGCGGTGATCGGAACCGGGAGCTTGGGATAAGACTTGTCGATCGACGACCTCCGTCTGCCTATTCACCAAAGCGTGATCGATGGGAATTCCAAACGGGCCAAAGAATGAAGGCCACGACGGCATGCGTCCGCGACTACGTCTTGAATCGATGAGTTGCTTTGAACGAATGAGGTCCTGGAATGCTGGCGACCAACCGGTTGTATTGAAATCTCCGATTGCAAAGCTTTTGCCTTTCTTTGTTTCGAACCATTCCCCGATAGCTTTCAACTGCAGATCGCGCCAACGCGCTCGATTAAAGGTCACTGGCGAGAAAGTATGCACGGCAAGGATGTCGATTGGCTGCCGATCGGAATCGCCTGGGCAAGTGATTTCGATCGCTAGATTGCCGACTGCGGTGAGCGGAATTTCGCGAAAACGAGTTCCGGGAATTCGGCTGAAGATCACCGTTCCGCCGGAACTCCATTCGGGGTTCCAATAGTCTGCTGCGAAGCGTTCTCGCAATGGCTCGAGCAGCGTACCCATCGGCCGATTGACTTCCAACAAGATCACAACGTCTGCATTTTGTTGCTCGACCAAATCGATCAGCTCCCCTGCCTGAGTGTTGATCAGCAGGACGTTCCAGCTAAGTACTTTGAGTGGCTGGGTAGGGGAATGCGAAACGTCGGCTCGTCCTACGTGTGTCCATGGTTCGTTCAATTGCAAACCGAAGTAGACGAACGCGATGGAGCTGATTGCAATGCGGAAAATATTCCTTCGGCTCCAACGACATCCTTCGTTTGTAAGTATAAGCCGCAAAATCGTTACGAACATGACGCCAAGTGCCAGCCAGAAGCAGTGCCACGTTGCGTGAGTTGCAAGATCAAAGAGTGGATGCCATCTCGCCAGCAAGGAAAAGATAACCGCCATCCCGAGGAGTAGCTCGATCAGCCGTAGGATACGATCGCTCCACAAGGCCAAGAGCATTTGATCGGCAGTATCCCTGTCGGGGGGAACCTCTGAGGAGCTGGTCGCATCCAAAATCGTCGCCTCTTCCTGAATCATTAGCTTTGAGTCTGACAAGGGGGGGCTGTGTCAGAACACTTCGATAATCTACGTTCGAGTTGTTAGACAGGATTTTACGGACATGCGACGATGCAATACAGGCGATGTGGCGAAAAGGCAACCTGTGTTCGAAGGATACCGCACAGCGTTGCATTTGAGCAACATGCAACGCATGTCTCCAATCCGGAACGACCTCAGAATCGTAGTGAATCGGCCCATTTCTTGTCCTTCTGTGCGAAGGACTCGATTCGGCACGCTGACTGCAACAGTTGCGACTGTATTCCATCCGAATCGAGGGGCAGCGTACTCCCCCGTTGCCGGAGCCTAGATCGAGGTTACACGAGGTATCCATGAAGAAGCAAGTCTCAAAAAACTATCTTCCTGACGATTTCGATTCCGATTCCACCGAACTGGAGATCGGATCGATCGATGGCTTCACACGAACGACTTCGCGTAAGCGGTTTCTTGACGACGATGATTCCGAAGAGGAAGACGAAGAAGAAGAGTGTGACGAGGAGTGGTCCGACGAAGATGAGGAGCTCGATGAGCTTTCCGGAGACAACAGCACCGACGACCCCATCCGCATGTACTTGATGCAGATGGGTGAAATTCCGCTCCTCAATCGGCAGCAGGAGATTGTTGCCGCGAAAGCGATCGAGCGGACGCGCACGTACTACCGTAACTGGATGCTGGCGACCGACTTCATGTTGCAGGGCGCGACGAAACTTCTGGAGCAGGTTCGCGACGGCAAGTTGCGTCTCGACCGCACCATCGAAGTCAGCGTCACGAATGCTGCCGAGAAAAAGGCAACCATGCGACGGATTGGGCCGAACATTCAGACGCTTCGACACCTCATGCTGCGAAACCATCATGACTTTCACATTGCCATCAGCAACAAGGAGCATAAGAAGGACCGCCGAGAAGCTTGGAAACGATTGGTTCGCCGCCGCAACAAAGCAGTGCGACTGATCGAAGAAATGAATCTCAGAACGAATCGATTGGAACCTCTGTTTCAAAAGCTGCGAGCCATCTGTGAGCGAATGCAAGCGATCAAGGCACAACTCTCGGTCGCGAGCAAGAACCCGAACGTCAACAGCGAAACCGTCCAGAAACTCATGGAAGAGCTACGCTATTTGATGCGAATTACGTACGAGAGTCCGGCAACGCTCAAACGACGGATTGAGCGAGTCGACGCCTACTGTGCCCAATACGATGAAGCAAAACGAGAATTATCGGCTTCCAACTTGCGACTGGTCGTTTCCATCGCAAAGAAATATCGCAATCGCGGGTTGAGCTTTCTCGATCTCATTCAAGAAGGCAACACCGGTCTCATGCGAGCTGTCGACAAGTTCGAGTATGCTCGCGGTTTTAAGTTCTCTACCTACGCGACTTGGTGGATTCGACAGGCAATCACACGAGCCATCGCGGATCAAAGCCGTACCATTCGCGTGCCGGTTCACATGATTGACACGATGAGCAAGGTACGGCAAGTCACTCGCGAGCTGATGCAGGAGAACGGGCGCGAGCCATCGCTGGAGGAAACGGCCAAGCGGGCCGGAATGTCGATCGAAGATGCCCGCGTTGTGATCAAGATGGCGAGACAACCGCTCTCGCTCGATCAACCTGTAGGAGATCATGAAGACAGTTTCTTCGGCGAGTTCTTAGAAGACTACCGGGATCACGATCCACTGTTCGAAACCAATCAAGAATCCTTACGCCACCACATCAGCGAAGCCATGCAAACGCTAAACTATCGAGAGCGAGAGATCCTTCGACTGCGATATGGTCTAGCAGACGGATACGCCTACACGTTAGAAGAGGTCGGCAAAATCTTCTCGGTCACTCGCGAACGGGTTCGTCAAATCGAGAGCAAGGCCGTTCGCAAACTGCAAGCTCCCGGGCGAAGCAAGGCTTTGACAAGCTTCGTGGACTACATCGATCCTCGCATCTTAGCCAATGCAGAAAAAGAGGCAGAGAACACCTGCTCCTCCGACTCGCAAACGTCGCCATAATCCTTGGAACGGGTACCGCATCGTGTCACGGAACCGATGGCCGATCTGAATTGGCCGTGACACGATTGGCAGTATCACAGGTACATGCCGACGAAGCCCTGGGAATCGATGAGTTCTTGCTCGGATTTCTCCATGCGTTCTCGAGTTCGTTGCAAATCCCCGGCAGCGATGTAGCGGTCGAATTCGACCATGACTGCTTGCCGAACGGTTTCCATCAGCCAATCGACGATGGCTTGATTGAGCCAACTGCACGTTTCACGCTCCAATTGGACGTCCAAATCCGCTCGAAGTGATTTGGCGTCACTTTCATCCGTGAACATCGTTCCTTCGAACCGAAATTCGACCAGCCCCAAGCTGGGATCGTTCGTGAAATGGAAGGTGCAGGTCGCGTTGTGCAAATAATAGGTGTTAAAAGAACCGTGTCGTTCGAGGGCCCGTTTGATGCGATTCACCTTCTCGATGAACTTCGGTGATGCATCCACGGGCGCGTCCAAACGTGGAATACTTCTCATCGGAAGACAGTCGAAACGAATATCCACCCATCCCGTCATGCACATGCTCCCTAAATCGATTCCTGCAATCTGCGAAAAGACAATTCCTAACTTCGTCCAGCAATTGCCTGCTCGCGGAACTTCACGATGAAGAACTGATTCTACTGATCTTTCGACCCGGACGTCACCACATCTCTCACATATCGGTTCAGCCAGTCGATCATTTCCGCCTGCACGTGGAGAACGGATTCTCGCGCTCGATAACCGTGCCCCTCGAACGGCAGCATGACCAGGCGAGCAGTCCCACCGGTTCCGCGAATGGCTTGGTACATTCGCTGCGATTGAACCGGAAACGTCCCGGGATTGTTGTCGTTTTCTCCGTGAATCAGTAGCAACGGCTGCTTGATTTGGTCCGCACTCAGGAAAGGAGACAGTATTAAGTAAGAGTCCTTCGCTTCCCAGAGTGGTCGGCGTTCGGCCTGGAATCCAAACGGCGTTAGCGTGCGGTTATAGGCACCGCTCCGAGCGACACCCGCGCGAAACAAATCGCAATGAGCCATCAGATTCGCCGTCATAAACGCTCCGTAACTGTGACCGCCAACGGCCACACGATTGCGATCGGCCACTCCTAAATCGACGGCCTTATCGATTGCCGCTTGCGCCGATGCAACAATCTGTTCGATAAAAGTATCGTTCATCGTGTCCGGATCTCCGACAACCGGCATGGTCGCATTGTCCATGATACAGAAGCCTTGCGTGACGAGAGTCAAATGAGAGATCCCTGTCATCCGGACAAATTGAAAGGGACTGGATGTCAATTGGCCTGCCGTTGCAGCGTCGCTGAATTCCAACGGATACGCCCACACCAACAAGGGTAATCGAGTCCCAGGTTTGTGATCCGCTGGAAGGTAAAACGTTGCGGATAGCGGAACACCGTCGGCGCGCTCGTACTTCACGATTTGCTTTTGAATCGAGCGAATCGAAGGAGTCGGATCGCGAAACGAAGTTCGTTGAATTCGATCCTTGCCGTTCCATCCCCACTCGAAGTAGTTCGGCGGTGAAGTAGAGCTTTCGTGACGAGTCAAGAAATATCCTGCGCGAGTTCCTGAAGGAGGTTGGACGGCTACCACGCTTTCCAAACATTCACCCTCGCATCGCCACAAGCGTTCCTTCGAACCCGTATTCAATTGGTACTGGTCCAAGAATGGTCTCAAGCCATCGGGAGTAGCACCGTTACTCGTCATAAAAATCTTGCCATCCGCTTCCAGGACGACTGAGTTGCCCTGAGCATCCGGCTCCATGACGACGCGTCCAGGATCGCCATACTGATCGCGAATACTCCGATCGATAAATACTGTCGATTTCGGTGGTTTAATCGAAAGGTCGTACAGATAGGTCGTTGTCCAACGTCGGTCGCGGTCAACTTCCGTTGCCAGCAATCGTGTTCCGTCGCGAAAATACGACACTCCCGAAAAGCGGTGTGGCAATCGAAAAAGCTCTTTCGGGGGCGTATCGAATGGAAATAAGATCGACATAAAACGATCGCGGTGATCCACCTTACGTTTTGGATCGCCTTCGTCGAGAGCCTCGACCCAACAAAGATTCGCCGGGAAACCTGCACGCCAGTGAACACGGCGAGGACCGCCCCGTACTCCTTCGATGGGAATGTTTTCTTCCATCGGAACTTTGGCAACGGTGTATTGGCAATTCCCTTGCAGATCGAAAACTGCAATTGTTTTCGGAAACGATCCATAGGAAAGGGTATAGGAATAAGGTCGCTCAATGATGGAAACCAAAAAATGGTTGCCGATGGGGGAAGGCGAAAAAAGCTCGAACATCTTGGGTTCGCCGATGGGGACGACTGTACCATCTTGGTGGATCATGACCATCTGACTCGTCCCAAAATAGTCGAACAACAACTCATCAAAAGGACTGGTCAGCAAGTCTTGCAACGTGCGGGTTGGTGATTTGTTTCCCAGCGATTCTTCGATGACAGGTCCCAGTGGAGCGGTCGGTGCCTCGGGTTCAGGTCCACGATTCGCGGGAATGATGGGTGCCACGATGGTTGTTCCATCCGGCATCCAGGTCCAATCGGCCAGGACCGCTGAGAGTCGGTCCGTTAGCTTGGTGGGGCGTTCCCAAGCATGGACATCGCACCGCCACAGTTCCGTGCCACGATCGGTTATCACCGTGAATGCAAACGCATCGGACAGGTGAGACCAATTCACCGTTCCAATTCGAACATTTGCTGGAAGTGGAATGCGAACAACATCATCGCTGCTTCGTCTACGAAGCGATAGACCGCGATAATAGTCTGTCCTGAAGAGACCATTCGCAACTGGATCGATCCGAAGCCCTGCAAGCTTTAACATTCGGCGAGACAGATCACTGATCGCGGGCATCGCGTCCCGTTCAAGCAGCAGAAGCCACTCGCCATCAGGACTCAGGCTGAGACTGGGTTCTGGCTTCGCGTCGATGATCTCCACAACCTCCGGCGGCGGCAGTCGATAGGTCGATTGGCCAAACAGATTTCCCATGGCAAGTCCCATGATTAAAGTACCGAACATTAAACGCAACATCATTGCTCGCCCTGCGCGTAACGATTGAAGTCGAAGCCGCAAATCGGTTTCGAAGTTAGTAGAGATTACTTCAGCCACTCTCTACTGACTAGATGTATTACTCTCGTGAATCCGTCTCCGCGAGCATTGCCGCCCGTTCCAAGCTCTTCGATTGAAACGACGAAGCTGCCGATTCGAGCCAGCGGCAGGACACATCCATAAGTTAGTGGCCGAGCGGTCGATGCAAAGCCTTTGACCAGATTTGATCGACGTGGCGTTCCAGTTCTTCCAACGATCCACCGTTCGAAACAACAATTGTCGATCTCGCTCGCTTTTCGGAAATCGGCATCTGAGCATCTTCTCGACGCCGTAGTTCGTCTCGCGTCCAGCCGCGATGCGTTGCTCTCTCCAAGCGAATGTCATCGGGCGTATCGACGAAGACGACATCATCGCATTCAACGTCCCAACCAGCTTCGAATAGGAGTGGGGCATCCAAAACCACCATCTCAGCCCCCGCCTTTCGGGCCACTTCGATTCGCCGTTTGGCTTCCTGACGAATGGCAGGATGGAGAATGGCTTCCAACGCTTTAAGATGCTCAGCAGCGTTCGCGTCGTTCCCGAACACCAACTTCCCGAGGGTCTCGCGGTCGATTTTGCCGCGAGCGTCGATGATTTGGTTTCCGAAACTCGTTTGAATCCGTTCGCGAATTGCTTCTTCATCCAGCAAGGCGTGCCCGATTCGATCGGCGTTGATGACAATCGCGCCTCGTTTGGCAAGCAATTCGGCGACTTTGCTTTTACCACTGGCAATTCCGCCAGCAATTCCAACGATGCGCATGTGTTAAATCTTTGATTCTTTCGAACAGCCAACGGGGCTCCTAGCCCAGTCGAATTCGTCTTGACTGCCTTCCCCTTCGATTTTGGCAGATGGGAGATCATCCGTCGATTGCATAAAAAACCAGTGGGCACAAAAATTCAGGAACCGCAGCATTCCAGTTCTCGTCATCACCTGTAATGTTCGGCCGCGTCGCAGATCAGCGGAATGGGCTGTTGG